>NZ_AKKA01000110.1 GCF_000282035.1 Rhizobium sp. CF122
CTGCCAACAGCGCGGCCCTCGCGGAGGAAGAGGCCGGCCCCCTGCTTTTCCGGGAGTTGTTTTCGTGAGAGGGCTTTCGGGCCGCCGGGCATATTCGGGTTTACAGTCTGTCGACAGCGCGCCGCGGGGTTTTGGGCGAGACGGTTCGCCGCCTCGGCGACTGCCCTGGCGCCAACCGCGTTGATCCCATAGACGCCGGCAGGCTGGTCTCGGACCGGGCCAGATCAAGCTCTGGGCGTCGCAAGGTAAGTAGCTCGAGGTGGGGCAACGCGCGTGCCCGTTCCATCAAAGCGAGGGCGACTTGGCCCGGTTCCCGGCTACGGCGATCCTCTTGCCACCCCACCGCCGGTATTCGTTTCGGTGGCCGCGACTCCGGCTGGGCTTAAGACGCCGCAGCGCCAAACGCTGTAGACCGGTTGCGTGTCCCAGTCGTAGTAGAAGGCTGCTTCCAGCCTCCCTTCCTCCATCATCTCAGAGAAGGCGCGGCGCACGGCACGGACCGCCTCTTCCCGCTCACGGTCGTCGAGCGGGCAGGACAGCGCGGTGTTGGCAATGCCCCATTCGGTCACCCAGCACGGCCTGCCCTGCCCTTCGGGCTGGCAAAAATCGAGGACCGTCGTCACGTAGCGCGCAAGCGCCGCGTCACGTTTGCGCCCTGGGTAGACATGGATGCCGTAGCCATCGACCAGCGCGTCGATCCCCCGCCCCCGCAGGAGCGAAATAATCGCCGAGGGATCGAGCCGTTCCATGCCACGGCGATCTGCCTCGGCAGTGCCGGCATCGGAAAGCCCGGCTGAAATCAGAAGCGCGTCGCCGCTGTGGACCGTCGCCCGCAATTCTTCCCGGGTGACGCGGACGGTGCCGATATAGGCGTCGAGGCCGCGCTCGAACGCCGAGCGATTTGCGACTTCCGAAACCCTGCGCGGCGTGCGCCGCCCAGGCTTTTCGTAGACCACGAGGTCGCCATTGTAGGCGCTGTAATTTATCTCGTTTCCGGGCTCGACGGCGTCGACGCGGATGCCCATGCCGTCGATACGGCGAAGCGCCGCGCGCAGGTGCGCACGGTAAAGATCGAGGTCGAGATCCGAAAGCCGTTGAACGTCCCAGACGCGGCCGAAACCGGTCCGAGGGCGCGTCTCCGGCGGATAGTAGTCCTTGTTCCCGAGCTGGATCTCGAGGAGGATCTTCAGCCCGAGCCGATCCGCAATTTCGAGCGCTTCGATGCTTTTGCCCACCGGTCTCGACAGTGAAAGTCGGACATGGGTGATGCCGCTTGCCGCTATCTCCTTCAGCACCCGCTCCTGATCGGCGCGGGAAAGCCAGGCAAGGTTTACCCGGTTAATGCCGATGCGATCGGCGAGCACACCGTCTGCGTCCGCCGGCCGCGCCGGGGCCAACGCCCAGAGCGCTGCCAGCGCGCAAGCGAGTAGCGCGCGCAATCGCAGCCTCGCCGTCATCTGCTCAAAGTCCGATCTGCCCCAGAGCATTTCGGAAATTCGCCTCGCAGGCGGAATAGCGGTCAATCACGGCCTGCGTGTCGATCTTGCCGAGGAAATTGGCGAGATAAGCGCGCTTGTCCACCTCCCTGTTCCAAGTGGCCGCCTCGATATAGGGGAAGCCGATGAACTCCAGCATTTCCCGCATTCGGTCATCGACCGCGATCATAAGCGCGGGCGTGCCGGCCTGCATGCCGATAATGCAGCCGTGGAAACGACGACCGAAGCAGAGATCGCGCGCGGACATCGCGGTTCGCCACTGGTTCGTGTCGAAATAGACCAGCAGCTCGTGTTTCCGCTGCCATTTCTCCGAATGCTTGTATTCGGTCCCCCCGGTGATACGCCCGCTCGCCCGGTCATAGACGATGTCGTTGTCGTCGCCGGTCAGAGAGAGATTGTAGGCAACCACTTCGTCCTGGACGACATAGCTTGCGACGCTGTCGGGTTTGAGAAGCGCGTGGGCATCGACGATCGTATCGGCAACGCTGCCGAGATAGCCGCCGAAGGCGATCTTCTGGGCTTCAGACAGTCCCGGATTGGCAAGCGCCGAGAGCGAGCGCTTCATGTCGTTCGGCGAGAAGTAGAGCGACGGGCAGCCGGTTGGCTTGACGAACTTCATTCCCTGCTCTCTCAGGAACTCGGCGGTGAAATAGCCCCGCGTGAGGAAGAAGCTTTCCTTGTTTCTCAAGACCTCCAGGAACTTTAGCGTGCCAGCCGGCAGCTGCTCCTTGAGGCCCTCCTTGCGCTGAATGCCGATGCCCATCACCACGACCGGCATCTTCAGCTTGGCGAAGATCTCCGCTTCGAGATCGGCGGAATAACCGGGCCGCAGGAGATTGGCGGAGGCGAAAACGCACAAGTCGAATTCGCGGTTCACGCGTTCGTAGAGCTCGTTCGAATCCCGATTGTTGACGAGATGCCAGAACGGCAGATAGGTGACGTCATGGCCGCGCAGGCTTTCGGCCGCGCCTTCGCCGATCAGGTAATTGCCGGTGTTGGCGATCTTCCTGACCTGCGAGATCAGGCCTTTCCTGGTCCTGGCCTCGTCGAAATAGGGCCGATGGATGACGGTCGTGCCGGAGACGTCCGCAATCGTCCGCTGCAGGTAGGATGGGATTCCCGTAAGCAAGATACGCATAGCTGTCCTCTGAACCGAAAAGAGATGGCCCTGGGGCCGCTAGTGTCCGATGCCGATTTCACGTAGCGTGGTGCGGAAGGCGCGTTCGCGGTCGGAGTACCGGTCGACAAGTTCGCTCGTGTTGAGCTTTGCCAGATGATCGGCCACGAACTCGGCGCGGTTCTCCGCCTTGTCGATCTCGTTGATGTCGACGGCGGGCAGGCCGGTGAAGCCGAGCATCTCACGCATGCGGTCGTCCACCGCCACCATCAGGCTCGGCACCGCCGCCTGCATGGCGATGATCGATCCGTGGAAACGACGGCCGAGATTGAAGTCCATCGACGAGGCCCAGGCGCGCCACTGGTTGGTGTCGTAGAAAGTACGAACCTCGAACCGCTGCTTCTCCCGCTCCGTGCCGGGGTACGCCAGATCACCGATCATCAGGCCCGATGCGGAATCATAGACGCGACCCTCTTCGTTGGGCTCCACCCCCATGTCGAAGTGGAGAAACTCGTCCTGAACGACGTATTGCGGAACTGTGTCCTGTGGGGCCAGCGCATTGGCGTCGAGGATCGCATCCTGATTGCCGCCGAGGTAACCTGAAAAGATCGTCCGCGCCTTGCCGATCTTTACGCTCGACAGCTTCGTCATGGACCGGCGCATGTTGTCCGGCATGAAATAGACGGAAGGGCAGCCGGTCGGGCGCACGAAGGAGAAGCCCTGGTCCTTCAGGAAGCCGGCCGACTCGTAGCCGCGCGTCAGGAAGTAGTGCTCCCGCTCCTTCAGGATGGCTAGGAGCCGCTTGGTTCCTTCAGGAAGATTGTTCTCCAGGTCCTTGCGGTTTTGCAGGCCAATGCCCAACATGACGATCGGCATGTTGAGCCGGCTGAGGACCTCCGCCTCGGCGTCCGCGGAGAGCCCCTTGCGCAACAGGTTAGCGCAGGTAAAGACGCAGATGTCGAAGTTGGCGTTGAACTCGTCGAACCCGCCGCCGCTCTTGCTCAAATTGTAGAGATGCCAGAAGGGGACTTGCTTCGCATGCGGCGCAAGTGCGCGCAGGGCGCCCTCACCGATGAGGTAGTTGCCGGTGTTGCTGATGTTGCGCAGCTCCTGCAGGAAATCCTCTTTCGATTCCGGCTGCTTCTGCCGCTCTGCATAGGAGACGGACAAGCCATGGGCGCCATTGGCAAGGCGCGTGTAGTGACCAGGAATACCCGTCACGAGAATTCGTGGACGCATTCGACTAGACCTTTCTGTTTCAGGGGGCGGCCCGGCAATCAGCCGATCGCCGCAACCACGGGATTTGTCACTGGCGGCTCGCGAAAGACTGCGGCGCGGGACAGTGATGAGTTATTCACATAGCGATCGCTCCACGCGATGAAGTCCGAGAAGGAGGAAGCCCATGACCGGCGCGCTGCAGTCCGCAGGCAGCCCTCCATGAGCGGCGCGAGCCTCTCGCGATTGTGCGCGACCTCTTCGATGATCCGCGCCATCTCCCTCACCACCTGAGGATCGGAAGCCGCGTTGACGAGTATGCCGTCCTCGCCGTCGGAAATGAGTTCGTCCACGGCTCCGACCGCAGTCGCGATTGGCACGCAGCCGAGCTGTTGCGCCTCGGCGATCATCAGCGGCGCGCCCTCCCAGCGTGACGGCATGACGAGAATGTCGGCCCAGCCCAGCGCCTTGATCAGATCCTTGCTGGCGAAGACGGGCGGACGCACGTCGACGCCGAGGTCCTTCAATCGTTCGCTCCAAGACAAGCTGGAATCGGCAAGGATTTCCCCTCCAATGGCCCGGGCGTCGAAGGAGACGTTGGAGGCCCGCAGTTCCGCGAGCGTCGACGCCAGTCGATCGATGCCCTTCTGCTGATCGAGCCGCCCCATGTAGAGAAGCCGCAACCGGTCGTCCTTGCGCTCGATGCGCCTGACCGCCAGAACCTCCGCCAGGGCTTTGGGCGGCACCGTGAAACTCGCCCCATTGGCAACGGCGAAAACTTTCTCATGCGGGACGCCGTAGCTGTGCAGATAGATCTTGAGCTGTTCGGAGCAGGTCAGGAAGGCATCGTAGCAATGTTCGTGAGCAATCGCTGCGAAGGGCTGCCCGGCGGGCCTCTTGAAGGCCGTATTGTCGACAACGTGAAGATAGCAGGCGGTGCGCGTGCCTTCGGCGCGCAGTCGTGCGATGAGGGGATGGACGGCCATCACGTGATTGTTGATGACCAGGTCGAACCCGGAAAGCTGTCCCTTCAGCGCCTCCCAATCGACCGAATGCCCCTCGGCGATAAAGTCCTGCCCCAGGAAGGAACCCGACCCTCCCCAGGCCGGAATTCCCGCGTCCCAGAAGTGAATGTAGTCGAAGCTGGAATCGAACTCATCGATCACATCCATCCGGGACGTGCCGAGCACGAAGAGATGGGTTTCGTAACCCGCCGCCTTCAATTCCCGGCCTGCCGCGTAGACGACTTTCTCGGCCCCGCCGAAGGAGGCGTTCGGCACGAGCAGTGCTACGGTCCGCTTGCCTTCGCTGTGCCCGAGCGGCAGAACCGGTGATCCCCCAACTTCCTTGCGCAGCGCCTTGTGCAGATCGGCGTAGGGCACGAGCCGTGCCGGGCGCCAGGTCCACCGCCTGCCCGCCGTCTCACGCAGGGGGCTCGCGGCAATCGCGTTGACGCAATTGATCATCACCTGCTGAGGCGTGATGAGAGACCGGCGCGGGAGGCTTCTTGGAAACGGGAAGCGCACTTTCAGTACAGTCGATGTCGGCCATACTTGCTGGCTGCCAATCGAAGCGAACCAGTCCACCGCGTTGTTCTGGACCACGTCTTGGATGAGCCGGGTCGAAAGGAAGATGAGATCGGCGGGGCCGATCCGTTCTGCGCCCGCTTCATGAACGATCGGCTCGATCTTGCGCTGGGCGGCATCGTTGGCAAGTTGGACGAAGACGACGTTGCTGCTTTCGCTCAGGCGCTCAAGATGGGCAAGCACATTCGGCAGCATGCGCGAACGCCGCAGCAGGTCGAGCGCCGCGCCGCTTCCGGCGACCATGAATGGCGGGAAGTGTTCATTGTCGGGTTCGCCGATGTTGGCCCAGAACGCCCGGATGATGTCGTCGAGGCGAAGCATCGCCGGTGGCTTGGTGGGATCGGTGAAGAAGGAGATCGCAGTATCTTCCGTTCGCGCAAACAGGTAGCGCGGGCACTCCTCATGCTCGAAATCCACCAGCATCGGTCGTTGGAATAGTGATTTGTGGCGCTTGCGCAGGAAGCTCACCGACGTGGCGCGGTCTCGGTTCGCCTCCTTGAAGCGGCTCTCCGCCCGCAGCCTGTATTCGAAGACCGTGTCATGGCAGGGCGTGCCGACGAAGCCATGCTCGATGCAGGACAGCCAGAACTCCCAATCCTCGAAGCCGTTCTGCCTGTCGTCGTTGAAGCGGACGCCCGACTGGAAAACGTCGATCGAGATCATCGATCCCGTGTCGCAGATATTGTCGGTTATACAGTGGACCAACCGCGAATAGCGGTTGCCGTAGTGGGCGCGCCAGCTGACGGAAAACGTGTCGATATTGGTGTAGACCCACCCGCAACCACTGGCTTGGAGCTGCCGGTAAAGCGTCTGGATGGTGCCGGGAAGGACGCGATTGTCGGCATCCAGGAAATAGACGGCCTTCGCCTCGGGAAAACACTCGAGAACGTATTCGATGGCGCGATTGCGTGCGCCGCCCGGACCGGCGTTCTGGCCGATCACGACATGGACGGAAGGATGGGCAGCGGCATAGAGCAATAGTTGGTCGAACGTCTCATGCCGCGGATCGCCGTCGACCGAGATGACAATGACGACCCGGCAGCTACTCAGATTCGAGGCAAGGACGGACTCGATCGCCTCCAGGGCGAGTGCCGCGTGACCATAGAGGGGCATAGCCACGGCGATCAGTTCGGGGAGCTCCCTGTTACCGGACATCGGCGGCTTCCGTCGATTGCTTGACCAGCCTGAAGCCGGACACCTTGAGCCAGGAGAAATCGACCGAATCCGTCACTGCGCGGCTGAGGATCATCAGATCCATCGGGCCGCGGACCGGCTGCTCCAGCTGGATGTTGATGTTGACGACCTGATTTGACGTGACTTCGCGCCATCCGCTGAAGAATGCTGATGGCCTGGCCGCGCCCTTTCGCGCGAGCTCGGCCACTTCGGAACGCGCATTCGAATTCGCCGGGGCGAGCAGGAAGCCGACCGCCGCGGGCTGACCTTGAGGATGATCAATGACGGCGCTTGCCGAGAAGGATATCGTTCCGGGCTCGACGGCGCGACTGACCGCGCCCGCGGATATGCCGCTCGCCAACGGGTGGCAGACGATCGCATGCTCATGCTCAAGGAAGCGCACGGTCTGAAATTCCGGGACGATGGGCGTGACCGAAACGTCCGCGATCTGGCTCAATGTGTCGACCGGCAAACGATAATCGACGATGAACTGACCTTCTAGCAGATTGCTCGGCGCAATCATGTTGAATGCGTTGGCGGGCTTGACGCCGGGCAGTCCCGTAAACACCTTGAACGCCAGCGGGCGCAGGTCGAGATCCGGATGCGGAAGTTCCGACCGCGCCGAATAGCGCTCGCCGGCGATCGGATAGCCGAGCGAAACGCCGACGGTCTCGGGTCCGGTCGCGGAGATTCGCAGCCGAAGCGTGCGCGCCGCCCCTCCGCAGGCACGGGGCAACGAGAAGAAATTCCAGTTCGGCACGAGTTGCGCATAGGGTACGGTCCACTCGGCCACCCCCTCGCCGCTTTCGAGGTAGCTCAGTGCGACGACGAGCTCTCCACTGACCCTGGGCACCGAATGCAGGTGAAGAGCAAAACCAGCCACGGCAAGGCTGGATACCGGCAGCAGCTGCTCGACAAAGGCGGTGGCAAGCAGCTGCCCGATCCCGTCGTCCTTTGGATCGGCATAGGGATCGTGGGAGAAGATCTCGGAAACCGGCTCCCAGTTTCGCGCCTGAAACGCATCTTCAAGGGCCCGGTAGTTTTCCAGCAGCGTTTCGCGCTCCCGGCGCAGGATCGCAAGCTCCGAGGTGATCGAGGCGCTGTACTGGGCGAGCCGGCCGACGCCACCCTCGGCCAGCGCCCGCAGAAGCGCGAAACTGTCCGACTTGTTGACGGGATCAAGCCGCTGGAGGGGAACCGCGGGGACCGTCGCCAGCGATCCAAGCAGCGCCAGACGCTCCTGCAGATCCGCCTCGCCATCGTCGGAAAAGGCGACGGCGATCAATGGAAATGCATTTCGCAATGTCGCTGAAGAGTGGCCATTCTCGAGGTGAACGATCAGATGCTCGATATCGCTGCCTTCGAAGCATGACCGATCCCGATCCGATGCCGCTATCAGCTTTCTCGTCGCCAGTCGTTTTCCAATGCCGGAGGACATCAACTCTCGCACTTTCGGCCTCTGAAGAATTGTTTCGGAACAAAAACCAGAGACGCCAGACAATCAGTTTCTTTCTCAAATCATCGCGGCGTCACGAGCAAGAATCTAACAACTACGATTGCGGTGCACAATAATAAAAATCGACAACTTTTAAGAAAATAACTTCAGATATACTTCAACAATCAAAGTAATAATCGATTACTTTCATTCATGAGCGACGGATAAACGATTTTCCGATCAACCCTTCGAGAATATCCCATTGCCGATCGAGGCAGTCCGTCAGCCGGAAGCGATTTTCGACCGTCCGGCGCGCGGCTGCGCGCATCCCGAAATAGCGTTCCGGCTCCTTCAGGGCGTCGAGAATGGCCTTGGCAAGTGCGTCCGTGTCAAAAAATGGCACCAACAGGCCGTTCCGGCCGTCGCGTATTACTTCCTGGACAGGAGCGGTATCCGACCCAATGACCAGGGCTCCGCACGCCATTGCCTCCAGCACCGACCAAGACAAAACGAATGGATAGGTCAGGTAGAGGTGCGCGGACGAAATCTGGTAAAGCCGCCGCAAAACGGAATGCGGCACCACGCCGGGGAAGAGGATATTCTCCCGTGGCATATCCAGCGTCTCCAGGAGATGGTCCTTCCAGGCCCCACCGCCTGGCGGGGGCACACCATAGCTGACGCCATCTCCGCCGACGAAAACGAAGAGTGCGTCGCGACATTGCCGCGCAACCTTGGCGGCAGCCTCCAAAGCCTGTGGAAATCCGCGGTACGGCTCGAGGTCGCGCGCGACGAAAGTGACAATGGGAGGCCCGCCTGCAGTGAGCACACGTCCATCCGGAAGCGTCACCGATGCTGTCGGATCCGGTCGAAACCGCACCGTATCGATACCCTCGTGGCACACTGAAATGCGCCCCTGGGCATCGGCGGGATACAGGCTTTTCTGCCAATGGGTGGGGCTGATACCTGCCTCAATGGCCTCGAGGGACAAGAGCTGCGCGATGTTGCGCAGGCGCAGCCTCTTGCGCGTCTCCAGATCAGGCTGATCGTCGGGCGAAAACCCGATGTCGGCGCCTTCCGGCCGGTAGAAGAACTCGCAATATCCCAATGCGGGCACCTGTGGCAGCACGTCTTTCAAGAACATCATGCTGCCCCAGCCGATATGGCCGACGACAACGTCCGGCGCTAGCCCTTGCCGCACCATGGCATCGAGCGTTTCGGCAACACGATGGCCGATTCGCGCGTGGTGATCCGGAATACCCATGTGCCGGGCCATGTGCGGATTTGCGCGCGGGCCTGGTTCCGTTCGATGTCGAACGACCCGAACGGATGGGATCTTCCGGTCTATGGTCTCGGTGACAAGACTGACCTCGTTGCCCGCCTGCGCGAGTTGAGCGGCCAGGGCAGCGAACTGGCCGAAGCCCCTGCGATGAACAAACGCCACATGCATCGCGTCTAGTCCGCCTTGGCCAGTCCCGCGGCACCACTCACCGCTTAGACGCCGAACCGTGAAGCGTTGGCCCAGGCCAGTTCAAGCTCGTGCAGCGTCTGGAAGGCCGTCTCAAGCATCCGTTGATCCTGATCACCACGTTTCACCGCACGCTCGTAGGCCATCGCCGCGTCGCGGAGATTTGCCCTAAGCTGCCTGCCCTTCTCCGTCAGCTTGATGCGTGCGGACCGCTTGTCGCGCTGGGAGGCAACGCGATCAATGTAGTCGCCGTCGGCAAGCTGCTTCAAATAGTAGGAAACATTGGAACCAACATAATGCCCACGTTCCAGAAGCTCGGCGACCGAAAGCTCCGAATCGCCGATTGCGAGCAGTATCATCGCCTGCGCCGGCCCAACATCATCTACACGAAGCTTGGTGAGCTCCGCGCGGATCAGGCCTGAAAACCGTCGACTTGCCCGCTCCATGAGGCGAGCGAGCTCGAAATACGTAATCTGCCGGAGGTCACCGAACTCGAGATCTTGAGCATGCCCGGGATCTGCTTGCACAGCCCGCCCCCTATTTCCAATTCTCAGATCGTCATTCAGATCGGAAAGATTAAGCACACTATCGTCGTTCACTATATTCTCCGTGTTGGAAAAATACTTCAAAAATTGAAGTAATCTTCAAATATGTCCATCGACCACAATTAGTGTGACCTTGCACACCCCCGCCCTTCTATGCCAGATTGGCCGAAGCAATACTACACTCCCGCCCGGTTATAACCAATTCCGTCCTCCGGCAGATGGCCACAACGTTAATTCAAGGCAAATCGCCATGCGTGATACTGTTCAAAATGAGACAAGAAGCAAGGGTCAATCATTGGGAGGCAATGAGAAAAACAACCCAGGCTTGCTGATCGCGCAAGGGAAGCGCGTATTCGTGTCTGGGCTAATATATGCGGCGGCGCTTAGCGTGTGCCTGAATTTGCTGCAACTTACGATGCCCATTTTCATGCTGCAAGTTCATGACAGGGTCCTCAACAGTCAGAGCATGGAGACGCTGGTCATGCTCATGATTTTGGCGATCGGCGCCCTTGTGGTGCTCGGTGTTCTGGAATTCATCCGCGCCCTCTCCTTCCAAGCCATCGGTGGCGCACTCGTGCGCCGTTTAAACATGCCAGTTCTTGCCGCCGCCGTTCAGGCCTCCGTTGACCAGGGCCTGTCGCGCGCGACCCAGTCGCTTCGGGACATCGCGGAACTGCGAAGCTTCCTGACCTCGTCAGCGGTAACCGCGCCCCTCGACGCGGCGTGGTCACCGATCTTCCTCGGCGCCCTTTTCGTTCTGCATCCGCTGTTCGGCCTCATCGGGGCCGTCTCCGCGGCGCTGCTCCTTTGCGGCGGCCTGATCACGGACATGCTGACACGCCAACTCACCAAGGAAGCGAACCAGACAAATGTTGAAGCTATCTCGAAGATTGGCGCATCACTCAGACATGCCGAGGCTATCGAGGCAATGGGCATGCTGCCGGCCCTGGCGAATCGTTGGCGCGCCCTGCAAATGCAAGCCCTCGACGGCTTTGAAGCGAGTGGGATCAGGAGCAAGGCGATGTCTTCCATCACCCGTAGCCTCCGCTATTCCATCCAGATCATCACCCTGGCGGCCGGAGCGTTCCTGGTGCTGGAGCAGGCAATCACGCCCGGCGCAATGATGGCATCGAGCATCCTTGTCGGACGCCTCCTGATACCTTTCGATTCGGTCATCGACAATTGGCGGCAGTGGGTGCTGGCGATCGCAGGCTGGCGTCGCCTTGAGGCCACCCTCAAGGCGGACCTTGCTATTCGCCAAACGATGCCCACGCCGCATTCGTCTGGCGACATCGTCGTCGACAAACTGGTTTACGCAGCCCCGGGGCTGGATGTGCCGATCATCAAGGGCATTTCGTTCTCCCTCTCCCCGGGCGAGGTCCTGGGTGTGGTCGGTCCCTCCGCGGCTGGCAAATCGACGCTTGCCCGGCTGCTGGTCGGGATCTTGCGCCCCACGTCAGGCGGTGTCTTCCTCGACGGCAACAACACCTATCTCTGGGAGCGCAGCTCGTTCGGCCAAGTGGTCGGATATCTACCGCAATCCGTCTCCCTCTTGGAGGGCTCGATTCGAGAAAACATTGGGCGGATGGCGGACAGCGATCCATACAAGGTGCTGGAGGCGGCGCGATTGGCCGACATCCACGAGATGATCGGACGCCTGCCACTGGGCTACGATACGCCCGTCGGTGACGGACACCTGACCCTTTCGGGAGGACAGCGGCAGCGCATAGCGTTGGCACGTTGCCTCTACAACCGGCCTCGCCTCATCGTGCTCGACGAGCCGAACGCAAACCTGGATGCGATTGGCGAGCGGGCCCTTATCCGCGCGATCCAGCACGCGCGCGAGGACGGCGCCATCGTCATTATAATCGCCCATAGGCCAGCCATCATGCAGGTCGCCGACAAACTGCTCGTGCTTGAAAACGGCCGCATCACGCAGTTCGGGCCGCGGACGGACGTGGTTCCAGCCACAACCGCGGGCGAAGCACGCCGCGAGGTGGCTGCGCAATGACGGAGAAGAAGCCCCTTGCAGCCCGCCCCGACCTTTCCGAACGGCGTCTACAGACGCATCAGCCGGTGCCGCTGAGTGTCAGCCCTGCGGACCTGGAATTCGACCAATTTGATACCCGCTCGCCGCTCCGCCGTCTTGTCATCTCGGGGATGGCCACGATCGTGGTGTCCTTCGGTGGTTTTTTTGCCTGGGCGCTTTCGACCGAACTCAGCAGCGCGACGGTCGCCAGCGGCACGGTCATCGTCGATTCGAAGCGAAAAACCGTCAGCCATTTCGAAGGCGGCGTCATGAGCCGGTTGCGGGTTCAGGAGGGCGATAAGGTGTCCGCCGGACAACCCCTGATCGAGTTGGAGGATACACGCGCCCGTTCCAGCCTGCGGTCACTCCAAATCCGGCGCATCGGCCTGATCGCGAAACTGGCGCGATTGAAGGACGAGCAGACCAACATGTCGCGGATCATCTTTCCACCTGAACTCGGCGATGCCGAGGACGTCGCCGTCGACGACGCCATGAGGGCGGAGACGGTGTTTTTCGAAAAGCGGCGCGAGATGCAGGCCGGGCGGATAGAGGTCCAGAGAAAAACCATCGAGGAGTACCTCGAACAAGCGAAATCACTCGGCATCCAGATCGAGGCGATCGACCAGCAGCTCGGCCTCATCAACGAGCAGCGGTCGGCGTTGGCGACGTTGGAGAAAAAAGGTGCCGTATCGCGCACGCAACTCATCGAGATCGAGGCCCGGCTCAGCGGGGTTACGCGGGAGCGGAGCGAACTCGCCGGCGACAGGGCCCGGGCAGAAAAGGCCGCAGCAGGTGCACAGCTTGCGCTGACCGGGATCGAAAGCGAGTTTCAGTCGACGATTGCCGGCGAAATCACGACGGCGCGTGTCGAGCTCGCGGATGTCGAAGAGCAGATCACGGCTTCAAACGACGTGCTGCGGCGTCTTGAGATCCGCTCTCCGCAGGACGGGATCATCAGCAACATCTTCCTGCGCACCCCTGGCAGCGCGGTCACGCCCGGCCAGGCTCTGCTCGAGATCGTTCCGGAAAACGAGCCGCTACTGATCGAAATGCGCGTCAATCCTCGTGACATCGACAGCATCGCCGTGGGCTCCAAAACGCAAATCCGGTTGACAGCCTATAATCAGCGTTCCCGCCTGCCCATGGAAGGCGCCATCACATATGTCGCCGCGGACCAGTCGGTCGATGAGAAGTCAAATTCCGCGTTTTTCGTCGCGCGCGCCAAAATCGACGCGTCGTCCTTCAAGGCAAACCCCGATGTCCGCCTCTATCCCGGCATGCCCGCGGAGGTGCTGATCATCCACAAGTCACGCCTTGCGATCGAATACCTTACCTCTCCCGTCGCCGAGAGTTTCAATCGTGCCTTCAGAGAAGACTAGGAAATGAAAATAGACTCGCGACATATCAATTGTAGTTTGTTTCAATTTTTGAAGTTATTTGCAAGTAAACTGCGGGAATTTTACGTTATAAAAGCCGACATTTATGAAACAATGTATTACTATGACTTAAAATAAGAAATTTATTTCTCAAAACTAGACGTTTTCTCTTCATGGGACGCTTGCGTTGTTCTTTGTTGCAATGCACATTCCTGGCGCGCAATTGTCGCACCCCCGTGCGAGCAACGCGTGCATAGAAACCTGAAGAGGAGAGGCAGATGGCAACATTGGAAGGCGGTGCATACCACGACGCCCTGTTCGGCTCCCGTTTCAGCGACTTCATTCGCGCCCATGGGGGCGATGATTTCGTGAGCGGCGGCAACGGACACGACATCGTGTTCGGCGATGATGGTGACGACCTGCTGTTCGGCGGAAAGGGAAACGATACCCTGTTCGGCGGTGAGGGCAGCGACTTGCTGAACGGTGAAGACGGTCACGACACCCTCGTCGGTGGCTGGGGGGATGACCTTCTGTACGGCGACAAGGGCAACGACATCCTTTTCGGCGGACACGGAAACGACCTTCTGTCCGGCGGCAAGGGCAACGACATCCTCTATGGCGGCGATGGTGGCGACATCCTCGACGGCGGCGCCGGCAACGATGTGTTGGCAGGCGGTGCTGGCCATGACGTCTTCGTCTTCGACGGCGGCGGCGGCAATGACGTCATTCTCGACTTTACCGCGGGCGAGGATCTGCTGCAGATCTCGAAGGGCATCAATGGCCTCGACGTGTCTTCGCCCGACGACCTGGCCTCGCGTATCACCCAGGTCGGCGGCAATGTCGTCGTGGATCTCGGACATGGTGACACGCTCACCCTGGTCAATGTCGATGCCGACGACATCCAGGCAAATCCCGAGCACTACTTCACAGTTCACTGAGCGTGAACCGCGCGCCCTGCTTCCTCCCGTGGGGCGCGCCATTCCAATTCAGAGGATAGCGTGTGACGTTCGACGTATCGATAAACGCCACGGGCGATTTCAGGAATGCAGAGATTTTTCGGCTCGGCGCCGATCTGGCCGTCCTCATCTTGGATCTCCCCCCAGCCCTTCCCTCAGCCACAAGGTGCCTGTTGTCCATGGACCAGTCGCCGGTACCGCTCGTCAGCATGACGCTCCCGCTTGGCAACGGACGGCAACGCATGTTCTGGGCGATGAGGCCAGGAAAGCAGCCGGAGAGCGTAGACATCTGCACTGAAGACGGTTGCACGATTGATACCATCGTGATGCAGCCGGCGCGCATGCTCGCGCCGCTCGATGTTGAGGCCCTATTCGCTGATCTCGCGCCAGATGCTCGCATCAAGTTCGTCAACAATCTCCTGACTGTGTGGCGAAGCGCCTTCCGCATTGCCAGCGACGATCTGTTCAGCATGGTGGTTGAAGACGCTCTTCACGTGCTCGTACCCGAACCGCAGTCCGCCAGCATCGTGTGTCAGGTTGCGCAAGGGCGCCATCTGATTGAGACGACCATCAATCCGGATCTGGGCGACATCACAGCGATCTATGCGGTCGGCGCGGCGTCGATCACACGCCTGGCCGTAAGGGTTGTCCTCGGGCGCAATGCGAAACACGGCTCGCGATCGTGCCATTTCATCACGGATGCGCCTTCCCCATCTCCTCCGTTGCTCATCGTCCTTCTGAGCAAGAATGGCGTCGCCATCCGCCAGCTCGCCGACGGCAAGTCTCGCTATTCCAGCCTTCAGAGTTGGTGGGATAAAAACCGCCAGGCGGTGGAGTTGCGCGAAATGATTGTCCGTCGGCTCGCCGCGTTGCCGGAAAACGGCGCGGCCATGGCGATCGACCTGCAAGTTCGCGCACCACTGGCGACAAGCCGGATCGCCAAGTCATCGATGCATCCGTCCGGAGAAGTCGATCTCGCACTGGTGCTCGACGGCGGTCTTCTGGCCGGCGGCTGGTTCCATGCGCCGTCAACCGCCTTCGCCGGCATCGATTACCTCAAAGAGGACGGCACGGCCGTGCCGCTCGACGGGAACAGCTACGAATTTCCGGCATGGGCGCAAGGGACCGATGAAAAGAGTAAGACCGATGTGACCGGTTTCGTTGCCTGGGTCCCTCTGACAGAATCGCCCGGGCCGCTGCTGCAGCCACGATTTCAGATGCGCCTCGCCTCTGGAGCGACAATGGCTCTCGTCCCGAAGCCACAGGCCTTCGAGGCCGCAATGCAACGAAACCACCTCCTTCGCGCCGTGCCCCCGCAGCATGCGGTCGACCGCGCCTTCCGTACAATCCTCGCCCCCTCCTTGCAGAATGTCGAGCGGCGATTGGGCAAGACCATAGAGGTCAGCCGCACCAAGGACTACGGCATTCCCAAAGGTGCGCCCCTCGTTTCCATCGTAGTCCCACTATACCGGGTTCTCGACTTCCTGCGTTTCCAGTTATCCGGGATGGCGACGGATCCGTGGCTCGCCGACAACGCTGAGATCATCTATGTCCTCGATTCCCCGGAAATTCAGGACGAGACGGAGCACCTGCTGGGCGGCCTGCACCTTCTGCACGGACTAGCGATGAAGTTCGTCGTGATGAATCGCAACGGAGGCTACGCGCGCGCTTGCAATGCCGGCGCACGTTTTGCACGCGGCGCCATTCTGGTGATGCTCAATTCGGATGTTGTGCCGTCAGCGCCAGGCTGGCTCCAAGTGTTGTCGCGTCCGTTGCTGGAAAGGCCAAACCTGGGCGCGATCGGCCCGAAGCTGATTTTCGAAGACGGATCGCTGCAGCATGCCGGGCTCTACTTTGGCCGCGACCAGCGCGGGATCTGGCTGAACCACCATTTCCACAAGGGCATGCCGCGCGACTACGCGCCGGCGCAGCATGCCCGCGAGGTTCCCGGCGTCACCGGCGCTTGCCTCGTGACCCGCAGGGACACTTACGAGAGCGTTGGTGGTTACACCGAGGACTACGTGATCGGCGACTACGAAGACAGCGACCTGTGCCTCAAGATCCGTCGCCTCGGGCTCCAGATAGTCTACGAACCGGCAGCGTGCCTTTATCATTTCGAGCGTCGCTCGATCCGCCGCAGCGAGGACTACATGCGCGGCGTGGCAAGCCAATACAATTCATGGCTACACACCCAGCGTTGGGAGGACGACATCACCGAACTGATGGCGATTCAATTCGGCAAAGACCCGGATCGACACGCCGCCACTGGTGGGAGAATCCCGGAAAGGAGCGCGGCGTGACGCAAGCGGCACTCATGCATCCGCCCGCGCCGGCCCGGCTGATCGATGAAGACCGTGTTCGCTGGCTCATCGATTCCGTTCGGTGCAATCGTTTTCTGCCGCAACCGGATTCAACCAACGTCGTCGTCGGAGACGGTGATTTTCGCGCGATAGGGGCGGAGTTTCTCGGTTACTTTATTCGCATCGGCGGCCTGCGCGAAGACAGCCGCGTGCTGGACATTGGTTGCGGTATCGGCAGGATGGCGGTGCCGCTCACCCAGTATCTCGATCAGCAAAAGAGCCGCTACGATGGGCTCGACCCGGTCGAGGGCGGCATCGGCTGGTGCCAGCGTACGATCACGCCCGCCTACCCCAATTTCGCCTTTCACCGACTGGATATCGCGCACGAGCTCTACAACCCGAACGGCAAGATCAGCGGAAGGGCGCTGGCGCTGCCCTTTCCCGATCATCATTTCGACTTCGTCATCATGACGTCCGTGGTCACTCATTTGCCGCCCGCGGAGGTGCTTGTATACCTCTCCGAGGTCCGCCGAGTGCTGTCACCCGGGGGCCGCTTGTTCATGACCGCGTTCGTGGTCGACGGCATCGCCGCGGCAAACGAAAACGGACGGCGCGATCCGCGTCTCGCTTTCCGTCGCTATCGCGAAAGCCCATGTTGGTTCGTACCCAACCAGCCACCGCTTGCCGCAATCGGCTTCGAAGAAGGCTTTCTGGACAAGGCGCTCGAACGGGCCGGTCTCTCCGTCGCGCTGAAATCGCTTGGCCGTTGGCGCGGCACAAACGCTGGCCACCATCAGGACTTCATCGTGGCAAAGCGCCGGGGAAATGGTCGATGAGCAAGCGCATTCTGGTGGCCGCCCACAACCATCCGTCCCTCCATCCGGGTGGAACGGAGATATTCGCCCACGACTTGTTTCGCGCCTACCAGCGCGCTGGGCACGAGGCTCTGTTTCTCGGTGCCACGAACCAGATCCATCGCGAGGCGAGGCCGGGCACCAGCTTTCAGGGCGTCGGCCCGGCGGGAGACGAGCTCCTGCTGTGGTCGGGACACTTCGACCACTTTTTCATGAGCCAGATCGACCTCTATGGCGTGGTGCCCGATATAACGGACTTGCTGCGCGAGTTCCGACCGGATGTAGTCCACATCCACCACCTGTTGCTGCTTGGCGCTGAGTTCCCTCACATTATCCGCCGCACCCTGCCCCACTGCCAGATCGTCATGACGCTCCATGACTACTACCCGATTTGCCATCATGACGGCCTGATGGTGCGCACCGGCACCAAGGAGCTTTGCCATCAAGCCAGCCCGGACCGCTGCCATGGCTGCTTCAAGGACATTCCCCTCGATCGCTTTGTCCTGCGCGAACGGCACCTGAAGGCCCTGCTGAGCACGGTTGACCACTTCGTATCACCAAGCGCTTTTCTAAAGGATCGCTTCGTGCAGTGGGGATTGGACGAAGATGCGGTCAGCGTCATTCCCAATGGCATCCCGGTCCGAAAGGCCGGCGCGCAACGAGAGCTGCTCGAAGGCGGGCGGCCTATCTTCGGCTATTTCGGAAATCTCAATCCCTGGAAAGGGGTGACCGTATTGCTCGACGCCGCGCGCCAGCTTCTGGCCGATGGCCACGAATTCGAGCTGCGCGTCCATGGCGGCGCGCCATTCCAGAGCAAGACCTTCGTCGACGAGGTCGATCGCCGCTTCGCCGAAACGGCGGAATGCGTTCAGCCCCGGGGTCCTTATCGACGAGAAGATATCGGCGATCTGGTGGCCGCGGTCGATTGCACCATTGTTCCTTCCGTCTGGTGGGAGAACGCGCCGTTGGTCATTCAGGAAGCCCAGGCTCAGGGGCGTCCGGTCATCGCCAGCAACATCGGGGGCATGGCTGAAATGATCGAGCACGGCGTCAACGGCCTGACTGTGCCACCCAACGATGCGCGAGCACTCGCCGCGGCTATGCGTAGCATATTGGAACAGCCGAACCTGCTGCGCCAGTTCGCCGAAAACGCTCGCAAGCCCGACGACATCGATACGACCGCCCGCCGCTACCTCAAGCGGATCGAGCCGGCACTGCTTCCGGCATAGGAGAACTCATGGCAAGTCCCGCTGAACGACCGGATGCCGCATCCGAACAGGACAACGCCAAGCCGATGAACGGCCGGGTGGATGCCATCGACATGGGCCGGATCTTCGGCTGGGCGTTCGACCCGGTTTCGCCGGACCAACGACTGACCATCCGCGTCCTGCTCGATGGAAAGGTGATTGCCGAAACGGTTGCCGATCGCAATCGTCCCGACCTGCGGCGCAACGGTATCGGCGACGGTAATCACGCATTTGAAATAGCATTGCCCGATCCCGTCCAGTCGCGCGCGAACGATCTCGTGGTCGTGGCGCGAAATGGAAGCGGTTCCGAGCAGCCCCTGCGCGTTCCGCAGCCGGACGAGCAGGCGGCCGAAGCTCTGATCGCCGCGCCGCTGGCGAAAGTGCTCGACAAGCTCGACGTACTGATGGCGTCGCAGCGGCAGCTGCAGGTCTCACAGCGCTCGCTGCAGCGCGCACCGGAAATCGATGCCGACAAGACCGGGACTGGCCTGACCGACGTCAGAAACGCCGTCGAAAGTCTCTGGGTGGATATCGGCCAGCGGCTGAACGATCTCGATGTCCATTTGATGCGGCTGGATGGGGTGGTGGCGGGAATGGAGAAGAACCTGACTGCGTTGCAGAAGCGCAAGAACGGCGAGTTGAAACCCTTGCTGCTGCTGCTGTTCGCTCTTGTGGGATTTGCCGCTGGCGCTGGCCTCGCGCTCATTGCCAGGATTTGACACGGGGAGGTTGAGGCGTGCTGGTTACAGAACAGTCCCCCGCGGTTAGGAACCCCACGGCGGTTAAGCATGGGGCCAACAGGGCGATGCGCCCTGGAAGGGTTATCGGCTGCCGCGTAAACGAGACCACCTTGCTGATCGTCGGTCTCGGTCGTGTCCTGGCAGGCGAAGTGGTGGCCGGCGAAGTGATAGTCGGCGTCGACGGCGATCAAACGGGCACGCGAAGCGCGTTTGTCTCGGAATGGCGACTGGCCGCTCCTTCCCCAAGGGCCAAGCACGGCTTCGCGGCGCTCCTGCCGACCGAGGGCACGGACGGCGCCATGACTGCGATACGGTTCGGCGAGGAGGAAACGAGCGTACGCTATATCTTTGCGCCCCGACTTGCCTCCCCGGAGGAAGCAGCCGCGATCGTGGCCGAAACCGCGGGACCTCAGTCAGCCGCCGTCATTGACCGGCTTGTGGACGTTATGATGGCCGGCAACCCTAACCGCGGTGGACTTCTGACCATCACCGCGCTTCTGCAGGCAGCCCACGCAAACGATGGTTTCATCGAGTTGATTGGTGAAAGCCATGAAGGCGCGACGTTCCTGCAGGGCTGGAGCCGCGGCATGGCGCCCGGTCCTTGCCGGGTGTCGGTGGTTGGCAACGCGACACCGGTGGCCTCGGAGTGCGGCATCGCCGTCTTTTCCCGCCCGGATGCGCCCGATGGCGCCCCGGGTTTTGTTGGTCTTCTCGCGGCAACCAAGGATGTCCGCGCGCGCGACATCGAAGGTCTGGTCTTTCGGGGGCGCGCCGGCTGGAGGCATGCCCCAGTCCACCCCCGAAAGCGCATCCTCGGCCCGCTGGAAACGCCCGAACACGTCAGGTCAATCCTGCCGCGCGCACATGGTGCGCCAGACATGCTCCTATCCCTACGAGCGGCCGCTAACAGCTTTGATGGCAAAGAAACCATCTCCAGCCTGCCGTTTCCCGTCCGGATGGGAATAGACAATATGTTTGAGGCCGATGGAGGAAAACTCCTCGCCTCCGGTTGGCTTTATGATCCCGACGCCCACGTCACGGCGGTAAGACTTCGTAGAGGTGACGGCGCGGCTTGCCTCGACGAACGCTGGACGCGCCTCGATCGCCCCGATGTCACCGACAGTTTCAATGACCAGCAGCACTTCGCGCCGAGCATTCGAGGTGAACAGCGTGCCCATGGGTTCATCGCCCACGCCCATTTGCCGAGTGAAGATCTTGGTGCGCCTCTCTACTTCGAACTGACGCTACGCGATTCGCGTCGTGCGTTCTTGCCAGTTAAACCAACGCGGGTTTCGGCGCGCCTGGCGGCATTGCGCCAGATCGGTTCCATCGATCCAACGAACTGTGCGTTGCCGGCGATCGTCGACACACAAATTGTACCGTTCCTCAGCGAATCCGGACGGTCGACGCCGGTCACCGACGCAGTCCTGGACGCTGGCGCCTTCGATCAGGAGAGCAGCCCGCCGATCGTCATCGGTGCTGGGGAGGGAGAGGAGAACATCGCCCCGCTGCTGGCCTTGCTCGCGCTAGATCCGGAGACCCGACGCGCGCCGATCGTGATCGCCATGCCTGCCGATCGCTTTCGCAGACAAGCCGCCCGCCTCAAAGAACTCGTACGGTTCTATCGCCTTTCGGCCAGGTTCGTATCGGTCAAGGGCGCAGGCGACTTCTACGACATGCTTGAAGCAGGCACGCAGGCACTCTCCTGTGAAACGGTCGTGTCGCTCTCCGCCTCACTGGTCCCGCGCGCGACAGGCTGGTACGGCAAGCTCTTGGCCACGGCTGGAACCGTGAAAGGAAGCATCATCTCGCCCGTACTGGCTTACGAGGACGATTCCGTTCGCTGGGCGGGAAACTGGATCGATTTTGACAACGGCGATCAGCCAGTTGTGGGTCGCTATGCCGGATATCCGCTCAAAGCAGTTACCGAAATGAAACTGACCCGCATCGCGGCGGCCTCGCTCGAATGCTGCGTCACGCCCCGCGACGCCCTGTCGCGCTTGGGCGGCTTTTGCGGCGGCTATCTGGGCGCGCAGGAAAAAGGCCTGGATCTCGGTCTCCGTCTCAGCCGGTGCGGCATCAACTCCTATTTGCTGCCATCGGTGCAGATATGGGGCTGCGACGACGCATGCGACTGGAACAGTCCGGCAATGGCGGCTCTGGTGGAAGAGATCGATCGAAAGATCTTCAAGAGCCACTGGTCGCCTGTCCTCGTAGGTGAAAAACACCCAGAAAAGAGGCCCGCATGAACGAGCAGCTTCGTGTCCTTGTCGTCTCGCATGCTCACCCGACAGTGTCGCTCGGCGGGGCAGAAATCGCTTCGCACAACCTGCATCGTGGCCTAAACGCATTGCCGGACGTTAGGTCGGTTTACCTGGCCCGGGTCGGCCACCCTGTACCCCGGCATGCCGCGTCCGCGCTGATGAGCTATCGCCTTGCCGAAGATGAGTTGCTATTTCACACGGACGACTACGACCATTTCTTGTTGTCCAATGGCGATACGCAGGCGATCAGTCGGGACCTGTTGCGCTTCGCGCGGGATCTCAGGCCCCATGTCGTGCATTTCCATCATGTTCTCGGTATCGGTCTCGAAGCGCTCTATGCCCTTAGAGAGGCATTTCCTCACGCGGCCATACTGGTCACGTTCCACGAATACCTTTCGATCTGCCACAATCACGGGCAAATGGTGAAACGACCTTCCGGCCAGCTCTGCGAAACGGCCTCCCCCATCGCCTGCCACGGCTGTTTTCCCGACATCCCTGTCTCGCATTTCTTGAAGCGGGAGTTGTTTGCACGCGGGATGCTTGGCCTTGCCGACGCCTTCGTTTCGCCCAGCCGGTTTCTGGCAGAGCGCTACATCAAATGGGGCATTGATAAGGACAAGCTCTGCGTGATCGAAAATGGGATCGCTTTGGAAGCGGGTGCCCCCGCCCGCGAGCTGCAAGGTCTCAAGCCGCGTCGCAACCGCTTTGCCTATTTCGGCCAAATGACCCCATTCAAGGGTGTCGACGTCCTGATTGACGCAATTTTGCGCATCCCGAAGGACATATGGGGCGACGACTCCTGCCTGATGATCTTCGGCGGCAACCTCGAGCGACAGCCGGTCGAATTCCAGGAACGGATGAAGAAGCTTATTGCAGACGCCGGCCAGCGCGTCCGATTCTATGGCGCTTACCAGAACGCGGACATGCCGCGCCTGATGCGTTCGGTCGACTGGGTGGTTCTACCGTCCGTCTGGTGGGAAAATTCGCCCGTTGTGATCCAGGAGGCCCTGCTACATCGCAGGCCGATGATCTGCTCCGACATCGGCGGGATGGCCGAGAAGGTGCGGAATGGACAGGACGGCCTGCACTTCCGCGCAGGAAGCAGCCAGGATCTCGCGGACCGCATCGTTGAAGTATTGGGCGATAACCAAACCTGGGATCGGCTACGCGCGTCCATGCGACAACCCGCCGACCACCTCGGTTGCGCGCGCGACCACTTCAAGCTCTACCGCACGCTGCTGCGGCAGAAACGCGATGCCGCCATGGCGGAAAATCCTGCGCTTGTCTCGCACGCGCTTTGACCACGCTCATCCTGAGAGACGATCGACGCAACCAACTCCGGCGGCGAGATTTAGCTTGCGACGCCATCATCGCTCTTGTGGACGCGCACATGATCAGGCCGTTCGAGTTCCGCGGCGGCACTTTCTGTTGCAAGTCGCCGCAGGCTTTGTGTCTGCCAACTCGCATGGCGCGTACCCGCGCCGACGTCGGTTCCTCCGTCAGCATGGAGATCGAACCCCTCGCCGGTAGGTGGCCCTCGGTCACCTGAACAGCGTATCCGAAGCACGTCGCGTGAGGCGGATCACGGGATCTCCTTCCGGTCTTTGCACTTGTTTTGCTCGTAGTTCTAAAAACCAGTGCCCTCTTTCGGGAGACCCGCATTGGCCAGAAGCGCGGTGCCATCCGCCCTGCGGCTGCGTGCAATACGGCCGTCCAGTTCCGCTAGCCGGCCGGCGAAGCCAGCATTTTCCGGCTGACACATCATGGCGTCCACAAGCATGGTCCGCGCCGTCGCGAGCTCACCGTCGCGAATATGGCGGTTGGCCCGATGATAGAGGAAGTTTGCTCGCTCGAGTGGAGAAAACGACGAACCGAAGCGCGCATGAAATCGGTCGGCCCAGGCAGGATGGCGGGCTATGGCCGTCACAGCGATCTGATAGGGTCGCATCGGCGCCACCACGCGGGCAGCTCGGGCCAGAGCGCGTAGCCCCCGAAGATCGTCTCCGCGGCAGGCCTCGATCAACGACAGCGCGCGCTCGGTCCCGGTGAAAGCCCGAACGGTGCCATGGCCGGTCATGTGGACCGGCACGAGGTGCGTCCTCTCCTGCAGCGTCGCGATCTGCGCGGCGTGGCGGTGGTCAACGGCGTGGAACGGATCGAAGAAGAGATAGGCGCGCCCAGCCGCGTGATCCGGCGCGATCCCCATATTGGCGTGCAGGTCGGGCGAGAAATGCCGTGCGAACCGCCCGTCGAAGGGAGCGACCTTCGGATCTATCGAAACTTGCGGGCAAAAGGCGATGGCAACGGAGGCGTTGAAGCGCCCGCGGTAGCGCAGCGCCGCGTAACCGCCCTGCGAGTGCCCGTAAAGTATCCGCTCCGGTGCCGCACGAAGAATGGGCGCGGCCGCTTCGACTGCCTTGACGACGCTCGCCGCCGGAAACCAGTTCGGCCGTCGACTGATGAAGCCCAGCGCCGAAATGTCGGCTTTCTCGCAGAATCGCTGCGCCCAGAACCGGCTCCCGTTCGCCTTCATTTCCATCTCATTAAAGGTGACCAGAAGATATGGTGATGATCCTGGACGATGTATCACCTCAAGGTTCTCGTCCGAAAATATGCGCATACCATCCACCCAAACAACTTATCCAACAAATATACTTCAATATTTGAAATATACTTACTCTTCTTGCAACTAGACAGAAACTCTATTGCGAAATCAACCCGCTTCGTCGCCGAAGTGCATGCGGATTTCATCGACAAGGTGAAAGCCGGCGAACTCGACACGGAGCAGAAACAAAAAAAGCTCCTCGAGCCTTACGCGGAGGAGCTTAAGGGCAAATATCCCGAGTGGGAGAATTTGCAAGTTTCAGTGGTTGCGGGGGCTTGCAACCAACGATTCCTGCGATTGGTTGAGCGCGCGATACCAAAACTGGCGGCATAAATCATTAGGCCCTTGGTCTTGAACCGACACGAACCTACGACACCTAGATCCACACTGTCGTTATCGGGACCAGGGATTAATCACTTTCAACCCAGCGGCCTCGAACGGGCTTGTGTCGCGAGTTGCGACCGCGAGGCCATTCGCTACTGCTGTGGCGGCAATGTAGCCATCAGCCGTGCCGATCGCTTTCCCAGATACTCGAGCGCGCGCCATCAGTTCCGAGTAAAACTGGGAAGTCGCCAGATTGAAGGACAGGATGCGCTCGGAAAAGTGAGGCAGCACTTCGCCCTCAAGGCGGTCGCGAAGGATAGTTTGCCGTTTCCCTGAGGGCATAGCAGCGATCCCGAAGCGGAGTTCAGCAATCGTTATTGCGGATAGGAACAGCGTCTCGATGGCTTGGGCGTCCAACCAGGCGACCACGGCCTCATCAGGAACCGGTTTCCACGGCTCGGATATAACGTTGGTGTCCAGCAAGATCATTCGAAGGTTATCGGTTCAGCAGGCGTGTTGTCGCGGCTCTTCTGCAGGGCTTCAACGTCGCTGTTGGAAAGCTCGGCGTCACGACCAATAGCTGCCAGCAAAGAGCCGAGCTTAACGCGTTCCGGGGGACGAACGGCGGCCTCAATAATGTCACGGATCTCTGCCTCGGTGCTTCGGCCATGATGAGCCGCTCGCACCCGCAAGGCACGATGTGTTTCATCAGAAAGATTTCGAATGGTGACCGCCGGCATTGATATCACCTCCATGGAAATGATGAGTTTGATATCAAAGTATGCAGAAGGACACCAACTTTCAAGGGGTCAATAATGAGGACGAAAACCATGTCGGTTCAGGCCTCCCGCGTTGAAAGGAGTAGAACTACGGGCCTGCAAGTTCGAGATTGCAGCATATCCTTTCTTCATGAAACTGCGTCATCGGCAAAGCGTCCATGCGCGGGTTTGACTGCTTGCCAACCTGGCACCTCGTTTTGGATGCGTCGCGAACGGACGAGCCCGTCCGTTTTGCGAACCGGCATCTGCGCTTTCATTCCGCCCTTAATCGCCTGGCTACATTAACAAGCATTCTGTCAGCGCCCCTTGCACCGAATAAGGAAAGCGAAACGTGAAGGGCAAGTGGGTCTATCTCTACCGGGCCGTCGACAAACACGGCGAGACGATCGAATTTTACTTGTCGCCGACCCGTAACGCCAAGGCTGCCAAGCGCCTTTTGGGCAAGGCACTTACCGGCCTGAAGGATTGGGAGAAGCCTCAGAGCATCAATACCGACAAGGCGCCAACTTATGGTATTGCCATTGCGGCGCTGCAAGCTCGACCGCAATTTGCGGAGGCCTGTCGGCGCCAGGAGGTCCGCCTTGATGGGATTCAACCCCTGGGCAGCCGTCTAGGAGCCGTAAATTCAATGCTTAAAGCAATGTTCGCGATGCCACTGGAGAAAATGGGGTGGTGGCTATAGCGAAGTTTCCATATGCCTGCAGATCGAAGCGAAGAATCGTTCCGTAAACTACATCGATCCGCGCGAGTGGGACACTGAATCTATCGCTGCCGCTGCGATTACACGACATCGGTCGTGGAGGCGGCCGCCAACACATCCTGGCGACGATCGGCAAGGACTTCGCCGTGGCCTGGAACGCCGTTTTGCGAAGTTCGAAGCCGGCTCTTTTTGAAGGCACATACGTCTTCGTAGGCGCGGCTCTGTAGCCATGATAAGCTCCGCCTCGAGAAAATACCATCTGCAGACCCCGCAATTAAAACATGCTTGTTATCTTGGTTGCGGGGGCAGGATTTGAACCTGCGGCTCACGCCGCCTCCCCTTCCTCATGCTCCGGCTGCAGATGGTGCAGGTAGCTGACAGCGCGTTGCGCGTGGCTGGCCGCAGTAAAGATCGCACGCTTGTCGCCTGAGAGAACCTTGAGCCAGGAGGCGAGATAGATCGCATGGTCGGGTCGCGGTTCGAGTTCTGGAACAATGCCGAGATCGGCGCAGAGGAAGCAACTGCCGAGCTCGGCGATCAGTTCCTCGCGGGCGCGTTCGCTGTTGTCCTTGGCGTAACGGCTGAGGTCGCGATTAAGACGATGCCGGGCTGCCGTCCAGTGGGTCAGCTCATGACTGAGGATGGCGACATAGGATTGAGCATCCCGGAAGGCTTCGAAGGCCGGCATCTGGATGTAATCGCGGGCCGGGGCGTAGTATGCCGACGATCCGCCGTGCCGGATCAGGGCGCCGGTGTTGGCGAAGAAGAGGTCGGCATGCCCGATCCGGCTGATCGGATCTGGGACCGGTGTGACTGGCCGAAAGCGCTCGTCCAGTCCTGCGATCTGTTCGGTGTTGAAGACGGTGTAAGCTTTCAGAAACGGGATGTCGTGCTCGACCGCATCGCCGATCTCATTGGTTTCGGCCCGGATAAAGGAGCTGGCAAAGACGACTGTCGTTCCGGTCTCGCCCTTGCGAACGGCGGCACCGAGTTCGAGGGCCTGACGAAATGTCATCCAGGTCGGCGAGGTAAAGCCGCGGGCAATGGCTTCGGACCAGAGCAGCAGGACGTTGATGCCGGAATAGGGTTGGCCGTTGTGACGCAGCGGCCGGGTGATGCGGTCGCTTGCCTGTGTCGTGTTCCAGGGCTGCATCCAGGGTCGTACGCCCTGTTTAAGTTCGGCGATGATCTTGTCGGTGATGCGGCTGTAGAGATCGGATCGTTGGCTTGTTGGCTGCCTCGTCATGTTTAAACCTCCGTTTAAGGTCGCGACCATCGCGACCTGCTACGGCGGTCCTAAAGCCGGGCTCAAGCGCTGGTCCGCACCCGATAGGGCCGCAACGAAAGTGGAGGACGGCAAAGCCATTGCGGGGCAGCGCGGGCCCGGCAGGA
>NZ_AKKA01000111.1 GCF_000282035.1 Rhizobium sp. CF122
ATGACGAGCGCCTTCAGCCCCTTCGGCCGTCGCACGGCGTGCTCGGCGCCGAGCATGCCGCCCCAGGACTGGCCGAGGAAGGCGTAGCGATCCTGAATGCCCAGGTGCTTCAGGAGCGCGTCCAATTCTTCGAGGAAAAGACCAGGGGTCCAGAAGTCCGGCCCTTTTTCCGGCAGGCGGGTGGAATGGCCATTGCCGAGCTGGTCGTAGTGAATGACCGGCCGTCCGTCGATCTCGGTGATGCCCCTGAAGCTGTCGACGTAGTCGTGCGTGCAGCCGGGACCGCCATGGGCGACGACAAGCGGCAACTTGTAGCTGTCGAGTGACCCGGTGACGCGATACCAGGTTCGGTATTCGCGAAAGGGCAGGAAGGCTTCCTTCGACGCAAGTGCGTTCACGTGCTTCTCCATGTCGTGGCGATAGATGGAAAAGCATAACGCGGCTAAAAGAGGCGCGGCAGCTATCACAAGTTATAGGATGGGCGGTCCTCGAGCAGCCGGTAATGAGTGGCGCGCACGACCGCCTGGGTGCGGTTCTTAGCGCCGAGCTTCTTGGCCGCAGCGTTGAGGTGCATGACGACGGTGGGAACGGAGCGGTCGATGACGCGGGAGATTTCCTTGGCCGAAAGGCCCTCGGCGGAATAGCGCAGGCATTCGCGCTCGCGCTCCGTCAGCCTTGCCTTGCCGGTGCTGAACGTCTTCGTATCGAAGAGCGAATAGGCGGCCTCATGGAAAACGTGTGCGAGGAGGTTAAAGTCGGCGATGTAGCGCAGCGCGTGCCTTTCGAATTCCCGGTCGCCGCCGAAGCGCACACCGGTGACGGTTGCATAGTCGCCGCGCGGCATATGGACCGGCACGGTAACGCCGGTCGACATGTCCCTTTCGCTTAGATAACGCGCGACCGGAGCTGTGTCCTCGGTCATGAAACGGCGGATCAGCGTGTCTGCCTCCGCATCGTAGTTCCAGAAGAAGGGGGTGGACGTGCGCAGCGCCACCTGCTGGACCGGATCGATGCGGAAATAACCGTGATTGAACCAGTAGTCATGCATGTCGTCGGAAATGTTGCGGAGTTTCAGCAGCGATGGAATCATGATTTCGCCGTCGAGATCGTAGGGCACCGGCGTATAATCGTAGATCAGCGCCTCGAAACCGATAGCCTTCATCGCTTCGAAGACCTGGTCGATCCGGCCGTCCAGCGTTTGATGATCCGTGAACTGTCGTCTGATCGTGCCGATTTCGTCAATCATCGCTGGCTCCACAGGCCTCGAGCCGATCCTATCACTTCTTATAGCTGGCGCCCGACATCGTTTGAGGTAAAAATTAGCAGTGCCCAAATATTAAGCAAGCACTTTCTTCGTCGGAGTGGTCAATGTGGCGTGAGATCGAGCCCGATGCTCGACTTGAGATCGAAGTCGATGGCCACAAGGTGGTGGCCTACAGTTTCGGGGATGGAGCGGAGACGGTTTTCTGCCTCAATGGCGGGCCGGGACTGCCCTGCGACTATCTGCGCGAGGCGCATTCCTGTCTGATCGATCAACGCTACCGCGTCGTCGCCTTTGATCAACTCGGGACCGGCGCGTCGGACCGTCCGACCGATTCATCGCTCTGGACGATCGGCCGCTATGTCGAGGAGACCGAGACCGTGCGCAAGGCGCTTGGGCTCGGCAAGGTGCACATGCTCGGTCACTCCTGGGGTGGGTGGCTGGCGATCGATTATTCACTCACCTATCCTGGCAACCTGCAGACGCTGATCCTTGAGGATACCGCTGGGGACATGCCGCATCTGATCCTGGAACTAGAGCGGTTGCGTGCCGCGCTCGGGCCGGAAACGGTGGCGATGATGCAGAAGCACGAAGCCCGGGGCACGTACGACCACCCCGAATATCTCGCCGCCGTCACCATTCTCAATTATCGCCACGTGTGCCGCCTGACGGAATGGCCCGCACCTGTTCGCCGATCGCTCGGCGACTGGAACATGGGCCCCTACGGCACCATGCAGGGCCCGAACGAATTCCTCTATACCGGCAACCTGAAGGACTGGAACCGTGTTCCGGATCTGCCCTCCATGACGGTCCCGACATTGATCACCTGTGGTGAGCACGACGAATTGACGCCTGCCTGCGCGCTGAAGTTGAAACTCGCCATCCCGAACGCCGAACTGAAGGTGTTCGCCAACGCAAGCCACATGCCCTTCTACGAAAACCCGGCGGATTACTATCCGGCACTTCTCGATTTCCTGGCACGCAACAGGTCGAACTGATGCATAAGCTTGCAGACGACAGCATCAGACGACGGAGGCACCGGCATCGCCATGCATCGCTATAGGTTCGTTTTCCGAAGGCCTCTCCAGTTCCTGCCGGTCATCGCCGGCATCAGCATCATCACCTTCGTGCTGGTGAGGCTGATTCCCGGCGATCCGGCGCGCGTGCTGCTCGGCACGCGCGCCACGCCGACGGCGATCGCCAATATCCGCGCCCAATATGGCCTCGATGAGCCGATCTGGCTGCAGTATCTCTATTTCCTGAAAAACCTCGCCAACGGCGAGATGGGAAGGTCGATCCTCTACAAGATCGACGTGCTCAAATTGATCGCGACGCGTATCGAGCCGACGATCGCACTCGTCATTTCGAGTGTCGTGCTGTCCGTCGTGATCGCCGTGCCGCTCGCGGCAATCGCGGCGCGCAACGCGGGGCGGGCGCCGGATCATGCCGTACGCATCATTTCGACGTTCGGCATCGGATTCCCGCCCTTCTGGCTTGGCCTGATGCTGATCATCCTGTTCAGCGTCAAGCTCGACCTGCTGCCGGTGTCCGGTTACGGATCGACGATCGCCGACAAGCTCTCTCATCTCATTCTTCCGAGCCTCACCATCGCGCTGTCGCTGTCGACCGTTCTGACACGCAGCCTCAGGACGGCAATGATCGAGGCTCTGAAATCGGATGTGGCGACGGCAGCGCGCGCTCGCGGCATGCCTGAACGCATCGTCTTCTGGCGTCACGTGGTGCCGAACTCGCTGGTGCCGACCATCAACCTGCTCGCCGTCAACACCGGCTGGCTGATCGGCGGAACCGTCGTCATCGAGAGCGTCTTTGCGCTACCGGGCATGGGGCAGTTGCTGGTGCGCGCCATCTTCTCGCGCGACTACATGGTGGTGCAGGGCGTCGCCATGGTCTTTGCCTGTGCAACGGTGCTCGTCAATTTCCTCGCCGACATTGCCACCGTCGCGGCCGATCCGCGGGTGAAGCTATGAGTACGATGGCCGTCTCACCCTGTGCTGCGGGCTGGCGAACGTTCCTGGGCAGGCGCACCATGCTCACCGTGGGTGCATCGATCTTGCTGTTCTTCATTCTCATGGCAATTGCGGCGCCGCTGATTGCGCCGTACGATCCGATCCTTCAAGACAGCAATGCGCGCCTGCAATTGCCGTCCCTCCTGCATCCACTCGGTACCGACAACTTCGGTCGCGATATCCTCTCACGCATCATCTGGGGTGCACGGATCGACCTGCAGATCGCGGTGATCGGTGTCGCCTTTCCGCTCCTGATCGGCACGGTCGTCGGCACGGTCGCCGGCTTCTTCGGCGGCATCGTCGATGCGATCTTCATGCGGATCGTCGACATCATCATGGCCTTTCCCTTTCTGGTGCTCATGCTGTCGATCATCACCATCCTCGGGCCGGGCCTCGGCAGCTTCTATATCGCCATGGCTCTCGTCGGTTGGGTCTCATACGCACGGTTGATCCGAGCGCAGATCCTTGTCCTGAAAAACAGCGATTACGCCGTGGCAGCGGTCAGCCTCGGCTTTGGCCGCATGCGGATCATGTTCCGCCATCTGCTGCCGAACGCCATTGCCGGATCGATCGTGTTTTCGATGTCCGATGCCGTGCTCGTCCTGCTCAGCGGCGCCGCTGTCAGCTATCTTGGGCTCGGCGTCCAGCCACCGGTTGCCGAATGGGGCGTCATGGTCGCCGAAGGCCAGGGCTTCATCACCACAGCCTGGTGGATCACGTTGTTTCCCGGCCTTTCCATCGTCTTCCTTGCCTTCGGTTTCAGCATTGTCGGTGATGCGTTCGGCGAACTGCTCGGAGTGCATGAATGAGCGCCTCCGTCCTTTCGGTTCGCGGTCTCACGGTCAAGGCGCATCTCGACCATGAAACGCGCACGCTGCTCGATGCCGTATCGCTCGATCTGGCAAAGGGTGAGATACTCGGGCTGGTCGGCGAAAGCGGTTCCGGCAAGAGCCTGTTCTGCGGCTCGCTAATCCGTTTGCTTCCATCCTCGCGGTTGAGGATCGAAGACGGCTCAATCCTTCTCCAAGGGCGCGACCTGACTACCGTCAGCGACGCCGAGATGCTCGACATCCGCGGCAGCGAGATCGGCATGATCTTCCAGAACCCGACGAGCCATCTCGATCCGGTGATGAGGATCGGCGATCAGATTGCCGAGGGCATCCGCTATCATCAGGGCCTCGACGGGAGGGCAGCCCGTGCGGCCGCGATCGAGATCTTGTCGCAGGTCGGTTTTCCAGACCCGCCTCGTCAGTATGACAGCTATCCGCACGAGCTCTCCGGCGGCATGCGCCAGCGCGCCATGATCGGCGTGGCGCTGTCGTGCAATCCGAAAATCCTGATCGCCGACGAGCCGACGACCGCGCTCGACGTGACCATCCAGGCGCAGATCCTGCAGTTGCTGATCGAACTTCGCGACACGCGCGGCCTGTCGATCATCCTCATCACCCACGATCTCGGCATCGTAGCGCAAACCTGCGACCGGATCGCGGTCATGCGCAACGGCAGGCTTCTGGAGCAGGGCCCGAAGCGGCAGATCCTGTCGCACCCGCAGGACCCCTACACGATCAAGCTCATTCACAGCCACCCGTCGATGCCGGATGGCGCTGCTGTAGCAAGAAGCGCCGGACTGCCTGCGACGGCGGCGGTGAAGCCGATACTGGAGATCGACGACCTGCATGTGCGCTTTCCGGTCGGCGGCAGCCTTTTCAAGGGAAGTGCGGCAAAGACCGTCAGTGCCGTCTCCGGTATCAGCCTGCGGATCATGCCGGGCGAGACGGTCGGTATTGTCGGGGAATCGGGCAGCGGCAAGAGTACGCTCTCACGCGCGATACTGGGTCTGACGCCGATCTCCTGCGGGCACATCAGTTTCGACGGTGCCGATCTTGCCCTGCAGAAAAGCGCGAGCTTGGCAAAGCTCAGGCGCGAGGCCGCCATGGTCTTCCAGGATCCGTTCAACGCCTTGAACCCACGGATGACCATCGGCCAGACCATCGGCGAGGTGCTGGCGGTGCGTGGCGAGGTCCCGAAGGCGGACATCCCCGCGCAGATCGGAGAATTGCTGGATCTCGTCGGGCTCGAGCGCGAGTTCGCCAAACGCAAGCCACGCTCGATGAGCGGCGGCCAGTGCCAGCGCGCCGGGATCGCCCGCGCACTTGCCGTCAATCCGAAGCTGATCATCGCCGACGAATGCGTGGCCGCGCTCGACGTCACGATTCAGGCGCAGATTATCGACCTGTTCCGCGAGCTGGCAGCAAGCATGAACCTGACGCTGCTGTTCATCGCGCATGACTTGGCCATCGTCCGCAATCTCTGTGCGCGCACGATCGTCATGTATCGCGGCGAGGTGGTCGAGGACGGTCCGTCGGAAGAGATCTTCGCGCGTCCGAAACACCCTTACACCGCTCGACTGGTGGCAGCGATCCCGGACATCAACCCGGACAGGCCGCTGCTTGGCGATATCCGAACTGCTCCTGCCAACATCCTATCCATCAAGCGCATTCCACAATAACGAAGGGAACGACATCATGAACAGGAAGTGGAAATCCATCGGGCTTACCGCCTTTGCCGCTGCCCTCAGTCTCAGCGCCAGCTTCGCCGAAGCTGCCGGCGTGTTGAGCATCGGCCGTCGCGAGGACTCAACCACGTTCGACCCGATCAAGTCAGCCCAGAACGTCGACAACTGGGTCTTCTCCAACGTCTTCGACGTGCTCATCCGCGTCGACAAGACCGGCACCAAGCTGGAGCCGGGTCTGGCCGAGAGCTGGTCCGTCTCCGGCGACGGACTGACCTACACATTCAAGATCCGCGACGCGAAATTCTCCGACGGTTCGCCGATCACGGCCGAGGATGCTGCCTTCAGCCTTCTGCGTATCCGCGACAACAAGGCTTCGCTTTGGAGCGACAGCTACAAGATCGTCGAGACCGCAGAGGCGACCGATCCGAAGACGCTCACTGTCAAGCTGAAGACGCCGTCCGCGCCTTTCCTGTCGACGCTGGCGCTGCCAAACGTTTCGGTACTGTCGAAGAAGGCCGTCGAGGCTGGTGAGGACGCCTTTGCCGAATTGCCGACCGCGTCGTCGGGCGCATTCACCGTCAAGGAATGGCGGCGCGGCGACCGCGTCATTCTCGAAAAGAACCCGAACTTTTGGCAGGCGGACCGCGTAAAGCTCGACGGTGTCGAGTGGATCTCGGTGCCTGACGACAATACCCGTATGCTGAACGTGCAGGCCGGGCAGCTCGACACGGCGATTTTCGTGCCCTTCTCGCGGGTCGAGGAACTGAAGAAGGATGCCAATCTCAACGTACTGATCGACACCTCGACACGTGAGGACCATCTGCTGATCAACCACGAGCACGGCGCGCTCGCCAAGAAGGAGGTGCGTCAGGCACTGGACATGGCGATCGACAAGAAGGCGGTCGTCGATACCGTCACCTTCGGCATCGGAACCGTGGCCAACTCCTATATCCCGAAGGGGTCGCTTTATCACTACGACGACAACTATCAGTATCCCTACGATCCGGAAAAGGCCAAAGCGATGCTGGCCAAGGCCGGCGCGTCCGACCTGGCGTTGAACTATGTGGTGAATGCCGGCAACGAAGTCGACGAGCAGATCGCCGTTCTTCTGCAGGAGCAGCTTTCCAAGGCCGGTGTCACCGTCAACCTGCAGAAGGTAGACCCGAGCCAGAGCTGGGACATGCTGGTTGCCGGCGACTACGACATTTCGGTCATGTACTGGACGAACGACATTCTCGACCCGGACCAGAAGACGACCTTCGTGCTCGGTCACGACACCAACATGAACTACATGACCCGCTACAAGAGCGACAAGGTGAAGGATCTGGTGGCCGCAGCCCGCCTGGAACTCGATCCGAAGAAGCGCGAGGCCATGTATGTCGAAATCCAGAAGACGGCCAAGGACGACGTCCACTGGATCGACCTCTATTACAGCCCCTACATCAACGTCTCGCGCAAGAACATCGAGAACTTCTACCAGAATCCCCTCGGCCGTTTCTTCCTCGAAGACACCGTGAAAAACTGATGAAGCAGCAGCCAGCCGCCTCGGCGTCTGGCTGGGCCATGACAGCGAGGGCAGGCAGATGTTGTCAGCTTCCATGGTCCCGCGCGTTGAACCAAGCAGGTGATATCGAGTGTCACGTCGGTGAAAGCCGGCGGTTTTTTCCCGCTTGACTTGCTGCTAATGTCTGTATTTTAATCAAGCCTGCGGATTAGGCAGGTTTGGATCCGCGTTTCACATGACTTCGATGTCGCTGGGCAGTTTCGCCCCATGACGCCCCGCAGATGAGCGGGATGAGCGTCATGGGGTTTTCGTATTTTGGGCTATGATGGACGACGCGCTGAAGATCGGTATTCTCTACTCCGCCACCGGCCCCTATGGGGCGATGGGCGTGGATGCCCGTGACGGCGCGATGCTTGCCGTCGAGGACGGCGTCAAGCGAACGGGTCGCGTCATCGAACCGGTGTTTTATGATCCGCACGCCAGCCTGCAAGCCTATCTCGACGGCGCGCAGCAGATGTTGCGCTCCGATTGCCGCCATATCGTCGGCACGATCACATCTGCGGCACGCAAGGAAGTCATTCCACTGGTCGAGAAGCATGACGGCCTGCTGTGGTACATGTGCCCCTACGAAGGCTTCGAGGCGAACGAGAGCGTCATCTATCTCGGCGGCTGCCCGAACCAGCATCTGATCCCCGCCTTCGAATACCTCATTCCCCGCTACGGCGCGCGACCCTATCTTGTCGGTGCCAACTATGTCTGGGGCTGGGAGATGAACCGACTGGCGCGCGAACTGATCGCCAATGCGGGCGGCGAGGTTCTCGGCGAGCGCTACCTGCCGCTGGAGGAAACGGCGGTGGATCGAATCATCGCTGAAATCGCCGAACGTCGCCCGAGCTTCGTGCTCAACAATCTCATCGGACCGTCGAGCTACGCCTTTCTGGAGGCAATGAAACAGCTCGGTGATAACGATCCCGCCTTCCGTCCGCAGAACTGCCCCGTGGTCAGCTGCGATCTGATGGAATGCGAACTCGAGTTGATCGAAAAGGGATCTGCTACCGGCCAGCTCTGTGCGGCATCCTACTTCGACACGCTCGACACGCACGAGAACCGCGAGTTCAAGACCCGCGCCGCGCTGCGTTATGGACGGGACCGGCGCATCTCCAGCGTTTTCGCCAGCGCCTATGCAGCCGTCGATCTCTGCATTGCCGCGATCCTGTCTGCGGGCAGTGACGAGCCCGCTGCGGTGCGCCGTGCCGTTTACGGCCGAACATGGGACTCTCTGCTGGGGCCGCTGCAAATCGACCGACGAACCAATCACGCAGCGCTGCCGTTTCATCTCGGCCGCATCAGCGACGACAACGGCTTCGATATCATCGCTTCCCGCCCGGCGCTTGCCGCCGACCCCTATCTCACCACGCGCGGCACCTCCATGCCTGCCAAGCTGAGGGTCGTGTCATGAGCAGGACGCCGAATTTCACAGGTTGGCTCGCCGTGATCCTGCATCGCGAAGACAGCAACACCGACAGGTTGGAGCGTCAATTCGGCCTCCTTGGCATCCGAGCCACGCGCCGCTGGGAGCCGCTCTCGACATGGGCCGAGGCCGATCTCGTTCTGGTCGACGCCGATCAGGGTTGGGATGATCTGTTGCCGCCGACCGAAGGCGCATCAGGCAAGCCGCTGGTGGCCTTGCTCGGTTCCGAGGCGCCGGGCCGTATTGCCTGGGCCATGGAAAAGGGTGCAAGCGCGATCATTCCGAAGCCGGTTGCCGCGTCCGCCATCTTTCCGGCTCTGGTGATGGCAGTGTCGATCCATCAGGAACGCCGCATCGTTGCCGACAAGCTGCGCTATCTCGAACAGCGCGTCCGCATGCGGCCTCTGGTGCATGCGGCGGTCGAGAAGCTGCGTGCCGTGCGTGGCCTCGATGAAGAGAGGGCATACGGCATGCTCCGCGACTACGCCATGCAGCGTCGCCTGACGATGGAGCAACTCGCCGCAATCGTCCTCGGCGGGGCCGAACCCCTGCCGGAGGTCGGTTGATGGGCATACTTCGCTCGCTATCGCGGCAGCCGGCCGCGCTGTTCGGGTTGGTGATTGTCGTTGCGGTCGTGGTGCTGGCGCTGGCCGCACCGCTGATCGCGCCTTTCAGTCCCGACGACCAGATGTTCGACGGCCTGACGCTTGAAGGCGCGCCCATGCCGCCGGGCGGGCAATTTTTGCTCGGCACGGATACGCTCGGCCGCGATCTCTTCTCGCGCATGCTGTTCGGCGCGCGCACGTCGCTGATCATCGGCATCGTCGCCAACGGCATCGCCGTGTCCATCGGCCTGTTCGTCGGCATCGTCGCGGGGTATCTGCGCGGCCTGCCGAGCAGCATCCTGATGCGCTTCACGGATCTGATGATGGCCTTTCCGGCGCTGCTGCTCGCTATCGTATTGGCGGCGCTCTTGAAGCCCAGTCTGTGGATCGTCGCCATGGTGATCGCGCTGGTCAACTGGGTGCAGGTGGCGCGCATCGTCTATACCGAGACGCGCGGCCTCGTCGAGCGTGATTTCATCATGGCTGAACGTTCGCTCGGCGCCGGTCACGGCCGTATCCTGCTTTTGCATATCCTTCCACATCTGGTGCCGACAGCGATTGTCTGGGGTACGCTCGGTATCGCGACGACGGTGCTGCTCGAAGCCACGCTGTCCTTTCTCGGCATCGGGGTCCAGCCACCCCAACCCTCCTGGGGGAATATCATCTTCGAAAGTCAGAGCTACTTTCAGGCGGCTCCGTGGTTGGTCTTCTTCCCCGGTATGGTCATCCTCCTGACGGCGCTTGCCTTTAATCTCGTCGGCGATGCCCTGCGCGACATTCTCGATCCGACGCAGAGGGGCAGGGGCTGATGGCCTTCGTCCTTCTTCGCCGCCTCGGGCAGGCGCTTCTTATTCTCCTCGGCGTCGCCGCCATCACCTTCGTGCTGCTTTATGCGCTGCCGGCCGATCCGGCGCGGATGATCGCAGGCCGCAGCGCCACCGCGCAGACCGTCGCTTCCATCCGCCACGAACTCGGCCTCGACCAGCCGCTGATCATTCAGTTCTGGACCTATCTTTCCGGGCTCCTATACGGAGATCTCGGTCGCTCGTATGCACAGAAGACGGAAGTCTGGACACTCATTGTCGCGCGTCTGCCGGCAACGCTGATCCTGATGGCCGCCGGCATCACCGTCGAGGTCGTTCTTGGCGTCACCTTCGGCACCGTCGCGGCGGTGAAGCGCGGCGGTACTGTCGACCGCCTTGTGATGATGGCCTCCTTCGTCGGCGTATCGGCGCCGCAATTTGTCGTGGCACTGCTGCTTCTTTATGTCTTCGCCGTTACGCTCGGCTGGTTTCCGATGAGCGGATACGGCAGCTTCGCGCATGTCGTGCTGCCGGCAACGACGCTTGGCGTGCTCGGCGCCGGCTGGTACGCGCGCATGGTGCGTTCGGCGATGATCGACGTGCTGAACCAGGACTATGTGCGCACGGCCCGCGCCAAGGGCTTGTCGTCGAGCCGCATCATCTTCCGCCATGCCCTGCCTAACGCCATCCTACCGATCGTGGCGATGATCGGCATCGATATCGGCCAGTTCATGGGTGGCGTCGTGGTGGTCGAGGCAGTCTATGGCTGGCCCGGCATCGGCCAACTGGCCTGGCAGGCGATCCAGCAGGTCGACATCCCAATCATCATGGGCGTGACGCTGACATCGGCACTCGCCATCGTGACCGGCAATCTTCTTGCCGACCTCATTGCGCCCTTCATCGACCCACGTATCAGAACATCCTGACCAGAGCAAAAAAGGGGAACTCACAATGCTCAGACGCTGGTTACTCGGAACGACCACCGCCGCGGCGATCATGCTCGCACCTCTGGCCGTCATGGCCGAGGGCAAGGACATCGTTGTTACCTACAAGGACGACATCGTCACGCTCGACCCGGCGATCGGCTACGATTGGGTCAACTGGTCGATGATCAAGAGCCTCTATTCGCGCCTGATGGACTACGAGCCCGGCACGGCCACCCTCGTTCCTTCGCTTGCCGAAAGCTTCGAGGTCGCGCCCGACGGGCTCACCTACACCTTCAAGCTTCGCAAGGGCGTAAAGTTCTCGAGCGGCCGCGACGTGGTCGCCTCCGACGTCAAATATTCAATCGAGCGCGCCGTCGATCCGAAGACCCAAGGCCCCGGCGCCGGCTTCTTCGGCGCGATCAACGGTTTTGAAGATCTGACCGGCGGCAAGGCGACCGGGCTTGCGGGTATCGAGACCCCCGACGACGGCACCGTCGTCTTCAAGCTCTCCAGGCCGGACGCGACCTTCCTGCATGTGCTGGCGATCAATTTCGCCTCGGTCGTGCCGAAGGAGGCCGTCGAGGCCGCCGGCGGCGATTTCGGCAAGAAGCCCGTCGGTTCCGGCACCTTCGTCCTCAAGGACTGGGTGATCGGCCAGAAGCTCGTCTTCGAAAAGAACCCGGGCTATTACATCAAAGATACGCCGAAGATCGATGGCTTCACGGTCGAGGTCGGCCAGGAGCCGCTCGTCGCGCTGCTGCGCCTGCAAAAGGGCGAGGTCGATATCGCCGGCGACGGCATTCCACCGGCCAAATTCCTGGAAATCAAGAATTCGCCAGACGGCGCGCAGATGATCGTCGATGGTGAACAGCTCCACACCGGTTATGTGACGCTGAACACGAAGGTGAAGCCTTTCGACGACCTGAAGGTCCGTCAGGCAGTGAACCATGCGATCAACAAGGACCGCATCGTTCGCATCCTGAATGGCCGCGCGACGCCCGCCAAGGAAGTGTTGCCGCCATTGATGCCTGGTTACGACAGCGATTATTCGGGCTTTGCCTATGACGTCGCCAAGGCGAAGTCGCTGCTGGCCGAGGCCGGTCTTGCCGATGGCTTCCAGACCGTGCTTTACGCGACCAACACCGATCCGCAACCGCGCATCGCGCAAGCGATCCAGCAGGATCTTGCGGCGGTCGGCGTCAAGGCCGAAATCCGCGCGCTGGCACAGGGCAACGTGATCGCCGCAGGCGGCACCGAAGGCGAGGCGCCGATGATCTGGTCGGGTGGCATGGCCTGGATCGCAGACTTCCCCGATCCCTCCAACTTTTACGGCCCGATCCTTGGTTGCGCTGGCGCCGTGCAGGGCGGCTGGAACTGGTCGTGGTACTGCAATGCCGAGCTCGACAAGCGCGCGACGGCGGCAGACTCCATGTCGGATCCGGCGAAGTCCGGGGACCGCGTGGGAGCCTGGAAGAAGATCTTCACCGACGCTATGAACGATGCGCCGTGGATCCCCGTCACCAACGAACGCCGTGTCGTTGCCAAGTCGCTGCGCATGGGCGGCGAAAACAACATCTACATCGATCCGACCCGCGTTATCAATTACGACGCGATCTTCGTGAAGTAACGTCAAGGGTCCCCGCCTTCCCGGCAATGAGCCGGGAAGCCATATTTTCCGGAGACGTGCCATGTGCAGCATCTGCAGCCACACCATTCACCGCGCCCAGCATAACTTTGGCTGGAACCGCGACTTCGCGCCGGCGCTTGCGGCAAAGCCGGGTGAAACCATCCTGTTCGAATGCATGGATTCGTCCGGCGGCCAGATCGGCGCCGACGCCACGCTCGCCACGCTTGCCAATCTAGACTTCGGCAAGATCAACCCAGTTTCCGGTCCGGTCTATGTCGAGGGAGCAACGCCGGGCGATGCGCTCAAGGTGACGATCCGCAAGTTTCATCCGTCGGGAGTGGGCTGGACGGCGAACATCCCGGGTTTCGGCCTGCTTGCCGATCAGTTCAAGGATCCGGCCCTGCATGTGTGGAGCTACGACACGGTATCCATGGCGCCGTCCGCCTTCGGGGCGGGGGGCAAGGTGCCATTGAAGCCGTTTACCGGCACGATCGGCGTCGCCCCGGCCGAGCCCGGCCTGCATTCCGTCGTGCCGCCCCGCCAGGTCGGCGGCAACATGGACATCCGCGATCTCACCGCCGGCGTGACGCTCTACCTGCCGATCGAGGTCGAAGGCGCACTGTTTTCCGTCGGCGACACGCATGCCGCCCAGGGCGACGGCGAAGTCTGCGGCACGGCGATCGAAAGCCAGATGAACGTCGAGTTGACGCTGGATCTCGTCAAGGGAGCCAATCTGAAGACGCCACGCTTCACGGTGACCGAGCCAGTGACGCGTCATCTCGACGGCATGGGCTATGAAGTGACGACGGGCATCGGTCCGGATCTGATGACTGGCGCCCGCGATGCTTTAATGCGCATGATCGACCTGCTGACTGCCGAACACGGCTACAGCGCCGTCGATGCCTATATGCTTTGCTCGGTCTGCGGCGATTTGCGCATCAGCGAAATCGTCGACATGCCCAACTGGGTTGTCTCCTTCTATTTCCCCAGGATCGTCCTTTCGTGACCGAAACGGATACCATTGCAAGGCCGGTGCTGCGCGTCGAAAACCTCTGTGTCGATGCCCGTACACCGGAGGGGCTGAAGCGGGTCCTCAACGATATTAGCTTCGACCTCAAGTCCGGCGAGACACTCTGCCTTGCCGGCGAAAGCGGGTCCGGAAAGTCGGTGACCTCGCTGTCCGTCATGGGGCTGCTTCCGAAGGCCTCGCTACGCATCGCATCCGGCAATATCAGCCTAGGCGACAGGAAGCTCACACGTCTGTCCAACAGCCAGATGCGGCATGTCAGGGGCGGTGAGATCGCCATGATCTTCCAGGAGCCGATGACATCGCTCAACCCTGTCATGAGCATCGGTGCTCAGTTGACAGAAGCGATCCGCGAACATCAGCAGGCGGGAAATGCCGAGGCGATCGCCCGGCAGATGCTGGAGGCGGTGCACATCGCCGATCCGGCGCGGCGACTGCAGCAGTATCCGCACGAACTCTCAGGCGGCATGCGCCAGCGCGTTATGATCGCAATGGCACTGTCCTGCCGGCCAAAGGTGTTGATCGCCGACGAGCCGACCACGGCGCTAGACGTGACGGTGCAGGCGCAGATCCTCAAGCTGATGCGAGAGCTCAAGACCGGGTTCGGCACCTCTATCGTCATGATCACGCACGACATGGGCGTCGTCGCCGAGATGGCGGATCGGGTGGCGATCATGCAGCATGGCCGCATTGTGGAGCAGGGCAGTTCGCTCGACATATTCAAGAGCCCATCCGAGCTTTACACCCGCCGGCTGCTGGCGGCCGTCCCACGGCTCGGCGCCTTTGCTGGCACCGACGGTCCGCCGCGCGTTTCGAAAGGCGAGCCGCAGCCGAGGGCGAGTGCATCGGCGCTGGTCCTCAATGTCCGCGATCTCTGCGTCAGCTATGGTCGAGGCTCCGGCATGCTGTTCCGGCGGGCACCGTCCGCAACCGTCCGCAACGTCTCGTTCGAGATCATGCCGGGAGAGACCATGGGCCTCGTCGGTGAAAGCGGCTCCGGTAAATCGACGACCGGCAAGGCGGTTCTAGGCCTCATTCCCTTCTCCGGGTCGGTGCAACTAGACGGCTACGACATCTCCCGCCTGTCGCAGCACGAGATGCGCAGTGTGCGCCGCTCGGCACAGATGATCTTCCAGGATCCCTATGCCTCGCTCGATCCGCGCATGTCGGTCGGCAAGGCGATTGCCGAACCCATGGCCATTCACGGCATCGGCACGCCTGCCGAGCGACGCGAACGGGTGGCCGAACTGTTGCGGCGCGTCGGGCTAACGCCGGACGCGGCGACGCGCTATCCGCACGAGTTTTCCGGCGGACAACGCCAGCGCGTCTGCATCGCCCGCGCGCTCGCGCTCGAACCGAAGCTGATCGTCGCCGACGAGAGCGTGGCAGCGCTCGACGTCTCGGTGCGGGCGCAGGTGCTCGATCTGATGCTGGAGTTGCAGGAGACTATGGGCCTCGCCTATCTCTTCATCTCCCACGATATGGCCGTCGTCGAGCGCATGTCGCACAAGGTCGCCGTCATGCGCGGCGGACAGATCGTCGAGGCGGGCACGCGCCGCCAGATCTTCGAAAACCCGGGCGACGACTATACCAGGGCGCTGATGAAGGCGGTGCCAATCCCCGATCCAACGCTCTATCGCAAATCCGAAAGCATAGCCGGGTAGGCAAGCCGCTCCGAAGCAAGGCGATCGAGGTGCAGCAGCGGATACGGAAGGTGTGCCATGACGTTACGGATGCCGAAGATGCCACCAGGCCAAAGCCAAATTAGAAGTCTCCGCGGTTTCAGGCCTCCGCAACCATCTCTACTTGCGATGCCATTCGCTCAAATCAGCCGCCCCAATAGGGTGGCTTTTTTGCACCCGCAAGTTCTGATCGCTGCGCCCCTCCCGCAACCACGCTACAGCACGACACAACATCCCAGAATTGCTGAAACTACGATGTGGCGTGATATAACGCTACGATACGCAGTTGCTGGAGCAAGGCGAGTTGTGTGCTCCAAGATGCATGTCTTCCATATGCGTTAAATCCGCGCTTGCGAAGCTGCGAAGCGAGTCCTGACTCCCAAATTTCTGCCTATATAATCCCAACTGTCATTATGTTGACTCCCAATTATCATAATTTAGAAGCTCGCCTCGTCGGCTTGATCTCGCGGAATGCGATCCAGGCCCTCCGCCAGCACGATGTCGAACTGGCCAGCCTGCGCATCCTGCAACAGCGCCTGAATGCCGGGCAGGATCATGCTCGCGCCGGAGATACCCGCACGCTTGTAGGTCCGACCACCTTCCAATTCTCGCGCTTGGCGGCAGATGCGGAACTGGTCGTCGATCGACGCCTCGCGCTGCTTGTCGGACGAACAGCGGGCATAAAGGGCAATCCGGGTCATCGGTCGGTCCTTTCGCAACTCCATGGTCAGCGGCGCATGGTATCGCTCTTCTTCGCTTTCGCCACTGCGAGGAAGCTGGCTCTGACCTTTGCGAACAGCCCCAGTGGGATGACGCCGCAGCTTCATCGGCGCGGCCAGCACCATTGCGCGTCGTTTCCGATGCGGCTGAAGGTCCGAAGACCCCGATGTTGATCCTGTCGCGTTTGAGCGCCATCGTCTCCAAAGTTCCCTTGCCCAAAAGGGGCAGGGGCCATCGAAGAACCGTCCGTCATCGAAAGAAAGACGCCGCGGCGCCCGTGCGGTGTTTGGGATACCATAGCGTACGAAAAGGATGGTCTGGAGTAGTCGGTGGATAGGCAACATCGCAGCCTTGCGCAGAGTGCCGGGCGAGCTTTGTTCAAAATTGCCGCAGCCGCCACTATACTCTGGCGTTACAATCGGGAGAGAGCTCATGCGCCCTCTAGCCCAGTGCCAAGCGTTAATGGCGGCGGTTCTCGCAAGCGCAGCCGCCGTGGCTTCGACATCCGCGCCTGCTCAGGATCGCCTCGGCGAGCGTGCAGCGATGATCGGGACGATCAAATTGCACGCCGGCTCGGCGCCGTCAGCGATCGAGGGGGGCCAGGGCATCGATCCGGCTGTGCTGGAGACGATGGGAAAGGTGCCGCGCCACCTTTTTGTGCCCGAGGAGCAGCGCGGCGCGGCCTATCGAGATCGGCCACTGCCGATCGGATACGGCCAGACCATCTCGCAACCCTTCATCGTCGCGCTGATGACCGACCTGATCAACGTTGGGCCTGGCGACGCTGTCCTCGAGATCGGCACTGGCTCGGGTTATCAGGCAGCCGTCTTGTCGCCGCTCGCAGCGAAGGTCTACTCGATTGAGATCATACCGGAGCTCGGCGAAAGGGCCGCCGCCCGATTGGCGGAGCTCCACTTCGACAATGTCGAGGTGAAGGTGGGAGACGGTTACTATGGTTGGCCTGCGCACGCGCCTTTCGACGGTATCGTGGTGACTGCCGCTGCAAGTCACATCCCGCCGCCGCTGGTCGAGCAGCTCGCCAAGGGGGGCCGGATGGTCGTCCCCGTGGGCGGTCCCTTCGTGACCCAGTTTCTCATGCTGGTCGAGAAGCGACGGGATGGAAGCATCACGACTCGGCAGTTGCTGCCGGTGGCCTTTGTGCCGCTGAGGGGAGGTCGGGCCCGATGAAAGCGGGGCGCCTGCTGCCGGTTGGTCTCATTTCGGCGGCAACCCTTGCCCACGAAGTGCTGCTGATGCGGCTCTTTTCGATCATCCAGTGGCATCAATTCGCCTATATGATCATAAGCATCGCACTCCTGGGCTTCGGCGCGAGCGGTACGTTCGTTGCCTTGGCCCACCGCACTCTGGTGAAGCGGTACCCGGCCGCCTTCGCAGCGTCGGCAGCGCTGTTCGGCATCACTGCGGTTGCCAGCTTCGCGGGCGCCGAACGCCTGCCGTTCAACGCGCTCGAGGTCGTCTGGAATCCGGGCCAGCTCGGTTGGCTCGCGGCCAGCTATGCTCTCCTGGTCCTGCCGTTCTTTTTTGGTGCAACCTGTATCGGCCTTGCCTTCAGCCGTCATCCTGGCCAGATCGGACGCGTCTATGCCTTCGACCTGGTCGGCGCTGGGGTCGGTGCTCTGGGCATCGTCGGACTCTTGTTCCTGGTCTTTCCCTCTGCGGCACTGCGCTTCGTCGCGGCGTTGGGATTTGCGGCAGCTGCCCTCGCCGCGACGGGCATGGCTCGTCATCGGCGGCTCGCCGCGGCCAGCCTCGGGCTTGCAGCCGCGGTCATCGCGGTGTGGCTGCCACCGTCCTTTACGGCCACCGGCCCGCACATGTCGCAGTACAAGGGCCTAAGCATGGCTCTCAACGTCCCGAACGCCCGAGTGGTCGAGGAGCGATCAAGCCCGCTCGGACTGCTGACGGTCGTGGAGAGCCCGAGCGTCCCTTTCCGGCACGCGCCGGGCCTCAGCCTCGCCAATACCCAAGAGCCGCCCGCGCAACTCGCCGTCTTCAACGATGGCGATAGTATGACTGCGATCACCGCCTATAGCGGCGATCCGGCGACGGTCGCTTATCTCGACCGGACAACGGCGGCCCTCCCGTACCGCATGCTTGCGCGGCCGCGAGTGCTGGTCCTCGGTGCTGGTGGCGGCGAGCAGGTGCTGCTGGCGCTGCGCGCCGGAGCCGATATCGTGGACGCTGTAGAGGTCAACCCGCAGATGATCGACCTGGCTCGCAATCGTTTCGCGAACGTCGTCGGCGGCATCTTCAGCCGACCGAACGTGCATCTGCATCTAGCCGAGGCGCGCGCCTTCGCTGCGACCGCCGGGGAGCGTTACGACCTAATCCAGATGCCGCTCCTTGAGACCTTCAGCACGGCCGCGGCCGGGGTCCAAAGTATACATGAGAACTACACCTACACCGTGGAGGCACTGCGGGATTACCTGGCGGTACTGAAACCAGATGGCGTCGTCGCGATCACGCGATGGCTGCGCGTGCCGCCGCGCGACATCCTCAAGCTGTTCGCCACAGCTACCGCCGCGCTTGAAGCGGATGGCGTATCCCGGCCCGCCTGGCACCTGGCGCTGATCCGGAGCTGGAATACCGTAACCCTGCTCGTCGCCAGGTCGCCGTTCACTGGTGAGGACGTCGCAGCCATCCGCGGCTTCGCGGCGGAGAATTTCTTTGACATCTCCTGGGTGCCAGGCATCTCCGCAAGCGACGTCAACCGCTACAATCAACTCGAGCGGGAATATCTCTACGAGGGAGCCCTGGCTCTCCTCGGCCCTGAACGAGCCGACTTCATCGAGCGCTACAAGTTCGATATTGCGCCGGCCACTGACAATCGGCCCTATTTCTTCGACTTTTTCCGTTGGCGCGCCTTGCCGGAACTCCTGACGCTGCGCACCCAAGGTGGGGCAGGGATGCTCGACTGGGGCTACCTGATTCTGGCGGCGACGCTCGTCCAGGCCGCGATCCTGAGCGCCGTCCTGATCCTGCTGCCGCTCTGGCTTCGCCGGCGCGGGCCAGGGAGCGCCGTACCCCGGCTGCGCTTCGGGCTCTATTTCCTTGCCTTGGGCCTGGCCTTCCTCTTCATCGAGATCGCCTTCATCCAGCGCTTCGTGCTGTTCCTCGGCCATCCGCTCTACGCCGTCGCTGTCGTGCTTGCGGGTTTCCTTGCCTTCGCAGGTCTCGGTAGCGCTCTGGCTGCACGCTGGGTGGCGGCGGTCGGATGCGGATCGGCGGTGCGCGGCATCACCCTCGCTGTCGTGGTGATCGCATTCCTGGCTGGCACCTACCTGCTCGCGCTGTCCTTCGTATTCGAACGGCTGCTGGGACTCCCGGATGCCGCGAAGATCGCAATCGCACTCCTCCTCATAGCGCCGCTCGCAGTCTTCATGGGCATGCCGTTCCCCCTCGGCCTCGGCCACGTCGGCGCACGCTCGCAGGAATTTCTTCCCTGGGCGTGGGGGATCAATGGCTGTGCGTCGGTGCTGAGCGCGATCCTCGCCGCACTGCTTGCAATGCATGTCGGGTTCACTGGCGTCGTGACGATGGCCGCGATCCTCTATCTTGTCGCCCCGGCCTTACTCGCCGGGTCGTCTGAGGGCAAAAGGATCCTCTCTATCGAGCACTGAGCTCCTGCCAGCCGGCTGGGTGGCACAGGTCGGCATCGATGCCGTTAGATGCGTGGTAGGTGCGTTCGATGAAAAGTTGCCGCTTGCTTGAGCTTCCCTTGATCGTCGAAACTTGATCCGAATCCTCGGATAGTACCTCCTTAATTCCGAGTTATCGTAGCAATGTCCGAATCTATCTCTCAGCGCCAAATTGCCCACGCCCTACTGAGGGCGCGTGGCATCGCGCGTCTTCCACGACATCTGGATTCTCAGCAGGTCGTTCGAGTTCAGCAATGGCAGATTGGCGCGGGCAACTGCCGCCACTTTCAAACGGCGTGAGACGCCGATCCCAACGGCACTACCGGATGCTTTAGCGGAAGCCTTCTCCAAGGATCAGCAAAAGCAACGGCAATGGCGAGCGTTTGTGGAAGACGTTGCCCACAATCCAGGCGATTTGATGGATGTCATCACGGATATCGCCGCATTCCTGATGCCTCATGCGGTTGTAGCCGCAAGCCGGGGCAAATGAGCGGCTTGGTGTCTACCGTCGAGTATATCGTGCTATGGATCGCAATCGGCGAGGATGACTGTCAGGGGTTCGGGCCGGGCTCAGGGCGCCAGCCTAAGCCGCTAGCTTTGATCCCGACCGGGATGACCCGGTCGGGGAGGCGCGCTCGTCCCCTCTAGGAGACGCCGTTGAAGTCGCTGTCGGTCAAGTTGTAGTTGCCCTT
>NZ_AKKA01000112.1 GCF_000282035.1 Rhizobium sp. CF122
CGCGCCGCCAAAGGCAAGCTGAGCGACAGCAGACAAAAAGCCCCGCCCACAGCGGGGCTTTCTATTATTGTCACTCGCTTCCATGCGGATAATTGACCGCGTCGGCAATTTTGGATTCGACAAGGCCAGTGGCGTGATGTACGCGGTGATTAAACGATTAATCTACGCACATCGGAAACCATGCCTGCAACGCGACCTGGACCGAATCTGAGCAGGATTGCAACGTCGCTAGGCGTCTCCGTCGCGACGGTTTCCAATGCGCTCTCAGGCAAGGGCCGTGTTTCCGAGCAGCTGGCGGAGAGGATCAAGGAACATGCAGCCGAACTCGGCTATGTTCCGAGCCAGGCTGGACGCGCGCTGCGCACCGGTCGTAGCGGCGTCCTTGGCCTTGTACTGCCGGATATTGCTAACCCGCTTTTCCCCAAGCTCGCGCAAGCCATCGAATTCGCCGCCAGCGCTGCCGGCTACGGCGTGCTGATTGCCGACTCCCGGGGAAACGTTGCCACCCAGACCGAGGCGATCAACCGACTGGTAGAGCGTGGCGTCGAAGGCATGGTAATCGTACCGCGCCGGGCGACGCGAATTTCTGCAGCAGCTTGTCCGGTTGCCGTCATCGATACGACCTCCACACCTGGCAACACCGTTGCTGCCGATCACATGCAGGGCGGCTGGGCGATCGCCAACCATTTGGCCGAGCTTGGACATCGGCGTATCCTCATCATCGGCAACAATCCCGGTTCGAACGTACAGAACGACCGCGCAGGCGGGATCCGTTCAGGTCTCCGTCCCGGGATGAGTTCGGCAACTCTCTGGATCGAGACGCTGGAACGGCAGGGCGGCAGAGGATGCAGCCTCGGCCTCGCTGAAAAGGTGCGTGAGGGCTATACGGCGTTTGCCGCGCTCTCGGACCTGCAGGCGCTGCGGGCGCTCACCGAACTGCAGCGTGACGGCATCGACGTGCCCAGCATGGCGAGCGTTACCGGCTTCGACGACCTCATCTGGTCGCCCGTCGTCACCCCATCGCTGACGACGGTGGCGATGGACATGCACACGATCGCGGAGATCGCCATCTCGTCCCTGCTGCGCACCATACAGACCCGCGGCAGCCGCGAAGGCGTACTTGTCACGTCCGAGACCGACCGCGTTCCGATGCAACTGATCGTTCGCCAGTCCTCTGGGCCGGCGGACCCGACGAGAATATCCTGACAGACGGAGAACAGCTGACATGAAGAATGCCCTCATCGCTTCCGCCGCGCTACTGGCGCTGTCGCCCCTCGCCGCGAAAGCGCAGGACAAGACGCTGACGATTTCCGTCTACGCCTTCGCTCAGGACGACTTCAAGACGATTGTCTACGATCCCTTCGAGGCGAAGTGCGGCTGCAAGCTGGTCGTCGAGACCGGCAACAGCGTCGAGCGTCTTGCCAAGATGGAGGCCAACAAGGCGAACCCCGTCATCGACATGGCCGTCGTCTCCATGGCCGATGCCCTGTCCGCCTCGCGAAAGGATCTCATCGACAAGATCGATACCTCGAAGCTCTCCAATTTCGGCAAGCTCTACGACCTCGCCAGGGATCCGAACGCCGACGGCATGAGTGTCGGCTACACCTTCTACGCCACCTCGATCGCCTACCGCTCCGACAAGATGAAGATCGAGTCCTGGGCAGACTTGCTGAAGCCCGAGTATATCGGCCACGTCGCCTTCCCAAACGTCACCACCAATCAGGGTCCACCAGCGCTCTACATGCTCGGCCAGGCACTCGGCAAGGACAACCCGGATCTGAAGGCACCGATCGAGGCGCTGGGCGAGAAGAAGGATGAGATCGTCACCTTCTATGAGAAGTCCTCACAGCTGGTGCAGCTGATGCAGCAGGAAGAGATCTGGGCCGCCCCGATCGGCCGCTTCTCCTGGGCCGGCTTCACCAAGCTCGATGTTCCCGTCGCATGGGCGACCCCGAAGGAAGGCCAGACCGGCGGCTTGAACGTCATGGTCGTCACAAGGGGCTCTAAGAACCGCGATCTAGCCCTTCAGTTCATGGATTTCTGGCTCTCCACCGAAATCCAGACGAAGCTCGCCGAAAAGCTGGTCGACAGCCCGGCGAACAAGGAGGTCAAGCTCTCCGAGGCAGCCGCCAACAACCTGACCTATGGCGAAGAGACCGCCAAGAGCCTGAAGCTCATCCCCTCCGCAGCCGCGCTCGACAACCGCGCCACCTGGCTGAAGGAATGGAACGAGAAGGTCGGCCAGTAATCTTCACCGCCGGCTCCGACGCTTGCAGGAGCCGGATCTTTCACCCGTTGAAAGTCGATTCATGTTTCAGAACCGCGCAGAAGCCCTGGTGCTTGCCCTGCCCGCAGCAGTTTTTGCCGCGCTGGTCTTCCTGCTCCCCGTCGTCGTTCTGCTCTCCGAGGGCTTCCGTATCGACGGCAGCTGGACGCTTGGCGCCTATACCGGCTTCTTTTCCGAGTCGTTGAACCGTACCGTCTTCCTGCGGACGTTCCGGCTCGGGCTTGAGGTGACCGCGGTCTCTGCCGTGATCGGCTATGCCGCCGCCTTTGCGATCGTCAACCTGCCATCTTCGGGCAAAGGCCGGATGATCGGCCTCGTCACCTTGCCGCTGATGATCTCGCCGGTCGCCCGTACCTACGCCTGGATCGTCATTCTCGGCCGCACCGGCATCGTCAACGAGGCCATCACCGGCCTTGGCCTCAGCGATACGCCGCTGCGTCTGCTGTTTACCGAAACGGCCGTCTTCATCGGCCTGCTGCAGCTTTTCCTGCCGCTGATGATCCTGTCGCTGATCAGTGCGCTCGAAAACATGCCGAAGGATGCCATTCCCGCTGCCCGCGTGCTCGGCGCCAACTGGTTCCAGGTATTCTGGAAGGTGATCCTGCCGCTGACACGTGAGGGCCTCGTCGTCGGCGGCACGCTCGTCTTCACCGGATCGCTGACCGCCTACATCACGCCTGCAGTGCTTGGCGGCTCGAAGGTGCTGATGCTGGAAACGCTGCTCTATCAGCAGGTGTCGGTGGCCAACAATTTCGTCTCTGCGAGCGTGATCGCCTTCATGCTGATCGTCATGAGCTTTGCCGCCAACATCCTGCTCAAGCGCCTTGCCACGGCGAGGAACAAGCGATGACCGCCCGTATTCTCTCGCCGCTCGTACTCGGCCTGCTGATCATATTCCTGATCGGCCCGTTCCTGATCATCATCGCCGCATCGCTCTCGGCCGGCGACACGCTTGCCTTCCCACCTCAGGGTCTTACCCTGAAGTGGGTCGCCAAGGTCTTCACCATCGACAGCTTCCGCGAGAGCTTCGCCATGTCGATGTTCCTTGCCGTCTTCGGAACGCTGGCCGCACTGATCCTCGGCATCCCCGCTGCCTACGCGCTCTCGCGCTACAAGCTGCCCTTCGGCGAAACGGTCCGCACGATCGTCTCGCTGCCGATCATCGTGCCCGGCATCATCGTCGGTCTGGCGCTGCTGCGCTATCTCGTCGTGCCGTTCGGCTTCAACATCACGCTGGCCCTGTTCATGGCCCACACGGCGCTCGTCCTGCCCTATGCCGTGCGCGTCGTTTCAGCCAGCCTCAACAACCTGCGCTCCGATATGGAAGAGGCCGCCGTCCTGCTCGGCTCTTCGCGCGTCGGCGCCTTCTTCCGCGTCGTTATGCCGAATATCCGCGGCGGCATCCTGGCGGCCTTCATTCTCGGCTTCGTGACGAGCTTCAACCAGGTTCCAGTCTCGCTTTTCCTCTCCGGTCCGGGCGTACGCACGCTGCCGATCGACATGCTGGGCTACATGGAAACCACCTACGATCCGTCGATTGCGGCACTCTCCTCGCTGCTCGCCTTCCTTTCCATCGGCATCGTCTTCCTTGCCGAACGCTTCCTGGGATTTTCTCGTTATGTCTGACGCCTATCTGAAACTCGACAAGCTGACGCTTGCCTACGGCGATACGGTCGCGGTGAAGGATCTGGATCTCACGATCGCCAAGGGCGAGCTCGTTGCGCTGCTCGGCCCCTCCGGATGCGGCAAGACGACGACAATGCGCTCGATCGCCGGCCTGCTTGCCCCGACTTCGGGCCGTATCACGCTCGACGGCGACGAGATCACCCACGTTTCTGCCAACAAGCGCAATGTGGGCCTCGTCTTCCAGTCCTATGCGCTTTTCCCGCATCTGACTGTCTATGAGAACATCGCCTTCGGTTTGCGTCTGAAGGGCATCGGCGGCAAGGATCTCGATGCCAAGGTCAACGCCGGCATCAAGTCTGTCGGCCTTGCCAAGTTTGCCGATCGCAAGCCCGCCGAGCTTTCGGGCGGCCAGCAACAACGCGTGGCGCTTGCCCGCTCCATGGTGATGGAGCCGAAGGTCCTGTTGCTCGATGAACCGCTCTCTAACCTCGATGCCCGCCTGCGCCTCGAAATGCGCGCCGAGCTGCAGCGCGTCCAGAAGGAAACCGGCGTCACCATGATCTTCGTGACCCACGACCAGATCGAGGCGCTCGCGCTCGCCGACCGGATCGTGGTGATGCTGAACGGCGGCATCGAACAGATCGGCACACCTGAAGAAATCTACAACAAGCCCGTCTCGGCCTTCGTCGCCGATTTCGTCGGCTTTGAAAACGTCTTTGCGCTGGACAACGGCAAGCTCGCGACTTCCAACAACCTCGTCGAGCTTTCCGGTCGAGCGCCGCAGGCCGCAAAGGGCCTGGCCTGGCGTCCACGCATGGTCAACCTTGGTTCAGGTCCTTACCAGGGCACCGTGCGCGGCACCTCGTTTGCCGGAAACACCCGCGAATATCTGCTCGACACACCGCTTGGCCCCATCAAGGCCGAGATCGACGCAGAGCTGCCGACGCACGCGATTGGCTCCACGCTTCCCTTCGACCTGCCGCTTGCGGCAGCAGCGCCCCTCTCACGCTACAGGTAACATCATGGGCGTCTGGATCGACACCGACATGGGCTTCGACGATATCGCCGCGATCCTCGTGGTGACGCACGCAAAGCTCGACATAGCAGGCGTCTCGCTCGTCTTCGGCAACACGCCACTGCTGCAGGTGCGCGTCAACGCCGCTGGCGCTGCCAAGGCCTTCGGCTGGACCTTCCCGATCCACACCGGCCGCGCGATGCCGGTTCTCGGCGCGCTTAAAACGGCACAGGCGATCCTCGGCGAGACGGGAATTCCTACCACCGGAAAAGGCCTGCCCGACGCCTCGGCCTTGGCGGAAAGCGATGCGTTTACCGCCCTCTGCCGCTGGCTGGAGGCGGACGGCCCGCACCGCATCCTGGCGCTCGGCCCATTGACCAATCTAGCCGCCCTTGCATTGGCACGTCCCGACCTCGCAGCTCGCATCACCGAACTAACCTGGATGGGCGGCGGCGTAACGTCAGGCAATCACACGGCATCGGCCGAGTTCAACGCACTGGCGGATCCGGAAGCGCTCGCCATCGTTCTCGCCCACCGCCTGCCGCTGCGCATGGTCGATCTCGATCTCTGCCGCAAGGTCATCGCAACGCCTGACGATGTCGTGCCAGTACGAGGCGCCGGCGGCAGCAATGCGACGCTGCTGGCCGATATGCTCGACGGCTACATCGGCATCGGCACGAGCCGCGGCAGACCAGGCATGGCGATCTACGACCCCTCCGCCGCCGCAGCCTTCGTCGCGCCCGACATCGTCAGCTTCGGTCCTGCCCGCATCGACGCTGAATTGCAGGGCCAGCATACACGCGGCCGCACCGTCGTCGAGACGAGGGTGACGCACGCCGCATTCAATGCCGAATATGCTGCTGACATCGATGTAGAGAAAGCGCGCGCTCTTATCCTCGGCGCACTGATCGATGAGGCCCGCCGATGAGCAGCCCGGAACCGAAGGACCTCAACGATCCCACGCTTCGCGCGCGTGCCGTCGTCGCCGCGCGTGGCGATGCGGCCTTCGACATCCTGATATCGGGCGGCTGCCTGCTCGATGTCGTTACCGGCCTGATCCGCGAAGCCGACATCGGCATCGTCGGACCGTTGATCTCAAGCGTCCACGCACCGGGTAGCCGCATGGATGCCGCAGAAACGATCGATGCCGCAGGCAGCATCATTTCGCCCGGCCTCATCGATACGCATATGCACATCGAAAGCTCGATGGTGACGCCGGCCGAGTATGCTGCAGCCGTCGTTCCGCGTGGCGTCACGACGATCGTCTGGGATCCGCACGAGTTTGGCAATGTGCATGGCCTCGATGGTGTGCGCTGGGCGATCGAAGCTTCCCGCGGCCTGCCTCTGCGCACGATCGTGCTCGCTCCTTCCTGCGTTCCCTCCGCCCCAGGGCTTGAAGTCGCCGGCGCCGATTTCGACGCGTCGGTAGTCGCCGAAATGCTCCGATGGCCTGGCATCGGCGGCGTTGCCGAAGTGATGAACATGCGCGGCGTCATCGACGGCGATCCACGCATGACTGATATCGTCAACGCCGCGCTCGCCTCCGGAAAACTGGTCTGCGGCCATGCGCGTGGGCTTGAAGGTGCCGATCTGAACGCCTTCATGGCTGCCGGCGTCACCTCCGATCACGAGCTGACCTCCAGCGCCGATCTGCTGCAAAAGCTGGCCGCCGGCATGACCATCGAACTCCGCGGCTCGCATGATCACCTGCTGCAGGAATTCGTAACCGCCCTCAACGGCATCGGCCATCTGCCGTCGACGGTTACGCTCTGCACCGACGACGTTTTCCCCGACGAACTGAAGGACGGCGGCGGTCTCGATGACGTGATCCGCCGGCTTGTCTGCTATGGAATGAAGCCGGAGTGGGCGCTGAGGGCAGCGACCTTCAACGCAGCCCAGCGATTGAAGCGCTCGGATCTTGGCCTCATCGCTGCTGGCCGGCGCGCCGATATCGTGCTGTTCGAGGATCTGATCGGCTTCGCCACGAGGGCGGTCATCGCAAATGGCGAGATCGTATCGACGGGCGGCGAGATCAAAGCCCGGATGCCTTCCTTCGAGACCGCAGCCCTGCAAAACTCGGTCAAGCTGCCGCCGCTAACGGAGAGCGACTTCCGGGTTCCGTCAGCGGGCAAGCGCGTTCGGGTAGCCACAATCGATCGTCCCCGATTTACACAATGGGGCGAGGCAGAAACCGTCGTAGAGGACGGTTTCGTCGTGCCTCCTGCCGGCAGCACCAAGATTGCGGTCGCACATCGGCACGGAAAGGTGGACGGACGGCCGCGTGTCGGCTTCCTCACCGGTTGGGGAACATGGCGCGGAGCCTTCTGTACGACGGTTTCGCATGACAGCCATAACCTCACCGTTTTCGGCGGCAATGCGCGCGACATGGCGGTCGCTGCCAACGCCGTGATTGCCGCAGGCGGCGGCATGGCCGTGGCCAGGGATAGCAAGGTCGAAGTCCTTCTGCCTCTTCCAGTATCGGGCCTTGTCACCGAGGCGCCGTTGGAAGAGGCGGCCGCTTCCTTCCGGGCGATCCGAAAGGCGATGGAGAAGATCGTCGACTGGAAGCCGCCCTACCTTGTGTTCAAGGCCTGCTTCGGCGCAACGCTTGCCTGCAATATCGGTCCGCACCAGACGGATCGCGGGACCGCTGACGTCCTGACCGGCAAGGTACTCCAAAACCCAGTGATCGAGATTCTCGATCGCGGGGCATAGCCGCATCCGGACGTCTTTTGCCGCCACGGCGAGGAGTGTTCATCAAGCCCAGTAAGCGAACGCGCTAAAGCGCCGCCTTCAGCTCGCGCTCGACCAGCGTCGTCCAAAAGGCCACGCCGTAGCCGATTGCACCGTCATTGAAGTCATAAGCTGTATTGTGGTGCAGGGCGCCATCGACAGCAGGACCGTTGCCGAGCCAGACATAACAGCCCGGAGCATTCTGGCCGAAGAACGCGAAATCATCCCCCGCCGTCGAGGGAGGAAAACTCGTTCGCACCCTCTCTGCGAAAACTGCGCCGGCTGCCCCGAGCGCACGCGCGGTCGCGTCGCTGTCGTTGACCACAGGCGGGATACGCCGTTCGAACTGATAGTCGACCGCAATGCCGAACATTGCCGCCGTGCCATTCGCAAGCCGGCCGATTTCTTCCTCAAGCTGATCGCGAACCTCCGGCGAATAGGTCCGGGCGGTGCCGCCGATCTCAACAATATCAGGTATGACATTCAACGCCTTCGGGTCACCGGCCTGCAGCGAGCAGGCGCTGACGACGGCCGGCTGCAGTGGATCGACGACGCGCCCGACGATCGTCTGCAACGACGTGAGGAACGTGCCGGCGGCCGTAATCGGATCCTTGCCGAGGTGCGGCTTGGCGCCATGCGTTCCGGTGCCTCGAAAGGTCACGCGCCAACTATCGGACGAGGCAAGTTGCGGCCCTTCGACGACGGCTATTTCATCGACGGCCAGGCCCGGCATATTGTGGAGGCCGTAGACGGCGTCGCACGGGAACAGCTCGAACAGTCCGTCCTCGACCATCTTGCGGGCGCCGCCCCTGCCCTCCTCGGCCGGCTGAAAGATGAAATGCACGGTTCCGGAAAAGTCACGTGTTGCCGCCAGATGCCGCGCCGCGCCGACCAGCATCGTTGTATGCCCATCATGCCCGCAGGCATGCATCTTGCCATCAGATCTGGATTTATGAGGGCGATCCGCCATCTCCGGCATCGCAAGCGCGTCCATATCCGCCCGCAATCCAATCGTCCGCGTGCCATTACCGACCCGCAGCGTGCCGACGACGCCCGTACCGCCGAGCCCTCGATGAACCTTGATGCCGGCCTCATCTAGCAATCTCACAACGATGCCGCTCGTGCGCTCCTCCTCGAAGCCAAGCTCGGGATGTGCGTGCAGGTCGCGACGCAACTCGGTGAGGAAGGGCAGATCGGTCTCGATCCGGGCTGGAATGGGCATGGGCCTGGATGTCCTGTAAATGCAAGCGGGCGCCAGAACGACGCCCGTCATAGTCCATCCGTTATTTAGCAATTGGCCTAAGAATTCAACCGCCTGAACCGGGTTAGACCACGGTCTCGCCACCGTCGACGACCAGGATCTGCCCGGTCATGTAAGAGGAGCGGTCCGACACGAGGAAGAGGATCGGCTCAGCGATCTCCGACACATCGGCCCAGCGCCCAAGCGGCACCTTTTCCGCAATATAGGCCTCGATCGCGTCACGTCCGCCCATCTGGGCAATGAAGGGTTCGTTGAAGGGTGTGTCCACCCAGCCCGGGCAAAGCGCGTTCACGCGGATGCCGAACCTGGCATAGTCGCCCGCCATCTGTCGTGTCAGGGCGATGACGGCATGCTTGGTCGTGGTATAGGCAATCATCTCGCGATCATAGAGCACGCCTGATGAGGACGACGTGTTGAGGATCACGCCTTTGCCCGCCTTCTTCATGACTGGCATGACAAAGCGCGCCGCCATGAAATGGGCCCTGACATTCAAGCTCCAGGACTTGTCGAAGCCGTCGATCGCGACTTGCTCCAGGTCGCCGGCGACCTGCGCACCGGCGTGGTTGTGCAGGATGTCGATGCGGCCGTGATGCTCTGCCACCGCGGCAATGCCCGCCTCCAGCGCCTTGTCGTCGGTCACGTCAAGCACCATGCTCTCGGCGCTGCCGCCAAACGCGCGAATCTGGCTGACTGTCTCCTCGGCATTCATGAAGTCGATGTCGGCAACGACGACATGGGCGGCCTCTTTCGCCATGACGAGCGCGCCGGCCTGTCCGATACCGGACCCGGCGCCGGTGACGATTGCAACACGGTTCTTGAGGATCATGGTGTTTCCCACTTAGGTTCTTGTTATCCTTTCGCGCATCAGGAAACGCGCGATGAGAATGAGGGCAAGCGATGCGACGAGCACCATGGTGGCGATCGCGTTGATCTCCGGCGTCACGCCACGACGGATCGAGGCAAAGACGTAGATTGGCAGCGTCGTGTTCGATCCCGCGACGAAGAACGCGATGATGAAATCGTCGAAGGAGAAGGTGAAAGCGAGCAGGAAGCCCGCCAGGATCGACGGCAGGATCTGCGGCAGCACGATCTGGCGAAAGGTCGTCAGCGGCGTCGCGTAAAGATCGCTCGACGCTTCGACGATATCGCGCCCGAGGCTGGCGATACGGGCTTTCACGATCATCGTTACCAGCGCCATGGTGAAAAGTCCGTGCGCGGCGATGATCGAACCGTAACCGAGCGACAGCTTCGGCGGTTGGTCGCCAGGCCAGACGGCTGCCAGCAATGGGTTGATGAAACCGAAGACTTCAACGAGGGCGACCAGCGTCGCGATGCCGATCACGACGCCCGGAACGACGATTGCCGCGGCAAACAGACCATCGAACACGGCCCGTGTCCGGGCGCCGAGCCGCTCCATGCCGAGTGCAGCCATGGTGCCGAAGATGGCCGCGAGGACTGCGCTGGTAAGCGCGATGATAAGGCTGTTCTGAAGAGCTTCCATGAGGAACGTGTTGGACAGCGCCTTACCGTACCATTGCGTGGAAAATCCCGCGAAATCCGAGGCGTTGCGGCCCGCGTTGAACGAGAACAGCACGACCAGCGCAATCGGCGTATAGAGAAACAGATAGACTGCCGTAACGAGCCCACGCATCAGACAAGGTCCACCTGGCGGGTGCCCGCGACGCGCCACGCAATCCGCATGGCGACGAGAAGCACGATGACGACGACGACAACGAGGGTGACGGCGATCGCGGAGCCGAACGGCCAGTTGCGCGATTGCAGGAAGAGGTCGACCAGCGCGTTGCCGATGAAGAATACCTTGCCGCCGCCCAGCAACTGCGGGATCAGGTACTCGCCGAGCAACAGGATGGTGACCAGCGCCACGCCCGTCATCACGCCCGGCAGCGACAGCGGCAGCGTTATGCCGAAGAAAGTCGAGAGCGGTCTTGCTCCGAGGTCCGCAGAAGCTTCCAGCAACCGCCGGTCCAGCTTTTCCAGGCTGACATAGATAGGCATGATCATCAGCGGCAGATAGCCGTAGACGATGCCGAGAAGGACTGCGCCCGGCGTGTTCAGAAGTCGCACGTTCTCGATACCGACAAATTCCAGCAGATGCGGGATGCCGCGCGCACCGAGAATATACATCCATGCATAAGTGCGAACGAGCAGGCTGGTCCAGAACGGCACCACAACGAGCGACACCAGCAACAACCGATGCTGTGGACTTGCCTTAACCGCCAGATAGTAGGCGACCGGATAGGCCACCAGCAGGCAGGTGAACGCCCCGATCGGCGCAAGCACCAACGTATTCTTGAAGGCGGCGGCACGGGATCCGAGATTGGCGAATTGGGCAAGGGTAAATGCCGCCTGGTAACCACCCTCCGGCGCCCGCTCGCCGAAGGAGAAAACAACGATGGCGATGAACGGCAAGACCAGGAACACGAACAGCCATGCGCTTGCCGGCGCGACGAGAGCCGCAGTGATCAGGCGTTTTCTGCTATCTGGTGACAGGGCCATTCCGAAGGTTCGCTGTTTGGAGTTCACGAGGCGGCTTGCCTCTTCCCAAAACCGGGGAGAGGCGTTGCATGAAGGCAAGGTCACGCCGACTTGAACCGTGCCATCAACTCGGCACGACCCGGATCCGTCAGCGTCACGGCGGCGCCGAACTCCAGCGGTGTCAGCGATGCCTCGTCCGGATAGACGATCTTGTTCGAGGTAATCTCCTTCGGCAGCAGCGAGATGACACGGCTGTCGGTGGCCGGCGCGCCGTTGGCGATGTGCTCCTTCACGGCGTTGGCCGGGTCCATCAGGTAGTTCAGCAGCGCATAGCCGGCAGCCTTGTTCGGCGCGTCCTTCGGGATCGCGTAGTAATCCGTCCAGATTTCGCCGCCGTCCTTGCCGAGCACAAAGTCGATCTCGGGGATATCGCGGTTGAGCTGCGCCCCGTCATTGGTCCAGCACATCGTCATCCATGCATCGGTTGCGCGCATGGCCGGCTGATAGTCGCTGTTGATGGCGAAGAGATGCGGCTTCACCTTGATCAACAGCTCCTCGGCCTTCGCCAGTTCCTCCGGCTTGATCGAATTGAAACCGTAGCCCAGCGACACCAGCGCGCTGCCGATCGTCGTCAACTGATAGTCGTGTACCATGGCGCGACCATCAGCCTCCGTCTGAGCGATCTCGAAGAAGTCCTTCCAGCTCGTCAGCTTTGTCTTGATCTTGGAGGTGTTGACCGAAAAACCGGTCGTGCCCCAGTTCTTTGGCAGGGCATAGGCCTTGCCGTCGATCTGGCCTTCCTTGGTGAAGCGCGGGCTCTCCGTCGACTGGCTGAAATTGGTGATCTTGGCAAGGTCGAGTTCGTCAATCAGGCCGAGCTTGTGGTAGGTGGAGATGGTGTAGTTGGTCGGCACGAACAGCGACCAGCCGGACGCGCCCGCCTGCAACTTTGCCAGCATTTCCTCGTTCGAGCCGAAGACGTTTACTTCGACGGCAACGCCGGTTGCCACCTTGAAGTTCTCGAAGGTCGCTGGATCGTGGTAGTTCGGCCAGGTCGCGATCGACATCTGCGTGCCGAGGTCTTCAGCAGCATGGGCTGGTGTCGACAAGGCGCCTGGGAAGCGCGACAAAACGGCGGTCGCAAGACCAAGGCCGGTGATGCCGAGGAAATGGCGGCGACTGACGGAGCCGCGCTTCAGGCGCATGAACTCGTCCATGAAGCCTTCGGCGGAAATGGGAAGATTATCCTTGTAGTCTTTTCTCATGATGCTGTTCCCTTGTTTTGATTTTAGGCTGCACTTGATGCTGAGAAGACATGGGCCGCGCCAGGATCGAAGCCGAGGTAGACGGCCTCGCCGGGCTCGACGAGATCGTTTTCATTCATGCTGCGACGGTCGGCGGTCACCAGAAAATCGCCCAGCCCCGGCACCGTGACGGCGTACTCCGCCGACGAACCCAAGAAGATGCGGTGAGTGACCGTCCCCCTGAAGCTCGTCGCATCAGGCGCCTGCGTCCGTGTCAGGCGGATCGATTCCGGGCGGATCGCGACGATTGCCTCACCCGTCGAAACACGCGCCCGGCTCCCCGCGGCGATTGCGGAACCGTCCGCCAGACGCAGCGTCGCGCCATCCGCCTCCATCGTCGCCCTCACCCGATTGGTCTTGCCGACGAAATCGGCCACGAACAGATCGGCCGGGCGGTCATAGACCTCCTGCGGCGAGCCCAGCTGGCGAATGCGCCCTGCGCTCATCACGCAGACGATATCCGCCATCGAGAGCGCTTCCTCCTGATCGTGGGTGACCAGAACAAAGGTAATGCCGAGCTCGCGTTGCAATGTCTGCAGTTCGATCTGCATGGCCGAGCGCAGCTTCTTGTCGAGCGCGGCCAACGGTTCGTCTAGGAGTAGTACCGACGGACGATTGACGATCGCGCGCGCCAGCGCCACGCGCTGCTGCTGCCCGCCGGACATCTCGTGAATGCGGCGCTTGGCAAAGCCGCCGAGCCGAACCATTTCAAGCGCCTCGCTGACGCGCCGGTCGATTTCGGTCGCCGCAAGCTTAGGCCGCATCTGTTTCAGACCATAGGCGACGTTCTGTCGGACGTCGAAATGCGGAAACAATGCATAGTGCTGGAAGACCATGTTCACTGGGCGCCGATAGGCAGGCACGCCGTTCATCTCGCGCCCGTCGATCAGCACCGTGCCTTCGCTTGGCTGCTCGAAGCCGCCGATCATGCGCAGGCAAGTGGTCTTGCCGCAGCCGGAAGGACCGAGCAACGCCAGAAAGGCGCCCTTCGGCACATTGAGGTTGATGTCCGTTACGGCGGTCACGGCGCCATAGCTCTTTGTGACCGAACGGAATTCGATATCGTTCGTCGAAGCGGATGCCACGTCTGTTCCCTGCGGTTGGTTTGGATTGGGCAGTCTAGCGCTGCCTTTTGCCACCGTCGTTGAGGAAAGACTAAGCTCGGCCTTCCCTCACGGTATATACCCCGAGAGAGGTATTTTAGCCACAAAGCCTTCGTGGAAGGTATATACACGAAGGAGCGCAAATTTCCGCGCGAGGCAATCAGGAGGTCCCGGGAATGAGCACTGACTTGGAGGCGCTGTTTCAAGCCTTCAATTCCACCATCGGCGTGCAGACGATGGACGATCCGGAGTTCGGCGAGATCTTTCGGCAGATGATGGCGGCGCTTGTGCGCTTCGACTATGTCGTTGTCTTTGCCTATCGCGGCAAGGAGCGGCCGATCGACCTCTACAGCACCTTCGACCCGAAGGAGCACATCATTTTCGTGACCCTCTATCAGGCCGGCCCATATCTGCTCGATCCTTTCTATCACACCGCCAACGAGCGCCGCGCCGGCGTGTTTCGCATGCGAGAGCTGGCGCCCGACCGGTTCTTCTCCAGCGAGTACTACCGGACCTATTATGTCCAGACAGGGCTTGCCGAGGAAATCGGCTTTTTCGTCACGGCCGATGACGATATCACCATCGTTCTTTCTCTCATGCGCCGGGAAAAGACCGGCCCCTTCCCGCCCGCGGAATTTGCCTTGCTGAAGAAAGCCGAACCCTTGATCGCAAACATGGTCCGCCACTACTGGGCCGGGCTCGCGGCCCGCTTTGACGCACAACTGCATTCTCGAGTTCGTGGCAATCGCAAGCGCGACGCCAGTGGAAGCTCCTTGCAACCTGCCGAAGCGGTGTGGCGCGATCTTAATCTCACCAGCCGCGAGACCGCGATCGTCGATCTCGTCCTTCAGGGCCACTCCTCGGAGTCGATCGGCCTGAAGCTCAACATCTCGACAGGAACCGTGAAGGTTCACCGGCGCAATGTCTATCGCAAGCTCGGGATCTCCTCACAGACACAACTGCTATCGCTGTATCTAAAGAATCTTTCGTGAGACGCGTTCGGCCAATTGTGGACCACTACCATCTGCGCGCCTTCCTGCTGGCGACTGACATCACAGCACTCGCCCGTCAGGCCTTGACAGCCCCAGCCTTCGTCTTCGGCTTCAACAGGATTATCAGAAGCAAGCCGGCAACGATCAGTGCCGCCCCCTCGAGGTGGTAGCGCTGCAATTGCTCGCCGAGGATTAGGTAGGCGAGCACGGCGATGAAGATCGTCTGGATGTAGAGGAGGACGCCAGCCCGGGCAGCACCCAGGGCCTCGATGCTTCGATTGAAGAGGTAATACATAATCGCCCCGCCGGGGATGGCGACATAAGCGAGTGCAATGAGCCCGCTGCTGTTGAGCGTCGAACGTTCGTCGGAAACAAGCTCGAAGAGATAGAACGGCAGCGCCGTCAGCACCGCCGCACCGAGAAGCAGGACAAGAAGCGCAAGCCGGTTCCCATCGAATTTCGCCCGGCGAAGCAGCACGGTATAGACGCTGAAACAGAACGCGCCAGCGACGATCCATAGTTCGCCGGGATTGAGGTCGAGACGCATCAGCGCGGCCGGACTGCCCTTGATGATGATGACGACGATCCCGAGAAAGGCCAGGATCGATCCGATCACCTGCCAGCTTCCCATCGGCTCGGCCAGTATTAACCGGGCAAGGATCATGGTGATGATCGGGATCAGGGCGATGATGATGCCGGCGGTGGTGGCGTCGGCATGTTCGAGGCCGACGAAGATCAGACCCTGACAAATCGCAAGCCCCATGCCGCCAATCACAAGCAGTTCAAGGACGCGCGCCCGCACCAGTGCGACCATGTCGCCAAAGTGCTTGTGCACGATCGGCATCAGGATCGCCCAGGCGATCAACACACGCCAAAAGCAAAGCGCCCAGGGCGGCATTTCAGAAGAAACCCATTTCGCGGCGATATAGACGCCGGCCGATAGCAGCCAGCAGAGAAGACCCACGGAATAGGCGGTTGCAAGCGAACCGCCCGCCGCCTGTTCCGTCCCGACCGTCTCGCGATGGACTGCCAAGACATGTATCGCCATGGCTTAGTTATGCCACAGTTCCCATGCGCTGCACAGATGAGCCTGCGCTGGCGAGAAACCCGGGAATGTATCCTTTCAGCGGTGGTTGAACTGATCGCGAGGATTATCTCGAGCATGAAGTGTCGGAATCCCGTTTAGTCAGTCGTCTTCAAGACAGACAAGCTATGGAGAGCAGCGATGACGATCACAATCACCGCCTTTGAAAGGTCGCCCGATCGCGGCAAAGGCCTGGCGCGCGACATGCGCGTTCGCTGGGCGCTCGAAGAAGTGAGGCAGCCTTATGACGTTCGTCTTCTTTCGTTCAAGGCCATGAAGGAACCCGCGCACCTCGCGTTTCAACCTTTCGGACAGATTCCGACCTATGAAGAAGGCGATCTCGCCATATTCGAATCGGGGGCAATCGTGCTCCATATCGCGCAGCACCATGCTGGCCTGCTGCCGGACGACGCGAATGCCCGAGCGCGAGCGATCACATGGATGTTCGCCGCGCTCACCACGATCGAGCCGCCGATCGTTGATCGCGAAATCGCCAGGTACCTGGAAGGCGACCAGCCCTGGTACGAGCAGCGCCGGTCGATGATCGAGGAACGCATCCGAAAGCGGCTAAAGGAACTTTCCGCCCGGCTTGGCGATGCCGACTGGCTCGACGGCGAATTCAGTGCTGGTGACCTCGAGATGGTGTCGGTGCTGCTGAGGGTGAAAGGATCGGGCATGCTCGACGATTATCCGAATCTCTCCGCCTATGTCGCGCGCGGTGAAGCGCGGCCCGCATACAAGCGTGCCTTCGCCGCTCAGTTGGCGGTTTTCACCGCCGCGTCCGCCGGCTGAGAAAGTGCCGCTTAGGGCGGCCCTCCGCTCGCGGCATTTGCCATCCAATGTCGCGCTTGACAGTGCTTGAAGGCGAATGCCCTAATCGCCGCAACGCGAAAGGGCCCACCGATGAGCGACGATCAAACCCCGACAGACAGCAAGCTCACCACGTCGAAGCGCAGGTGGGCATCCGAAGGAAAATTCCTGACGGGCCGTATCAGTCGCCCGGAAACCGAGCGCCTGCCACCCGGTCAGCACCTCGTTAAGAATTGGCCGGTCCTCGATCTCGGCCAGCAGCCGATCATCTCGACCGATACCTGGCGTCTGGAAGTCCGCGGACTTGTCGAAACCCCGCTTGATCTCACTTGGACGGCCTTCCAGGCCCTCGAGCAGAGCACCAAGGTCACCGACATTCATTGCGTGACGACGTGGTCGCGCTACGACAACAAATGGAAGGGTGTATCGACCCGCGACCTGCTCGATCAGGCAATGCCGAAGCCGGAAGCGCACCATGTCATGCTGACAAGCTATGATGGCTATACGACCAACCTGCCGCTCTCCGATTTCGCTGCCGAGGATGCGATCCTCGCAATCTCCTGGGAAGGCTTGCCGTTGACGCGAGATCATGGCGGCCCGATGCGGCTCGTCGTTCCGCATCTCTATTTCTGGAAAAGCGCAAAATGGTTGCGGCGTATCGAGCTGCTGACGGGCGATGCTGCAGGCTTCTGGGAAAAGAACGGCTATCACATGTATGGCGATCCCTGGCGTGAACAGCGCTACTCCGGGGATTGATACCAGTGACGGTTCACCGGGCGCCAGATGACAGAGCCGTTACTGCAATCTACGCGCTATAGTTTTGCCAGATGCCTTGCGAGCTGCCTCTCGATACCCGCGACCACAAACCAGTTTAACGAGTAATTCGTACAAGTGCAAATTCACCTCAGAATAGATACGGAAAGCAATATATTTTTCAAATTAAAGCCTTACGACGATTTGAGCATTGTCGGCTATTGAACCGTTAGCCATTTTGGGTTGTTGTGGCACATCGATTCCAGATATCGCGTATGGGTTGATGAATAAGGACACTTCATTTCACACTGTCACGCAGAAGCTGCTGGATGCGTGGTTGCATACCACATCACAGTCGCCTGCCGCGCCCGAAGACATCTATCGGGACGTCCTCGACCTTCTGACGATCAGGATGAGGATGACGCTTGTCGTTCTCGACGGTGAGGATCCACTACAATGGCAACTGAAGGTCGTGCGCCCCTCCGGCTTCAGTTCGCGTCTTCTCAACATCAACAAGCTCTTCGCCGATCAACGCATCGGCGAATTCAAGGATCGCGCCTACATGGAGACGGCCGTCATCCCGCGTTATCGCGAGGTGATCGCCACCCAGAAGCCGTCCATGGAACTGGTCAAGACGAGGGTGCTTGGCGTCAACCTCGGATATGAGCGGCTGATCCTTCCGCAAAAGACAACGGCGCGGCGCCCATCCTGGCTTTTGACCGTCTCGAACGGCCGCTTCATGTTCAATCCGCCGCAACAGCAGGCCCGCATGGATGCGACCGACGAAGCGGTGATCCAGCTCTTGACCGAAGGCGCGACGGCCAAGGAGATCGCTGCTGATCTCGGAATCTCGCATCGGACGGTCGAGCACCGCCTGGAGCGCATGAAGGAGCGTTACGGCGCGAAGAATACCGTCCACCTCGCAGCCATGCTGGTTGCGACGCACTTCGACCGCGATGTGGAGAAGAGCTAGGGCGCGATCCACCGAAGCAGGCGCCGCCCGCAATAGACGAGAGCCAGGATTGCCGCCGCGAGCGCCGTCAACGTCGCCAAACTGGCGGGATGCAGCGGAACGTCCTTCCACGACGGACGAATGACATCTGCAGTATTGAACGCCTCACCACTGAATTGGCAAGTGATCAGTGCCAGGCCGCGCAGCACCATGCCGGCATCGATCGCCGAGACGATCGTCTCGGCTTCGACGGCCTCGCCGCCCATGCTCCGCATCGATAGCAGCACGGCCTTTGTTGCCGCGAGATAGGCATGCGAGCACTCGTTGAACGGGCTCGCCTCGTCCGTCACGCCGCCGGGCATTTTGCCCCAGAGGCAATAGGCATGCTGGATTTGTGCATAGTTGAACACGCGTCGAAACGGCTCGTTCGTGTCCGTGGCGCGTGCAGCGAGATCGATGATCCGATCGCGATACTCCGCAATCATGATCATTTCGCCATGTGAGATCTCGGCAATTGCAATTCCGGTATGGGGACCGCTGCTGCTCCGCAGGTGCGCGCTGGCCGCAAGAGGCCAAAGCTGCAGCAACGCGATCATGGCCGTAAGGAGAATGGAACGTCGACAGGTCATCACTTGGGGCAGGCTCCGGATTGCTCCGGAGCCTTCTCCGATCAATGGAAAGCCGGCGCGCGACTACGCAGCTTCGCACCGACACCAAGTTTGCGCTCGGCGAGTGCACCGAAAGCCATGCCAAGGACGCCCCAGAGGACCACGTGCATGCCGATCGAAGTCGTGCGGAAACGCCAGAGGACCATAGCCGAATAATTCTCCGGCACCTCGTTGATCGGCGGCAGCAGATACTGCACGAGCCCGACAAAGGCGACATAGGCGAGGCCTGCTGCGATTGCTGAATTCCACACGCCGAACCGCGGAGTCAGGCGGCGTGCAAAAGCAATTGCCGCAACGAGCGCGGCGATCGAAACAACGATCATCAGGAAGAACAGCTCGGTCCTGATGCCGATAGTGTCAGGATTGCCGACCGCCGGCGGATTGGCGGGATATTTGATGCTGGGTACGATGACGACGGCGACAAAGGCCGCAAGCGCGATGACGGCAGATGTTCCCCGTGCGCCGAGATTGCTGAAGCGCCCCTGGACGAAAGCGAAGACGAGCGAAAACAGGCCGCCGACGGCGATGCTGTAGGCCATCACGCCGGTGAAGAGACCGATCCCCGCCTGTGTGGCACGGCTGACGATTTCAGGTTCGCCAGCTTCGCCCGCCGCCTGGGCAGCAGCTTCCTCAAACGCGATCGCCTGGTCGACAAGTGGCTCGCCGAAGATATGGGCAAAGGCGAAAACGAGGACACCAGCGATCAGCCCCGCGAGCATTCCGCGAAGTAAGAGATTTCCAACCATGTCCGAAACTCCCTTAGTGGCAGGGGAAGCCGAGGAGATGCCGACCGTCATGCACGAACTCGTGCACGTACATGCTGTTGAGAAGCGACATTGCGCCTTCTTCGGTACCGACGAAGTAGATGACGATGAGCATCAGCAGGCCGCCGAAGATCGCCCAGGGCAAAAGCTCACCAACCGGAATCGGAGCCGGTGCGGCAACGGGCGCGAAAGTGATGTCAGACATGAATTCCTCCTGGAATGACGCGTTCAGTCGAGAATTGTTGCGTGGTAGGGTCTGACTTCCAGTCCGAGGTATCCCCATCCTGATCACAGTGGCGCGACCGCACCGGAATTTCACCGGTTTCCAAACCCACAACATCATCGTTATATCTGCGACTTCGAACCTGTCAACGAAACTTCATGCAGCGACAGCTGCCCATCATCCCCGTTTGCGGAGACGACCATCGTGATGACGCGCCTCACCTGGATCTGCCACGGCTCGACTGCGGCCAACCGCGAGGCACGCTTTCCACTGGACGAGCCGCTGAACGAGAAGGCAATCGGTGCCACGCGGGCAATCGCGCCTCGCCTCCAGCATGCCGACGGCGTATTCGCCAGCCCGACTTTGCGCGCCCGGCAGACGGCTGATGCGCTTGGCCTGGAGCCCATATTCTCCGATGCGCTTGGCGATTGCGATTTCGGCCGCTGGGCGGGACGATCGATCGCCGAGATCCAGCAAGCCGAGCCTGACAATCTGGCGGCCTGGATGGCGCGGCCGGAGGAAGCCCCGCATGGCGGCGAGGCTATCGCCGCCGTATGCGCGCGCGTGAAAGCCTGGATGAACGAGCATTTGCAGGCGGGCGGCCACATCGTCGCCATTACCCATGCTGCGGTTGTCAGGGCTGCCATCATAACTACGCTGAACGCACCCGTATCGTCCTTCTGGATCGCCGATATCGAACCACTCGCGATCGTCCACATGACCAGCAATGGAAGCCGGTGGTCGCTGCGCGTGGAAGGCACGACCGCCTAATACTCAAGGTGATAATTTAGGCAAGCCTTACGCAAGCAAGCCATGGCATAGCTTTCCGACCCGGCACGGTCGGGCCGTCAATCCTCGCCCCAGGAGGAACAAGCATGCCATATGATTGGAGCGGCGCGCGGATGCGACGCGCGCGCCTGCTGCGCATGACCAGCGCATTGACCCTTCTCTTGATTGTCATCGGCGCATCTTTGCTGATCAGACTTTGAAGACAACAGGCGGGCGGCCACGCCGCTCGCCAGGTCTGCCGGCACCTTTCGAGCGGCGCATGCTCCAGGTTAGCCGCAGATACCAAGAATTCGCCCATTGGTTTCAACAAACGCTTCAGACTTCAATGATACACCGGCGCCCCGGTGGAGATGGAGTGAGGCATGCCGGTATTCTTCCAGAGCAGGGCCGGAAGGCAATGCCTGTTGGTCATGGCGTTGGGGGTAACGCTGTGGCTCGTCGGTGCGATCCTCGAATTGGATAACTGGCTGGTCGCCTTCGTCGGCGCCTACGAGAACTATGGAGCAGACAAGCTCGTCCTCGGGCTTGGCATCGGCGGCGCCATGAGCTTCGTCTATTCGATGCTGCGCATTGTCGACCTGCGCAAAGAGGTGGAATTGCGAGCCAGCGCGCCCAGGCCAAGGCCGACTGGACGGCAACCCACGATCACCTGACCAAGCTTCCAAACCGCTATGCATTCGAGCGCAAGGTCCTTCCGCGAAGGACGAAGACCGACGTCGAGGGCGACGAATGGGAGCAGAACGTTACGATCTTCTCTATCGACCTCGACGGCTTCAAGAAGGTCAATGACCTTGTCGGCCACAATGGCGGCGACGCGCTGCTGATCGAAGTGGCAAAGCGCATCTGCGCGATCGGCAATGCCGACTGCGTCTATCGTTTTGGCGGCGACGAGTTCGTCGTCGTTGCGCTCGGCCTCTCGCCGCGGCACGAAGAGCGCTTCGCGCGCTTGCTCATCCAGGCGGTAACACGCCCTATCCATATCAATGGGTTTGCCGTCGAAGTCGGCGCCAGCGTCGGTTACGATCGCTGGGAACAGGGTCGCGAACCGCTGGAGGACGCCGCCCACCGTGCCGACCTCGCCATGTACGAGGCCAAGTCACGCGGCCCCAACCAGCACATGGCGTTTGAAGCTTCGATGCAGGACAAGGTGGCAAAACGCGCCACGCTGGAATCGAAGCTCCGTATCGCGATCCAGAAAAAGGCGATCCGGCCATTCTATCAACCCTTAGTCGACCTGAAGAGCGGCACGGTCTGCGGCTTCGAGGCGCTGGCGCGCTGGACGGATGAGGAGGGTGTTGCCATTCCGCCGCCCGTCTTCATCGGCATTGCCGAAGAAACCGGAATGATCACCGAGCTCTTCGAAGATCTGCTCGCGCAGGCCTGCCAGGATGCCTTGGCTTGGGACGACCACGTCATGCTGTCCTTCAACGTCTCTCCAGTGCAGATGGAAGACAAGCTGCTGGCCTCGCGCATCTTCAAGGTGCTGTCGGCAAACGGCCTGCCACCGCGCCGCCTGGAGATCGAGATCACCGAAAATGCCCTGATTCAGGATCCGGCAGTTGCCGCCATCATTCTGGATGAGCTCCACGACGCTGGCGTCCAGATCGCCCTCGACGATTTCGGCACGGGCTACTCCAGCCTCGCCCAACTCGCCCGGTATCGTTTCGACAAGATCAAGATCGACAAGAGCTTCATCGCGACTTGCCGCGATGATGAGCGCCAGGAAAAAATCATCCGTGCCATGCTTGGGCTCGGCCGCAGCCTCAATATACTGACGACTGCCGAAGGCATCGAAGAGCATCGCCAACTCGGCCACCTGCTTCAGCTCGGCTGCGACGTCGGCCAAGGCTATCTCTTCGGCAAAGCGATGCCTGCCGAAGAGACGCGCTCCTTCATTTTCAATCGCGACGAGGTGTTGGCTGGTGGCTGACCGCCACGAAATCCGCACCTCCGCATATCAGAAATTCTTGATGGAACCCTTTCAGACGGGCCAACGTTAGCTGGTTGGTCCTGTGGGCGGACATTTCCACTGAAAGTGTGCCTGCATGCCGCATGGGCCGCGATCATCGATCGGGCCCGGCTCGATTGGTGCGCAGACTGAGTGGACCCTTGTCATAGGAGAGGGATTTATCATGTATTTTCGTATAGTTGCGGCTTCTGCGGCCTTTGGTCTTGCGGGGCTGCGTCGGCCGCTGACCTTGTGAATGAGCCGCCAACGGTTCCGGTTGCACAAGCTGCACCCGTCTTCACCTGGAACGGCTTCTATGTCGGCCTGCAAGGTGGGGGTGCCTGGGGCAACGGTGACTTCTCCGGCATCGGTGACGCCAATCTCAACGGCGGCCTCATCAACGGCTTCACCGGATACAACTGGCAACTCGACAACAATATCGTGCTCGGTGTCGAAGGCGACGTTTCCTACAATTGGAACGAGGAATCAGTTGGCGGCAATGAATATGAATTCGACACGACCGGCTCCGTCCGCGCTCGCGTCGGTTACGCTCTCGATCACGCTCTGTTCTATGGAGCCGCCGGCTGGACCGGTGCGAGAGGCCATGTAAGCACGCCCGTCGGCGACGACGACGCCACGTTCTCGGGCTGGACCGTTGGAGCCGGCCTGGACTACGCCTTCACCGATAACATCTTCGGGCGGGTCGAATATCGCTACAACGATTACGGCAGCTCGGTGTAGACACCGACTTCAATCAGAACATCGTCACCGTCGGCGTTGGTTTCAAATTCTGAGACCGCTCAACCGTTGCTTATACATTGCGAGGCCGGAACATCATAACAATGTTCCGGCCACGCAATGTATAAGCCCGGGCGTGCGCCCGGGTTTTGTTTCTCTGACCTGATGGTCGTCGCGTAAGGTAGCCTCTTAGTGGTTTCCGCCGCGGCCACCACCCTGGTTGCCACTTTGGTTGCTGCCACCTTGGTTGCCACCCCCTTGGTTGCCGCCGCCCTCGTTATCGCCACCTTGGTTGCCGCCCCCTTGGTTGCTACCACCCTGGTTGCCACCACCCTCGTTGCCACCACCTTGGTTGCCACCACCCTGGTTGCC
>NZ_AKKA01000113.1 GCF_000282035.1 Rhizobium sp. CF122
ATGCCTCGCGCACAACGAAAAAAGGCGGCTCAACGGCCGCCTTTTTCATATCGCCCTCTCGGCGCGGTCAGATCTGCGCGCCACGTGCCTTCGTCGTGGCATCGAATGCTTTCTGCACATAGACGTCACGGCCGTACACGTCGTCGAAATATTGCACGACACCATCCTTGTTCGGCCAGGCCGTGAAGTAAGCCACGTAGACCGGTATCTTCTGCGGAACTTGGATTGCGTGGTTCTTGCCCGTCGCGATCTCCTTGCCGATCTGTTCGACCGACGTATTCAGCACGGCCGCTGCCATTGCACGCGGCTCCGCAAGGCGCACGCAACCGTGGCTGAGCGCCCGCATGTCGCGCTTGAAGAAGCTTTTCGAGGGCGTGTCATGCATGTAGATGGCATGGGCGTTCGGGAACAGGATCTTGAGTTCGCCAAGCGCATTGTCGTCGCTCGGCGGCTGGCGTACGGAGACGTTGGTCGTCGACCCGTACCAGTCGACGCCGGACGACGCCACGGCGCGACCGCCAACGGTTACTTCATAACCCATCCGGTCCAGATAACTCGGATCGGAGCGCAGCCGCGGCAGCATCTCGTTGATGATGATCGACTGCGGCACGCCCCAGAACGGGTTAAACTCGACTGTCTCGATCTGATCCTGGAAGAAAAAGGTCTGGTGCGACGGCTGACCAACGACGACACGCATCGACAACTGTTCCTTGTTGTCGTTGTGGTAGTAAACCATATAGGCAGGCTGGTTGATGAAGACGTAACGCGAGCCGAGATCGGCTGGCAACCAGCGCGCCTGCTCCATGGCGACGATCAACTTCTCAACCTTCGAAGCATTGCTGTCGCCGCCGATCATGATGCGAACCGTCGCTTGGCCGACGACGCCGTCCGGCTTCAGTCCATGTTCCTTTTGGAAACCTTCGACGAGCGCAACGATCTCCGGCGAATACTCGGTGCTACCCGCATATGCGCCAAGCGTTGCCGCATGCTCGGCCTTCAGCGCAGCCGAACCGTGCTTGTCGATGGCCTTGACGATGTTCGGGATTTCGGAAGAGTTGTCGCCGGGACGAAGCAACCCATTCAGGGCGATATCGATGCGGTCGTCACCTGCGCCTTCGGCCCTCAGCTTCGTCAATTCACTTTCGAGCGCGACAAACTGCGAACCATCCGGCGTGCGGCTTCTGAGATAAGCAGCGGTATCCGGGCTCATTCGGGCGAGCTTGAGAACGGGGGCAAGGTTCACATCCTTGCGCTTGAAATCATGATAGCCGGACAGCTTGTTCGGGTCGACGCGGCCGCGAATGGTGTCCTGCACATACGCGAGCACCTTGGCAGAAAGCTCCAGCTCGAACTGCGTCAGGGCGCGGTCGCGGATTGCTGGATCCGGATTGGCCGGATCCTCAGTCGGCACCTGCACGGCATAGTCAGCCGGGTCAAGGCCAACCGACGCCGCATCCGCCAATACGGCCATCGCCGCCTTGGCGCGATTGTTGACATCTGTTCCGGTGAGCCAAACCAGCGGGTTCTTCACGTCGCCGTAATAGACCTCAAGGGCCTTGGCAACTTCGACAGGGGCGCGCACCTTTGCCTCGATGAGGAAGCGGCGTTGGACCGATGGCATGGTCTCGGTCGCAGCCGACGCGTCGGCGACTGCTCCGGTGACAACAGGATCCGTGAATTTGCCGGTATCGACGAGGCGCATCGCATCGGGCTGGTAGGTATAGTAGCGCGGGCTCGATACCTTCGGCAGAGGTGCATCCGGCGCCGACTGAAGGAACGAAGGAATGGACGGCCTCGGATTGACAATCGTGCTCTGGGTCCGAGCGCGATCCCCGCGGATCATATCCATCAACGTGTAGGCATGCGCGGGCGCGACACCCATCGCAGCCATACCGCAGGAAAGCGCGAGTGCGGAAGCCGCACCTTTCAAAAGGAATGTCATGCTTTTATCCAGTCCCAGTGTCATGCTGTCTTAAAATCGCGGGCGAGACCCGCCTCAGAACTCGTTTCATCCGGCGCGAGCGTCACATGGCAGAAAGCAGGCGCCGCCGCCAGCCTCAGCCAACTCAACCTACAGTAACGCGACAAACCCTTCCGTTGATCCGCAGTTCACACAAAATTATGAAATTATTGGTTAATTTTTTACTTTATTTTCGCCTTCAGACACAGTGGCCAAAAAGCCGTTGAAAGATAAAAATTCAGCCGTGTCTAAAAGATCACGGATCCCAGAAACTAACATGAATATTCTACTCATATTTGCATTCCTGGACGGTTTTCTTCGGCCCGTTTCGGACCTATAAGACCACATCTTTGAGAGGCACCGCGACAGAAAGGCATGGCCATGACTTCCACCCGCACCGAAACAGATACGTTCGGCCCGATCGAAGTGCAAAATGACCGATATTGGGGTGCACAGGCGCAACGCTCGCTCGGCAATTTCAAGATCGGCTGGGAAAAGCAGCCGCTTTCGATCGTCCGCGCCCTCGGCATCGTCAAGCAGGCAGCGGCCCGCGCGAACATGGCGCTTGGCCAGCTCAATCCGGAGATCGGGAACGCCATCGTTGGTGCCGCACAGGAAGTCATCGAGGGTAAGCTCGACAACCACTTCCCTCTGGTCGTCTGGCAGACGGGCTCCGGCACGCAGTCGAACATGAACGCCAACGAGGTGATCTCCAACCGCGCCATCGAGTTGATGGGCGGCGTTATGGGCTCCAAAAAGCCGGTGCATCCGAACGATCACGTCAACATGAGCCAGTCGTCGAACGACACTTATCCGACGGCGATGCATATCGCCTGCGCAGAGCAGATCGTGCGGCACCTGCTTCCGAGCCTGAAGCACCTGCACGCCGCGCTCGACATGAAGGTCACCGAGTTCAGCCACATCATCAAGATCGGCCGCACGCATACGCAGGACGCAACGCCATTGACGCTTGGCCAGGAATTTTCCGGCTATGCGGCGCAGGTCGGCTCCGCGATCAAGCGCATTGAATTGACGCTCCCCGGTCTTTGTGAACTGGCCCAGGGCGGCACCGCGGTCGGCACTGGCCTCAACGCGCCGATCGGTTTTGCCGAAAAGGTCGCAGACAAGATCGCCGAGATCACCGGCCTGCCTTTCGTCACCGCCCCGAACAAGTTCGAGGCGCTCGCCGCTCATGACTCCATGGTGTTCAGCCATGGCGCCATCAATGCCGCCGCCGCCGCGCTCTTCAAGATCGCCAACGACATCCGCTTGTTAGGCTCTGGCCCGCGCGCCGGCCTCGGCGAGTTGGCCCTTCCGGAAAACGAGCCCGGCTCTTCCATCATGCCCGGCAAGGTCAATCCGACCCAGTGCGAAGCGCTGACCCAGGTCTGCATTCATATCTTCGGCAACAACGCGGCGCTGACCTTTGCCGACAGCCAGGGCCACTTCGAACTCAACGTCTACAATCCGATGATGGCCTACAATTTTCTCCAGTCGGTACAGCTGCTCGGCGACGCCGCCGTCTCCTTCACCGACAATTGCGTCGTCGGCATCGAGGCACGTGAGGACAACATCAAGGCTGGGCTCGAGCGGTCGCTGATGCTGGTCACGGCGCTCGCCCCGAAGATCGGCTATGACAATGCCGCCAAGATCGCCAAGACGGCACACAAGAACGGCACGACACTGAAGGAAGAAGCATTGGCGAGCGGCCTCGTCACTGTTGAGGAATATGACACGATCGTCCGTCCCGAAACGATGATCGGCCCGAAGTAAATCCGCCGCCGAGCCCCATCAAAATAGCAGACAGCGCCGCCCTCGCGGCGATGTCTTCATGGATTTTCATGACTAAAACAGACAAGTTTTAGAATTATTGCAATTGCGAAGGCGCCCGAATAGACCATCTGCGATTTCGGTCCGCATGAAAGGTCCTTCGATGGCTGACGATCTTTTCCCCCTCAGCAAAGACTCCACCCAATACCGCAAGATCAGCAGCGACTACGTCTCCGTCGACAGCTTCAAGGGACAGGATATCCTGACCGTCGAGCCAGAAGGCATTCGCCTGCTCGCCGAAACGGCCTTCGCCGACATCAACCATCTGCTGCGGCCCGGCCACCTGAAGCAGCTCGCCTCGATCCTTGAGGACCCGGAAGCAACCGACAACGACCGTTTCGTTGCCTACGATCTCTTGAAGAACGCCAACATCGCCGCAGGCGGCATCCTGCCGATGTGTCAGGATACCGGCACGGCGATCATCATGGCCAAGAAGGGCCGCAGGGTGTGGACCGAAGGAGAGGATTACTCGGCTCTCGCCAAGGGCGTCATGGACGCCTACGAGAAGAAGAACCTGCGCTATTCGCAGCTGGCGCCCATCAAGATGTTCGAGGAAAGGAACACCAAGAACAATCTCCCGGCGCAGATCGACATCTATGAGGAAGGCACGGATTCCTACGACTTTCTATTCGTCGCCAAGGGTGGCGGATCGGCCAACAAGACCTTCCTCTATCAGGGCACCCCGTCGCTCTTGACGCACGACCGGATGATCGACTTCCTCAAGGAGAAGATCCTCACCTTAGGTACGGCAGCCTGCCCCCCTTACCATCTGGCGATCGTCATCGGCGGCACGTCGGCCGAAATGAACCTGAAAACCGTCAAGCTCGCCTCGACGCGCTATCTCGATGATCTGCCGACCGAAGGCTCCGACAGCGGCCATGCCTTCCGCGATATCGAGATGGAGAGGGAAATCCACAAGCTGACGCAACAGATGGGCGTCGGCGCCCAGTTCGGGGGCAAGTACTTCTGTCATGACGTGCGTGTCGTCCGCCTGCCCCGCCACGGCGCTTCGCTGCCGATCGGTCTCGGCGTCTCCTGCTCCGCCGACCGTCAGGCGAAGGGCAAGATCACCCGCGACGGCATCTTCGTCGAGCAACTGGAGACGGATCCGTCGAAGTACATGCCTGAAATCGACGAGTCGAAGCTATCGGACTCGATGGTCCGTATCGATCTCAACCAGCCGATGACCGCGATCCTTGCCGAACTGACGAAGCACCCGGTCAAGACACGGCTGTCCCTGACGGGAACGATTATCGTCGCGCGCGACCTTGCCCACGCCAGGATCCGCGAACGGCTGGAAAAAGGCGAAGGCATGCCTGATTACATGAAGAACCACCCGGTCTATTACGCCGGCCCGGCCAAGACCCCGGTAGGATATGCCTCCGGCTCCTTCGGTCCGACCACAGCCGGCCGCATGGATTCCTATGTCGACCAATTCCAGTCTTTCGGCGGATCGATGGTGATGCTTGCCAAGGGCAACCGCTCGCGCGCCGTGCGCGAAGCCTGCAAGAAGCACGGCGGCTTCTACCTCGGCTCCATCGGCGGACCGGCTGCGCGGCTGGCGCAGGATTGCATCAAGAAAGTCGAGGTGTTGGAATATCCGGAACTCGGGATGGAAGCCGTCTGGAAGATCGAGGTCGAAGACTTCCCGGCTTTTATCGTCACCGATGATAAGGGCAATGACTTCTTCCAGGAATTCAACCTCGGCTGACCGACCTCAATGGATCGCCGCGGTTGCCCCATGGTCGAGCGCGGCGCTATCGTTTTGGCTCTCGGAGCCCGCAGTGCTGAATACCTCCTCTGCCTTCACACTAGCGAGGATGTCGCTGCGGAAGACCCCATCGAAGAAGCCGTTCTGCTGGATCAGCGCGACAGATCCGGCGATAACGGCGGCGGCGAGTACGATGGGTGAAGTGTGACGAGACGTTTCCATCTTCTCTGGCCTTCCAGTGGAGCCCCGCGGTTCGCTGGGAAGGAACGTGCGCCTTCTCAGCGACGCACAACAGAGCTTCCAATCGACACCGACTGTCAACAATTTGGAGACGATCAAAAGCAACCAAAACGGCTTGTGGGATTCTTTATTTCGCGTTATTCGCGCATAAGACGCAACGATCGTTAAATCGACAAAAATTCTCAGATAAAATCAATGCGATAAGCAAATATGGAGAAGATCGGCCAAATCTCACATGTAATCATTGGTATATCCCCCCTTAATCATTTCCCAATATTTGTAAGCTAACAAATTAAACACTGCATTTGACATTCAATTGAGGAGTAGTCGCATGACGACGGCCGCAGCGCCAACGAGGGCGCAGGTTCCTGACGTGGCAGGTCAGATCACGTTCGCCATGCGCTCCATGGGCGTTGCGCCGATCCCGCGCAACTACGAGCTCTTCTACGAAGCCTACATCGGCTCTAACCCGGCGCTGACGCGGGACCTGGCAGCCCTCGGCAGCCAGGCGACGCAAGAGGAATTGGACGCCCTCGGCGCGCAATATTTTGCGCACAGCCCCGCCCGCGTGTTTGATGACGCCCATGGCCGCATCGCCGCCGAGCTCGAGACGCTGCTGCGCGTCCTCCGCCAGGAGCAGATATCGCTGGAAAGCTACAACAAGCTGCTTGGCGAAACCTACAAGCGGATCAGTTCGAAGAACCACACAAGCGTAGAGCTTATCGAGAACGCGCTCACCCTGCTGACCGAGGCAACTGGCGACACAATGGCGCACGGCGAACGCACGGTCGAAAACGTCGTCCAGCGTTCACAGGAAATGGATCAGGTCCGCAAGGAACTCGACGAGTACAAGCGCATCGCCAACACCGACTCGTTGACGCGCCTGTCGAACCGTCGCGCCTTCGACGACCGCCTGTCGGCCGTCTTCAACAATCCGACCATGCGCCCAGTGACCGCGCTCGTACTCGCTGACATCGACAACTTCAAGAAGATCAACGACACCTATGGTCATCCGGTCGGTGACAAGATCCTTGCGACCGTTGCCTCGGTCATCCGCGCCAACGTGCGCCGCGACGTTTTCGTCGCCCGCACCGGCGGCGAGGAATTCGCCCTGATCATCGAAGGCAATACTGCCGAGGAAGTGATGGGCACGGCCGAGCGCATCCGCCGTACGCTGGAAACAACCCCCTTCACGAACTCGCGCACGAGGATCAATTACGGACCTGTTACCGTGTCGGTCGGCGTCTGTATGGCATCCTACGCGGAGGACGCCGGCGAGCTTTACCATAAGGCCGATGTTGCGCTTTATGGCGCCAAGAATTCGGGCCGCAACTGCAGCGTCCTCTTTGAAGACGGTATGCAGAAAGACTTCACGAAGAGCTGGCTGATCTACAAGGGATAGGTCTTGGGCGACACTGCCCTGGCCTTCCCGGTCACAGTCGATGATCTGCGTTTGTCGCGATCACTCCTCGCTATCGCAAGCACAGCTATCGATGGCCTGCATGCGAGCCCATTGGAAGAGCTACTGAAGTTACCACATCGTCTTGGCCGCACGCTCCGGCCATTCGCGATCATAGGTCTCGTAGTCGAAATCCCCGGCCGCCGCCTTCAGCATCAGCCCCGGCGTCGGCAAGCTCTTTGGATCAACGAAGGTTTCCGGATTCCAAAGCTCGGAACGGATCAGCGCGCGGGCACACTGGAAATAGACCTCGTCGATTGTGATGACGATCACCGTCCGCGGGTACTTGCCGTCCATCACAAAGCTGGACAGGACCGCTTCGTCGTTCGTCACAACGCCGCGCCCGTTGACGCGCATCGTGGTATTCGAGCCGGGAATAAGAAACATCAGCGCCAGGCGCGGGTCGCGTACGATGTTAGAGAGCGAATCGACGCGGTTGTTGCCGCGCCAGTCAGGCAGATGCAGCGTTCTGTCGTCAATGATGCGCACGACGCCGCCGATATCGCCCCGCGGCGAACAGTCGAGCCCCTCGGGTCCCACCGTCGCAAGCGCCACAAAAGGCGAGGCCTCGATCATCTCTTGGTATAGCGGCGTCAGGTAGTCCGTCACCTTGGCCACCGACGCCTGCGTCAGCCCGCCAGCATAGATGGCCGCGAGTTCTTCCACCGTTTCGATGATTTTCATGATCGACCTGCCGCGTTGTTGTCGCAGCCTTTAGCTGCCCAACGTGACGCTACAATGACGCGCGCCGTGCGGAAAGGTCGAAAAGTGGAATGATCTCAGCATCTTTGCCGGAAATAGCGCTGGCAAGAAAATCTGTGATCGCTTCCAGAACGGGCGCCGCGCTGACAATCCGGCGATGGCCGAACCCATTCGCCCAGTGGAGCCTGACGTCATTGCTCGCCGCCGCGTAGCGGCGCGCATGGTTGGCGCCCACTTCCTTGTCGTCCTCCGCATGGACGACCAGCACCGGACGCCGGATCGCGCCGGCCGCCCTGCCCGCATCGAATTCCTCAAGTCTCCGGCCGGCGACACAACGCACCTCGTTCTCCAACACTTGCTGCGCGGGCTTCGCAAGCCCGATCATCTTACCGAAATCCTTGAAGAGCCAGTGCATCTCGCTCGGCGAGCCGATGAGCACCAGCCTTTCCGGCAGCACGGCGGCAATCCCGGGCAGCATGCCAGACGCAGCCACCATCAGCGCAGCGCCACCGAAAGAATGGCCGAGTGTGGCGTCGAAGGCACCGAACCGACGTTCAGCCGCAGCGATCGCCTTCACCGCAATGCCCATATGGAGGGACCGCCCTGGCGCGCGTCCGTGTCCGGGAAAATCGACGACGATCACCTCGGCGCCGGTCGCCACCAGCGCCTCGACAAGATCGGCCATGTATTCGCCGCTCGATCCCCAGCCGTGCGTCACGAGGTAACGCGGCCGGCGTCCCAGCGCACCGCCATTCAGCCGATATGCATGCGCCCTGCCGCCGCCGCCGGCAAGGGGAAGCACGAATCGCTCTGCGCTGGCAAGCTTTGCCGCACCGGCTGCATGCGCCGCCTTCGCCTTCTCGCCCTTGGGTCTGCGCGACGGCGTCAGGCAGAACAGTCGAAACGCCGCCTTTCCAGCCATGCGCGGCGAGACCGACTGCAGCAGGGAAAATCCGAGGCGGGTGACCTTCAGCGTAAAGTTTGTCATAGTGGGAATCCAACAATGTTCAACACTGAACAATAAAGTACAACGATGAACAAAAATCAATCCCTACCTTGGGATCATCCGCGTTTTCGTAGCTGGATCGCCGTCGCCCGCGCCTGCCAGCTCATGCAGCAGTCACTCGGTCGCTCGCTATCCGAACTCGATATCAAGACCCCGCATCTCGACATTCTGATCAACCTCTACCGCTTCGAAGGCATCTCGCAGCAGGAATTAGCCCGCAAACTGCTGGTCGGCCGCTCGAACATGAGCATGCTGCTGCCGCAGATGGAAAAGCGCGGCCTGATCGAACGGCGTGGCGACACGAAGGACAAGCGCGTGCTGCGGCTCTTCCTCACTCAGGAAGGCCGCGAAGTCACGGAGAAGGCCATGGTCATTCAGATCGACCTCATCGAACGCGTGCTGTCACCCGAACCGATCGAGCAATGCATGGCGATGGCCGATTCGATGGAGCGGATTATCCGCGTGCTGCAGCACGACCTTATCGACGAAGACTGACCCTAGGAAGTGTGGACAGTTACCTTAGCCATAGGATTGTCGCGGCAAGAGCGATCATCGAGTTTCGCGCTGTTTTCTCGTATCGGGTGGCAATGCGTCGGAATTGCTTGAGTTTTGAAAAGCAGCACTCGATCAGGTGGCGCTGGGCATAGAGTTGCTTGTCGAGCGGATATTTCCGGGCACGCGAAGGATTGTTTGGGATGACGGCTTGTGCGCCTTTGTCGGCGATAGCCTTGCGTAGCCGATCACTATCGTAGGCGGTATCGGCCGACATTGGCAGGGAGGTCTTCGATCAAGCCATCAGCTTGCGGCGCATCGCCCTTCTGGCCGGCAGTGAGCACAAAGCGCACCGGGCATCCCAGGCCCCGCACCGCCATATGGATTTTTGTGCTCAGGCCGCCGCGCGAGCGTCCAAGGGCCTGATCTTCAGCCCCTTTTTTTTGCGCCAGAGGCGTGTTGGTGGGCCCGGATGATTGTGGAATCGACGATCAGATATTCAAAGTCGCCATCGTCTGACATAGCGTCGAAGAGCCGCCACCAGACGCCCTTTTGGCTCCAGCGGCTGAAGCGGCGAAAGACGCTGTTCCAATCGCCGAACACGTCAGGCAGATCGCGCCAGGGCGAGCCGGTTCGCACGATCCACAACACCGCTTCCACGAACATGCGATTGTCGCGACCCGAAGAACCGCGCGTGCGATCATCACCGATGATATGCGGAGCCATCCGCTCCCACTGGTCGTCACGAAGTACCAAACGGTCCAAAACACCCATGACTGCCTCCAAAAGACAGTCCTGAATCTGATTTGCTCAGATTTGGGAATCCCAAGAGTCCACACTTCCTAGTGCACGGTATGGCCAACCGAATGCCCCGCTAGGGACTTGTACTCCCAGGCGGCCACAACGATCAGTACAGCCGTCGCGAGCATGCCGGCGATGTAGACCTCGATGAACGGCGCAATGAAGGCGAGCAGGATCAGGAGGACGAGGCCGGCCAGATGCGAGAGCGGCAAGCGCCCGCTGGTCGCCCCCTTGAACCAGAGGTTGCCGGCGAGAAATAGCCCGGAGCCACCAAGCACCGAGGCCATGACGCCGAGATTGCCGGTCTCGTGCGGATGCGAGAACATGAATTCGACTGCGACGGCGTGAACGATGATGCCTGCCAGGATCGGGATATGGGCATAGGTAAAGGCCTGCCGCGCCAGGCTTCCCGGCGTTTCGTCGTGTTCGATCCGGTGCGCCGCCCGCTCGTGGCCGAAGCGGAAATAGAGCCACCACATCGCCACCGTTCCAACAAATCCGGTCCCGAAGACGACCGCGGTCAAGGGCGAAAACGGCATTTCCGAGAATGTTCGGCCCGAAACCAGCACCGCTTCGCCAAGGCAGATGATGACGAAGAGTGCGCAACGCTCGGCCATATGTGCCCCGGATACATCCCAGTCGGAAGCAGTGGACTTGCCAAGCCCCGGTACGGCAAAGCCGCTCGCCGGCCCCGCATACTCGATCGCAAGAGCGCCCAGCCACGCAATCAGCCGCGCTTCATGTTCCAGGAAGCCACCGGCGATCCAGAATATGCCGGAAACGATCAACCAGGTGCTGATGCGGAGAAAATTGCGGTAGTTGGAAGCGCTCGCCTCCTTGACGGCATAGGTGGTGAAGAGAGAGCGACCGACCTGCATCAGCACGTAGGCGCCCGCAAAGAGCAGCCCCTTGTCGCCGAAGGCCTCGGGGATGGAGGCAGATAGAACGAGGCCGAGCAGCATCAGCACGACGAGCATGCCCCGAACGGGCATCTTGTCGGGATCGAGCCAGTTCGTCACCCAGGCCGTGAAGATCCAGACCCACCAGACCGCAAAGGTCATCAGGCCAGCCTCAACAGCGCCGAGTGGGGTATAATGCGCCGCAAGCGCATGCGAGAGCTGCGAAATCGAGAAAACGAAGACGAGATCGAAAAACAGTTCAAGAAAGGTGACCCTGCTCCCGCCTGGACTGCCCTTCGCGCGCAGCCAGTTTCGTTTGGTCATTCCCGCCATGCATTCCCCCTGCGGCAGTTGTCGTTCAGCGTGGTTTTTCTGAGATGTCGCGGTTCATGCCCTTCTCGCGCAGTTCTTCGTCATAGGCAGCAAACAGCTCTTGGCCACGCTCGCCAAGTTCGCGCAGATAGGTCCAGGTAAAGATGCCGGTATCGTGCATATCGTCGAAACCGATGCGCACCGCATAGTTGCCGGTCGGTGTCAGAGAGATGATCGCGACATTGCGCTTGCCAGGCACCGTCACCCTCTGTCCCGGCCCGTGCCCCTGCACCTCGGCGGATGGAGAAAGCACACGCAGCATCTCGGCGGAAAGATCGAAGCTCTGCCCGTCGTTGAACGTGACAACGAGGTGCTGCCGGTCTTTCGAAACTCTGAGTTCAGTCGGCCAAATATCGCTCATGATCCCATTCCCCTTCAAAATCACGAGTAGGCAATGCAGCGTGGCGAGGCAAGTTCAATTTGCCGTGCCCAAGAAGCGTTTCCCTTGACGCGGCAATAACCTATACGCACATTAGTAGCATTGCGGAGGCATTCGTGAACAGCAACGTCGGAACGACAGGCAGCGCATCGCCACTGGTCGCAGAGGCAAAACCGATGATCGACCCGTTCAAGCGGGCCGTGACCTATTTGCGCGTCTCCGTCACCGACCGCTGCGACTTCCGCTGCACCTACTGCATGGCCGAGCACATGACTTTCCTGCCGAAGCAGGAACTCTTGACGCTCGAGGAACTGCACCGGCTCTGTTCCGCCTTCATCGCCAAGGGTGTGCGCAAGCTGAGGCTCACCGGCGGCGAACCGCTGGTGCGCAAGAACATCATGTATCTGGTTCGCGAACTCGGCAAAGAGATCGGCGCCGGCCTCGACGAGCTGACACTGACCACCAACGGCTCGCAGCTCTCCCGCTTTGCCGACGAGCTCTACGATTGCGGCGTGCGCCGAATCAACGTCTCGCTCGATACGCTTGATCCGGACAAGTTCCGCCAGATCACCCGTTGGGGCGACTTCCGCAAGGTGATGGAGGGCATCGAGGCGGCCCAGAAAGCCGGCCTCAAGGTCAAGCTCAATGCAGTGGCGCTGAAGGATTTTAACGACGTCGAAATGCCCGAGATGATCCGCTTCGCGCATGGCCGCGGCATGGATCTGACCGTCATCGAAACCATGCCGATGGGCGAGATCGAGGAAGACCGCACCGACCGCTACCTGCCGCTGTCGAAGCTGCGCGCCGATCTCGAACGGCAGTTCACCTTCTCGGAGATCGGCTACCGCACCGGCGGCCCGGCCCGCTATGTCGAAGTCAAGGAGACCGGCGGTCGGCTCGGCTTCATCACGCCGATGACGCATAATTTCTGCGAGAGCTGCAACCGCGTGCGGCTGACCTGCACCGGCACGCTCTACATGTGCCTTGGCCAGAACGACGCCGCCGACCTGCGCGCGGCCGTCCGCGCCACTGACGACAACGGGCTGCTCTATGCCGCGATCGACGAGGCGATCTCGCGCAAGCCGAAGGGCCACGACTTCATCATCGACCGCACCCATAACCGCCCTGCCGTTGCCCGCCATATGAGCGTCACCGGCGGGTGACGCTCACCGGATTCGGGCAGCTTACGTCCGGTTGATCGACACCCCGCCATCCGCCAGCATGGATGTTCCTGTTACGAAGCTCGCCAGATCCGATCCCAGGAAAAGGGCTGCCTTGGCGATCTCCTCGGGCTGCGCCAGGCGCTTGAGCGCATGCAGCCCATGGATGAAGGCGACGAGCTCCTTATCAGGATTCTCGAAATTGGCCGGATTCATCGCCGTATCGGTTCCGCCGGGCAACAGCGCGTTGACACGGATGTTCTTCGGACCGAGCTCCGCCGCAAGCACCTGCACAAGACCGGTCAGTCCTGCCTTACTGGCCGCATAAGCACCCATGCCGGGCATCCCTGCCGTATGTCCAACGAACGTCGACGTGAAGACGATCGATCCGCCGCCGCGCGCGATCATCGCCGGTACCTGGTACCTCGCCGCCAGAAAGGCGCTGGTCAGATTAACCGCAAGCATCTCATTCCAGCCGTCGAGCGAGAGCTCGGCCACCGGTGCGGATTGGCCGGTGCTGCCGGCATTGTTGAAGGCGACATCAAGCCCGCCGAAGCGCTCCACCGCCACCTCGACCAGCCGCCTGTTCAAGGCCTCCTCGCGCACGTCGCCGGCGACCGCAACCGCCTCGCCGCCCGCATCCCCGATCTCTTCCACCAGCATCCCGAGTTTGGCCTCGCGTCGCGCCGCGACGACCAGCCGCGCGCCTTCCGCGGCGAAGAGCTTGGCCGCTGCCCGGCCGATGCCGGAGCTCGCGCCTGTGATGATCGCAACCTTGCCATCCAGATATCTCATGTCGGAACCTCCGCTTGTTGTTGGCGGTATTCCAAATTTCAGACATCGGGGCTGGCAGCCACCCGTTTCCTGCCGCGCCGGCGCACGCATGGCCTGCATTATTGTGCACTGCGCAATCGAATTATCTCGACTGTGTCTTTCGTTCGATTCCCATCCCGCCTGGCACCCTCTAAAAGGACGTGTACGAGAATCGGAATATCGACATGCCGCGGTCCCGCAATACCCAGGGCGCCATCTACATGAGTTCGGCCATGGCCGGATTTTCCTGCAGCGACGCACTTTCCAAGTCAGTCATTAGCTACATGAATGCAGGCCAGATCATGTGCCTGCGCGGCCTCTTCACCAGCATCTTTGTCTATGTCATCGCGCGCTACATGGGTGCATTGCGGTCGTGGCGCATTGTGCTCAAGCCGATGGTCATCGGCCGCGTCATTTGCGAGATACTGGCAGCGGTCACTTACATTACGGCACTTGGCATGATGCCGATCGCGAACGCGTCCGCCATCCTGCAATCGCTGCCGCTGGTCGTGACCTTCGGTGCGGCGCTGTTTTTCTCGGAACCGGTCGGCTGGCGTCGCTGGTCGGCCATTCTTGTGGGACTGCTTGGCGTGCTGATCATAATTCGACCGGGACCGGACGGCTTTACGGCGGCAGCACTTCTCTGCGTCGGCAGCGTCCTCACCACGGCCGGCCGCGACCTCGCCACACGCGGCATCGGCTCCGAGATCCCTTCGCTGATGATCACCGTGGTCACCGCCGTCTCCGTCACGATCGTCGGCGTGTTGCTGACGCCATTGCTTGGCGGATGGGAGCCAGTCAGCCTGACTTCACTTTCGCATCTGCTGCTTGCCGCCATTCTCGTCCTGATCGGCTACCAGTCCGTCATCATGGCGATGCGAACGGGCGAAATCTCCTTCGTGGCGCCGTTCCGCTACACAAGCCTGATCTTCTCGACATTGCTGGGCTTCGTCTTCTTTGCGGAACTCCCCGATCTCTGGACACTCACCGGCGCTGCCATCGTCATCGCTTCCGGCCTCTATACGTTCTATCGTGAGGCCAAACGCCATGTACCGCCGGTCGCCCAGGAGTCCGAGCCGAGAACACCTGTCTGAGGCAATCATGAACGATTTTTCGCTGGATAGATCCAATATACCAGGCGTCGTCCTGGCCGGGGGGCGCTCGTCGCGGATGGGCCGCGACAAAGCCTCCGTGCGGCTCAGCGGCCGCACCTTGCTAGAGCGCGTCATCGAACAACTTGAACCGCAGGTGAGTACCCTTGCCGTCAACGCCGACGCGACGCCAGAAAATTGCCGCCACCGGTTCATTCCTGATATAGTTCCCGGCAAAGCGGGACCGATGGCTGGCATCCATGCCGCGATGGCCTATGGCGCGACGCTCGGAGGTGTTACGCACGTGGTCACGGTATCGGTCGACAGTCCATTCTTCCCCCGCGACTTGGTCGATTGGCTTGCCGCCGCTATCGATGCGCCCGAGAAGATTGCCATCGCCGCCTCGGAAGGCCGCAGCCACCCGGTGTTCGGCTTGTGGCCCGTCGATCTTGCCGATGATCTGAAAGCCTGGATCGCTACCGACGAAAAACGCCGTGTGCGAGACTTCCTCTTACGGCATGACGTTACGGAAGTTACCTTTCCGCTGCGCCCGACGCGGGCGAGCCTTCTCGATCCGTTTTTCAATGTCAACACGCCGGATGATCTCGCCGAGGCGGAACGCTGGCTGAAGGTGCTCGTCTGATGGAAAAACCGAAAGTCTTTGGCATCGCAGGCTGGAAGAACTCGGGCAAGACCGGCCTGGCCGTCCGCCTCGTCGAGGAGTTTACCCGCCGCGGCTATAGCATTTCGACGATCAAGCACGCCCATCATGATTTCGATATCGACAAGGTCGGCGCCGACAGCTACCGCCACCGACAGGCCGGCGCACACGAAGTCACCATCGTTTCAGGTACACGCTACGCCATCATGCACGAATTGCGCGGTGCCCCCGAGCCGACATTCGAAGAAATCCTTGGCCGGATTGCACCCTGCGACCTCGTGCTGATCGAAGGCTACAAGCGCGAGCCGATCCCGAAGATCGAAGCCCGGCGGCTGGAAGCAGCCAGCCGGGAGCCTCTTGCGTCGACGGATCCCTTCATCGCCGCCATCGCGGCCGATCACCCGATTGCCGAAGGCTTTCTGCCGGTATTCAATCTTGATGATACACAGGCGATCGCAGATTTCATTTCGGGGATAGTGGAACTGCCTGCAAAGTAGGAAAGCTGTTGCGAGGGAGCAATGAACTACTACGGCACCGAAAAACAGCAGCGACTGCAGCGCCAGTCCGACGAGGCACAGGCGAGGATTGCGGCCACACCTGGCCTCGTGCAGGCAGGTCGGTTCTTCTCGGTCGACAATTTCAACCTCATTGACTGGGCTTTTGTCGATGAACGCCTCGCGAAGGACGGCGTCTTTGGCTTTCGCATGATGCCGACGACGCACATCGAAGACATCCGTCAGAAGCTCGGATCGTCCTACCGTATTGACGTGTGGAACGTCTGTAGGGCGGACCGCACGATGGCAGTCGCCGCTTGCACCCCGATCCGGGCTGCCGACCTACCCAATGGGCTAACGTGCCTCGGGCTTTCGGATCGTCACGAGGACGAGACGATTCGGCGTATACAGATCTGCATGACGGACAACGGTATCGCGCCGTTCTCCGCTTACATGCTCCTTGGCAAGATCGTGCCGGCTGTGACGGTCGCCCTCGCAGACGGAGATGGCAATATCGTCGCCACGGCTCACGCGAATATGCCCTTCAACACCCACAGCAGGTATCGGGGCATGGCCTGGGTCGGCTTGATAACGGTAACGGCAGATCAGCGCGGAAAAGGGCTCGGCCGCCTTGTCAACGCTCTGGCGATCATGGCCGCATTCGAAACGCTGGGCGCAGATGAAGTGGTTGAGTTCGTGCACGCCGACAATGCAGTTTCGCGCCGCATGATACAATCCTGCGGCCTGCAGCTCGATCCGACGATCCTTTGCGGCCTCGCAACCCCGGTCGTTGACGCCCGCTTTACGACCTAGAGCTTCGGTCATGCCCGCATGGCCCCACGGCGAAGGCAGTGCCCGCAATCGGGTAGGAGGGAGCCTTGCGGCGTCCCTCCTCCCACACCACCGTGCGAACGGTTCCGTACACGGCGGTTCA
>NZ_AKKA01000114.1 GCF_000282035.1 Rhizobium sp. CF122
CATGAAAATTCTCGTCCCCGTGAAGCGGGTGGTTGATTACAACGTGAAGATCCGCGTGAAGGGCGATGGCACAGGCGTCGAGCTTGCGAATGTGAAGATGTCGATGAACCCGTTCGACGAGATCTCGGTGGAAGAGGCGCTCAGGCTGAAGGAAGCCGGCAAGGCCGAGGAGGTGATCGTCGTGTCGATCGGCCCTGCCAAGGCCGAAGAGACGCTGCGCACCGCGCTTGCCATGGGTGCCGACCGCGCCATCCTGGTGGAGACCGACGATCCGGTCGAGCCGCTTGCCGTCGCCAAGATCCTCAAGGGCGTCGTCGATGCCGAGCAGCCCGGCCTCATCATCGTCGGCAAGCAGGCGATCGACGACGATTCCAACCAGACCGGCCAGATGCTGGCCGCCCTTCTCGGCACCGCCCAGGCGACCTTCGCCTCGAAGATCGAGATCGAAGTCCCTGGTCCTGGGGGCAAGGCGCAGGTGACCCGCGAGGTCGATGGCGGCCTGCAGACGATCGAGATCAAGCTGCCGGCCGTCGTCACATCGGATCTGCGCCTGAACGAGCCGCGCTATGCCTCGCTGCCGAACATCATGAAGGCCAAGAAGAAGCCGCTCGACAAGAAGACCCCGGCCGACTTTTCCGTTTCCACCGCGCCGCGCCTCAAGGTCTTGAAGACCGAGGAGCCGTCCGGCCGCAAGGCCGGCGTCAAGGTCAAGTCGGTCGCCGAGCTCATTGAGAAACTCAAGACCGAAGCCGGCGTCCTCTAAGTTCGAGAAAGGGAGATATATCCATGGCCATTCTGCTTCTGGCTGACCACGACGGCAGCCACCTTTCCGACCAGACCGCCAAGACACTGACGGCGGCGCAGAACATCGGCGGCGACGTCACCGTCCTCGTCACCGGCGCCGGCGCCAAGGCTGCGGCCGATGCGGCCGCCAAGCTGTCCGGCGTTTCCAAGGTGCTGGTTGCCGAGGACGCAAGCCTTGCCAACAACCTCGCCGAGCCGCTGGCGGCCCTGATTGTTTCGCTTTCAGGCAGCTACGACACGATCATCGCCGCCGCCACCTCGACCGGCAAGAACGTCATGCCGCGCGTGGCAGCCCTTCTCGATGTCGCCCAGGTCTCGGAGATCATCGAGGTGGTCTCATCTGACACCTTCAAGCGGCCGATCTATGCCGGCAATGCCATCCAGACGGTGCAGGCGACCGACGCAAAGAAGGTGATCACCGTGCGCACCGCCTCGTTTGCTGCCGCTGCGGAAGGCGGTTCTGCCCCGGTCGAAACCATCGCCGCGGCTGCCAATCCGGATCTGTCGAGCTTCGTCAAGGACGCGCTGTCGGCCTCCGACCGGCCGGAGCTGACCTCGGCGAAGATCATCATCTCCGGTGGCCGGGCGCTCGGCTCGGCGGAGAAGTTCAGGCAGGTCATCCTGCCGGTTGCCGACAAGCTCGGAGCCGCCGTCGGCGCCTCGCGCGCTGCCGTCGATGCCGGTTACGCCCCGAACGACTGGCAGGTCGGCCAGACCGGCAAGGTCGTGGCGCCCGATCTCTACATCGCCTGCGGCATCTCGGGTGCCATCCAGCACCTCGCCGGCATGAAGGATTCGAAGGTCATCGTCGCCATCAACAAGGACGAGGAGGCGCCGATCTTCCAGGTCGCCGACTACGGTCTCGTCGCCGACCTCTTCGATGTCCTGCCGG
>NZ_AKKA01000115.1 GCF_000282035.1 Rhizobium sp. CF122
ACGATGCCTGCGCCGACGGTACGGCCGCCTTCGCGGATAGCGAAGCGCAGCTTTTCTTCCATCGCGATCGGAACGATCAGCTCGACGTCAACCGTGACGTTATCGCCAGGCATAACCATTTCCGTGCCTTCCGGCAGGGTGACGATACCGGTCACGTCCGTCGTGCGGAAGTAGAACTGCGGACGGTAGTTGGTGAAGAACGGCGTATGACGGCCGCCTTCTTCCTTCGTCAGGATGTAGGCTTCAGCCTTGAACTTCTTGTGCGGCTTGACAGAGCCCGGCTTGCACAGGATCTGACCACGCTCGACGCCGTCACGGTTCACACCGCGAACCAGTGCACCGATGTTGTCGCCAGCCTGGCCCTGATCGAGCAGCTTGCGGAACATTTCAACGCCGGTAACCGTCGTCTTCGAGGTCGGGCGGATGCCGACGATTTCGACTTCTTCACCAACCTTGACAATGCCACGCTCGACGCGGCCGGTCACGACCGTACCACGGCCGGAGATCGAGAACACGTCTTCGATCGGCATCAGGAACGGCTGGTCGATCGGGCGCTCAGGCGTCGGGATGTAGGCGTCAACAGCCGCCATCAGCTCGCGGATCGCGTCTTCGCCGATCTTCTTGTCGGAGTCTTCCAGAGCGGCAAGAGCCGAGCCCTTGATGACCGGAATGTCGTCGCCCGGGAAGTCGTAGGACGACAGAAGCTCGCGCACTTCCAGCTCGACGAGTTCGAGAAGCTCGGCGTCGTCAACCTGGTCAACCTTGTTGAGGAACACGACGATCGCCGGAACGCCAACCTGGCGAGCCAGCAGGATGTGCTCGCGGGTCTGCGGCATCGGGCCGTCAGCTGCCGAGCACACCAGGATCGCGCCGTCCATCTGGGCGGCACCGGTGATCATGTTCTTGACGTAGTCGGCGTGGCCGGGGCAGTCAACGTGGGCATAGTGACGGTTCGGCGTCTCATATTCGACGTGCGCCGTCGAGATGGTGATGCCGCGGGCCTTTTCTTCCGGAGCCGCGTCGATCTGGTCGTACGCCTTGAACTCGCCGAAATACTTCGTGATCGCTGCCGTCAGAGACGTCTTGCCGTGGTCAACGTGGCCGATCGTGCCGATGTTAACGTGCGGCTTGTTGCGCTCAAACTTACTCTTTGCCAT
>NZ_AKKA01000116.1 GCF_000282035.1 Rhizobium sp. CF122
CCTAGGAAGTGTGGACAGTTATCTGATCCATAGAACGATTGCTGCGATGGTGACGACTGCTAGGTAGTTTTCGGCGGTTTTTTCGAAGCGGGTAGCGACCCTACGGAACTGCTTGAGTCTCGAGAAGCAGCATTCGATCAGGTGCCGCTGGGCATAGAGATGCTTGTCCAGCGGGTATTTTTGCGCGCGCGAAGGATTGTTGGGGATCACCGCCACAGCGCCTTTATCGGCGATGGCATTACGCAGGCGGTCGCTGTCATAAGCGGTGTCGGCCATGACGATATCGGCAGGTAGGCCCTCGATCAGGGCATCGGCTTGCGGCGCATCACCCTTTTGGCCTGCAGTAAGTGTGAAGCGGACCGGGCAGCCGAGACCACGCACGGCCATGTGGATCTTGGTGCTCAGGCCGCCGCGAGAACGGCCAAGGGCTTGATCTTCAGCCCCTTTTTTGCGCCGGCAGCGTGCTGATGGGCGCGGATGATGGTGGAATCAACGATCAGGTATTCGAAGTCCGGATCGTCCGCCATCGCGGCGAACATGCGCCACCAGATGCCCTTTCGGCTCCAGCGGCTGAAACGGCGGAAGACACTGTTCCACTCGCCGAACAATTCCGGCAGGTCACGCCAGGGAGAGCCGGTACGCACAATCCAAAGCACCGCTTCCACAAACATGCGGTTATCACGGCCGGACGAACCGCGGGTGCGCTCGTCACCAATGATGTGATGCGATATCCGCTCCCACTGCTCGTCCCGAAGGATCAGACGATCCAAAACACCCATGACTGCCTCCAAAAGACAGTCTTGAATCTGATTTGCTCAATCTTGGGAATCCCAAGAGTCCACACTTCCTA
>NZ_AKKA01000117.1 GCF_000282035.1 Rhizobium sp. CF122
ATCGTCGACGACATTGACCGTGAAAGTGTTCGACGCCGTGTCGCCGTCCGAATCCGTCGCCGTGAAGCCGAAGTTCAGCTTCAGGCTGTCGCTGTTCGGCGCGTGGTCGATGTTGTCCTTCAGCGCGAAGACATAGCCGCCGCTGCTCTGATCAGACAAGGTCACGGTGAACACGACGCGACCGTCGGACGACTTCGCCGTCAGTTCCGTGTGATCTTCGTTGAAGGAGTAGGTGATCGGCTTGCCGTTCGAACTCAGACCTTCCGGTGCTGTCAAGCCGGACGCGAAGGCCACCGAACGGTCGGCAATGCCGCCGTTGTTGTTGTCCGCGCCCCAGGAGATATTCAGGTCTCCATGCTGGACCGTCGATTCCGGCAAGCCCATGTCGTTGCCGTGCGGCAGGTCGTCTTCGTTGACGGATTCCGACTCCGGCTTGCCGATGACCGGCTGATCGTCGACGACATTGACCGTGAAGGTGTTCGACGCCGTGTCGCCGTCCGAATCCGT
>NZ_AKKA01000118.1 GCF_000282035.1 Rhizobium sp. CF122
TCTGTGGCCTGTATGGACGCGTATATCTGTGAACAATTCCTAATTCGATCAGCATTCTCTCAAAAGGATGCTGGTATTTTTGTTTACTGGTTTTGATTCCAAATTCAGCTCCATTATCAGACAGGACTTCTTCAAATTTTATATCATAATGGTCGCTTAAGATGTTTAAGCATTTTAATGTAGCGAACATAACCGTTAAACTGGTAATGTCTGGAATCAATTCTGCCCAGGCAATTCTGCTGTAATCATCTATTACACATACTAAATAGAGTTTTTTATTTTCCCCTTTAATTATGCTTTTGCTTAAATAATGGCAATCAATATGTCCAAGCTGTCCCATTCTTTCCTTGATTATTTTTTGATAATTCTTTTTAATCTTCGGAGTTAACCTATTTATTTTATTGCGTTTTAAAATGTTATAAACTCCTGAATGTGAGGGTGTATTTTTTCCTAATTTGGGCTTTAAGATACTAACAATTTCATATTTATTATTTCCTTTTTCACGTAAATCAATTACTTTTTGTTCAATAAAAGGTAATGGTCGTCTGGTTTTATATCTTGGACCTCGCTTTTGCGGAAGCAAATCAATTGATTTCCCACTTTGTTTATAACGATTATAATACTTTAAAAAACTCTTTCGGCAAGTATCATTTGCTTTATAAAAATCCATTGCTTTTTTATGCAGAGGATGTGTTTTGTTTTTAACCTGCTCATATTCTTTTATTAGAAAGCGATACTTCTCTAAATAATTTCTTTCTAAAGTCGAGTCTTGACTATTATTTCTCATCGTAACAAAGTTTATTAAAATTAAATTTTGTTACCGAATTAAGTAACCTTTACAGAAATGACAACATAGTTTTAAAGTCATACTCGTTTTTTGCGTGAGGGATAG
>NZ_AKKA01000119.1 GCF_000282035.1 Rhizobium sp. CF122
GGATCACCCGGTCGGGGAGGCGGCCCGCGCGGCAACTGATCGCCATCTTGATCATTCCGGAAATTCGGATCCAGCAGACGCGGCAGAATCTGATCGGCAGCACCAACGAATTGCCCGCCCGGCAAGAGGTTTTTGTTGCTGCCATCAACATGGCGCAGACCCCACGGAAGGATCGCCGCATTCGGTCCGATGATCGATTGCAGGCTTTCACCGGCAACTTCGCGTTCGGCGACGACGATCTGCTTCAGAATATACGCAAGGTCGTCCTGATAGACGGTGAAATTCGGATTCTGCGTAGCCATGTCGGTCCTCGAAGCAAACGCCGCCCCTCGGAAAGAACGCTCATTCTTTCCGTTGCGATCGGCTGGCAATTGTTGACCGTCTGAAGTTGTACAGGTCCCGAGGTGCAGTGATCTACAGAACAAGGTCCAAGGAATGTCGCGACCAAGAGGCCAGTTCATTCCTGCCACCAAAGTCGCACAATGCTTGGACCGAGGTCCCGGTATTATCAGACCAAAGTCCGAGAGGGGCGTTGGCTATTCGCCGTCGCGCGCGGCATCCGTCGTCTTCTGCGCGATCAGCGCCAACTCGATGCGGTTTTTCGCATTGACCTTACGGAGCAGCCGCGAGACGTGAAATTTGACGGTACGCAACGTCGTACCGGTCGCTTCGGCAATTGCCTGATTGCCCATGCCACGCCCCACGCATTCCAACACGTGGCGCTCCTTCGCCGACAACTCCGTCAGCAAATTGCCTTTCGTTCTCGGCTGCGTCTGCCCTCTCATTGCAGCAACCAGCTTGGAGCCGAGCGTCGGCGCGAGATAGGTGCTACCCCGCTGGACAGTCGTCAACGCATCCAAAAGCTCGGTCGCGGCAATACCCTTGAGAATATAGCCGGAAGCGCCCGCTTCCAGTGCTTCGAGGGCATCTTGGTCATCCTCCGAAACGGTCAGCATCACAACCTTCACATCAGGCCATCGTTCATGGATTTCGCGGGCCGCCGCCACGCCACCACCCGGCATGGAAATATCCAGAAGCACGATCGTCGGCTGATGCAGCGCGACGAGGTCAAGCGCATCCTGCTTCGACGCGCCTTCGGCGACAACCTGCAAGTTCTCGCTGAGCGCAATCGTCTGCATCACCCCCATGCGAAAGAGCGCGTGATCATCGACAACAATGACAGAGGCCGGCACCACCATTCAGATTGTCTCCCGAAGCTCGAAGAGCATTGTCAGCTTTGTTCCCGCGCCGGCGGTGACGATCTGCAGGCTGCCGCCCAGGCTCTCGATACGCTGCCGCAGGCCCTGGAGGCCCATTCCGCCACCCGTTCGAGTAGCCGGCTTGACGAAGCCCTGCGGCGGCCCCCTGTCGGAGACGACCACTTTCATGTGTGCACGGCTCATCTCGCACCAAACTTCCTGGCCGTTGCCGCCAGCGTGCCTATAGGCGTTATTTAGCCCCTCCTGCACGAAACGGAAAAGGCAGATCTTCAATGCCGCCGGAATGTCGATATCCTCCGACACGACCGTCGAAGCGACCTTCGTTCCCGACCGGCTCTCGTGCATCTTGATCGCGCGTTCGATGATGCGACTGGGTGAAAGGTGCTCGATCTCCGGCAGGATCAACGATCGAGCGATCACCCGGATCTCGGCCAGGGCACTATCGAGCGACTCCTCGAGTGTCGCGAGCGGCACCTTGCGCGCAGGATCGGTCTTGGCCTGTCGGACCTGCTCGACCTGCAGGCGTGCGAAGCTGAGAAGCTGGGCCGGGCCATCATGAAGATCCGCGCCAACCCCACGCATAAGTTTTTCATTGCGTTCGGCAAGCTGCATCGAGGCCTGACGGGCGATGCCCTGCAATTCTGCGAGCTTGCGCGACGCGGCCTCCGCATCTTCCGCGCGTTGGTGCAAGGCTCGCCGCTGTTCCTCAATGGTGTTGCTGCCCCGGCGAACGATCATGAAGAGACAAAGCAGGATCGCGCAGGAGGCAAGAGCCACCGCGACCCAACTTGCCAGTCGCACATATCCTACATCGTGATCGAAGGTTGCAGGATCCTCCTGTATCTCCGCGACAGCGATGATCGTGCCGGAGGAGTTGTCACGCAGTGGGCTATAGATCTCCAGATAATTTGTCTGGAAATTGCGGACGACGTGTTCGCCTGCATCGAGGTCGGCAAAGGAAAGCGCAACCTCGCCTGCCAGCGCACTCCTGGCACCAGAAGGCAGAGGGAACTTTCGACCGATTAGGTCCGGCGCGATCGAATAGGCAACCGTCCCATCCGGCTTCCATATCTCGACATGCGGGAAACGTTCCCGCAACATGGGATCGGTGAAAAGATCGTGGAGCCTGGCGAGATCCTCCGGCGGCACGGCATCCGCCGAAGCCAGCTTCTGCACTAACGGCTCGGTCATACTCTGAACGAATATCGCGGCGGCTCCGGCTTTGCTGCGGATGGCGTTTTGCTCAACGATTCCGGAGATGACGTAGCCCGAGATCAGTGTCGCGAAGAAGATCAGGATGCCACTGGCAAACAGGAACTGAATCGACAATGGCCGACTCCTCACCCAACTCAGCAATCCTTTGGACCGCAATCCTTGTCCTCCGATCGAAGAAAGCAGCTCTTGCCAGTATAAGCCCAGCAGTATGATCGCAGTGTTCGCGAAAAATTGAAAGACTGGCCTGGAAGGCATCGCAACGGCTAGTCGACGCGTCATTTTTCAAGGAGCCAGTTCTTCCATGAGTGAAGGAGAATTGAGATGCGAAAGATCCTTGTGAACTGCACTGTCGCGGCGATGGCGCGCCAACGGAGCTACGCCAACGACCATGATCAGGCGCGTCCCGCAATTACCATCAACGATCATGGCATCAGAGTTGGCGCCGTTCGCGAGCGTGACCGCCACTATCGCGATCGCTGCTACACCAAGACGGTCAGAACGATGACCGACGATGGCGATGAGATCACCAAGACGGTACGCCGTTGCAGATAGCCACAAACGTGGCCGACCTCTTGCGACAATTCGAAATCCGAAGCAACAAACGCCTCGACCGAGGCGAGCGGAAGAGTGTCGACCATAAAGCGATAAGCCAAAGGAGAAATGCCATGCTTCTACGAGCGCTTGGAGCGCCCGTTCTAGCAATTGGTCTTGCAACCAGCGCTATGGCGCGATCGAGCGCGCGACCGGCGGCGGAGCAAATACTACCGGCAGCGGCTCGACAACACGCCCGGCCTGAACAACAACACACCTGGTATCAACAACAGTAACAATGGCACCGGCACGCTGGATCCAAACGCTGCGAATAACGTCACCACTGCGAACGGACAGTCGGGCTCGTCGGGCGGCAATCCGAATGACCGCCAACGCCGCGAGTCCAGTGGCACGTCCAACCCAACGCCGCCGGTGAGCACCACGATGACCTCGCCTGACACCCAGCAGGCGTGCCGATAGAACTAAACCCGCCTTCGACCGGGTTTTTCTTTTTAGACTAACTCTCTGCCTCAAACTCGTCGGAAGGCGTCAGCGGAATCGATTGCAGCAGAGTCTGGCGCGCCGAGCGCAGATGCAGGCGGCACGCGAAATCAATCGTCGCCTGATCACGTGATTCCAGTGCGGCGATATAATCCAGATGTTCGTAAATAGCGCGTTCGTTGCGCTCACGGGCGAAAGCTTTGTTCCACTGGTAGTGATAGTGAAAGATGATCGCGATCGCATCGTAGAAATCGGCGATGAAGCGGTTCTTCGAGGCTGCGTGGATGAGCAGGTGGAAGCGTTCGTCGAGGGTGGAAAACTCCTTGTAGCGCGTATCGAGATCGCGCAGCATCGCCTGGTGTTGGGCCTTGATGTCCGATAGCGCGCGCCACGCGTCGCTCTCGGGCGGAAGCTTGCCGAATTCCGCGGCCGAATGCAGCTCGAACATCTCACGCACGTCAGCGAGTTCAAGCGCAAAGTCACGCGTGAACCCCTTGAGTATCCAGTGGCTGTTCGGCCGCTTCTCGATCAGGCCGAACCGCGAAAAGCGGATCAGGAACTCGCGGACGCTGGTGGTGCCGGTGCCGATTTCGCGGGCGAGTTCCAACTCGTTGATCTGCATGCCGGGTGCAGCATCATCCGACAGAATGCGCTGCATAAAGCTGCGCTCGATGATGTCGTGCAGCGAATCCGTCTCTTCCGTCGGGAAGAAATCGGCCTCGGTCGGCTGCCGGAGGACAACCTTCTGGCGCTTGTTCCAGCGAATGATGCCGGCATCGCTGAGCCGTGTCAGGATGGCACGCGCCGTGCTGCGGCTGATGCCGAGCTGGGACGCGATCTCGGGCTCCGACGGTAATGCGGCATCCGTCCGCAAAGCCGCGGCATAGCGGTTGTACGCTTCCTTGAAGACTGTATTCTGCCGTGCCATACGCGCTCCGCCCTCTTGCCTCGGCAACACGAACGGCCGGCCGCGGAGCGCGGCACGAAGCGTGGCAGAAGCTTATCTCTCAGCAATCCTTATCTTATTTTGGATCGCATGCGGCTGTTTGCCTCCCTCGTCCACAGGATCAATAATCCCGTTGACTTGAAAATGTTTATTGTAGATAAAAAACAAAATCAATGAGCATTCGCCGACGCAGCGAGTGTTTCCCTAGGGAGAAGAATGTTGACCAAGGACCCCTGGATCATCTTGTCTGCCGGCGACAACGTTGCGGTCGCAACGGCGGCGATCCCCTCTGGCGCAACGGTCGCCGGCATCCAGACCCGGGAGAAGATCGATCCCGGCCACAAGATTGCATTGGCCGATATTCCGCTCGGCCAGCCGGTCGTCAAATACGGGCAAGCGATCGGGCGGACGACGGCTGACGTTAGGGCCGGCGACCATATTCACAGCCACAATCTGCATTTCGAGAACGATCGTCTTGCGGCAACGGCCAATTCGGCGCCCGAGGAAGCAAGCGCCGCAGACAGAGCGCGCACGTTCATGGGCTATCGTCGCGCCGACGGCCGCTCGGCGACGCGCAACTACATCGGCATCATTGCCAGCGTGAACTGTTCCACCACGGTCTGTCGGGCGATCGCCGACGAGGCCAACCGGACGATCCTGCCGCATTTCGACGGCATCGACGGTTTCGTGCCGATCGTGCACGATCAAGGTTGCGGCATGAGCTCCACCGGCGACGGCATGGCGGTCCTCCACCGGACACTTGCCGGCTATACCAGGCATGTGAACTTCGGTGGCGTGCTGATGATCGGGCTCGGCTGCGAAGTCAACCAGCTCACGCTCTACGGCCAAAGCGGCGCCGGCAATTCCAAGCGCCATTTCAACATCCAAGATGCCGGTGGCTCGCGCCGTGCGGTTGCGCGCGCCATGGGCATGCTGCGCGAGATTGCTCAGGATGTCGGCAAGGAAAAGCGGGTGCCGCTGCCGATCAGCGATATCATCATCGGCCTGCAGTGCGGTGGCTCGGATGGATTTTCCGGCATCACCGCCAATCCGGCGCTTGGAGTGGCCGCCGACCTGCTGGCGGCTGCCGGCGGCACGGCGATCCTCTCCGAAACATCCGAGATCTATGGCGCGGAGCACCTACTGCGAAGCCGTGCAGTCAACGATGAGGTTGCCCGCAAGCTCGACGATAAGATCGCCTGGTGGGAGAAATATGTGGCGTTGCATGGCGCATCGCTGGATAACAACCCCTCGCCCGGCAACAAGCGTGGCGGCCTGACGACCATTCTAGAAAAATCGCTTGGCGCCGTCGCCAAGGGCGGTCGCTCGCCCTTGACCGCCGTCTATGGCTATGCCGAGCGCGTCAGCGCGCCGGGTCTGGTCTTCATGGATACCCCCGGCTACGATCCGGTTTCGGCAACCGGCCAGGTGGCCGGTGGCGCGAACATGATCGCCTTCACCACCGGCCGCGGCAGCTGCTTCGGCTGCCGCCCGGCGCCTTCGATCAAGCTTTCCAGCAACTCGGCTCTTTATGCCTCGATGGAAGAGGACATGGATATCGACTGCGGCACGATCGCAACAGGCGACGCAACCATTAGCGCGAAGGGCCGCGAGATCTTCGATCTGATCATCGACACAGCGTCGGGCAAGAAGACGAAAAGCGAAGAATTCGGCTACGGCGACAATGAGTTCGTGCCGTGGCATCTCGGAGCGACGCTCTAAACCACACGAAATATCAGGTCTTCACAGGAGGAAGGATGAAGACGAGGAGCATCGGCAGGACGGAGCTTGACGTGACCGAAGTGAGCTTCGGTGGCGCGGCTCTCGGCGGCCTGTATCGGACCTGCCCGCGCGAGCAGGCCATGGAGACGCTGGAGGCTGCATGGGACAGCGGCATTCGCTACTTCGATGTCGCGCCATGGTATGGCCTTGGCCTTGCGGAGCGTCGCTTCGGCGATTTCCTGCGTGACAAGCCGGAAAAGGAGTGGGTGCTCTCGACCAAGGTGGGCCGACTGCTACGCCCGGTGCCGACGAGGACGGTTCCCGATTATAGCTATGTCGATCCGCTCTCCTTCGATGCCGACTACGACTATTCCTACGACGGCATCATGCGCTCGGTGGAGTTCAGCTACGCCCGTCTCGGCCTGAACCGGATCGATATCCTCTATGTCCACGACATCGGCAGATACACCCATGGTGCGGCCAAGAACGCCATCCTCCAGAAGCAATTCCTGGATAGCGGCATCAAGGCGTTGGAGGAGCTGAAATCCTCCGGAGCGATCAAGGCCTTCGGGCTTGGTGTCAACGAGGTCCCGGTCTGCCTTGACGTGATGCGTAATGCCGATATCGACTGCATCCTGATGGCCGGGCGCTACACCCTGCTCGACCGATCGGCAGTTGCCGAGCTGCTGCCGCTCTGTCGGAAGAAGGGCACATCGCTCGTGGTCGGCGGCGTCTTCAATTCAGGTATCCTTGCAACCGGACCCGTGCCTGGCTCGCATTTCGACTATATGCCGGCGACAGATGACGTGCTCGCCAAGGTCGCGAGCATGGAAAAGATTGCCATTAAGCACGGTGTGCCACTGGCCGCCCCTGCTCTGCAGTTTCCGCTCCGCGATCCGCTCGTCTCGTCCGTGCTGATCGGCACGGCCAAGGCATCAAGCTTGCAGCGCAACATGGAGCTTTTCGAGCCCACGTTGCCGGACTCCATCTTCCCCGAATTCGACGCTCTGACGCTCGTCGCGCCGCCGCTCGGCGAAGACGCTGTGCGTGTTTAAGGACTGACTATGCTTAAAGGCATCCACCCCATCCTCAATCCCGACCTGCTGCGTGCGATCGCTCGCATGGGACACGGCGACGACATCGTGATTGCCGACGCCAACTTCCCGTCGAGCACGATGGGGCCGGAGGTCATCCGCGCCGACGGCGTCAGCGCGACCGACATGGCCGGGGCCATCCTGACGCATTTTCCGCTTGATACGTTCGTGCCGGAAACGGCGTGGCGCATGGAGGTGGTCGGCGATCCGACTGCCGTGCCCGAAGTTTGTGCCGAATTTCAGGAAATCGTGTCGAGGCGCGCTGGCGACTTCAGGATCGCCTCCCTCGAACGCTTTGCCTTTTATGAGCGCGCTCGCACGGCTGCCTATATCGTGGCAACGACCGAATTCCGGCTCTACGGCAACTTGATTTTGAAGAAAGGCGTCGTGCACCCCCATGAAGTCTATCGCGGTTGACAGAACTTCAGACCGCGGTTGAATAATCGTAAAAACAATCACTTACGGCGAACGAAGAAACGACAATCGAGCCTGCTAAGCTACTTGCAATTTGACTTTCGCTCGGCTAGCTTCTCGTAGTAAATGTTTTTTATCGATAAAAATCGTCCGCCTGCGTTCAGCGGTACGGTTTACCTGGAGGAGAACGCACCTAGGAGGAGAACTACATGCGCATGAAATCCATTCTGTCGCGCCGAGCCTTCACGGCTCTCGCGGGTGCTGCCGTTATCGCCACCGCAATGCCGGTGACGTCGTTCGCAGCTGACGTGACGATCCCGATCATCGTCAAGGACACGACGTCCTTCTACTGGCAGATCGTTCTGGCCGGCGCCCGCGCTGCCGGCAAGGATCTCGGCGTCAACGTACCGGAACTCGGCGCACAGGCCGAATCCGACATCAACGGCCAGATCAGCATTCTTGAGAACGCCGTTGCCGGCAAGCCGGCTGCAATCGTGATCTCGCCGACGGAGTTCAAGGCGCTCGGCAAGCCGATCGATGAAGCCGCCAAGTCCGTTCCGATCATCGGCATCGACTCGGCCGCGGACTCCCAGGCGTTTAAGTCGTTCCTGACGACCGACAACGTTCAGGGCGGGCGCATCGCAGCCGACGGCCTTGCCGCGGCCATTAAGGAAATGACCGGCAAGGAAGAGGGCGAAGTCGTCATCCTTACCAACCTTCCGGGCGTCGGCTCGCTTGAGCAGCGCCGCGAAGGTTTCCTGGATCAAGTAAAGACGAAGCATCCCGGCCTGAAGGTCATCGCCGACAAATACGGTGATGGCCAGGCGACGACCGGCCTCAACATGATGACCGATCTGATCACGGCCAATCCGAACCTCGTGGGTGTCTTCGCCTCGAACCTGATCCTGGGTCAGGGTGTTGGCCAAGCGATTGCGGAAAACAAGCTCGGCGACAAGATCAAGGTCATCGCCTTCGATAGCGACGACAAGACGGTTGGCTTCCTCAAGGACGGCTCGCTTGCCGGTCTCGTTGTTCAGGATCCCTATCGCATGGGCTATGACGGCGTGAAGACGGCGCTCGCCGTATCCAAGGGCGAGAAGGTCGAAGAGAAGGTCGATACCGGTGCCAACCTGGTCACCAAGGCCAACATGAGCGACCCGAAGATCGACGCTCTGCTGAACCCGAAGATCAAGTAATGATCTGACGATGGCCGCGCGGGAGAAATCCCGCGCGGCCTTTCCTTCACCTGTGTTATCGTCCGCATGAGGAGCGCGGACGGCCGGTGGAGAGTTGGCAATTCGCGAGAAGGAGACGCCCATGAGCCTGGAAGAGGTCAGTCATCGCCACGATGACAGCGCCACGCTGACGGAGGGAAACCGCATTCCGGCGGGCGCCCCAATCCTCGAACTCAAGGGATTGCAGAAGAATTACGGCTACGTTCAGGCACTGAAGCCGGCGACGATGACGTTTCTGGCCGGCGAGATTCATGCGATTGTAGGTGAGAACGGAGCCGGAAAGTCGACGCTGATCAAGCTGCTGACAGGCGTTATCACCAGAACGGCCGGCGAGATCCTCTGGTGCGGACACCCCGTCGCGCTGGCAACGCCGAACGAGGCGATCGCGCGCGGCATCAACGCCGTCCATCAGGAAGTCGTGCTTTGCCCGCATCTGACGGTCGCGGCCAATCTCTTCCTTGGCGACGAGGTCAATCAATACGGCCTGATGCGCAAGAGAGAGATGGAGAAGATGGCGCAAGCCGTGCTCGACGATCTCGGCTTCGGGCTGCCCGCCGGCGTCCCGCTCGCCGATCTGACGATCGGCCAGCAGCAGCTCGTCGCGACGGCGCGTGCGGCGATGCGCGGCACCCAGTTTCTGATCTTCGACGAACCGACCGCTTACCTTACGCGTCAGGAATCGGCCCAACTTTTCAAGCTGATCCGTCGCCTGCAGGGCGAAGGCGTGACGATCGTCTACATCAGCCACCGCATGGAGGAAGTGTTCGAGCTCGCCGACCGTGTTTCGGTACTTCGCGACGGCACGCATGTCGGCACGCGCGCCATCGGCGAGACGAACGAGGCCGAGCTGATCGCTCTCATGATCAACCGCTCGATCGAGCAGATCTATCATAAGGAAGAGATCCCGATCGGAGAAACGATCCTCGACGTGCGCGGCCTTTCTGGGCCGGGCTTCGAGAACGTGTCGCTCTCGGTCAAGGCCGGGCAGATCGTCGGCCTTTACGGCCTGATCGGTGCGGGGCGAAGCGAATTCGCGCTGGGCCTTTTCGGCCGGGAAAAGACGACGGCCGGTGAGATCCACTGGATGGGCAAGAAGGTCGATATCAACAGCGAACGCACGGCGATGGAGCTCGGGATCGCGCTGGCGCCGGAGAGCCGCCGCGACCAGGGTCTTTGCCTCAACCTACCGATCGGGCTCAACATCAACCTCCCGGTCTTCAAGCGGCTGAGCAAGGGCCCGGTCATCAGCCACAGCGAAGAAACGCAGAATGCCGACCAGCAGATCCGTGACCTCGCGATCAAGACGCCCAGCCGGCGCGTTCTGGTTTCGGCCATGTCCGGCGGCAATCAACAGAAAGTCGTCATCGGCAAGTGGCTGAGCTATGGCGCACGGCTCTTCATCTTCGACGAGCCGACCGTGGGCGTCGATGTTGGCACCAAGGCGGAAATCTACCGGCTGTTCGCCAAGCTTCTGAAGCAGGGGGCCGGGATCATTCTGATCTCGTCCTATCTGCCCGAGGTTTATGAGCTTGCGGATAGGCTGCACGTCTTCCGCCGCGGCCAGCTTGTCGCGAGCCACGACTTCCACGCCGCAACACATGAAGAAGTGCTGAGCGAAGCGATCGGCGTCTAAAAGAATAAGAGGGAGAGAGAACCAATGACCGCAACCCCCACCGAGATCGCCGCGCCGCCACCGCGTCGAAAAGTGAACATCCTTTTCGGCCTGACTCTAATCGGGCTCCTGGCCTTCCTTTGGATCGTTCTCGGCTTCGTGACTGCCAGCTTCTGGACGCCACTGAATATCTCCAACCTCCTGCGCCAAGGCGCAATGACGGCGATTTTGGCTCTTGGCCAGACCTTTGTGATCATCACCGCCGGCATCGACCTTTCGGTCGGAGCGATCGTCGGCTTCACCAGCGTCATCCTTGCCTGGCTGCTGCAGGCGGGCGTGCCGGTCTGGGCGTCTATCCTGATAACGCTGCTGATCGGCGTCGGCATCGGGGTGTTCCATGGCTTCGGCATCGTCAAAATGGGACTGCCGCCTTTCATCATCACGCTGGCAACGCTCACGTCGTTGCGCGGCATCGGGCTTCTGATCACCAACGGCTCGACGATCAACATCGTCAACGAGCCCTTCACGAACTTTGCCCGCGCCGACTTCCTCGGAGTGCCGAGCCTGTTCTGGATGGTCATTCTCGTCGCGGTGCCGTCCTACATCTTCCTGCATCTGAGCCGATGGGGGCGCTATCTCTTCGCCGTCGGCTCGAACCGTGAAGCGGCCCGCCTATCGGGCGTCCGGGTGAACGGCATCATTTACCTCGCCTACATCCTCTCGGCGACGTTCGCTGCCTTCGTCGGCGTTCTGCTTGCCTCGCGTATCGCGATCGGCAACGCCACACAGGCCGACGGATGGGAGCTGCAGGCGATCGCTTCCTCGGTGATCGGCGGCACCAGTCTGTTCGGCGCTGTCGGTTCGGTCCACGGGCCGCTCATCGGCGCCTTCATTCTGGCAACCATCAACAACGGTGCGAACCTGCTCAACGTCAATTCGTTCTGGCAGCGCATCATCACCGGTCTGCTGATCATCGTGATCGTCTACTTCGATCAACTGCGCCGCCGCCGCAACCCGTAAGCAGGCAGCGACATACGGAGCCGGCCCCGAGGCCGGCTTCTTCCATTTCAGGAATGCGAGACCATCATGAAAGCAGTGCTCTGCAAAGAACCCGGTGTCCTCGAACTCGTGGAACGCCCTTCCCCCGGCGCGCCGTCACCCGGCTGGATCCGCCTTGCGGTCAGCCATGTCGGTATCTGTGGCACCGACTACCACATCTTCGAGGGCAAGCATCCATTCCTCGAATATCCACGCGTGATGGGGCACGAGATCTCCGCGACGGTTCTGGAAACAGGCGACGGTGTTGCCATGGCGGTCGGCACGCCCGTCATCGTCAACCCCTATCTTTCGTGTGGCAACTGCGTTGCCTGCCGCCAGGGCAAGCCGAATTGCTGCACGGACATCAAGGTGTTGGGCGTGCACACGGACGGAGCGTTCTGCGACGAGATTTCGGTGCCGGCCGGCAATCTCTATGCTGCAAAGGGCGTGAGCCTGGAGGCCGCAGCCACCACCGAGTTCCTCGCAATCGGCGCCCATGCGGTCCGCCGTTCCATGGCGCCGGCCGGATCACGCTCACTCGTCATCGGTGCCGGTCCGATCGGGCTGGGCGCCGCGATCTTCTCGCGGATTGCCGGGCATGAGGTCACATTGCTCGACACCAGTCAGGAGCGACTGCAGATGGCTGCTGACCGGTTCAACTTCTCCTCAGGCATCGTTGCCGGCGAAGGTGCCTCCGAAGCTGTCAAAGCGAAGACTGACGGCGATGGTTTTGACGTCGTCTTTGATGCCACCGGCTATGGCCCGTCGATGGAGAAGGCCTTCAGCTTCGTTGCCCATGGCGGCGCGCTTGTGCTCGTCAGCGTCGTCAAGGACGACATCCGTTTCTCCGATCCGGAGTTTCATAAGCGTGAAATGATGGTGATCGGTAGCCGCAACGCGACGCGCGTGGATTTCGAGCATGTCGCAGATTCGATCGCCAAAGGACTCGTGCCCGTCGAGCAGTTGATCACTCACCGCACGACGCTGGCGGACGCGCCGCGTGACCTGGCACGCTGGGCGCACGAAAAGAGCGGCCTGATCAAGGCAGTCATCAAGGTCGGCGCCTAAAGCGCGTCGATCGCCGCCCGCATTTGACGCACTACGTCGGCATCCGTCCGGTTCGTCGTCGCGGCTTCGAAGCCGAAGGCAACCGCCCTTGGATCGATGCTGTCAACCCGTGAGCTGCAGGAGGCGTGAACCTCGCTTGCGCCCGTAACCCTTAGTATGTCGCCCACGTTGCCGGGACGCACGCCGCTGCCGGGCATGATCGAGACGCGGCCGGCGGCCTTGCGGGAGAGACGACCCAGCGTCTCCAAGCCGTCGATCGCCTTCGGCACACAGCCGGACGTGAGAACGCGCTCGCAGCCAAGCTCGATCGCCTGTTCCAGCGCTGCATCGGCATCAGGGACGAGATCGAAGGCGCGGTGAAGGGTCGATCCAAGTCCGTCGGCGCGAGCCTTTAACCGGCTGATCAGCGGTACATCCAGTGTACCGTCCAAACGATTGGCGCCGATGACAACCCCGGCGAGGCCGAAGGCGCGCACGGCGTCAATATCGGCCATCATCGCTTCTTCGTCGACCGCATCGAATACGAAGGGCCCGGCATGCGGCCGGATCATCGCATAGACAGGAACAGGTGCGGCGGCCGCAGCCTTCATCAGGCCCGCAACCGGCGTCAGTCCGCCAAGCTCCAGAGCCGAGCAGAGCTCAATGCGGCCGGCACCGCCGGCGATCGCAGCCGCAAGGCCCTGCGGGCTGTCGACGCATACTTCCAGCAAAACGGTCACGCTCGAATCTCCTTGTCCGCCGCTGTCTCTTTAAGCGAAGGCGCTCTCCTGCGCGATGGGCGTGGCAATTATTTTGGCGACGGCGTCGATGATCATGGCACTTGCGTCAGCCGAAGCTTTCCGATGGTTGAAGGCGACATGATAGGACATCGGAATGGACTCATCGAGCTCGACGATCCGAACTTTGTCGGCAATGGGCATGGCGCTGACGCGGCCAAGAAACGAGATGTAGCCGTGATTGGCCACAAGGTCGACGATGACAGGCAGCGAGTCAGCCGCCGTGATATCCCGGTTTCGGTAGCGGCGATTGTTGACGCGCTCGTGGCTCAGCGCCATCGTGGCGTGTCCGAGGCCCGTCCGGGAACTCGGCGTGCAGATCGCGTGACTTTCGACAAGCTCGGCCACTGTCCGCTCGCGGCTCTGCGGCGGAGCGATCAGAACCATGTTCGTCTGCAGCAATTCACGGTGTCGGAAGCGCTCGAGGCCGAAGACGGAGTCGAGAATTGCAACATCGATACGGCCGGCCTTGAGAGCTTCCCGCAAGTCATCCGCGGTCATCAGTACCAGCGAGATCGCGTTCTTGCTGCGGCTGGCATTCCACTCCGCAACCAGCGTGCCAAGGCATCGCGCTACCCAACTTTCCGATCCTGTTGGGATGATCGAACCGATGCGAAGCGCCCGCGCGGTGCGCTGATAGCGCTCGTCGGAGGATGCCTTCAAATCATTCCATCTCTGAGCGATGGCCTGGAAGATGGCATAGACCTCGTGGCCATGCTCGGTTAGCACAGAGCCCTGAGCCTGCCGCTCAAACAGGCGATGACCCAGTGCCTTCTCCAAAGTCGCGATCTGAAGCGAAAGCTGCGGCTGACCAAGCTTCAGCCGCCGCGCCGCACGGTTGATGCTGCCTTGGTCGGCGACCTCGAGAAATCGCTCCATTGTGGCGATCTTGATCGGCAGGCGCGACGGCTTGTCTGTCCCAATCCATTCCGCCAGATCCTCCGCCGACTGCACAATCGGCAGGAGTTTTTCGCGGACGTCGTCGCTGGCAAGCAGCGTCGCAAGCTCGCCGGAACTGCGCTCGGTCAGTTTGAGCGCAAGCTCGGTCTCAAGGCTGCGGACTGCTGTCGAAACCGTCGATACCGCGAGTGAAAGGTTTCGTGCCGTCTCTCTCACCGACCCGGACGAGAGCACGTGACTAGCAACAAACAACGTGCCGAGCTGCAACCGCGTTCTCCGTAACGATATGAAAAATCGAACGATATGATGTGTTCGTTAAAAAAGATATCCCTGCCGGGAAATCGGGCGGCTATCGTTCCTGCCAAGTACAAAACCGGGCGTGGCAGTAGAACCACGGAAAGAGCACCGGACATCTGCGGAAACGCGTAAGGGAACAAAACAAATCGCGCCGGCGATAGAAAAGGAAATGCATTTTCGCGCAAGCGTTTGCATTCACCGCCATAATCACGCCGCGACCGCAAAACTGGAGAGGCTTGCATCGATTTTTTCAACGCGAACGCTATTTCCATCACGCACGTATTTCCGGCACGATCGTAGCGGGGCTGCTTTCGCCGGTGATTTTATACGTGGGAGCCCTCCGCCGGGGCTTTCCGCGCAGTCAAACGGTGTAAATCAAGGGGACAATCCATGCTGAAGAAATTCGCTCTTGCCGTTTCGCTCTCCGCTTTTGCGGCAGGCGCGGCCGACGCTGCAGACGTCGTCGTTTCATCGAAGATCGATACTGAGGGCACGCTGCTCGGCAACGTCATCGTGCTGGCGCTCAACGCAAACGGCATCAAGACGCAGGAGCGCGTCGCGCTCGGTACGACGCCGGTTCTTCGCAAGGCGATCACTGCCGGCGAAATCGATATCTATCCGGAATACACAGGTAACGCCGGCTTCTTCTTCAACAAGGCCGACGACCCGGCCTGGAAAAATCTTCAGCAGGGCTACGACCTCGCGAAGAAGCTCGACTACGACGCCAACAAGATCGTCTGGCTGACGCCTTCTCCGGCGAACAACACCTGGGCGCTCGCCGTGCGCAATGATGTCGCCGGCCCGAACAACCTGAAGACCATGTCGGATTTCGGAAAATGGGTCGCCGGCGGCGGGGCTGCCAAGCTGGTCGCTTCCGCCGAGTTCATCAATTCGGCCGGCGCGCTTCCGGCATTCCAGACGACCTACGGCTTCACGCTGAAGCCGGATCAGGAAATCGTTCTTTCGGGCGGTGACACGGCCGCGACCATCAAGGCCGCAGCCGACCAGACGAACGGCGCCAACACGGCCATGGTCTACGGCACGGACGGTGCGATCCAAGCCGCCGAACTGACCGTTCTCGAGGACGACAAGAACGTGCAGCAGGTCTATGCGCCGACCGCGATCATCCGTGAAGAAGTGCTAAAGGCAAACCCGAAGATCGAAGAAGTCCTCGCACCAATCTTCAAGAGCCTGAGCGCGGATGAACTGCGCAAGCTGAACGGCAAGATCCAAGTCGATGGCGAACCGGCGAAATCCGTTGCCGAAGGCTACCTGAAGGAAAAAGGCTTCCTGAAGTAATCTCGTCGCCCGATGCTCCGCCCGCCCGCGGGCGGAGCATCATTTCTGACCGGACAGGGATGGATCGATGGAAGAAACCTTAGCGGTCCGCAAGCTGGACCGGCTCGGCGCGGTGTTGGTGACGGCCGGCATCGTCGCAACTGCGCTCCTGCCTTTCATCTATGTGAAGGCAAACCGCATCGCCGCCGGAAAGCCCATGCTGCTGATGCAGCTTCTGAACCAGCCGTCCGCCATCATCCTGACAATCCTCCTAATCGTCACCGCACTGGCCGTTCTGTTTCTGCAGAACGCGCTGCTGCGGCTGGTGATCGCGACCCTCTGCTTTGCGGCGCTGCTTGCGACGATCGGGCTTGCGGCCGCGGTATTCACACCACCGAACAGCAATGCCGCACGCATGACGCCTGGCGGCGGATTCTGGGTGCTGTTCGCGGTCATCGGGCTCATCATCTCGGACGCGCTCGTCAAGATCAGGCTTACTCCGTGGATGCGGATTGCAGCCCTTGCGGCTTACACCGGCCTGCTCGGAATCTTCCTCACGTCGGGTCTGCTCGACAATCTCTCGATCATGAAGGAATTCGCGACCCGATCCGCGCAATTCTGGACCGAGGCGCTGGCCCATCTGCTGCTCGCATTCGGCTCGCTGGCGACCGCAATCGTCATCGGCCTGCCGCTCGGCATCCTGTGTTTCTGGGTTCCGAAGCTGCGTGCCGCAGTGCTACAGGGTCTCAGCCTGATCCAGACGATCCCGAGCCTTGCGCTTTTCGGTATTCTGATGCTGCCGCTCGGCTATCTCGCGACCCATGTGCCGGCGGCTGCCTCGATCGGCATTCGCGGCATCGGTGCTGCGCCAGCGCTGATCGCGCTCATCCTTTATTCGCTGCTGCCGATCGTCGCCAACACGGTCGTCGGTCTGCAGGGTGTTGATCCCTCGGTCCGCGACGCCGCGGCGGGGATGGGCTTGACGCGCCGCCAGATCCTCACTGGCATCGACCTGCCGCTGGCCTTTCCCGTCATCCTGACAGGCATTCGCATCGTCCTCGTTCAGGCGATCGGTCTGGTGACGGTGGCAGCGCTGATCGGCGGTGGCGGCTTCGGCATCTTCATCTTCCAGGGGCTTGGCCAGACAGCCATGGATCTCGTTCTGCTCGGCGCCGTGCCGACCGTTTTCTTCGCCTTTTCTTCGGCCGTCATCCTCGATGCGGTCATCGACAGCATACGGGGATCCGCCGCATGAGCATGATCGAGATCAGGAACGTTACCAAGCGCTACGGAGCGGCAACCGTCGTCGACAATGTCTCGATGGATGTCGAGAAGGGCTCGATCACCGTCATCGTCGGTACCTCGGGCTCGGGCAAATCGACACTGATGCGGATGATCAACCGTCTCGTGCCGATCACCGCGGGTGAGATCTTCGTTGGCGGGCAGAACATCATGGATGTGCCAGTGACGGAACTGCGCCGCAAGATCGGCTATGCGATCCAGGGCCACGGCCTCTTTCCTCATCGGACGGTCGCACAGAACATCGCGACGGTGCCGCAGCTTCTCGGCTGGGACACGGTAAAAATCAAAGCCCGCGTCGAGGAACTGCTCGGCCTCTTCAACCTCGATCCGGCGACCTTCGCCGAGAAATATCCGCATCAGCTCTCGGGCGGCCAGCAGCAGCGCGTCGGCGTTGCGCGAGCGCTGGCGGCGGAACCGGAACTGCTGTTGATGGACGAGCCGTTCGGCGCGCTCGATCCTGTCATCCGCGGCAAGGCGCAAGACGATCTCCTCGCGATCCAGAAGCAGTTCGGTACGACCGTCGTCCTCGTCACGCACGATATGGACGAGGCCTTCCACCTCGGCAACCAGATCGCCGTGATGAGCGTCGGCAAGCTGCTGCAATGCTCGACCCCGGAAAAGATCCTGACCGAGCCGGCCGATCCCTTCGTGCAGCAATTGACCGGCACCTCCGACCGGGCACTGAAATTGATGTCGCTGCTGCCACTGAAGGAGAGCATGGAGCCGGCGAAGTCAGGCCTGGCTTACACATTGCCACAATCGCTCAGCCTGCGCGACGCGCTGGCCGAGATGATCTGGCAAGGCGTCGACGAAGCCGCCGTTCAGGATGGCGACAGGGCGCCTATCGGCTCGATCTCGATAACGCGGCTGCTCGAACTGGGCCGTAAGGCATGAAACACGTCTTCGCGAACCTCTTCCGCGTCGTCGCACTGCTGTTGCTGCTGATCCTCCTGTTCAGGACGGAGTGGCTGTCTTTCCTGCTCGTGCCGTTGACGAGTAACAATGCGCCGGCCGTCTACACGCAAAACAGTCTTCCGCAGCTTGCCGCTTCGCATCTCTTTCTTGTGGCGATCTCGATCGCGGGCAGCGCCGTTCTTGCGATCCTCGGCGGCATTTTCGTCACCCGCAAGAGCGGCGAAGACTTCCTGCCGTTGTCGCGGGCGATTGCCAATGCCGGCCAGACCTTTCCGCCGGTCGCGGTGCTCGCTTTGGCCGTGCCAGCAACCGGCTTCGGTGCCGGTCCGACGTTGATCGCCCTCTTTCTCTATGGCCTGCTGCCGATCTTCGAGAACACCGTCTCCGGCCTGAAGCAGGTCTCCCCCTCCGTGCTTGATGCCGCCGATGGCATGGGCATGAATGGCAGACAGCGGCTCTTTCAGGTGGAACTGCCGCTTGCTCTGCCGCTGATCCTCGAGGGCTTGAAGGTTGCGACCGTCATCAACATCGGTACCGCGACGATCGGCTCGACGGTGGCGGCCAAGGGCCTTGGCGAAGTCATCATCGCCGGGCTGATTTCCGACAATACCGCCTTCATCCTGCAAGGTGGTCTGATCGTCGGCCTGATGGCAGTGCTGATCTATGATGCGATGGGGCTTGTCGAAAACGCCATCACGCAAAGAATTGGCTTGCGCCCGGCCTGAGGCGGCGGCTACCAAGGCTGCCGTGATATCGGCAACGGGAGGCAGCCTTGGCCAAGATGATTCACTCCATGATCCGCGTTCTCGACGAGGCGCGCTCGGTCGAGTTCTACGGCAAGGTTCTCGGCCTCAAAGTCGCCGATCGCATCGACTTCGATACCTTCACCCTGATCTACATGAGCAACGACGAAACCGGCTTCGAGCTGGAGCTGACGGTCAACAAGGGGCGCACTGAACCCTATGATCTCGGCAATGGCTATGGGCATCTTGCCCTCTCCGTCCAGGAAGTGAAGATCGAGCATAAGCGCCTGATGGAAGCGGGCCTGAACCCCGGCAAGATCGTCGAACTCAATCGCGACGGCAAACTGCTGGCGCTGTTCTTCTTCGTTACCGATCCCGACGGCTACAAGATCGAAGTCCTGCAACGCCACGGCCGTTATCTCTAAGAGTTTCCCATGATCGAAAAGACCGAACTAAACCGGGGCTGGACTCTTTCCTGCAACGTTACAGGTCGACGCGACCTGCCGGCTGAGATTCCAGCAAAAGTGCCCGGTTGCGTACATCTCGACCTTCTGGCCGCCCGGCTGATCCCCGACCCCTATCTCGACATCAACGAGATCACCAACGACTGGATCGGCAAGGACGACTGGACCTATCGCTGCACTTTAGACGCGTCACCGGACGCCGGAAAAATCCACGAACTGGTGTTCGACGGCCTCGATACCGTCGCGACGATCGTCCTGAACGGCGAGGAGCTCGGCCGAACCTTCAACATGCATCGCACCTATCGCTACGATGTCTCGGAGCGACTGAAGCAGGGCTCGAACGAGCTCGTCGTGGCATTTCGCTCGGCATACGCATACGGTGCCGAGATGGAGGCGCATTACGGCTATCGGCCGAACAACTATCCCGGCCCTGGCAACCTGATGCGCAAGATGGCCTGCAACTTCGGTTGGGACTGGGGACCGACGCTGGTAACCGCGGGGATCTGGAAGCTGGTGCGGCTGGAAAGCTGGGAACGGGCTCGGCTTGCAGAAACGCGGGTTTCGGCAACGCTTGCCGGCCACGACGGGCTTGTGACGGTGCGAGCACGTGTCGAGCGCCACGCCGGCGAGGGCGCGAAGATCGTCGCTAGCATTGCCGGCATCAGCCATGTCGCCGAGTTCGTGGAGGGAGCAGATGAGATCGAGTTTCGGTTGACTGTCCCTGCCCCGCAGATCTGGTGGCCGCATCATCTCGGCGCACAACCGCTCTACCCGTTGCAGATTGAACTGCGCGATAGCGTAAGCAATGACTTACTTGACAGCTATTCGAAAGAGATCGGCTTCCGCTCGGTCAGGCTGGATACCGCACCCGACGAACACGGCTCCGCATTTACTTTCGTTGTCAACGACGTCCCACTTTTCCTCTGCGGCGCGAACTGGATTCCGGACGACTGCTTCCCATCGCGGGTGACCGCAGAGCGCTATACTTCCCGGATTGAGGAGGCCAAAGCAGGGAACATCAATCTGCTGCGTGTCTGGGGCGGCGGCATATTCGAGCGCGACGAGTTCTACGAAGCCTGCGACCGCGCCGGGATGCTCGTCTGGCAGGACTTCCTGTTTGCCTGCGCATCCTATCCCGAAGAAGAGCCCTTGCGCAGTGAGGTCGAAGCGGAGGTGCGCGACAACGTCATGCGCCTGATGCCGCACCCGTCGCTTATCGTCTGGAACGGCAACAACGAAAATATCTGGGGCTTCGACGAGTGGGGCTGGCGTCCGATCATCAAGGATGGAGTGAGCTGGGGGCTCGGCTACTATCTCGATGTTCTGCCGAAACTCTGTGCTGAGCTGGACCCGGATCGGCCGTATTATCCAGGCAGCCCCTACTCCGGGACGATGGAGATCGAGCCGAACGCCGATGAACATGGCTGCAAGCATATCTGGGATGTCTGGAATGACGTCGGCTACGAGGTCTATCGCAACTACATCCCACGCTTCTGCTCAGAGTTCGGCTGGCAGGCACCACCCAACTGGGCGACGATCGAGGAAAGCGTCCACGATACGCCGCTGACACCGACCTCGAATGGCGTTTTCCACCATCAGAAGGCGACGCAAGGCAACGACAAGCTGATCCGCGGGCTCGCCGGGCATCTGCCGGTGCCGCGGACCATGGACGACTGGCATTTCGCCACACAGCTCAACCAGGCGCGCGCCATCCGCTTCGCGATCGAGCACATGCGCTCACACCGCGCTGTCTGCAAAGGCGCCGTCGTCTGGCAGTTCAACGATTGCTGGCCGGTCACCTCCTGGGCGGCGCTCGATTCGGCCGGACGCCGCAAGCCGCTCTGGTATGCCATGCAACAGGCATTCGATCCGAGGCTGCTGACGATCCAGCCGCGCAGCAGCGGACTGGCGGCGGTGGCAGTCAACGAGCGTACCCTCTTCTGGCGTGCGAAGATTTCAGGCAAGCGCCTGCGGCTTGACGGAACAGTGCTGGCCGAATTCGAGTTCTGGCGACTGCTCTGCGACCGCTTCGAAGCGAAGGCGTTTCCGCTGCCGGCTGACATCGCAACGCCAGACAACGCAAACGATGAGCTCATCGTCGTGCAGATGCTCGACCGCCGTGCCTTCCACTACTTCGTCGAGGATGTCGACCTGAAGCTGCCGGCGCCGCAGGCATCGATCGAGGTTAGCCCTTCCGCGGATGGCTATGAAGTGAAAGTAACAGCTGTGACGTTCCTGAAGGATCTCTGCTTGATGTCAGATCGGCTCGATCCTGATGCCGTCGTCGATTCCATGCTGGTAACGCTACTTCCGGGCGAAAGCCACATATTCACGTTGCGGACTGCAACGGCGCTCTCGGCAAGCGATATCACCATTGGCGCTGTGCTGCGCTCGGCCAACGACCTCGTTGCCACAAACTGAAAAGGCCCCGTCTGCACGGCGCCCATCCAAGTCGCTTTACGACGCCAAGCGCCATAAAGCGCGCTCTGGCGCAGCGGATATACGCGCGATAGATAGACCGCGGGCGCCGACGACGTTGCATCCAGTAGGGCGGCACGCCGTAATAGTCATAAACGCGGCCATTATCCTTGTACCAAGTGTCGTCATCATCCGCATAGCTCGGCGCGCCTTCGATCTTTTCCTTCGTCTGGTCGATGCGGTAGCCGTACAGTTGTGTGTCGTAAGTCAGCTTTTCCCACGGCAGCGGACAGTGATTGTGACCGATGCCCAGGAAGCCACCGAAGCTCAACACGGCGTAGGCAACGCGCCCATCCTGCTCGCCGAGGATCAACCGTTCGATCGAGCCGATGTCTTTGCCATCGGCGCCATAGACTCGGGTGCCTTCCACGCGGTCGCTCGCAATCAGCGTTGGCGTATCCTCTACATTCGGGTCACGGCGGGTCGTGTCAGCGTCCTGATGCAGCATCCTGCACCTCCTTTTTCGTTCCTCGTGGTTGGTCCACAGTTGAAAGACGCTGCCCGAACTCGAGGTTCCCTTTAGTCACAACAACCAGCCCCGCAGCGTTATTGACGTTTACGTCAAGGTTAGTGTAACTCTATTCTCAGCTTGAACCGTTCAGGCGATGACATAAGCTGCCGTGTTGGAAGATGGAGGATCGTCCAATCGGTTTTGCCGGTAGGACCGGCCGGCGGCGACAGGGAGAGAGACACGATGAACAGCATTTCCGTCCATCCAGGCGGTGCGAATCCCCAAAAGCCCTGGCTTGCGACCTATCCCGACAGCGTGCCGGCCGAGCTGCCGCCTTTGGAATACGAATCGCTGGCGGAACTGCTCGAAAAATCCTGTGCGCGCTACGCCAATCGTACCGCCTTCTCCAGCATGGGAAAGACGCTGACCTATGGCGAGCTTGAAAGCCAGACGCGGAAGATCGCAGCCTGGCTTCAGGGCCTCGGCCTCGAAAAGGGCGACCGCGTCGCCGTCATGATGCCGAATGTGCTGCAGAACCCCGTCGCCGTCTACGGCATCCTGCGCGCTGGCCTTGTCGCAGTGAACGTCAATCCGCTGTACACGCCGCGCGAGTTGGAGCACCAACTGCGCGACTCGGGCGCCAAGGCGATCTTCGTGCTGGAGAATTTCGCCCGCACCGTGGAGCAGGTACTTGTGAAAACCGATGTGCGCCATGTGGTGGTCACCTCGCTCGGCGAAATGCTGGGCGCCAAGGGTCTGATCGTCAATCTACTCGTGCGCAAGGTGAAGAAGCTCGTTCCATCCTGGTCCATCCCGCAGCACAAAACCTTCAAGCAGGTTCTGGCCGAAGGCGCCGGCAAGGCGCTGAAACCGGCAAACCTCAAGGGCGACGATATCGCCTTCCTGCAATACACGGGCGGCACCACGGGGATCGCCAAGGGCGCAGTGCTAACGCACAAGAACCTGCTCTCCAATAAGCTCCAGCTGGAACTCTGGCTGCAATCGGCTTTCGACAAGAAGCAGCGGCCAGAAGTGCTGAACTTTCTCTGTGCCCTGCCGCTTTATCACATCTTTGCGCTGACGGTGAATTCGCTGATGGGCATGTCGCTCGGCGCGCACAACATCCTCGTTGCCAACCCGCGCGATATTCCGGCGCTCGTCAAGGAGTTCGGCAAGGTCAAGGTCCACATATTCCCCGGCCTCAACACACTCTTCAACGCCTTGATGAACAACGCCGATTTCGCCAAGATCGACTTCTCCTCCATGGTGATGTCGCTTGGCGGCGGTATGGCGGTACAGCGGCCGGTTGCGGAGCGGTGGATGAAGATCACCGGCTCCCATATCACCGAAGGCTATGGCCTCTCCGAGACGTCGCCGGTGGCAACGGCAAACCGCTTCGATTCGGCCGAGTTTACTGGCTCGATCGGTCTGCCGATCCCATCGACCGAGCTCGACATTCGCGACGAAGACGGCAATTCGCTTCCGCTTGGCGAAATCGGCGAGATCTGCATACGCGGTCCTCAGGTGATGGCTGGCTACTGGAACAAGCCGGAGGAGACGGCGCGCGTGATGACGCCGGACGGTTATTTCCGCACCGGCGACATGGGCTTCATGGATGCACGCGGCTACACCAAGATCGTAGACCGCAAGAAGGACATGATCCTCGTCTCCGGCTTCAACGTCTATCCGAACGAGATCGAGGAAGTGGCCGCGATGCATCCGGGCATCCTCGAGGCCGCGGCGGTCGGCATTGCCGACGGGCACTCCGGCGAGGCAGTGAAACTCTTTGTGGTGCGCAAGGATCCGGCGCTGACGGAGGCGGACGTCAAGGCGCATTGCGCCGCGAATCTCACCAATTACAAGCGCCCGCGCTTCGTAGAATTCCGCACGGAATTGCCGAAGACACCGGTCGGAAAAATCCTGCGCAAGGATCTGCGCGGTTAAGTTTGACGGTTGCGTGAAATTGAGAGCCATCCGTTTGTTCGGATGGCTTTTTTGCGTTTCGACAGGTCGCCGAACTTGATTTGCGCCCTACAAAGCGAATAGTTTCCGCGACCCTCTCGCCCTGCAAAGGAGCCTCCCATGAATGCCATCGTCGAACAATTGAAGAGCACTGCGGCCGCCACCAAAGCGACCGATCTGCGCGCCGCCTTTGCCGCCGATCCGCAGCGTTTCTCGCACTTCAGCGTGTCGCTCGACGACCTGCTGATGGACTATTCCAAGACGGCCGTGAACGACAAGATCCTGGCTCTCCTGGTCAAGCTCGCGGAAACGAGCGGCGTCGAAGCCAAGCGCGACGAGATGTTTGCCGGCAAGGCGATCAACTTCACCGAAAACCGCGCCGTCCTGCACACTGCTCTGCGCAACCGCTCCAATACGACGGTGCTGGTCGACGGCAAGGATGTCATGCCTGAGGTCAACGCTGTACTTGCCGCCATGGGCAAGTTTGCCGACGGCATCCGCTCCGGCAGCCTGAAGGGCGCGACTGGCAAGGCGATCACCGACGTCATCAATATCGGCATCGGCGGCTCCGACCTCGGCCCGGTCATGGCGACGCTGGCGCTGGCGCCTTTCCACGACGGTCCGCGCGCGCATTTCGTTTCCAACATCGACGGCGCCCATATCGCCGATACGCTGAAGCTCGTTCAGCCCGAGACGACGCTCTTCATCGTCGCCTCCAAGACCTTCACCACCGTGGAGACGATGACGAACGCACAGACGGCGCGCAAGTTCATCGCCGACGCGCTCGGTGAGGCCGCCGTTCAGCATCATTTCGCTGCCGTTTCGACTGCGCTCGACAAGGTCGCGGCCTTCGGCATCGAAAGCGAACGCGTCTTCGGCTTCTGGGATTGGGTCGGCGGTCGCTATTCCCTGTGGTCGGCGATCGGCCTGCCGATCATGATCGCGATCGGACCGGACAATTTCATCAAGTTTCTCGAGGGCGCCCATGCCGTCGACAACCACTTCCGCACGGCGCCGATCACCCAGAACCTGCCAATATTGCTCGGCCTGATCGGCTACTATCACCGCAATGTACTCGGCTACCCGACCCGTGCGGTCCTGCCCTACGACCAACGCCTGTCGCGCTTCCCGGCCTATCTGCAGCAGCTCGACATGGAATCGAACGGCAAGGGCGTGACGATCGACGGCACGCCGGTTGAAGGCAATTCCGGTCCGGTTGTCTGGGGCGAGCCCGGCACCAACGGCCAGCACGCCTTCTACCAGCTCATCCACCAGGGCACGAGCGTCATCCCGGCCGAGTTCATGATCGCGGCGAACGCCTTCGAGCCAAATCTGCGCCACCAGCACCAGCTTCTGATGTCAAATGTGCTCGCCCAGTCCGAAGCCCTGATGAAGGGCCGCACCTTCGAAGAGGCGAAGAAGCAGCTGACCGACAAGGGCATGGACGACAAAAAGGCCGATTTCATCGCACCGCACCGCGTCTTCACCGGCAATCGCCCGTCGATCACCTTCGTCTACGACAAGCTGACGCCCTATGCGCTGGGTCGCCTGATCGCGCTCTATGAGCACCGAGTCTTTGTTGAAGGTGTGCTCTTCCGCATCAACTCCTTCGATCAGTGGGGCGTTGAGCTCGGCAAGGAACTGGCGACCGGCCTGCTGCCTGTCGTCGAAGGCAAGGAAAGCGCTGACGGACACGACTCCTCGACGCAGGGGCTCGTTTCTGCACTGGCGAAGCTCGCCAAGTAAGCGCTCGCACAAAGCGATTCAAAAGCTCGCCCATGTCATGTGGGCGAGCTTTTTTGTTTGAAGCAGTCGAACCGGGCTACATTTCTTCGTCTTTACTGCAGTGTTCGATGGGAGAGACGCATGATCGAAACAGACGACGAGCTGGCAACATTCGAAGCGAAGGGTGCCGCGCCGCTGCCCACCGCAGCTCGTGCTGGCTTCGTCGAAAACGACGGTGCTCGCATCTGGTATGAGAGCTATGGCTCCGGCCCCGCCGTCATCCTGCTGCATGGCGGACTCGGCAATGCCGGGAACTGGGGATATCAGGTGCCAGCACTTGTTGCTGCCGACCGACAGGTCGTCGTCATCGACAGTCGCGGACACGGCCGCAGCACGCGCGACCCACGTCCTTTTCACTATGCCCAGATGGCAGACGACGCGCTTGCGGTGATGGATCGGCTGGCGCTCGCGAAAGCCGCCCTCGTCGGCTGGAGCGACGGTGCCTGCACGGCGCTGATCCTCGCCGATAAGCGGCCGGAGCGGGTTTCCGGTGTGTTTTTCTTCGCCTGCAACATGGATCCCAGCGGCACGCTTGAATTCAAGCCGACACCCATGATCGATCGTTGCTTTAGTCGCCATCGTAAGGACTATCAGGCGCTATCCGCCACGCCCGATGCCTTCGATGGCTTCGTGGCCGACGTGTCGAAGATGATGGCCAGCGAGCCGAACTACACGGCCGCCGACCTCGCCGGCATGAAGGTGCCGGTCGCGGTCGTGCTTGGAGAGAACGACGAGTTCATCAAGCGTGAGCATGCCGATTATCTGGCACGCAGCATTCCCGACGCCGAGCTGATCCTCCTACCAGAGGTCAGCCATTTCGCACCGCTACAGCGGCCGGAGCACTTCAGCCGCGAAGTGCTCGCCTTTCTCGATCGCCTATAGTTCAGAGGCCGATTTCTTTCGCCCATGGGGGATTGGCGCCGGCGCGCGAGACCGTGACGGCGGCGGCCTTCGCGCCAAGCGAAAGGGCGTTCTGCAGAGCCTTTTCGCTGAGCGAGGCAACCTTTTCCTTGGTCAGGAGGTCGTCGATCTTCAGCGAGGCGAGCACGCCGGCATCGAAAGTGTCGCCCGCGCCAACGGTATCGACGACGGTGACGCGCTCGCTCGGCACGGTGACCTTGCGTTCCTTGGTGTAGCCGGACGCCCCTTCCGCACCCTTGGTGATGACGACAAGCTTGACGCCCTGTTGCAGCCAGTAGGCGGCGAGATCGTCGTGGCTGCCCTCGAGACCGAACCACTCCAGGTCCTCGTCGGAGAACTTCACGATATCCGACTTGGACGCCATGCGCTTGATGCGCGCCATGTGGGCTTCCTTGTTCTTGATGAAGCCGGGGCGAATGTTGGGATCCAGCGAAATGACGCGCTTGTCGCACTCGCGGTCGAGCAGTGCCTCGTAGGTCTCGCCGCAGGGGCTGGGGATGAGGCTGATCGCGCCGAAATGCAATGCTTCGCAATCGTCGCCAAGTGCGGGCAGATCGTCGGTGGTGATCATGCGGCCGGCCGTGCCTTCATCGTAGAAAGCATAGGTCGCCTGGCCGTTGACCAACTTGACGAACGCGACAGTTGACGGGCGCGGGGTGATGGCGCAGAGGCTGAAGTCGACATTGCTCGCCTTCAGCGTATCGCGCAGGATCTCGCCCATCATGTCGTCGGCGAGGCCGGTGAAGAAGGCCGTTGGGATGCCGAGGCGTCCGAGCGCGATCGCCGTGTTGAAGATCGCACCCCCGGCGTACGGCGCAAAGCCCTTCTCGCCGAGAGTTGTCTCCCGCGGCAGCATGTCAATCAGCGCTTCGCCACAGCACAAAATCATTCCGGCCTCCCAAGCATTACGATCCATCGATGTTCAAATCGATTAGATAATTTCGTGGCAAAAGCAAAGCGCCGCGACGCAATTCTTCATTCAAAGTGATGAAATGCCGCCATTGCGTCCCGACCAGGCGAGGGGCGCATCAAGGAAGGCCTCCACTTCGCTCAATGTCTTCTCGTCGAACAGCTTCTGCGCCTTGGCGACCGCCAGCACATCGCGCCAGGTGGCGATGTAGTGCAGCTTGACCTTGCCGTCGGCAAAGCGCAGGGCGCCTTCGTCGAAAATGCCGTAGTAGAAGAGCGCGATACCGTGATCGACCACACCACCGGCGGCACGGACAGCATCGATGAACTTGAACATGCTGCCGCCGGCCGTCGTCAGGTCCTCGATGACGAGGACGCGCGAGCCCTCCGGCATGTTGCCTTCGATCTGCGCGTTGCGACCGTGACCCTTCGGCTGCTTGCGCACATAGATCATCGGCAGGCTGAGGCGATCTGCGAGCAGTGCGGCAAAGGGGATGCCAGCGGTTTCACCACCGGCCACGCAATCGAACTGCTCGAAGCCGGCCTCGCGCAACACGACGCTGGTGGCAAAGTCCATCACGGTCGAGCGGACGCGCGGGAAGGACAGAAGCTTGCGGCAATCGATGTAGACGGGGCTCGCCATACCGGAGGCGAACTTGTAGGGCTGGGCAGCGTTGAAGTGCACCGCCTTGATCTCCCAGAGCATCTTCGCAACGAGTTCCGCCATGACTGCGCGGTCGGTGAATGTCGTCTGGATCATCGCTCTCTCCTTTGGTCAAATTTATGGGCCAATAGCAGCAAGCGGGTCAGTTTTCCAGAACAGCGAGTGGTTCCATGCCGAGAATGATGGCAAAAACGCCCTGGTGATCGAACAATGCCCGCGCGCCGCCGCACAAGAAATGCTGAGAGAACCGCGTTCGAGGGCACGGCGGCGCGCAATGCATCAATTCTTTCAGACATTTGCGCTTGCGCGCCCGCGCGGCGGCGATATCGTCATGCCATGGACCATATCGAAGTTTTCCAGCGCCTCGGCGTCGCACTTGCCATTGGCCTGCTCGTCGGCGTCGAGCGGGGCTGGCAGGAACGCGAGGTTCGCGCGGGCGGCAGGACGGCGGGTATCCGCACCTTCGGTCTCACCGGCTTTCTCGGCGCAATAGCTGGAACACTTCAGTCCATGACCGGCCCCCTTCTGCCTGCAGTAATCGCGGTGCTTCTGGGTCTCATCTACATCGCCGGCAAGTGGCAGGAGACGAAGGAGGACGAAGACTACAGCATCACCTCGGTCGTGGCCGCCCTTGTGGTGTTCGGGCTCGGCGTTCTGGCTGCCGTCGGCGACATCGTTACCGCGGCTGCCGGCGGCGTCGCAACGACAGCAATTCTTGCGGCTCGCCACAGCCTGCACGGCTTTCTTAGAGGGTTAACGTGGGTTGAACTCCGCTCCGCCTTGCTGCTGCTTGCGATGACCGTGATTGCACTGCCACTGCTGCCGGACGAGGCGCTCGATCCCTGGGGCGCGCTCAATCCTTACTCGCTGTGGCTGTTGACGATCACCATCGCAGCCCTGTCTTTTGCCGGCTACATGGCGATTCGATTGATGGGCACCGGCCGTGGCGTTCTGTTGGCGGGGGCTGCCGGCGGGCTTGTCTCGTCGACCGCCTTGACGCTGTCTTTCGCCCGCTATTCGGCGGAAGCGCCCGAGGGTGCACGGCACCTTGCGGCAGGCGCAGGTATTGCCGGCGCCCTCTCCTATGCGCGCGTCCTCGTCATCGCCAGCGCCCTCTCCTTCACCATGCTGGCGCCGCTCGCGTCCGCGCTCGTCCCGGCGATCATCGGTTTCATGGCGGCCGGCCTGTTCTCGGTGTGGCGTTCCAAGACTGCGACCGAGGCGCCGGAGATCGACCTGAAAAACCCCTTCGAGCTCAAGACCGTCATCTCCTTTGCGGCGCTGCTCGGTCTCATCAGCCTCGTGTCGAAGATGGCGATCGACTATGTCGGGCCATCCGCGCTCTTCGTCGTGGCGGCGATCTCCGGCCTCGTCGATGTTGATGCCATCACGCTTTCCACCGTACGCCTCGTAGGCTCGACGATCGACGTGACGACGGCGGCCGATGTCATCCTGATCGCCGTCGCGGTTAATACGGTGACGAAGGTGGTGCTTGCCTTCACGGCCGGGAGGCGGGAATACGCGATGGCGCTCGGCGAAGCGTCGGCGGTGGCGGTCGTGCTCGGCGCCGTAGGCTATTTCGCGGCGCGCAGCTTTCTGCCTGCCTGAGCCGATTGCACCAACGCGAGCCCAGAAAAAGAAGCGTGGATCCAGCGCCTACGATATTCGTGCGATATCGGCGGGCAGCATCCGCTGATAAAGCGCAATCGTGGCCCGTCCGTCCGCATCATCCAGTGAAATCGCGTAACGAACGGCCGCTGCCAGAAGCTGCATGGTAAGCCTGGCAATGGCGAGAAGCTCGCCCTTGCTACGTTCCGGCTCCAGCTTTGCGAGAACGGAAAACAGCGCCTGAGCGTGAAACTCCATGTCCTCGCCATCGACCTCCTGCAGCAACCGATCAGCCTGGGTGGCGACCCATATGTCGCGCATCACGGGCTCCTGCCGGAAAAAACCGTAGTACTGGTCGGCAATGTTGCAGAGCGCCTGCCGCAGCGTTGCGGCATCCGTCGCCGTTGCAAGCTCAGCCCCGACGCAAGCCCTGCCCTGTTCGTTGAAGCGTTCGGCAAGTGTGCGGATGATCGAACTCTTGTCCGGGAAATACTGGTAGAGCGCCCCGAAGGATAGCTCAGCCCTTTCAACGATCTCACTCATCCTCAGCGCATCGCTGCCATTCTTCTCGATCAGTTCCAGCGCCACCGAAAGGATCTTCTCGAAACGCTCCCGGCCGCGCTTCTGCTGCGGAATCCGGCGCGGCTGGCCGGTCGGTTCCGGCTGTCTTCTGCGCCTAACGGCAACCTCTTCGCCCATTCCACTCTCCATTTTTCACTTGACGAATAAAATAGGAGAGTTTATCTCATTTTGCAAATGAGAGACTTTCTCTTATTTAAACCGGAGGAGTGGTCCCATGCAGAATTCCGAAATCATCGTCATCGGCGGCTCGGGCAAGACAGGCGGCCGCATCGCAGACCAGCTGGCGAAGCGAGGGCTCACCTTCCGCTTTGCCTCGCGTTCCAGCGCGCGTCCATTCGATTGGGAAAAGCGGGCAGACTGGGCCGCGACGCTCGCCGGCGCAAAGAGCGCCTATGTGAGCTTCCAGCCTGACCTTGCCGTATCATGGGCCGCTGATGCGATTGGTGCGCTCGCCCGCACAGCGATCGACTGCGGCCTTAGCCATATCGTCCTGTTGTCGGGCCGCGGCGAAGAGGGTGCGCAGCGCGCCGAGGAGGCGCTCAAGGCGTCCGGCATCGACTACACTATTCTGCGAGCATCATGGTTCTGCCAGAATTTCAGCGAAGGCGCCTTTGCCGAGCAGGTCGCTGCAGGCGAACTGGCCCTTCCGGCGGGTGCTGTGAAGGAACCCTTCATCGATACCGACGACATTGCCGACGCGGCCGTTGTGGCGTTAACCGATGCCAGCCATGTTGGCAAGACCTACGAACTGACCGGTCCACGCGCGCTAACCTTCCGCGAGGCGGTCGCCGAGATCGCTGAAGCATGCGGCAGGGATATCGCCTATCAGCAGATATCCATGGCAGAGTTCAAGGAGGGACTTGCTGCCGCTGGGCTGCCGAAAGACATGATCGACCTGCTCGAAGAGCTCTTCACGCAGGTGCTTGATGGCAGAAATTCGCGGGTTGCGAATGGGGTCGCGGAAATTCTCGGCCGCCCCGCCAAAGATTTCGGCGACTATGCACGCGATGCTGCTGCCAATGGAACGTGGAGGGTATGACAATGACACTTGTTCTCAGTATCGCTTTGGCGGCTGCGGCGATCGGCAGCGGCCTTGTTGCCGGCATCTTCTTTGCCTTCTCAACCTTTATCATGACGTCGTTCGCCCGCATTCCCACCGAACAGGGCATAGCGGCGATGAACTCCATCAATGTCACGATCGTGCGCTCGCCCTTCATGCTGCTTTTCGTACCGACCGTGGTCCTGTGCCTCGTGATCGCTGCCGTCGCGTTCTTCAACTGGCGCGGTGGCGTCAGCGTCTGGATGCTCTCCGGCGCAGTGCTTTACGTCTTTGCATCGTTCCTCTCCACGATCGTCTTCAACGTGCCGATGAACGACGCGCTGGCGAAAGTCAGCGGCAGCGGCGCCGAGGCCACCGCGCTCTGGACGGCCTACCTCAAGGATTGGACCTGGTGGAACCACGTGAGGACGATTGCTTCGCTCCTCGCCTCGATCGCCTTCGTGCGCGCCTTGATGCTCGTGTGAAATAAGGCGGGAGGGGATACCTCCTCCCGCCTGGCGACATTACATCCGTTCGCAGAAGGTGAGCCGGTTATTGAAGGGGTCGATTACCTCCATTTCGAGGCCCCAGGGCGCCTCCTGCAGGCCGGGCTTCATGTAGCGATATTGCTTGGCCGCGAGCTCGCACTGCAAGACACGAACACCAGTGACGGGCACGAAGGCGCGGGCGCCGGGGCTGGCGTCGCCGGAATGTTCGCTGAGATGCAGGATCATGCCGCTTCTCGACACCTGGCAGTAGAGCGGGAAATGATCGCCGAAGCGGTGCTCCCAATCCAGCGCGAAGCCGAGAAATCCGCAATAGAACTCCTTCGCCTTGTCGACGTCGAAGATGCGGAAAATCGGGATCGGCGGCTGAATGGCAATCGCGGGCGTTGCCGCTTCCTGCTCTTCAAGCTTGGCCGAAAGGATATTCCACTGATCGAACCCGAACTGCCGGGCAACGATCTCCAGGGTTTCACTATGGGTGAAGTCTATGTCGCGGGTAGCCAGAGCCTGCCGCAGAGCTTTCGCCATGAGTTTGGCGTCGCGAAAATCGCGCATGATTCATTCCTTACGTTGGCGGCAAACAGGATGATCAGTGCCCGCGTCTGCTGACCCGTTCGCCATCAATCGCCAAACGGCAAGGGATGTGAAGGATATATCTGGATGCATTCACCATCGCGCTTTCGCGCCGCGGGGCGGCTGGCCGCATCCGGCCGACGGCGACAATAGGCGAGCTGAGTTTTTCGATCAAGAGCCGGTGCGAGCCGCACCCGCCGGCACAGAATGGAGATGGCTTGCGAGCTCGATTCGGTTCCGGCCCGCGCGCTTGGCGGCGTAGAGCGCCTTGTCTGCGGCATTCAGCATGGCGTCAAAATCCATCGGCGTGGAGCGCCCCGGCGCGACACCGACACTGACCGTGCATGTGAGTGTTTCGTCGTCGAGGTAGATCTCGCGGCCGGCAAAAGCTTTGCGGATGCGCTCGGCCACCATTTCGGCGCGGCCAGGCATGATCTCTTTCACAACCAGCGCAAACTCCTCGCCGCCGAGGCGCGCGGCGGTATCACCGATTCTGCAATTCGCCGCGAGCTCAGCTGCGAAAACCTTCAGTACACGGTCGCCTCCGGCGTGCCCAAAGGTATCGTTAATGGACTTGAAGTGATCGAGATCGAAGATCAGCACTGCGGTTGCCGATCCCATCAGACCCTGCCCGTAGCGATCGAAAAGCGCACGGCGATTCACGAGCCCGGTCAGCGGATCCGTCATGGCATCCAGACGGTGCCGCGCGGCGAGCCGCCACTGGTGAAGTGCCAGCGACAGGGCACCGATGCCGGTCATGCTGGCGATGCAGATCGCAAGGCTCAGATCCTCGGCCCAATTGCTCGGCGCAACGCCCAGCTCCATCTTTCCATCGGCGATCAGGACGGCCGCGCACAGGACGAAGGAAATCGCCGTCAGGCAATAGAGGACGGTAATTCCGGTCAGAGGCGCCGGCGCCTCTTGCCGCGCCCGCCAATACTGATAGGCGGTAGCGAAGAGCATGGCAGCGATCGCCGCATTTTCGGCGATAAATGCGAGCCCATCATAACCGATCAACAGCGGAGGAATGGAAACGAGCATTGCCACCAGGGCGCAGGCGACGGTGGCTCGCAGCGCCAGTCCGCCAGTGCGAAACTGGCAACCGGCGCCCCAGACAGTTGCAAAGCCGGCATGGAAAAGTACGAACGAGACAACGGCAAACACCACCACCGGATCATCGACATACATGCCGTAAGCAATGATGCCGCTGACGATGAGAACGAGGCCCAAAGTGCAGGTTAAAAGAAAAGTCTCGGAGCGGCGCACAAACCAACTGCCCAGCGACGTAAGGGCAAGACACGTGGTCGAGACAGCAAGCGCCATCAAAAGGGAATTGTAATCAAGCGTCATGCTTTAGAAATCGCGATGGCCGTCGCGCCCCCATTCGTGCAAAGCCTACGGGTCTGCTATGACGAATGTCTTACTTATTTCGTTAAAAATTCATGCATTTAGATCAGCGATGCCGCAGGCATAACATATCGCTGCAGCCCTCAAAGAAGAGCGGCAGTAAACATTCCGTGATGACAAAAGATCTTTAGCGCTCAACGTCCCAATGGAGCGGGAACATTGGATCGAAAACGGTAACCACGCCTGCGCCGGTTTCGACCTTGCTCGGAAAACTGACGGGGCTATCACGCTTGACCAGCGTTATTCTTTCTTCGTTGACCGGCAGGCCATACCAGGCGGGTCCGTTCAACGACGCGAATGCTTCGAGCTTGTCGAGCGCGGTTTCCTGTTCGAAGACATGCGCAAGGCAACTCATCGTGTTGATCGAGGTATAAATGCCGGCGCAGCCGCAGGCACATTCCTTCAAGGGATCGACGTGCGGGGCTGAATCCGTGCCTAGAAAGAAGCGCTGATCGCCGCTCGTTGCGGCGGCGCGAAGGGCAAGGCGGTGGTTCTCGCGCTTGGCGACCGGCAGGCAATAGTAATGCGGGCGAATGCCGCCGACCAGGATGGCATTGCGGTTGATGATCAGATGGTGCGTCGTGATCGAACCTGCGAGATTGCCCCTTGCAGACTTGATGTAGTCGACGCCGTCCTTGGTGGTCACGTGCTCCATCGTGACCTTGAGTTCGGGCAGGCGTTTGCGGAGCGGATCGAGCACGGTTTCGATGAACACCGCTTCACGATCGAAGATGTCGACGTCAGGTGTCGTCACCTCGCCATGAACGCAAAGCGGCAGGCCGATCCTGGCCATGCGTTCCAGCACCGGCATCGCCTTCTCGATATCGCGCACCCCGCCATGCGAATTGGTCGTGGCGCCGGCGGGGTAAAGCTTGACGGCGGTAATTAGCCCGCTCGCCTTGCCGGCCTCAACGTCATCGGGATTGGTGTGCTCCGTCAGGTAGAGCGTCATCAGCGGCTGGAACTTGTCGCCCTTCGGCAGCGCCGCCATGATGCGACCGCGATAGGCTTCGGCGTCCGTTGTGGTCACCACCGGCGGCACCAGGTTCGGCATGATGATTGCGCGAGCGAAGTCGCGGCTCGTATCACCGATCACCCCTTCCAACATGGCGCCGTCACGCAGATGCAGGTGCCAATCATCGGGACGACGGATGGTGATCGATTGCATGCGCTGAAACTCCGCGGGCTGGCCTATAAGGTTCAGCCCTGCGCATTATCACCCCAACGCGCTGCATGGCAAACATTTTACCCACCGTTTCAGGCGGGCGCGCCGTATTCATTGAAGCCGGGCGTGCCACGGCTGACATACCAGACGAGAAGAACGATCCAGCCTACCAGCGGAATGACGCCGACCAGAATCCACCAGCCGGAGCGGCCGATATCATGGAGTCGCCGAACCGCGACGCCGAGGCCGGGAAGCAACACGGCAAGACCGTACAGGGCGCCAAGTATTTCGTAACCGAAGAGGACCTTGTCCAGAAAGGCCAGGATCAGTGAGGCGATGACGTTGAAGAGCGCAAACCACCAAAATTCGGGGCGGCCGGCGCGGCCGCTGAAGACGGCGTATTTCGAAAAAACTGTCGAGACTGCTTCCGTGAAACCCATGCGCTCTCCCTCCAGGCATTCCGCTGATAAAGCAGAAGTTGCATGAGGATAAACCTGCAACGATTCCATCACGCGCTGCAAGTCCAGTACTTCAGCGGGAACAGCGGACAGATCAGGCTATGTCGAGCGTCACATCCGCCCTGCGGCGGTTGCCGAGGATCAGCTGGCCATTAGGCAGATCATTGCCGTAGACCTTGGCGCTCGCTTCCTCCTCTGTCAGCCTGTAGCCGCGCCAGCGCGCCCACAGCCGCTCCTCGAGCACCTCGATCGGCGGCGCCAGCATGACCGAGTAGTCGAAGATGCCTTCGAGTTCGGCCCATTTGCCTTGGCTGAACAGCAGGTAGTTGCCCTCGACGATGATGAAGCGATGCTCCGGCGAAACGACACGCGCCGAGGCGATGGCTATCTCGCGGGACCGGTCGAAGACCGGGATCAGGACTTCCTGGTCGGCAGGGCGTACAGCCCGGATGATATCCAGGAAGCCTCGAACGTCGAAGGTTTCCGGGATACCCTTGCGCGCCAGAAGACCGCGTTCGATGAGGATGGCATTGTCCATATGGAAGCCATCCATCGGCAGGACCTCGGCCGTTTCGCCCCTGGCTTTCAGGGCATCGGCAAGATTGTCTGCCATGGTGGACTTGCCAGCGCCGGGGGGACCGGCAATGGCGATCAGGAAGCGTTTGATATCGCCGGCGCGGTCGATGACCTCGCCGGCGATTTCGTCGATCGTGACGCTCATGCGGCGACCGGCTCCGTCGGCACGGCTTTGGCGCCGGTCATGAAAGCAACGGCGTCGGACATCGTGTATTCCTTCGGATTGATGACCGTCAGACGGCGGCCAAGCCGATGAATATGAATGCGGTCGGCGACCTCGAAAACATGTGGCATGTTGTGCGAGATCAGCACGATCGGCAAACCGCGCGAGCGTACGTCGAGGATCAGTTCCAACACCTTGCGGCTTTCTTTGACGCCGAGTGCGGCCGTCGGCTCGTCCATGATAACGACCTTCGATCCGAAGGCGGCGGCGCGCGCCACGGCCACACCCTGGCGCTGCCCGCCCGAGAGCGTTTCGACCGCCTGGTTGATGTTCTGGATGGTCATCAGGCCAAGCTCGGAGAGCTTGGCGCGCGCCCGCTTCTCCATCGCCGGGCGATCGAGCATACGGAACCAGCTGCCGAGCAAGCCAGGTTTCCTGATCTCGCGACCCAGGAACATGTTGTCGGCAATCGATAGTGCCGGCGAAAGCGCGAGATTCTGGTAGACGGTCTCGATGCCCGCCTCTCGCGCCTCCATGGGGGACTTGAAGTGGACCGGCTTGCCCTCCAGCGTAATCTCGCCCTCATCGGGAGTGATCGCGCCAGATATGGCCTTGATGAGCGACGATTTGCCAGCACCGTTGTCGCCGATCACAGCGAGAATCTCGCCGGGATAAAGGTCGAAATCGGCATGATCGAGTGCGGTGACGCGTCCGTAGCGTTTGACGAGCCCGCGAGCCGAAAGAAGGGGTTCGTTTGCCATGTTACACCGACACCTTTCTGATCCACTGGTCGATTGCGACTGCGGCGATGATGAGCACGCCGGTGAGCAACACCTTCCACTGCGGATCGGCGCCGAGCATGTTGAGGCCCATCGAGACCACGCCAACGATCATCGCGCCGAACAGGGTGCCTAGGATCGAGCCGCGACCGCCGAAGAGCGAGATGCCGCCGATCACGGTCGCCGTGATGGCCTGCAGGTTATAATCCGTCACCGCGGACGAGGGAGAGATCGAGCCATTACGGCCGATCGAGACCCAGGCTGCGAAGGCGGCAATGATGCCGGAGACGGTATAGACCGTCAGCAGCACACTCTTGGCCTGGATGCCGGAGAGCTTGGCCGCTTCAGGGTCGTCGCCGACGGCATAAACGTGGCGGCCCCAGGCCGTGTGATTGAGGATATACCAGAGCACAAGAACGAGCAGCACCATGGCGATGACGCCGAGAGTAAGCACGGCGGTGCCCAATCTGAAGCTGATCGCAAAGAAATGTAGCAGCGGCGCCTGCGCATCGACATCGGTGTCGCGGATCGTTTCGTTGGCCGAATAGATGAAGTTCGTCGCCATGACGATGTTCCAGGTGCCGAGCGTTACGATGAACGGCGGCAGCTTCACATAGGCGACGAGGAAACCGTTCAGCAAGCCACAGAGACCGCCGACAAGCATCCCGGCCAGCACAGCGATCGGTGTCGGAATGCCGTAAGTGATGGCGCAGTTGCCCATGATGACAGCCGAAATGACCATGATGACGCCGATCGAAAGATCGATGCCGGCAGTCAGGATGACCAGCGTCTGTGCAGCACCGAGAATGCCGACGATGGCGATCTGCTGCAAGATGAGCGTCAACGTGTAGGACGAGAAGAACCGTCCGCCGAGCGCGAAGCCAAAGATGATGATCGCCAGCACCAGCACGATCAGCGGCACGGCGGCCGGGGTCGAATGCAGGAAGTGCTGCGCACGTTTCACAAATGGTACGCTTTGGTGTTCGAACGACGCGACGTTCTTGTCGCTGCCGTCAAGCACCCGTTCGAATTCCTGTGCTCCGGTCATTGTTCCTCCTCCGCTTTCGCGCCAAACCGCGCGCGGAAAGCCCCTGCCCCTTATCACGCCGGTCTTCGTTCGCCGGTTTCTCAGGCAGCAGCTATGGTCAGTCGAAACCGGCCGAGGATCAAGCCCCGGCCGGCGCTAGATTCATATCGTGAGACTTAGCCCCAGCACTTGTCGGTGCCGACCTTCGTGTCGATTGACTCGAGGCCAGAGACCGGCTTGTCGGTGACAAGCGAAACGCCGGTATCGAAGAACGACTTGCCTTCGGTTGGCTTCGGCTTTTCACCGCTGTCGGCGAACTTCTTGATCGCCTCGATGCCGAGCGAAGCCATCAGCAGCGGATACTGCTGGGAGGTGGCGCCGATGACGCCTTCCTTGACCGACTGGACGCCTGGGCAACCGCCGTCAACCGAGACGATCAGGACGTTCTTTTCCATGCCGACAGCCTTGAGGGCCTGGTAGGCGCCAACTGCGGCTGGCTCGTTGATCGTGTGAATGACGTTGATGCTCGGATCCTTCTGCAGAAGGTTTTCCATCGCCTTGCGGCCGCCTTCTTCGTTGCCGTTTGTCACGTCGTGGCCGACGATGCGCGCATCGTCTTCGTCGCCGATCTTATTCGGGTCCTTGGTGTCGATGCCGAAGCCCATCATGAAGCCCTGGTCACGCAGAACGTCGACAGTCGGCTGCGATGGCGTCAGGTCGAGGAAGCCGACCTTGGCATCCTTTGCCTTGTCGCCGAGCGTTTCCTTGGCCCACTGGCCGATCAGCTTGCCGGCGAGCAGGTTGTCAGTTGCGAAGGTTGCGTCGGCAGCGTCAGCCGGATCGAGCGGGGTGTCGAGGGCAATCACCAGGAGGCCGGCATCGCGGGCCTTCTTGACCGAGGGGACGATGCCCTTCGTGTCGGACGCCGTGATCAGAATACCCTTCGCGCCGTCGGCAATGCAGCTTTCGATCGCGGCAACCTGGCTTTCGCTGTCACCATCAATCTTGCCGGCGTAGGACTTGAGCGTCACTCCCAGTTCCTTAGCCTTGGCCGTCGCGCCTTCCTTCATCTTGACGAAGAACGGGTTGGTGTCGGTCTTGGTAATGAGGCAGGCGGAAACATCCGCGGCCATGGCCGGCGCCGAGAAGGCGACACCGAGGGCGAGCGCACCAAGCGCGGCGGAAAGCACTGATTTCTTCATTGAGTCCTCCCTGAGATTAGCCGACCCGCCCCCTGGCGGTGCCGGAATTGACGGGCACGAGAACCGCTGCAGTCTCGCCGACGGCCTCCTCCAAGCCGTTCCGTGCCGTTTGACGATGGCAATTAAGAGCGAAAGGAATTGCCTTGTCAATAAATAAATCCAATTGAATTATTAATTCTATATGGCATGCTCGATGAAAATAGGGCATAGGCCAACAGACGGGAGGAGTGGCCAATGTCGTCTTTGGACGGTCCGGTACATACGTCGGCTCAACCGCCTATTTTGAGTCCGGCAGGCGGCGCGAACCAAATCAGGGTGCGCGCCTATAACGAGCGGCTTGTGCTGTCGCTGGTGCGCCTTTACGGCTCCCAGTCGAAGGCCGATATCGCGCGGCGAACCGGGCTTTCGGCGCAAACAGTCTCCGTCATCATGCGGGCACTGGAGAAGGAAGGGCTGCTCTCCCGCGGAGAGCCGGTGCGTGGCCGGGTTGGCCAGCCGTCGATCCCGATGCGCCTCAATGCCGATGCCGTCTACTCGTTCGGCGTCAAGATGGGCCGACGCAGCGCGGACCTAGTGTTGATGGATTTCGTGGGCAAGATCCGCCTGCAGCTTCACCAGACCTATGCCTATCCGCTGCCTGACGTCTTTCTGGATTTCATCACTTCAGGGATCCGCGAACTCGAAAGCCGGCTCGACGAGAAGCAACGCGGCCGCATTGCCGGCATCGGTATCGCGGCACCGTTCGAGCTTTGGAACTGGGAAGAGGAAGTCGGTTCACCCAAGGGCGCGATGGATGTATGGCGCGACTTCGATCTCCACACCGAGATTGCCGCCCGCGTGCCCTACCCGGTCTACCTGCAGAACGATGCGACAAGTGCCTGCGGCGCAGAACTCGTGTTCGGCATCGGGCCGTCCTATCCCGACTTCGTTTATTTTTTCATCGGCTCCTTCATCGGCGGCGGCATTGTCCTCAATTCCGCGATCTTTTCGGGGCGCACGGGTACGGCTGGCGCCATCGGCCCACTCCCGGTGCGCGGCAAGAACGGCGAAACGCTGCAGCTGCTTGAAGTTGCCTCAATCTTCGTTCTCGAGAACATGCTGCGGGAGCGCGGCATCGACCCGCAGCCACTCTGGTATTCAGCCGACGACTGGATCGACTTCGGCGAGCCCCTGGAAACGTGGATCCAGGACACCGCCCGAGCACTCGCGCAGGCGATCGTCGCGGCAGCCTCGATCATCGACTTCAGCGCGGCCGTGATCGACGGCGGCTTTCCCGGATGGGTGCGAGAACGGATCGTGCAGGCGACCATCCACGAAGCAGCGATGCTCGATCTCCAGGGCGTCGTCATGCCCGACATCATCGAAGGCGCAATCGGAGCCCATGCGCGCGCCATCGGCGGCGCCAGCCTACCGATCTTCGCGCGCTATCTCACGGACCAGAACGTTTTATTCAAGGAGGTCGAAAATGCTGAAGGGACTTAACCCACTTTTGAGCCCGGAATTGCTTTCGACGCTGCGTGCCATGGGGCATGGCGACGAAATCGCTATCGTCGACGGCAATTACCCCGGCGTCGAACATGCACGGCGGCTGATCCGTCTTGATGGCCACGGCATCGTGGCCGTGCTCGACGCCGTTCTCAGCGTCCTGCCGATCGACGACTTTGTTACAGAGGCGATCTTCCGGTCGACCGTCAAGGCCGAGCGCGACAGGCTTGACCCGGTTCACGAGGAGATGATCGACTGCTGCGCCCGCCACGAGCCGCACCGACAGGTCGTGCCGCTCGTCGGGGCAGACTTCTACAATCGAGTACGGACCGCTCACGCCGTGATCCAGACCAGCGAACCGCGGCTTTACGCCAACATCATCCTGCGCAAGGGTGTCATCTATCCGGAGCGAGCGGGCGACCACGCCGTTGAAAAGGCAGAGGTCGACCCCTTCACCTATTGAGCGTCAGATCTCGCCGGCCAATGGCCCCCAGACATCCGTCAAGGCAAAACCGCCCGGATGCGGATCGAAGGGATCGAGTGCGACCTGCGAAAGGCCGAAGGTGAAACCGCGGCCCGCGATGGTCGGAATGATCGCGGGGCGACCGGCAACTTCGGTTTCCGCCAGCAATCCGACTTCGAACTCCGAACCGATGATCGAGCGCGACTTGAAGACATCGCCGACCTTTGCCTTGCCGCGCGCATGCCATGCCGCGAGATTGGCGGAATTGCCCGTGCCGCAGGGCGAGCGATCGGCGCGGCCCGGCCACATCGTGGTGCAGGTGCGAACGGTGCCGTCCGCCTCGAGGTCGCGGAACATGACGTAGGCAACGCCGGAGATTGCCGGGATTTCCGGATGGACAACCTCGATGCCGCGGTTGATCAGTTCCTTCAGGACCATGCCGGCCTGAACCAGGGCGGCAGCATTGCCCTTCTCGATTGTCAGATTGATCTGCCCGACGTCGACCAGCGCGTAGAAAATACCGCCGTAGCATAGGTCGACCTTGACCTTGCCCCAGTGCGGCGTGTCGATGTCCACGTCGAGCTCGTGCACGAAGGACGGGACCATGGTGAGCTTCACCTTCTCACATCGCCCGTCGCGGCAGGTCGCGGTCGCCTTGACGAGGCCGGCGGCCGTCTCCAGCGTGACAATGGTTTCCGGCTCCTTCATCTCGACGACGCCGGTTTCCAATAGCGCGGTTGTGACACAGATCGAGTTCGAGCCGGAGCTCGCATGCGCCTGGTCCGGCTGCAGGATGATGAAGGCCGCATCGGCATCCGGATGCTTCGGCGGCAGCAGCAGATTGACAGAGCCGATCGGCGCGCCGCGCGGTTCGAGGCAGAGGAAGCGGCGCAGTTCCTGGCCCTTCGGATCGGTGTTCAGCCAGTTCAGCTGCTCGGCGACAGTATTGCCGGGAATCTTTGGCACGCCGCCGATCGCGACCTTGCCGATTTCACCCTCGGCGTGAACATCCAGAAGCTGGATCGTGCGCTTCCATCTCATCAGTCAACTCCTCTCAAGCCTGCCGCGTGATGCTGGCGCAAATCAACACGAACGGCCTGATATATCAGATCACTGGCGATTGCCTACGGGATTTTTTCGCTCGGTAAAAGACTTCCCGACGCTGCCATGGCTCGCGGCAGTGTAGCGCAGTCCCGAGCAGATGGGCCAGCACAAGCGCCTGATCATGTGTGAGGGAGGCTGAAATAGAAAAGAGCCCGGTGCGGGAGGAGGTGCACCGGGCTCTTGATCCTGACTGACAACTGGGAGGAGGAGTGTTGTCAGTCCGATGAAGGAGCGCTGGGAGGAGGAGTGCGCTGCCTTCGAGATAAGAGATAGCCCATTGTTTCGATCAGGAATAGGGAGATTACCGCAATGCAGCAATGCGCCTCGCGCATATCTCGCCTATTATTGAAGCCTATTTTTGCGGCATTTTTGATCAGTTAGTCAATTTCTTAGGCGAAGCAGGCCAATCTGCGCAGGGGCGGCTCAAATACTACCAGACGGTGGCCGGACCGCGGCGCACCCACCGCAAAATATCGCCAAAAGTTGGAGGAAATCGATGATCGGAAAGGCGAGAGATCGTCCCGCCTTTCCCCTGGCCTAACGCGATCAATAGCCGTTGTCACAGGGCATGCTGCCATCGCCATTGGTGCCGCTGAACGTGTTCTGGCAGTAGGTTTGCCGTTGCATCGGCCGCACGGGCTGATTGCCGATCGAACCCGTTGTGCCGCCCTCGACGCCAAAGGCTGCCAGCGGATACCAATAGCCGTCCGGACCGCGGCGGGTGCCCGGGCGCTCGGTGCGTGTGCCACGATAGCCGTTCAAGTGGCCTGCCCGCTGACTGTACTGCACCATTTCCATGTTCGAGGCGCTTGGGAGCGGGACCGGCTGCACAGGCGCCGCCTGAACGGGAGTGATTGATGCGAGCGTGAGCAGAGCCCCTGCTGACAGGGCGGGAACGAAGCTGGAGATTTTCATGATAAATCCTCCTTCTGGATTTATCCGAGAAAAATGCGTTCTTTCGTAGCAAAGTTCCGCGATCACACGCAGCCTCCAGCAGTCGTGATCGGCAGCGACTGGGCGTGATCCGCAGGCGCTGATCTCAAGAACTGCTTGCTCCGTTCGGAGATGGTATCAAGCGATGCAGAGTCCGTCGGCAGCAATTCACTAGAACTTATCTATCGGCGATCCGGTATCCCTGGCTCGACAGGCACGTGACATACTGCCGGTGTGCGGCAGCGGTCGCGTTCGCTTCTTCCTGGGCCGGATCGATTGGATAGCCACCCATGCCGGCGCGCAGTTCGTATTGCTTCTTCGCCTCGCGATACATGAAATTGCCGTCGCCGACGCAAATGTGATGGGCGACAGCCGGCAGATTGAGAGGCGGGTCAAAGGGTGCTGCGACGGGCACGAGCGTCGGCGCATTGGCGTCGACGCAGCCGGCAAGCGTCACTACGGCCGCGCACAACGCAAACGCTCGCACCATACTCCTCAGCATATTCCCTCCGGCCATGCGCCATGAATCGCTGCACACGCGCAGCGCCGACCGCATCATGGCTTCGCAACATTGCGCCAAGCTCGCGGGCCGGCTATGCCGATATCGGCGGCATGGCGCTTTCACAACGGAGAGGCAACACTGAGGTGACCTCAACGAAGGTTCCGATCGATCGATCGAGCGGCCGCTAATGACCTTCTGCGAGCTGCCATCTCCTGACGCCGGCAGACATCGCTGCCCCCGTGACCGCAAGGGTTTTGAACAGAAGCGTCGTGCGCCTTCTCCCTTCGTTGTCGTGTCTCTTTCTCGCCGGTCAGGCCGTGCAGATGCTGGCAACGCCGACCTTTTGGAACAGCTGCGGTCTTGCAATTGCGGACGATGGATAGCTCGTCAGCTTCGCCCGGAACTCAGGATGTGTGAAAGCTGCGCGAAATGCTTCATTCGATTCCCACACCGCATAGTTCAGGTAGGCTGGGCTTTCGCCTATGGCGCGATGGAGTTGGGTCGAGATAAAGCCCGGCTGGCGCTTCATGAACTCGGCGTCGTCCTTCCAGACTTCGAGAAAGCGCTCTTCATCGGCCGCATCGAGTGTGAAGAGGTTGATGAGTACGACCGGCGCGGCTTCGATGGCCAGTTGGCGTTCGATAGGTAGTCTCTCGTCCATGGGCTTCATGTGGGACATTTCGGGCTCCTTCCAGGTTGTATGCATGATGTCAATTCGATACGATGAAGACATATTAACTTGACATAATAATGTCAATATAGATGGATGTTGCCAATGAGCGAAACGACCCGAAACCGGAAGGGCGATGCCTTGACCGACCTGATCCTCAGCCTGTTCAGAGCGAACAACCTGACCCTGTTGTGGGGAGACAGGCTAGTTGGGTCGTACGGGCTGACTAGTGCTCGGTGGCAGATTCTCGGAGCGATCGTGCACGCCGACCGGCCGCAGCCGGTGGCGTGGCTCGCCCGTGATCTCGGAGCTAATCGGCAGAATGTTCAGCGCATCGTGAATGATCTGCACCAGGAAGGGATCGTGGTGTTCGAGCCCAACCCGCACCACCGGAGGGCGCATCTCGTGGTGCTTACGGCGAAGGGACGCCGCGCCTACGAGTCCGCGATCAACGCGTACAACCCGAGGGTCGACGCGTTGGCTGAGGGCTTTTCACTTGAAGATATCAGGATAGCGCACCGCGTGATGGCGACGCTGCGAGCAAGACTCGAAGGAGAAATGGATGCTGAGAAGCACAACTAGCCGCTACGGCGCGATCCCCGTCACGATCCACCGGCTGGTCGCCATCCTCGCTATACTCGCGCTCGGTTCCAGGTTTCAGGCGGGCAGCGCGCTTGCCCCGGACACGAAAGCCTGCGCATGCACATCCCCGCAGCGATCATCGCCCTGCTGCTCACCGCGTTCCGCATCGTCTGGTGGTGGTTCTTCGATAAGAAGCCCGAGCCGGTGCAGGGATCGCTCCTGTGGCAGGAACGGCTGGCGCGCGGCGTTCACATTGCCTTCTACATTGTCATCCTCGGCATGATCGCAAGCGGTATCGGTATGATTGTGTTGAATGGTGCGGGACCCTTCATCTTCGGTGGAGCGGGCGCTGAACTGCCGAACGTCCTTTAATATCCTCCGCATATCCCGCACGGCCTCGGAGCCAACCTTCTGGTCGCTCTGCTACTCGCCCATGTCGGTGCAGCGCTCTACCACCATTACATCCGCAGCGACGGGTTGCTCTGGCGCATGTGGTACGGGCATTGATCATCGCAGCAGCATCGAAACAAACGGGGTGTTTTGCCACCAGCCAAAACAGACTCGCGAAGAGCGCCGCCCGCTCCATGCCGAGTCCTTTCACTGAAAACAGGCTTCGGTCCCACCTCTCACACAACTTGCGCGGCATAATGCCGGACCTCATACCCGCCCGGTCAATCCGAAGCGATTGCGGTAGTCACCCGGCGATAGCCCGGTGATTTTCTGGAACACTTTTCGGAACGCACCCGAATCCTCGTAACCGGCCGCAGCGGCGATCTGCTCGACGGTGCAATTCGAGAATTCGAGCATCTCGCGCGCCTTGCCGACCCGCAGATGCTGGCAATATTCGGTCGGCCGCAGGCCGGTCGCCTTGTGGAACCGACGAAGGAAGGTGCGCTCTTCCAGGCGGGCACGCTGCGCCATCGCCGCAAGTGTCACCCCGCGCGCGCCGCTCGCGTGCAACCAGTGCTGCACCTTTAGGATCTGCCCGTCGCCATGGTTCAGGCGTGGCGAGAAACTGCTGTAGCAGCGCTGCTCCCTGCCCGGCGGATCGACGAGGAGGTGGCGCGCGGTATCGAGCATGATGGTCGATCCCAGCAATCTTTCGACGAGGTTGAGACCGAGATCGGTCCAGGCCATCATGCCACCCGCGGTAATCATGTCGCCCTCGTCGATGATGAGTTTGTCGGTGTCCACCCGCACCTCGGGAAAGCGCTGCGCCAGCAAGTCCGCATAGACCCAGTGGGTCGTCGCCATGCGGTGTGCCAGAAGGCCCGTTTCTGCAAGAAGGAAGGCGCCGACGCAAACGGAGCTCAGCGTCGTTCCCTCGGCATGCCGCTCACGAAGCCATCGCGCCAGCGGACCGGCTTCCTCCGAGGTCATCGGCTCGCTGAAGCTTGGAGGCAGGACGAGGACGGTGGGCGACCCCGGAGTGCCGGGCACCGTATCGAAAACGCGCTCGATTGTCGCTGCGGTTTCTGTGCCGCGCCAATGGCTTACACGCAGGGCGGGGCCTCCCGACGGTTGCCGGACCGCTGCGAACCGATTGGCTAGGTAGAAGAGATCGGTAAGGCCGTAGACGGCTGCGAGCTGGACGTTCGGATAAAGCAGGATACCGATCTCGGCCGGCGCGTCGGTCTGGCTCATTTGTCAGTTTTGGCCTCGATAATGTCAATTTCGCCAATCCACACAATGCCGCTTCAGACGTAACTTGTCCATCAACGAACGGGGATCGTCCCCGGAAGGAATGAAAGGATACAAGGACATGAACAAGCGAGCCCTCATCGTCGTCGACATTCAGAACGATTACTTTCCAAACGGCAAGTGGCCGTTGAACGGTGCTGACGCAGCCGCCGACAATGCCGCACGGATGATCGCGGCAGCCCGCGATGCAGGCGATCTTGTCGTCCATATCAGACATGAGTCGGCCGGCGAGAATGCAGCCTTTTTCCTTGCCGGCTCGGAGGGTGCGCAGATTCACCCGAAAGTGCTGGACCGGCCCGGCGAAACCGTCATCGTCAAGAACCATGTCAACTCGTTCCGTGAAACTGATCTGAAGGCGACACTCGACCGCAATGGCATCGACGAGGTCACCGTCGTCGGCAGTATGAGTCATATGTGCATCGATGCCATCACGCGGGCCGCCAGCGATTTCGGGTACCGGGTAACGGTCATCCACGATGCCTGCGCAACGCGCGACCTCGAATTCAACGGCACGTCGGTCCCCGCCGCGCAGGCGCATGCGGCCTTCATGGCGGCATTCGCCTTCGCCTACGCCTCCGTGCTCTCGACGGACGAGGCACTGGCCGTACGCAGCGAACTGAGAGCCTCCGCCTAGCACGGCGATATCGGGCGCGTGTCAACCGCGCGCGGAGCACTGGAGAGCTTGTTCGACCGCCATCGCCCCATGGCGGTCATCAGCCAACGAACCGCAACAGGCATTTGCGGCCGCTCGCCGTTGACTTCGCAGGCGATGAGAGGAGAATACCTTTCATGCCTCGCCACGCAATACAGGGGGCGCCCAGATGACGATCGCAAGGAAACTTCAGGATTATATCGACGGTGAGGGTGTCGCCTACGACACCGTGCCTCATCATCGCACAGCGACAACCAGCCAATCGGCACAAGCCGCACATGTTCCGGGCAGCCGGCTGGCCAAATCAGTCGTCGTACATCATGAAATGGGATACGTCCTGGCCGTCGTTCCCAGCACACACCGGATCGAGCTCAGCACGTTACAGGATGTGATGAACAGACGCCTTGGCCTCGCCTCGGAAGATGAGGTCAGTTCGCTTTTCGCCGATTGCGACATTGGCGCAGTTCCGCCGATCGGATCGGCCTACAACGTGCCTGTGATCCTCGACGAAAGCCTCGGCAATGCCAGCGACATCTATTTCGAAGGCGGCGACCACAGGACACTGGTGCATATGAGCGGCCTCAGCTTTCGCAACCTGATGAAGGATGCGCAAATCGCCCGCTTCAGTCACCGACCGTAAAATCGTGATCCTAGGGTCATACTGACGCGGCTCGATGCCGCCCGAAAAGTCGATCAATCCTGCCGGCTGGTACGTCAAGAGGCGCACACCGGGTCGTCGCTCACTGATCTCGCTTCTTGGTAGGTCCCGGAAAGAACTGGCACGCCGGACGAGATGAAACTGCGAACTCGCATGTGATTGGTACCGCCGTCGACGTCCACACGGCAGGCCTGCTTCGCGCGCGATCTCCGGATCTTGCCGAACGACCCCGCAAGTTCACGAGCCCGGCCTAGCTTCGCAGAAGTCACGCAACCTTGCCAGTTCAGCAGCATACCCTAGTTTGAAGTCGCGCGGGATTGTCGCGACCAACATGCATGCCGTTGTTCTAAAGTAGCTTTTCAATCACAAAGGGCCTCCATCATGTCGGACAAATTGAAGAACGGCATCGATCGCCGCGATCTGTTGATTGCATCTATTGCCACGGTCGGCGCGTCGGCTGCCCTTGCCGTCAACGCGGGTGCTGCAAATGCTCAGGACGCAGCGACACCCGCTGCCCATCCGACATCAGGAACGGCCTATACCGGCGATGTTATCCGGGGAAAAAAGGTTATCAGCGCGCTCGACGTCAACGACCTGGAGCCGGGACAGAAGCACCTCCTGTATTTTCAGGGTGCGCAGATGCCCACGGGGCAGCACTGGTACGTGTCCGTGACGGTCGCCAAGGGGGCAAGGCCGGGCAAGCGCGGCGTCCTGACCAGTGGTGTGCATGGCGACGAAATGAGTAACATTCACGCGGTCCAGACCGTGATGAACCAGCTCGATCCGGCGCAGATGTCGGGCACGGTCATGGCGGTCACCGACGTGGCACGCCCGGCCATTGAAAGCATGCAGCGCAGGTGGCCCAATCAGGGCAGAGGCCTAGATCTGATCGATATGAATCGGGAATGGCCCGGGAACGAGAACGGTGCCACCGCGCCCAGCCGACACGCCGGGCTGCTGTTCAACCGGCTGCTGCGGCCGAACGCCGACTTCGCGATCGACTTCCACACCGGAACAACCGGATTCGAAGTCACCGCATTTAATCTTGGCGGCATGGATGTGCCCGAGGTCAAGGCAATGGTGGAGCTCTATCCCGTCGGCCAGATCTTCGACAACCATGTCTATCCCGGTGTCCTGCACAACGCGTTCATGGACGCGGGCATCCCGTCCTTTACACCGGAGATCGGTGCTGCTCGCGTTCTGAACGTCGAGATGATCTCACTGTTCGTGGAAGGCACGATGAACGTCCTCAAGCATCACGGCATCGTCGCCGGGCCGATGGGCCGGACAGGCAAGGACGTGAATGTCTTCGTCGGCAACAGTGCGTTCCCTATCCTGGCAACCCAGGGCGGGATCGTCGAGCATTTGGTCAAGCTCAACGACAAGGTCGAACCTGGACAGAAGGTGGCCATCCAGCGCAACAGCTTCGGCGAAGTGGTCGCGGAGTATACGAGCGGCGTGGCCGGAGAGATAGCGGGCCAGCGCAGCGACGCAATGTCCGAGCCCGGCAACCCCCTGGTATTCATCCTCTTCCACAAGCCGACGATGGAGGGCATTGAGTCCTATCCCGAATAGTCCGCCTTGCGAGCGATTCTTCGCCCGTCTTAGTAGTTCAGAATCACAAATCGCGCGCTTCAAACCGACGGTGATGTCGTGTTTCCTGCAGCGGATGGACGCGGCCTCGGGGCTTTTCTCATCTAGGCCACACCGAGCGGTTGAAGTCTGCCTCGATGAGGCGAACCGCGTTCTCCACTCGTCACGGGCTATACGCACCCTGCATAACTCTATACGTTCCTAATGATTTCACTGCTTTACACCGAGCAAGGTTCCGATCCCATGCAGCTCGACGCACACCCTCGGCAGATACTGTCCCGATGGCCGACGCCGATCGAGACGCTCGACCGGCTCTCCGCCGCTTACGGTGGCCCGCGGATCTCCATCAAGCGGGATGATTTCGGCAGCATCGCCATGGGCGGCAATAAGCTGCGGAAGCTCGAATATCTGATGGGGGACGCTCTGGCGAAGGGATGCGACATCGTCGTCACGTCCGGAGCCTTACAATCGAACCACGCTCGCTTGACTGCGGCGGTCGCGGCCAAGCTTGGCCTGACGTGCCATTTGGTCCTAAAGGACGACGTTCCCGACCGTTCCGAGACCTACCACAACTCGGCAAACCTGCTTCTAGACAAGCTTGTCGGTGCGGAGATCGTGCGGGTCGGACGCCACGACCCGCTCGCCGAGGCGGTGGAGGCTCATGCGGCGTCGTTGCGGGTGAAAGGGCTTTCGCCGTACGTCGTGCCGCTGGGCGGGTCGAACGCGATCGGCTGCCTGGGCTACGTGACCTGCGCCCTGGAAATCGCGGAACAGGAACGGAAACTCGGAAAGGCGTTCAGCCACATCTTCGTCGTGTCAGGATCAGGCGGGACTCATGCGGGGCTGCTTGCCGGGCTCAAACTCACCGGCTCGACGGCGAAGCTTGTCGGCGCGACAATCTCACGGTCGAAAGCGATGCAGCGCCCGATTATCGAGCAGTTAGTCTCTGACGTCGCCCCCCTGGTCGGAATCCATGAATCTGGAACCACGGATGCTATCGAACTCGATGATAGCATGTACCTTCCCGGCTACGGGCTTCCGAACGGCCCTTCGAGGAATGCCGTCGTTCAGTGCGCGAAGTCCGAGGGCATCCTTTTGGACCCGGTCTACACGTCGAAGGCGATGGCGGCTCTTTACAACCGGATCGAGGCAGGGACCTTTAAGCCCTCGGATGAGGTGCTCTTCATCCACACCGGCGGTGCGCCAGCATTGTTCGCGTACGATGAGATCTACGCCAAGAACGCTCCCTTGTAGTTGCCTCCTCCGCAGAGCCCTGGCGCTCCCTGGGCGTTTTCGCTGCCAGCCATGTAAGGTGACCCAGCGGGAGCGACTTGAGGTGACTATTGTGAGCCAGCACTACGATTGCCAGTCGGCCAATGCGGACTTCAGATGCGCTTTCACGTCAGCGTTGGCAAAACTCGCGTCGATGGACGTTCGAGCAACGTCGCGCATGATCTCGTCGCTCCACCCGAAGGCGGCCGCCGCCAGTTCGTATTCAGCCGGAAGGTTTGTAGCCAACAGGCTTGGATCGTCGGTGTTGACCGACACCCTGACGCCCGCCTTTCGGAGGCGGTCGATGGGATGGGCCTCAATAGAGGGATAAAGCTTGAGCGTGAGGTTCGAGGTGGGGCAGACGCCCAGCGGGATACCGCGTTCGGCAAGAAGCGCCACCACACGGTCGTCCTCGACAGCTCGGACACCGTGGTCGATGCGATCTGCGCCTAACAATTCGACCGCATCACGAACTCCTTCCGGTCCGCTCGACTCGCCGGCATGAACGGTACGCCGCAAGCCGGCAGCCGCGGCCCGGCGAAATGCCTCGGCAAAGCGTGGTCCGGTGCGACCTGCGGCTGCCTCATTGCCGTCAACCGACAGGGCGACCACCCGCGGATGGCGCCAGGCGATGAGATTTTCGACGAGTTCTACCGCTTCATCGGAGCTCTGGGTGCGGAGTAAGCTGACGCACAATCCAACGGGTGGAAGTCCGTCCTGCGCCGCAGCGGTGAAGCCTGCATCGAGGGCCTCTATCAGCTCCCTGGTCCTGCCCTGCCATGGGGCCCAGTGCTTGGGATTGATGATCAGGTCTGCGTAACCGGTGCCGTCCGCCGCCAATCGCCGGCAAAACCCATAGGCCAATTCGGCCAGGCGGTCCCGAGTGCTGGCCAGGCCACAGGCCCAGTCTAGAAATTCGAGCATATCAGCGAGGCTCTCGAAAGAGAAAAGCCGCTCGTGCGGCCGCGGCATTGGAACGCCAGCCTGCCTTGCCCAACTCTCCAGGGTGGCGGATTCAAAGCAGCCCTCCAGGTGAACATGCACTTCCGCCTTAGGCAGTGCCTGAAGGGATTCGCCGCTACGTGTGCCGTCTTTTCTCATCGCAGTTACTCCCCGCTGCAGGGTCCCCACCATGCGGCGACCGCGCGAGGTACGAGGATGGCCGCTATCCTATGCCGTCGCCGGCTTCGCCTGACCGTTGATCACGTGAAGGATGACCGCTTATAGTAGAGTGCCGATCAAGCCGCCTGTCAAACCGACGTAAGAAAGATACAGCATGACGACTGCGCTGTGGATCAACATGCCGACCACAGGCGGCAGTCGTCCTGTTCACGCCGCATTTGAGATTTTCGCGTGCTCGTAGTCGACGACCAACAAGGGTCATTGTCGTAAGTTCAGCTGAAGACGCGCGAGTTTCTTCTGAAGCGGTGGAAAAATGGCGCGCCGGACGAGATGAAACTGGGCACCGCTATGTGATTGTTTGCACTATTTAATTTCCCGGCACCACAATCGCACTAACCATTGACGCGGCGATCCGATGAGTTATTGGGTCGATGGCTCACACGCACGCCAATTGCCTGGCACCCCAGCTTCCCCCAAATCCCAATAGAGTCCGGCCATTAGCGCGAGTCCTTCGCGGGCGATCGCGAGGGGGACATGCTCGTTCGGCGCGTGCTGGGAGCAGGCCGGATACGAATGCGGCACCCACACGGTAGGCAGTTCTAGAACCTCGGCGAAAATGTCGTTCGGTAGCGCGCCTCCAAGGCTCGGCAGGATCGCCGGCTTCGTCCCGATTGTGCGGCTGATCGATTCGACTGCCCACTCGACCCAAGGATGGTCGGGCTCGAGCATCGACGCCCGGAAGAGTTCGGCGCTTGCCTGTGCGATCTGGACATTCGAAAAGCCGTGCCGATCAAGATGGCGGCGTAGGGCTGGCAGGATGCCATCCGCGTCAACCCCGACCACAAACCGTAGCTGGCAGCGCGCCCAAGCGCGCGGGGGGATTGCATTGACAGGTGTTCTCGGATTGCCGGCTTCGAAGGCCAGCACCGCGAACGAGGACCAACCGAATACTTTCTCGGCCGGTGTAAGCCCTGGCTCGCCCCAGGTCGGATCAATTTCAGGTGCGCCGGGGCTGCTCACAATCTCGCAATCGAAAAGAGCGCGCCGCACGCTGTCGGGAAAGCTTTTTGGAATCCATTCAGGCACCTGAATCTTGCCTGTCGGCCCGGCAAGGCTCGCAATGGCATTGGCAAGCTGGATTGCCGGATCGGAAAGAAGGCCGCCCCAATTGCCGGAATGATGGCCGCCCTCGCGTGCATCAATCCAGATATCGAATGAAAGAGCGCCACGCGATCCCAAGAAGATGGTCGGTCGTTCGGCCGACAGCCGGGGTCCGTCCGACGCAATCAGAACGTCAGCCCGCAACAAATCCTTGTGCGCGGACGCGAACTCGCGCAACGCGGGCGATCCGATTTCCTCGCCCATTTCGAAAAGATACTTTGCGTTGAACCCGAGACGCCCACGAGTCTCCAGGACGGCTTGCAGGGCGCCGATGTTGATCGAGTGCTGTCCCTTATTGTCGGCAACGCCACGACCATACCATCGACCATCCCGCTCGGTAAGTCGCCAAGGCGAGAGACCTTCATCCCAGCCATCGTAAAGGCCGCGAACGACATCACCGTGACCGTAGCCAAGGACTGTTGGCCGCAACATATCCTCGATGCGTTCTGCGAGAAGGAATGGCCACTGGCCTTCCGACAGCACATGGCAGACAAAGCCGAGCGCCTTGAGAGTGGGCTTGATCTCGGCTTCGAGATATTCGATCAGCGTTGACGCCTGATCGGGATTCTGACTTTCGGTCGGCATCGCCACGCGTCGGGCCAAGTCCTCGCGGAAGGCACCCGAGTCAAAATAGCTTTGGGCTTTTGCAACAGCGCTGTCTCGGTTCATGCATCCAAACTATCACGCTCGTATGGATTGCGTCGAACTGAATTGGCTAATCGAGGCTGTTGCCGCTACACGACGCAACGTGGTCAGCGTAGGCTACAACCGTGGTGTACTGAACGACGGTTCGCCATCTTGTCCGGTGTCGAGAATATATTGTAGAGAAATCAACATGATAGAAATGGCGCACCCGAAGAGATTCGAACTCCTGACCCCCAGATTCGTAGTCTGGTGCTCTATCCAGCTGAGCTACGGGTGCGTGCCGGAAGCGGCCGAACCGCTTGCGTGGGCGGTTCTCTAAAGGGTCCTTTCGGGGATTGCAATAGGCTTTCTGAAAAAATCGCGACTTTGGTGGTGCAGAGCGGAAATGCATCACTTTTCTTGGAGAGCGCGGCTGCGATAGTCGTCGAGCGATACCGGGCGGTCCGGAATCTCGATGCGGAACTGCGTTCCGATGGAAGGCTTTTCCACAAGAGCGATCGTGCCGCCGTGGGCCAGCACCAGTTCACGGGCGATCACCAGGCCGAGGCCCGTGCCGCCGGAGCGGGCCGAGCCGCGGAAGGCGGCGAAGAGATTCTGTCTGGCCTTCTGCGGCATGCCGGGGCCAGTGTCGTCGACGATGATGCTGACGACGCTACCGACGCGCTGGGCCGAGACGGTGATGCGCTTGCCGCCCTCCGACCCGCGCCCCGCGCCCGTGGCACTCAGCGCCTCTACGGCGTTGCGGCAGAGATTGTGGATGACGCGAAACAATTGCTCGCTGTCCGCGTCGACCTCGAGCTCGGGCGCCATCTGGTCGATGAACTCGATGCCGCTTTGAGCATCGATCGCCAACATGTCCTTCACGTCCTGGGTGAGGTCATAAAGCCGGATGCGGCGCCTGCGAGGCGCCGCTTCGCTTGCCTGGCCATAGGATAGCACCTCGGTCGTATAGCCGACCGCGCGGTCGATGGTGCGCAGCAGCTTTGGCGCGAAGGCCTTCACCATCGGATCGTCGACATCCACGAGACGGTCCGACATCAGTTGCGCCGAGGCCAGGATGTTGCGCATGTCGTGGTTGATCTTCGAGACGGCGAGGCCGAGCGCTGCCAGGTTCTTCTGCTGCTTCAGCGTCTTTTGCAGTTCCATCTGCATGGAGGTCAGGTGCCGGCCGGCCACCGCGAGCTCATCGCGGCCGCCATCGCCAACGAAGACGTTGTGCGGATTTTCCGGATCCGAGGAGAATTGCTGCATGCTGCCGGTCAGCTTGCGAATCGGCCGGATCAGGATGCGGTTGATCGCGAAGAACACCAGCGTCGCGGTGAACAGCGAGATCAGGATCGACAACAGGAAGACGTTGCGGGAATACGCAAGCATCGCATTGCGCAGGTGCTTGTCCTTCATCACCACTTCGACGCCGGTATTGGTGTCCTGCACCGGGCCATAGACACGGATCAGACGGTTGCCGCCGAAAATCATCGTATCGAGCGCATCGCTGATCGCCGTCAAAGCCGGCACATCCGTCAGGTCGTATTGCTCATCGACAAAGGTGGGCATGTCAGTCGTGGCAAGCAGGCGAGAGGTGCCCTCCTTGCGCAGCACGATTGCCTTGGTGCCGGTCGCCTCCAGCGTCTCCTTTTGCAGCGTGCGCGGCAGTTCGACCGGCTGCAGGCCGTCGATCACGATCGCGGCCGCAGCCGCGGCATTCAACCTCTCGTCCAGCCATCGCAGGCGCATGCTGGCCACCGAGGGAAAGAAGATCAGCACCTCGGCGAGCATGATGCAGACAACCGTCAGCCATAGCAGCTTGCCGGAAAGCCCGCCGAACTTGCCAGGCGGGCGCTGTTCCGCCTTGTCAGCCTCGGTCTCAGTAGCACCGCCGGGGGGAAGATTGTCACCTTGGGCTTGCATGGTCTTTCGTCCGCTTGGCGCAAAGCGCCCTCTGCGCCTTCTATATTAGACGATGACGGTCCGCTTTCAAATCTTTGCGAGCAAAGCCATTTGCGACAAAAGGAAACGCCACCCGGAGGCGGCGTTTCCCATCGGTCGAAAAGAGGAAGGGGATCAGAACTCTTCCCAATTCTGCTCGGCGACGGCGGCATTGCCGCTGAACGCCCGGGCGACGGTGCCCATGGCACGACGGGCCGGAGAGGCCACTGGCCGGTGCTCCTGATGGCGGGCAACGGCGACCGGGGCCGCGGCCGGCACGTTCGAGACCTTGAAGCGCGAGATGAGACGGACGAGGCCGTCGGCTTCGCCGGAAAGCTTGTGCGTTGCTGCTGAGGTCTCCTCGACCATGGCAGCGTTCTGCTGCGTCACCTGATCCATCTGGTTGACGGCTGTGTTGACTTCCTTGAGGCCGGTTGACTGCTCCTTCGCGGCGGTTGCGATCGAGTGAATGTGGTCGTTGATCGCGTTGACGCGGCGTTCGATCTGGGACAGTGCCTCGCCGGTTGCCTGCACCAGCTTCACACCGACCTGCACTTCGTCGCCCGACTTGGTGATCAGGCCTTTGATGTCCTTCGCCGCTGTCGCCGAGCGCTGCGCCAGCTCGCGGACTTCCTGGGCGACGACGGCAAAGCCCTTGCCTGCCTCGCCGGCACGAGCGGCTTCAACTCCGGCATTGAGGGCGAGCAGGTTCGTCTGGAAGGCAATCTCGTCGATGACGTTGATGATTTGGCTGATTTCGCGCGAGGCCTGCTCGATCCGGCCCATGGCGTCGACGGCGTTACGGACAACCACGCCCGACTTGCCGGCATCGTCCTTGGCCTCGGAGACCATGACGCTGGCTTCCTGAGCGCGCTCGGTCGAATTGTTGACCACCGCAGTGATCTCGTCGAGAGCAGCCGAAGTCTGTTCGAGGGCGGCAGCCTGCTGCTCGGTACGCTTGGAAAGGTCGTCGCTGGCGGCGCGCAATTCGTTGGTGTTGCCGTGGAAGCCTTCAGCCGTTTCGCGGACCTCGCGCATCGTCGTCTGCAGCGTCGCGAAGGTGCTGTTGACGTTCTGCTGCAGTTCGGCGAAGGCACCCTGGAAGCTGCCGCGCATCGTCTGCGTCAGGTCTCCTTCCGCCAGGCTTGCTATCACGCGGCGCGTTTCGCCGACACCGGCATCGATGCTGGAAAGCAGATGGTTGATGTTGCTGGCGAACTGGTTGAGGTTTTCATCGCCATAGTCCGTTTCGATGCGGCGGCTGAAATCGCCCGCAGCCGCGGATGCAACGACAACCGACATGCTGGACTGCAGATCGTCGCTCTTGGCACGCATGGCGGCTTCCTGCGCATTCATGCGGCGAACGGCGAGACCATTCTCCTTGAAGACGGCGACGGCGGCAGCCATCTCGCCGATTTCATCCTGGCGGCCAGCGAAAGGCACTTCGGCGTCAAAGTTGCCATCGGCGACTTCCTTAATCGCGTCTGTGACCTTCTTGATCGGACGGCTGAGCTGAATGGTGCCGATATAGAAGCCCATGCCGACGCCGGCCACGATGCCGACGCCAGTGATCGCAATCACCAGCCACAAAACAGAGGTGCGCGAGCTTTCGACCTGCGCATTGACGGCGTCAAGTGTCGCCTTGTCGGTGGCGACGATCGCATCGATCTCCGCCTGGAAAGCCTTGCGGTTGGCACGGTTGGCGTCGTTGTTACCCTGCTCGTTCGCGGCCTGGGGGCTCACTTCAGTGCCGAGACGTGCTGTTTCGGCGCGGAATGTCCGGAATTCCTTCGCGCGCTCGGTCATTTTCACGAAGGTATCCTTCTGGCTTTCCGGAACCAGCGGGGCCCAGGAGGCGATGACCTTGTCGATCTGATCGAGATCGGCCAGCAGTCCCTTGGCAAAGTTTGCGGCCTCCTTTGTCGACGGCGCGTTATAGATCCCGCGGGCCTCCATCACCGTTGCCGTCACGAAGCGGTTAAGGCGCTCGCCGGCGTAAGCGCGATCGGATGCATCTCCGTACGCCGACAGACTTTCTTCGTATTGACGCACGGCCCAAAGTGCCGTTGCCCCGATCAGCAGTGCAACGCCGCACATGGCGGAGACAAGCAGATTGATCTTACCGCGAATTTTCAAAGGAAGCCCCCCAAGACTAATCACAAGCCGGGAAAGCATTCCGGCCGATAGCTAAATTTGGCCGAAATAAATTAATGTTAGCTTTCGGATGCTTGGCCGCATCACTACAAAAAATTACCTGTACTTAGTCGTCGCCGTTTTGTTTTTTGCGCGCGAGGCGTCTGGTTATCGGCAAAATGCGCGCAACAGTTGAGATTTGAGAAAAATATTACGCGAGCGCATGGCTTGTCGCTTGTCACAAACATTAATGCGCTTCGCCAAATCTTGCATCGCAGCACCGAAATCGGGAAATTCCGGGCAATAATTGACTTTGGCGGCCTTCATCCGTATAAGCCGGCGCACGTCCGGTCATTTAAGGCTCTCGTTAGCCTCGCCCGTTCGAAAAAACAACGCTCCTTGCAATATGCAAATTCAAGAAGGGCCGCACTCCGCGGTGTTTAAATAAATGAAGCGTACCTACCAACCATCCAAGCTTGTTCGCAAGCGCCGCCACGGTTTCCGTGCACGTATGGCCACCAAGGGCGGCCGCAAGGTTATCGTTGCTCGCCGCGCACGCGGCCGCAAGCGTCTTTCGGCCTAAGGCCGGAATTGCCCGATAAGAGATGGCGGGCGAATTGACGACCAATAATAAGAAAATGACTGCCGGGCGGCTGAAAAGCCGCCCGCAGTTTCTTGCTGTCCGCCAAGGCGAAAAACGCAAGGGCGGTTTCTTCCTGCTTGAGGTCCTCGACCGGAAGGAACCCGAGACAGAAGCCCGTGTCGGCTTCACCGTCACCAAGAAACACGGCAATGCAGTCGAGCGAAACCGCATGCGGCGGCGCCTGAAAGAGGCGGTGCGACTTCATGCAGGGTTTGCAATGCAGCCCGGACACGACTATGTGGTTGTCGCGCGAAGGGACGTGCTGAAAGCATCCTTCAAAGAATTAGCCGCAGAGCTCAAAACTCGCGTCGAGACCAAGCCGAAACACAAGCGGTCCGGAGACGGCCGCCCCAGGAACGTATGATGCAAAACAACCGCAACTACTTCATTGCGATCGCTCTCTCCGTGCTGATCGTTCTCGGGTGGCAATTCCTCTATATGAATCCGCGCATCGAAGCGCAGCGCAAGGCAGAACTCGCTCAAAAGGCGCAGCAGAAGATCGAACAGGTGCAGACCCCGACCGCCGGTGGCGCTGGTACGGCTCAGCCCAATGGCGCAGCCCCTTCGGCAACCACGACGACCTCCCTGATCGACGCACTTGCCAAGAACCCGCGCGTCGTGATCGATACGGCAGCACTCGCAGGCTCGATCAACCTAGTCGGCGCACGCCTCGATGACCTGAAGCTCAAGGGCTACCACGAGACGGTCGACGACTCGAGCCCGATCATCACGCTCTTTAGCCCATCCGAAACCAAGGATGGCTACTTCGCCGAACTCGGCTACATCGGTGACGCCGCCACCGGCTCTGTTCCCGGCCCCTCAACCGTCTGGACGGCACCGGAAGGTGCCAAGCTGACGGAGAAGACGCCGGTTACGCTCACCTATACGAACGAAAAGGGCATCACCTTTGCCCGTACGATCTCGGTCGACGAGCACTACATGTTCACCGTCACCGACAAGATCACCAATGCTGGCCAGGCCGCCGCTGCATTGTCCTCCTATGGCCGTGTCACGCGCTACAACAAGCCGGCGGTCGCCTCGACCTACGTTCTGCACGAAGGCTTCATCGGCGTGATCGGCGATAGCCTGATCGAGAGCAAGTATGCAGCCGTCGAGAAGGAAGCCGTGACGCCGGAAACGGCAACCGGTGGCTGGCTCGGTATCACCGACAAATATTGGGCAGCGACGATCATTCCGCCGCAGCAGACGCCCTACGATGCGCGCTTCACCCACTTCACCGATGGCCAGCCGCGCTTCCAGGCCGACTACAAGCAGAACGCGGTTACCGTCGCACCGGGCCAGTCGCTCGAGCTCAAGAACCTCGTCTTTGCCGGCGCCAAGGAAGTTCCTGTTATCGACGGCTACGAGAAGACCTATTCGATCCCGAAGTTCGACCGGTTGATCGACTGGGGCTGGTTCTACTTCCTGACGAAGCCGATGTTCAGGTTGATGGACTTCTTCTTCCGCTACTTCGGCAACTTCGGCGTTGCGATCCTGCTTACCACGATCGTCGTCAAGGCACTGTTCTTCCCGCTTGCCAGCAAGCAGTACGCTTCGATGGCGAACATGAAGCGCGTGCAGCCAAAGATGGAGGAGTTGAAGACCAAGTTTGGCGACGACCGCATGGCGCTGCAGCAGGCGACCATGCAGCTCTACAAGGACGAAAAGATCAACCCGATTGCCGGTTGCTGGCCGATTCTGCTGCAGGTTCCCGTGTTCTTCGCGCTCTACAAGGTGATCTACATCACCATCGAGATGCGCCATGCGCCGTTCTTCGGCTGGATCCAGGATCTCTCCGCACCCGATCCGACCTCGTTCATCAACCTGTTCGGCCTTCTGCCGTTCGAAGCGCCAACTTTGCTGCATCTCGGCATCTGGCCGCTGATCATGGGCGTCACGATGTTCGTGCAAATGCGCATGAACCCGACACCGCCGGACCCGACGCAGGCGATGATCTTCAACTGGATGCCGCTGGTCTTCACGTTCATGCTGGCGAGCTTCCCGGCCGGTCTGGTCATCTACTGGGCCTGGAACAATACGCTTTCAGTGCTTCAGCAGTCGGTGATCATGAAGCGGCACGGCGTGAAGATCGAGCTCTTCGACAATCTGAAGGGGCTCTTCAAACGAAAGCCGGCTCCAACAGAGAAATGATGATAGCCCCGCTTCGGCGGGGCTTTTCATTTCTGCCGGCGTTGCCGCCGCATCTGGGCGACTGCCGGCCTGGCGGTTGACAAAATCGCCCGAAACCTGAATGCCATAGGCACACTGGATTGGACTGGAAAAGGCCGAATGACCGACAACAAGAACGACAAGCCGCTCTTCGGACGCCCCTGGACTTTCATCCGCGGCGTGCCGTCCTTGAAATTCCTGCCGCCGGAAGGACCGCTGGAGGTGGCCTTTGCCGGTCGCTCGAATGTCGGCAAGTCGTCGCTGATCAATGCGCTCGTCAGCCACAAGGGGCTGGCACGCACCTCCAACACGCCGGGGCGCACGCAGGAGCTCAACTACTTCGTGCCGGAGGGTTACTCAGGTGAAGGCGGCGACCTGCCGCCGATGGCGCTGGTCGACATGCCGGGCTACGGCTATGCGCAGGCGCCGAAAGACCAGGTCGATGCCTGGACGAAGCTCGTCTTCGATTACCTGCGCGGGCGGGCGACGCTGAAGCGCGTCTACGTGCTGATCGACAGCCGCCACGGGGTAAAGAAGAACGACGATGAGGTTCTCGATCTGCTTGACAAGGCGGCTGTCTCCTACCAGATCGTTCTGACCAAGACGGACAAGATCAAGCCACCGGCCGTGACCAAGCTGCTCGCGGAGACGACGGAAAAGATCAAGAAGCGGCCGGCCGCTTATCCCGGGATCATTGCCACGTCATCGGAAAAGAGCGAAGGCCTCGATGACCTGCGCGAGGCAATCGCGCAAACGGTCGGCATCGCCAACTGGAAATGAAAGAGGGGCGCGCCCCAATGCCGAGGGCGCTACCCCGAACTGCCTCACTCGATTACATCTTTGGCAGCAGTACCTTGTCGACCACGTGAATCACGCCGTTCGACTGCTTGACGTCGGCAATCGTGACGTCGGCGACGTCGCCGTTCTCGTCGGTCAGCGTGATCTTGCCCATGCTTTCCTTGGCCTTGAGCACGCAGCCCCCGATGGTCTTGATGTCGTGTTCGCCACCGTCATCCTTGATCATCTTGGCGACGGCCTTCGACATCGCGTCGGCTGCCACGACATGGCAGGTCAGGATCTTGGTCAGCGTCGCCTTGTTCTCCGGCTTCAGCAGCGTATCGACCGTACCGGCCGGCAGTGCTGCGAAAGCTTCATTGGTGGGCGCAAAGACCGTGAACGGTCCCTTGCCCTCAAGCGTCGAGACCAGACCGGCCGCCTTGACGGCGGCAACCAGCGTCGTGTGGTCTTTGGAGTTCACCGCATTTTCGACGATGTTCTTCGTCGGATACATGGCAGCGCCGCCGACCATCGGGTTCTTGGCCTGCGCAGCGAAAGCAAAGGCGGAAACGGCAGCAGCAAGCACACTCAAGCGCAGTGCGGACTTCATCATGATTGTTCTCCTTTACGTCCGCGCACAAGACCGGCCGAATGCCGGCGTTCCGTTGCGGACATGAAGATCTACGGAAGGCTCGCAGGAAGAGTTTCAGCGCGCTTGTTGAAAAAACATTAGCGGCGATGCGTCGTGCCGCTCGCCACGATCGGCCCCGTGACCTGCCCGGTCGGCGAGCCGCCGAAAGGTTCGAGGCTGACGGCGAGGGCCGCGCCCTCGTTTACGCTACCGCGCATATCAGCGGGTATGACCAACTCGCCGGCCTGATCCGGAGGAAACACGCCAAGCGATCTTGGCGCGCCGCTTGCCGGAACAAGCCAAAGCTCCAGTGACTTCTCTTCAGGCTTGCCGGTAGCAACGGGTACAATCTTCAGTGTTCCGCTCTGCCGCTCATAGGAGGCCAAGAGGTTGACCTGGCTGTTGGAGGCGGTCAGCTCGGCCACAAGCGGCGCGGACGTCTGCGGCGGAGCGACGACGACAGTGGCAATCGTCAGCGCCCCCACCGTAATCAGCAGCGAGACGAGCGCAAGACAGCGCCAGAAGACGATGGAACCCCACAGACCGCGCGCCGGCGTCGGGGCAGCTTCCGGCGTGCCGAACAGCCGCGCTTCGATCTGCTTGAACGTTTCCTGACTGGGGCTGACGATGTCATAATCATCGTTGAAAGCGGAGAGGTTGGTTTCCCATCGGCTGACGATAGCAGCGAACTGTCTATCGCGGCGCATGCGCTCCTCCACAACCCGTCGATCCTTGAAGGAAAGAACACCAAGAACATACTCACCGGCGAGTACCTCGTCGCGGGAGCGGCCTCCCTTGCTCTGATCCGGCGATGTCATCGTTCCATGCACTCTCTCAGTTTCAAAAGGCTGCGACGCAGCCATGTGCGCATCGTGTTCAAAGGGACGCCAAACTGATCGGCCAGTTCCTGATAGCTTTGTCCTTCGACGTAGGCTCTCTTCACTGCCACCGCCCGATCAGCTTCCAACTCTTCCATGCAGGTGTCAATGCGCCTTCCCTCATCCTTGATCACAGTCTGTATCTCTGGGGAAGGATCGTCGTCCGCGAGGTCGTAGGCACTGTCCAATTCGTCGGCAACCGGCTTGCGCGCACGAATGATGTCGATTGCCTGGTTGCGCGCAATTGCCGCGAGCCAGGACGATGGCGCCCCGGAGCCCGCGGCAAACACGCCGGCGCGCTGCCAGATCTTGACGTAAATTTCCTGCAGCGATTCCTCAGCGTCCGTCCTGTCTTTCAAGATACGCAGGCAGATGGAGAAGAGTTTCGGACTCGTCTCACGATAGAGCGCGGCAAAGGCCTTGCGATCGCCGATCGCAACGAGGCTTATCAAATGTGCGATTTCGTCGCTGGTCATCCCATGCCTCTTGCCAAACGCTCGCCCCCTCGAACCCGCTCGCCAGCACATACGGAAAACTAATGGTCTCTAGATTATTCCATCTGTCAAAAACTTGAGATAAAAGGCCGCGATCAATTCTGCGGGGTATCCCATGAACCAGTCCGAAAGCGAAACTCAGGCACGCCTCCTTGCGCAGGCCCTGCCCTTCATGCAGCGTTACGAAAACAAGACGATCGTCGTGAAGTACGGCGGCCATGCCATGGGCAATCCCGAGCTCGGGAAGGCCTTCGCAAGCGACATCGCTCTGTTGAAGCAATCCGGCGTCAACCCGATCGTCGTTCACGGCGGCGGCCCGCAGATCGGCGCGATGCTGACGAAGATGGGCATCGAATCGAAATTCGAAGGCGGCCTGCGCGTCACCGACGCCAAGACGGTCGAGATCGTCGAAATGGTTCTGGCCGGCTCGATCAACAAGGAGATCGTCGCGCTCATCAACCAGACGGGCGAATGGGCGATCGGCCTTTGCGGCAAGGACGGCAACATGGTCTTTGCCGAAAAAGCGCAGAAAAAGGTCAAGGATCCGGATTCGAACATCGAGCGTGTGCTCGACCTCGGCTTCGTCGGCGAGGTCGTCGAAGTCGACCGCACGCTGCTTGACCTGCTAGCCCGCTCAGAGATGATCCCTGTCATCGCTCCGGTCGCTCCCGGTCGCGACGGCGCGACCTACAACATCAATGCCGACACCTTTGCGGGGGCGATCGCCGGTGCGCTGAACGCCACCCGCCTGCTCTTCCTGACGGATGTTCCCGGCGTTCTCGACAAGCAGGGCAACCTGATCAAGGAACTTTCCGTGGCGCAGGCGCACGCGCTGATCGCTGACGGAACGATTTCCGGCGGCATGATTCCGAAAGTCGAAACCTGCATCGATGCAATCAAGGCAGGCGTGCAGGGCGTCGTCATCCTGAACGGCAAGACCGCCCATTCCGTGCTGCTCGAGATCTTCACCGAGCATGGCGCGGGAACGCTGATCGTTCCCTGAGCCCTTTTTCTTTTACGCAATTCCGGACGGAAAACCCTTTACACTTTTCCGGGAATTGCTTTAGCCCGCGGCGGCATAGACCGCCGCGGCTGCCTCTTTCAGCTTTTCCATCATCGCCCGGTAGGGTCCCGGTCCGTAGCTAATGCGGCTGACGCCAAGTCTTGCGAGCGTTCTCACGTCCGGCGCACCGGGTCTCATCATGATGTTAACCGGCAGGTTTGACGCGGCGCAGATTTTCTTGATCAGGCCCTCGTCAATCAGCCAAGGCACAAAGAAGCCATTTGCACCAGCTGCGGCGTAAACCTTGCCGCGCTCGATCGCTTCGTCGACCAGATCTGCATGCTTGGAGAGATCACCTTCGCGCAAGAACAGATCGGTGCGCGCATTGATGAAAAAGGGTATGCCCCTTGCATCAGCCATCTCGCGAATGGCCCGGATGCGGGTTGCCTGTTTCTCGACCGGGTGCAGCCCCTCGCCGCCGACCACCTGATCTTCGAAGTTGATGCCAATGGCGCCCACGTCGATCAGCTTGGCGACATTGGCGGCTGCCCCGGCCGGATCGGTCGAGTACGCTCCTTCGAAGTCGACGGAGAGAGGCAGGTCGTTGACTGCCGTAATCTGGCGAACCGTTGCTACCAGCGCATCCAGCGGAATCTTCTCACCATCCCCATAACCTTGTGCTGCGGCAACCGACCAGCTTCCTGTTGCCAGCGCCTTAGCACCCGCCTCGGTCACTGCCTTCGCTGTTCCGGCGTCCCATATGTTGTAAAGGACGACAGGATTGCCCTTTTGATGGAGCGCGCCGAATGCCTTTGCCTTCTCAGCCTGATTCATTGGATCTCCTCCACAAACAATCCCTTGGTCTTCATCTCATTTTCGTGTCGCAAAAGCCATTGCTTGCGCCAGAGCCCGCCGCCATAGCCAGTCAGTGACCCGTCAACGCCGATAAGCCGGTGGCAGGGGATGACAATCGCCAGCTGGTTTGCCCCATTGGCCCGGCCGACGGCGCGCACCACTTGCGGGTTTTCCATGCTACGCGCAATGTCCCCGTAAGCGCGTGTCTCACCAATGGGTATGTCCATCAGCTTCGACCAGACCTCGCGTTCGAAGGCCGTACCGAAACCCAACGCGAGCGGCGTGCGGAACGTTGCGGACCTGCCATCGAAATAGGCTTTCAGCTCGGCGCCGATTTGATCAATCGCCGATGTGCGGCCGGCCGCGACCGTGGAGCGGGTCTTGCGCTGCAGTTTCTCCAGCTCCGCCGGCAGTGCCTTGCGGTCGTGGAATTCGAGGAGATGCAGATGCGTCTGGTCGGCCACCGCAACCATGGGGCCGAGCGGCGTTTCGAACCAGTCGGCAAACAGGAGATCGCGGTTCTGCGACATCGCAGGCGCTTTGCCGATCAGCCGCTGAAACGCGGCGCGGAAGCCGCTACCCGATTCATATCCTGCCTCGATCTGAGCATCGATGACACGGGCGCCATTCGCCAGTTGCTTTGCCGCCTCGCCAAGACGGCGATAGCGGGCAATATCGAGAAACGTCATGCCGAGGGATCGCTTGAAGGCCCGCCGCACGGTCGAGGGCTCGTAGCCGTGCGCGATCAGATCGTCTTCCGTCCATCGCGCTGCGGGATCACGGTCGAGCGCCGCGAGGAGTTGGTCGACAATCGGCTCCCGACCCGCCTCTTCCAACGGCCGGCACCGCTGGCACGGCCGAAATCCGGATTGCATGCAGGTGGCGATCGAATTGTAGAAGAGAGTGTTTTCCCGCTTCGGCTTGCGAGCGGGGCAAGTCAGCCGGCAGAAAATACCCGTTGTCTTGACGCAGACATAGGCAAGGCCCTCATAGGCCGGGCTGCGGGCAACCAGCGCATCGTACAGCGCGTCGTCATTGGGCAGATCAAAGAGCATGAGGCGTTTTACCATCCCTTCCGCGCCGCGTCCGCCGCAAATCGGGCATCTATTTTTTCTTGCCGATTTCCTTGCCCGGCAAGCCGTGCCATAACGCCCCCATGACCAAGATAGATCGCACGCCGACCAAGGCGGACTTCTCGCATGTGACCGAGTGGGTTTTCGACCTCGACAACACCCTCTACCCGCATCATGTCAATCTGTTCGCGCAGATCGACAAGAACATGACGGCCTACGTCTCGACGCTGCTGCAGATGGAGCGCGACGAGGCACGCAAGCTGCAGAAACAATACTATCTCGATCACGGAACGACCCTGCAGGGTCTGATGATCCACCACGGCGTCGATCCGAACGACTTTCTCGAGAAGGCGCATGCAATCGACTATTCGAGCCTGACGGCGCAGCCCGAACTGGGCGCGGCCATCAAGGCCCTGCCGGGTCGCAAGTTCATCTTCACCAATGGCAGCGTCAAGCATGCCGAGATGGCGGCCGGTGCGCTCGGCATCCTCGAGCATTTCGACGATATTTTCGACATCGTGGCGGCGGACTTCGTGCCGAAGCCGGCGCAGGCGACCTATGACAAGTTCGCGGCACTGAAGCGGATCGAGACCGGCAAGGCGGCGATGTTCGAGGACCTGCCCCGCAATCTCAAGGTTCCAAAAACGCTTGGCATGCAGACTGTCCTGCTGGTACCGAACAATCTCGAGGATACGGTTGTCGAATGGTGGGAAAAGACCAGCGGCGAGGATGATCACATCGACTTCGTGACCGACGATCTCACTGATTTTCTTGCGAAGATTGCCGGCTAGATTACTAAAGTTTCATCCAGCTTACCGATCTTTAATTGGGCGATTTGTCACATCGGCCCTACCCTTTCGTCTGTGATCCCATTGCGATTGCACATTGAAAGGAGCTGAAATGTCTCGGAACAAACTGATACTGGCCGCACTCTCCTCCGTCATGATCGTCGGTGCCGCAGCCGGCACCAGTTTTGCTGCGTCTCACGACAAGAAGCATCATCCGCCTCGCCCGCAACACGGCATGGGCATGATGATGGGACCGCGCATGGGCGCGATCCGTGAAGTCATCTTCGTACGCATGCTGAAGCAGTTCGACACGAACAAGGACGGCCAGATTTCTAAGCAGGAAGCCAAGGACGGCATGGAGGCAATCTTCGTTGCCATCGATACCGACAAGGACGGCTCGCTGACGCCGGGCGAAATCCGCAAATACCGCGAAGCCCAGATCGCCAAGGCGAAAGCCCCCGCCGATGACGCCACGGATGACGATGCTACGCCGATGGCGCCGCCGCCGGATGCCGACAACGCCCAGCCAGCCCCACCGCAACCCGGCCCCGACGGCCGACCGGATCGCCGTGGCATGCATGGCGGCATAATGCGAGGCATGATGATGATGCAACGCTTCGACACCGACGAGAACGGCCAGATTTCCAAGGAGGAAGCCGAAGCCGCGTTCGACAAGTTCTTCACCTGGATGGACCACAACAAGGACGGCGTGATCTCGCTCGACGACATGCCGGATCGCCCGTTCCCGTAAGCAAGCACTTACCTAGACCAAAGCCCGCCACCCTTGGCGGGCTTCCTATTCGTGCCGCTCGTAAAAATCCTCGATGATCTTCCACGCTGCATCGGCAGTGTCGACGAAGCTGATCAGATCGACATCGTCCGGCGCAATCGTTCCGAACTCCGCAAGCGCCTCGAAATTGACGATGCTCCTCCAGAACTTTTCACCGAACAGGATGAGCGGCATCTTTTCCATGCGGCCGGTCTGAATCAGCGTCAGGCACTCGAAGAATTCGTCGAGAGTGCCGAAGCCGCCGGGAAAGACAGCGATTGCCTTAGCGCGCACCATGAAGTGCATCTTGCGGATCGCGAAATAATGGAAATTGAAGCTCAGCTCCGGTGTCACGTAGACGTTCGGCGCCTGTTCGTGCGGGAGCACGATGTTGAGGCCGATCGAGGGCGCGCCCTCATCGGCCGCGCCGCGATTGCCGGCTTCCATGACACCAGGGCCACCACCGGTGACGATCACATATTCACGAAAATCGAAGCCGGCTGAATATTTCGAGCATAGCCGAGCAAACTTGCGCGCCTCGTCGTAGTAGACCGATGCCGCCTCAAGGTTGGCGCGCTGCACCTCATTGCGTGCTGCCCAAGCGCTTTGGCCCGGAGCGGGAATGCGAGCGCCGCCAAACATCACGACTGTCGACCGGATGCCGCGTTCAGCCAGCATCATCTCGACCTTCAACAATTCGAGTTGCAGCCGGATCGGCCGCAGTTCCTCGCGACACAGAAACTCTTCGTCGACGTAGGCAAGGCGATAGGACGGCGACAGCGTTTGCGGCGTTTTCGGCACAGCTTCTGCGCGGTGCTTGTCGGTTGCGCTCGTCTTCAGCGGGTCCCAGACGCCGTCCTTGCGCCGCAGCCTGCCGTTTCTTGCCTTTGCCATGTCGAAATGCCTTTCAGTACAGCCGGCAAACGCTGCCGGTATGTCGTTTCATGCTTGAATCGGGAGAATTACTATGCCCCGAAAAATCATTCCATTTTACCCTTGCATGCGATAGAGCAGATCGCATCCCGCCAATCACAATTCCCGGAGGCTTCGGTCTCCACGATAGAGACCGAAGTTTAAGGAATTCCCATGAGCGCCACCGACCTTTCTTCCCTCGAAAAGACCATCGAAGCGGCCTTCGACAACCGCGACAACGTCAATACGTCGACGAAGGGTGAGGTTCGCGACGCGGTCGAAGCAGCACTCGAACTTCTCGACGGCGGTAAGGCGCGCGTTGCCGAGCGTGGTAGCGACGGCGCCTGGAAGGTCAATCAGTGGCTGAAGAAGGCCGTGCTTCTCTCGTTCCGCCTGAATGACATGGAAGTCGTCAAGGGTGGTTCGGGCAATTCGACCTGGTGGGACAAGGTGCCGTCCAAGTTCGAGGGGTGGGGCGAAAACCAGTATCGCGCCGCCGGCTTCCGCGCCGTTCCGAACTGCGTCGTGCGCCGCTCGGCCTACATCGCCAAGAACGTCGTGCTGATGCCGTCCTTCGTCAACCTCGGCGCCTTCGTCGACGAAGGCACGATGGTCGATACCTGGGCGACTGTCGGCTCTTGCGCCCAGATCGGCAAGCATGTGCATCTCTCGGGCGGCGTCGGCATCGGCGGCGTTCTGGAGCCGATGCAGGCCGGCCCGACGATCATCGAAGACAACTGCTTCATCGGCGCTCGTTCGGAAGTCGTTGAAGGCTGCATCATCCGCGAGGGCTCGGTTCTCGGCATGGGCGTCTATATCGGCAAATCGACCAAGATCGTCGATCGCGCCACCGGCGAAGTCATGTACGGCGAAGTGCCGCCCTACTCGGTGGTCGTCGCAGGCTCGATGCCATCGGGCAATGCCACCATGGCCAACGGCCTGCCGGCGCCGCATCTCTACTGCGCCGTCATCGTCAAGCGCGTCGACGAAAAGACCCGCTCGAAGACCGGCATCAACGAACTGCTACGCGACTGACAAGTCTTGAGGTTCCAGCGGCCTGCGTGTCTCGGGCGATACGCACCGCCCGAACGCTGACGGTCGGACTTGATCCGGCAAAATGACGGCACATTTCAACAAGGCGGCATCGCCGCCTTGCCTTTTCTTTGCCACTACCGCTGGATAGTTCCACTCCCATGACCGCTACCGATCCCGTCGCCAATCTTCAGACCCTGATTCGCTGCCCGTCCGTCACGCCCGCCGAGGGCGGCGCGCTTTCGGCGCTCGAGGCGATGCTGTCGCCGCTTGGCTTCAAGGTGGACAAGGTGAAGGCGACTGCGCCGGGAACACCCGATATCGAGAACCTCTATGCACGGCTTGGCGATGACGGCCCACACCTGATGTTTGCCGGGCATACCGATGTGGTCCCCGTTGGCGACGAAGCCGCCTGGACACACGCGCCCTTTGCCGCCGAGATCGCGAACGGTGAACTGTTCGGGCGTGGCGCCGTCGACATGAAGGGCGGCGTTGCCTGCTTTGTTGCGGCCATCGCGCGCCATATCGAAAAGCATGGCGCGCCGAAGGGTTCGGTCTCTTTCCTGATCACCGGCGACGAGGAAGGCCCGGCGATCAACGGCACGATCAAACTATTGAAATGGGCAGCCGAACGAGGCGAACGCTGGGATGCCTGCCTCGTCGGCGAGCCGACCAACCCCGATAAGCTTGGCGACATGATCAAGATCGGCCGCCGCGGCTCGCTCTCCGGCAAGATCACCGTGTACGGCGTCCAGGGCCATGCCGCCTATCCGCATTTGGCCGACAACGCGGTGCGCGGCATCCTGCAGCTGACGCAAGCACTGATGGACCCGCCGTTCGACGGCGGCACCGACAACTTCCAGCCATCCAACCTCGAAGTGACGACAATCGACGTCGGCAATCCGGCGACGAACGTCGTGCCTGCCAAGGCGACGGCGAGCTTCAACATCCGTTTCAACGACACCTGGACCGCCGAGAGCCTGCAGCAGGAGATCCTACGCCGGCTCGATGCCGCCGCGGACGAAGGCGTGCTGCGCCCCGGCCGTGCGCCGCTCAAGTACGACATCATCTGGGCGGAGCGGCCGAGCCACGTCTTCCTGACGCGCAACAATGCGCTGATCGCCTCGCTTTCTTCCGCCGTCGAGAGCGTCACCGGCCAGTCGCCGAAGCTCTCCACCACAGGCGGCACCTCCGACGCCCGTTTCATCAAGGATTATTGCCCCGTCGTCGAATTCGGTCTCGTCGGCCAGACCATGCACATGGTCGATGAACGCGTCGCTATTTCCGACCTCGACCGACTCACGGTAATCTATGAAACCTTCATCGAGCGCTGGTTTGCGAATGCCGGGCTTTAGGGAAGTTCAGTACTATCTCGCCGGAATCTGGCTGCTGATCCGCATGGATCCGCGCGGCTTCCGTTTCCTCGACATGTCGGAGCGCGGCGTCAACCGTTCGTTCTGGGCGATCTTCTGGTGCCTGCCCCCGATGGGAATCTCGTGGCTCTGGTGGCGCCAGGCCTTCCTGCAGACGATGCCGCCGCATACCAATGTCGGCGCCCTCTTCTATTTCCGGCTCGGGCTTGTCGAAGCCGCCAATTGGTTCGTCCCGCTGGTCTTTGCGGGCTTGTTACTGCTCGCCTTCAAGAAGGGCGAGCGTTTCGCGCCCGTTATCGTCAGCGTCAATTGGCTGGGCGTGCCGCTCTCCTACATCAACGGGTTGCTGCTCGCGCTGGTCTTCTTCCTGCCACAGGTGGTCGGCCTCGTCTCGCTGCTGCTCTTGGCCTTCATGCTTGCGCAAGTCTTTGCGATCGCACGCATCCTGAGGATGATCTTCTACGGCCAAGGCCTGATGGTCGGCGCACTCACACTGGTGCTGCTTGTGCCATCGCTGATGCTGTCGGAATACCTGCAGCGCTTTCTGGGCATCTATCCAATATAGATCCGCCCGAATCGTTCTATTCCGACAGTGCGGCCATACGCGCCTTCAAGAGGTCGATCATCCCTTTCACCTTCGTCGTCAACGCGCCCGGCGGTCGCAGCGCGTGGATGCAGCTGCCGTCTGGTCTCGGCGGCAGCGCGGGGAAGAGCCGCACCAGCCGGCCGTGCCGGAGCGGCTCGGCCACCAGCCATGTTTGCAGATGGATGATCCCCAGCCCTGCGATGGCGCTTGCAAGAAGCCCATCCATGTCGGCGCAGACAAAACGACCGGAAACCTCGAGCCGGTCTTCCGAGCCGGTTTCGCCGAACTGCCACATCCCAGCCTTCATCGGCTTCGGTGTGGTCAGGCAGGCGTGATGCACGAGGTCTGCCGGGACCGCCGGAACACCGTGGCGCTGAAGATAGGACGGCGCGGCGCAGACGACGCTCTCGGTTGCCGCAAGCTTCGTCACGAGAAGCGCGGAATCCTGCAGCTTGCCGATGCGGACAGCAAGATCGATGCTCTCCCCGATGGGATTCACGGCCCGATCCTCCAAAGACAGTTCGAGATGCACCTTCGGGAATCGTTCCAGATAGATCGGCACCAACGGAACGACGTGACGCCGGCCGAAGCAGACCGGCGCCGAAATCGTCAGCCATCCCTGCGGTTCGCTCGCCATCGCCGCCACAACGCTCCGGGTCTCCTCGAGCTGGCCAAGCGCCTGCCGGGCGCGATGGCAAAGTGTCTCCCCCGCTGACGTCAATGCGAGCCGACGCGTCGACCGATAGAATAGCTCCACCCCGAGTTCACTTTCCAGCAGGTCGACCTGCCGTGATATCGACGACGCCTGCATGCCGAGTTCCCGGCCGGCAGCGGAAAAGCTTCCCGCGGCAACGACCTTGAGGAAGATGTCCAATCGATCCGCGAAACCCGTCATCTTTGCGCCCTATGCTCAGCTCCTGAGAATATAGAGCCGATTATCGCAGCTGTGCGCAAGTATTAAGGTCCTCGCTGTTGTCACACGAGCCCTCCTCGGCGCGACCCACCTCTTCCGGATGTTACACACCGCTGGTCTCGAGGCCGGCCGACCGATACTGCACGCCATTTCTTTGAGAGGAAAAACATGCCTTCCGATACAATCGCCATCAGACCGGACCGGCAAATTTCTCGGCGGCTCGACAGCGCAATCGACTCCGCATTGGAAGAGAAGCGGCTCGTTGGAACTGTGGTCCTCGTCGCCCAGGAGGGCAGCATTGCCTATAGTCGCACCGCCGGCATGGCGGATCGGGAGAACAGCGTGCCAATGCGCACGGACACGATCTTCCGGCTTTCCTCGGTGACCAAACCGATCGTCACCATCGCCGCCATGCGGCTCGTCGAAGAGGGACAGATCAATCTCGCTGATCCTGTCACTCGCTGGCTACCCTATTTCCGTCCACGGCTGCCGGACGGATCTGAACCGGCCATCACGATCCATCATCTGCTGACGCACACGGCGGGCCTCGGCGACAGTTTGATAGGCGATGCCGGCGAAAGGAGGCCAGACGGCACCAATTTCGCGGGCGGACACCCTGCCTGCATCGCGCTCGAAGAAAAACTTCGCCGGCTTGCGAGCGAACCGTTGCTTTACGAGCCCGGTGGAGGCTGGCGCTATTCGATCTCGATGGATGTGCTCGGCGGCGTCATCGAAAAAGAGACCGGCGGCCCGCTGGGCGAAGCAGTCGCCGCGCTCGTCACTCAACCGCTCGGACTTTCCGATACCGCGTTTCATGTAACGGATCGCGGTCGTCTTGCCGTCCCCTACAAGAATGCGACGCCGGGACCCGAGCCGATGGCGTGCGAGGATTCGGTCGTCACCTCTTCCGGCGTGATCCGCTATTCGACGGAGCGCATCCTCGATCCTCACAGCTATCACTCCGCCAGCGGCGGCATGGCAGGCACAGCCGAGGACATCCTCGCCATACTCGAAACCGTTAGACGTGGCGGAGCGCCGCTGCTTGATGCAGGCACCGTTTCCGCAATGGTCCACGACCAGACGAACGGCCTTACTGAGCTTGCGCGACCCGGGCTAGGTTTCGGCTACGGCTGGGCTGTTGTCACCGATCCGGACCACTCCGACTTGCCGCTGGCGCGGGGAGCGCTCCAGTGGGGCGGCGTCTACGGCCACTCATGGTTCGTCGATCGGGAAAGGAAACTGACAGTGGTGGCGCTTACGAACACAGCGCTCGAAGGATTGTTCGGCGCCTTCCCGCTGGATATCGGCAAGGCCATCTATCGGGCGCTGTAGGCCGGGTCATGATAGGTCGTCACCGTCATCGCTGTCGCCGCCCACCAGCAGCGGGCGGCGATCGGTGATCACCGCCGGATAATCCACCTGCATGAAGTAAAGTCCATCCGGGGGTGCAACGGGACCGCAGGCCTTGCGGTCGCGGGCATCCAGCGCGGCACGGACATCGTTCGGCGTCCATTTGCCCTCGCCCGCAAGCTTCAGTGTTCCCGCGAAAGAACGGATCTGGTTGTGCAGGAAGCTTTGGGCGGTGGCGCGAATCTCGATCAATTCGCCGTTTCTTGTCACGTCCAGCCGATCGAGCGTGCGGATCGGACTGTTGGCCTGGCAATGGGCGGAGCGGAACGTCGAGAAATCGTGCTTGCCGACCAATGCCTGCGCCGCTGCATGCATGGCCTCGTGATCGAGCGGCTTCGGCACCCACCAGGCCTTACCGGCCTCAAGCGCCAATGGCGCGCGACGGCTGATGATGCGATAAAGATAGTGGCGCCGCAGTGCCGAGAAGCGGGCATCAAAGAACTCGCTTGCCGCTTCCACACTGATGATCGCGACGCGCTCGCCGGCCAGCTTGAGATGGGCGTTCAGCGCGTTTTGAAGCTTGAAAGGCAACCATTCCCTGGCAAGATCGGCATGAATAACCTGACCTGTAGCATGAACGCCGGAATCGGTTCGGCCCGCCCCACGGATCGATACCGTCTCACCGCTTGCCGACAGGATCGCCTTCTCGATCGCGCCCTGAACGGAAGGTCCGTTTTCCTGCCGCTGCCAGCCGACGTAAGGACCACCGTCATATTCGACGATCATGCGATAGCGATGCATCAGGACAGCCTCGTGCCAGATGCGAGCGATGTCCCACGCAGGAAGTCGGCAGTCGGCAACTGCTTGCCGCCGGCCTTCTGCAATCTAGTCAGGCGAACGGCGCCGGTTCCGCAGGCAACGACAAGATCGTCTGTCAGCAGTTCGCCGGCGCTGCCGCTGCCTTTCGCAAGTTCCGAGGCCAACACCTTGACACGCTCAGGCTTGTCGCCAATTGCCACTTCGAGCCATGCGCCCGGAAATGGCGCCAGACCGCGAATGTGGTTATGGACATCTATAGCGTCTCGCGAGAAGTCGATCCGCGTCTCGCCCTTGTCGATCTTGGCGGCGTAGAGCACGCCGTCCGAAGGCTGCGGCGTCAGGGGAAGATTGCCCGTCTCGAGCTTGACCATTGCCTCAGCCATCGCCTTAGCGCCGACATGCATCAGCGCGTCGTGCAACTCCCCGGCCGTAGTGTTCGCGCCGATCTCGACTTCGCTGGTGAGGGCCACCGGGCCGGTGTCCAGGCCCTTGTCCATCTTCATCACCATCATGCCGGTCGTCTGATCGCCGGCCATGATCGCCCGCTGGATCGGTGCAGCACCCCGCCACCGCGGCAGCAGCGAGGCATGACCATTATAGCAGCCGTAGCGCGTACCGGTCAGGATCGCCTCCGGCAGCAGCAAGCCATAGGCCACGACAACGGCAACGTCCGCATCGTGAGCCTTGAAGCGTTCGCGTTCTTCCGGATCCTTGAAATTCACTGGCGTAAAGACGGGGATACCGAGCAGTTCGGCAGCCTGATGCACAGGTGACTTCTGCAGATCGAGGCCACGTCGTCCGCCCGGCCTTGGCGGTTGGCTGTAGACAGCGAGGATCGTATGCCCGGCATCGACCAACGCTCGCAAAGTCGGAACGGAGAATTCGGGCGTACCCATGAAGATGATGCGAAGCGACATTTTATCCCGCCATGTTTCCGGTCGGCCTCTTCAAACGGGGTTGCGAGCGTCAGATCAAGCCGTCGGATCGCAATCGGCGCACCGCAAGCCGGCTGCCGGCGCAACTCAGAGCTAGAGCGCCTTCGCCGACTTCGCCGCCTTGGTGAACTTCTTGATCACCATGTCTCGCTTGAGGCGAGAGATGTGGTCGATGAAGAGTACGCCATTCAGGTGATCGATCTCATGCTGCAGGCAGGTCGCGAGCAGGCCGTCGGCCTGCACCGTCTGCTCCTTGCCGTCTCGGTCGAGATATTTCACGGTGACGGCCGCCGGGCGTTCGACTTCGGCATAGTAATCAGGGATGGAAAGGCATCCCTCCTCATACACCGAGCGCTCGTCGGACGATGCGAGGATCTCCGGATTGACGAATACGAGGGGCTGCTTCTCTTCGCCTTCACGGGAAACGTCAATGACCAGCATGCGGCGCGGCACGCCGATCTGGATGGCAGCAAGGCCGATACCTGGCGCGTCATACATGGTTTCAAGCATGTCGTCGGCAAGGCGCTGGAAATCGGCATCGACGCGCTCGATCAGCTTGGAAACCTGACGAAGCAGCGGATCGGGGAGAATGATGAGTGGCTTGATGGTCATGGCGTTCCCATAACGCATCTTTTTCCAGGATGGAATTATCCGGTAGGCGGGTGGAGCGCTTTTTTACGCTCCAGCCCGGAATTTAGCCGCATTCCTGTCAGGCGGCGCGGCGCGGAGCGGCCATCGAACGATGTCCGACGCCCGTGCGGAAGCGCTGCAGCAGCGCCACCAGATTATCGACCTCGCCGCGAAGGCGCCGTGTCTCGGCTGAGGTATTCTCGACCATACCCGAGTTCTGCTGCGTGATCGTGTCCATGTTGCGAATGGCGACGCTGACCTCGTTGACACCGGTAGCCTGATCGCGTGCCGCGGCGGCGATATCGGCAACGAAGCGGTTGATGATATCGATGCGGTTGATCATGTCGTTCAGTGCCTCGCCGGTGCTGCTGACGATGTCGACCCCTTCGTTCACCTGTGACGAGCTTTCCGAAATCAGGTTCTTGATCTCCTTGGCCGCATCGGCGGTGCGTTGCGCGAGTTGGCGGACTTCTTGCGCCACAACGGCAAAACCTTTGCCTGCGTCGCCGGCACGCGCAGCTTCAACGCCGGCGTTCAGCGCCAGCAGGTTCGTCTGGAAGGCAATCTCATCGATCACACCGATGATCTTTGCGATCTCGGTCGATGACTTTTCGATGCCGGCCATCGCGGAAACGGCGCTGGTGACGAGTTCGCCCGAACTCTTGGCCTTCTGTTGTGTCTCGCGAACAGCACCGGATGCCTTTTCGGCGTTTGCGGCCGTCTGGCCGACGCTGACCGAGAGTTGCTGCAGTGCCGCCGAGCTTTCCTCGACGCCGGCGGCTTGCTGCGCCGTGCGCAATGCAAGATCATCCGAGGCCTTGGCAATCACGTCCGTGCCCCGCAGGATTTCACCCGAAGTTGCCCGTACCGACGCGAAGGACGTACGAAGAGCAGCGACCGCGCGATTGTAATCGTCGGCCATGCCCTTGAAATTGCCGGGGAGGTCGGGCGGTAGCGTCGCCTCGAGATCGCCGTTCGAAAGCGCTTCCAGGCTGCGGCGAAGATGATCGAGGGCGATTGCCTGATCCTGCTCGGCTTTCGCCCGCTCTTCCTCCAGCTTGCGGCGCTTCTCTTCAAGTGCTTCGAGGTAGACCGAGATCGAGTAATCCATATCGAGCATCGCGGCCTTGATAACGGCGGCGAGCTTCTCGGCCAGCACCTTGCCCTGCTGCCTGGCGAACATCGAGGGCCACTGCTTGGCCATGAGGCCCTTCACGAGTTCGCTCATCAGCAAGGCATAGCCACCGATGTACCAGCGCGGTTCGAGGCCGATGCGGGCATGCGTCTTGCCAACCGCAACCACGCCTTTCACATAGGCCTCGTCGAAGTTGCCGCCGGCCAGATTGGCCCAGTGATCTTCCTGGCGCTTCTTGGCGTGCCCCATATGCGCCTTGTCGGCAAAGAAGCCCGCGACCTCGGATGTCTTCGCCAGCTTCGCGTAGAACTTGTCGAGGGCGCCGCCGAGCAGCTCCGCGATCGCCGGGCGCATCTCGCGAAGCGCCGTGCGGGCTCCATCATCCAACTCGATGAAATCGAGGCGTTGCTTGAGCGCGCTGTCGGACTGCTGGCTGGTCATGATGTCTCTGCTTTGCGATTGATGCTGAAAGGAAAATTGAGCAGAGCTTTTGCGCAATATGGTTGAGCAATGGTTAAATGCGCTTCCGATTCGTCAGCTGCCGTTTGCTCTCTGATGTCATCTGGTTTGCCGGAAAGCTTGTGGGTTGTTCACGTTTTGATCTGGATATCTCATTTGAGTTTGCTATTGTTGCCAGCATGAACACCAGCTCTGAGTCGTTTCTCCTCGCCCTGACGCAGATAAGCCCCGCCATGCTGGCCCTTGCCGGAGGCGCAATCGCCGCGCTGATCCTGCTTCTGGTCGTCCTCCTCGTCCGCAGCGGACAGGTGCGGCGCGAGCAGGCCGAGGTCGCGAGCCTTCGTGCCGCCGAGACGGACGCCCGCATGGCCGAGCTTCTGAAGATCCAGGCCGAGATCCATGGGCGCATGTCGACGATGGCCGAAGTGTTCGGCTCGAGGCAGTCCGAACTCAACCAGGCGATCAACCAGCGCCTGGACGGAATGTCGCAGCGCGTCAGCACGACGATCAGTGAACAGACCAAATCGACGCACGAGAACCTGCAACGGCTGCAGGAGCGTCTCGCCGTCATCGATGCCGCCCAGAGCAATATCCAGACGCTGGCGAAGGACGTCGTCGGTCTGCAGGCGATCCTCTCCAACAAGCAGACACGCGGCGCTTTCGGCCAATCACGCATGGAGACGATTGTCGCCGATGGCCTGCCGATGGGCGCCTATGCATTCCAGCAAACGCTGTCCAACGGCTCGCGTCCCGACTGCACGATCCGCATGCCGAACGGCGCGCCGCCGCTGGTGATCGACGCGAAATTCCCGCTCGAAGCCTGGAACGCGATCCGAGACGCGGGCGGACCGGATGGAGCCAAGGTTGCGTCGCAGCAGTTCCGCCGCGACATGGAGACGCATATCCGCGATATCTCGGAGAAATACCTGATCCAGGGGGAGACGCAGGACACAGCCTTCATGTTCGTGCCGTCGGAATCGATCTTTGCCGAGATCCATGAGAATTTCGAAGCGATCGTGCAGAAGGCACACCGGTCGCGCATCGTCATCGTGTCACCTTCGCTGCTGATGCTCTCCATCCAGGTCATTCAGGCCGTGCTGAAGGATCAGCGAATGCGGGCCCAGGCGCATGTCATTCAGGGCGAGGTCGCGAGCTTGATGGACGATCTCGGCCGCCTCGACGAGCGCGTGCGCAAGCTGCAGAGCCATTTTTCCATGACCCAGAGGGATGTCGACCAGATCCTTACCTCCACCGATAAGCTCACCAAGCGCGGCGCGAAGATCGAGGCTCTGGAATTCGAGGGCGGCGACAGCGGCAAGGCCACGGCACGAGATAATGACCCGGCGCCGAAATCCGTCGACAGCCGCAGCGGGCTTCTCAAGCTCAGGGTGGTTGACGACGAGTAAGGCCTTCGGGCAGTGTCGCGCCCAAGAAAAGCATCGGACGGGACACCATGATCACAGTTTTCGGCTCCATCAATATGGACCTCATCGCCACCACCGCGCGCTTGCCGAAGCCCGGCGAAACGGTCGCTGGCAATGGCTTCTCGACGGCGGCAGGTGGCAAGGGCGCCAACCAGGCGCTTGCCGCGCGACGCGCCGGGCGCACCGTTCACATGGCAGGCGCCGTCGGTCGGGATGGCTTCGCAGAGCCGGCGCTCGTATTGCTGAAGGAGGCCGGCACGGGGCTTGAAACCGTCAAGCAGGTCGACGAGCCGACCGGAACCGCGCTGATCCTGGTCGGTGGCGACGGCGAAAACATGATTGCTGTTGTGCCCGGTGCAAACGGCACGATGACGCCGGGTGATGCCGATGCAGCGATCGATGCCATGAACAAAGGCGACATCCTGATGCTTCAGCTCGAAGTGCCGGTTCCGGCCGTCGAGCGGGCGCTGGCCGATGCCCGCGCCAAAGGCGTGACGACCGTGCTCAACCTTGCCCCACTGATCGACGATGCGCCGCGCCTCGGCCGCCTTTCCGATATTGTGATTGCTAACGAAACAGAGTTCGAGCGCCTCGCCGGCCAGGAAAACATGGGGGCAGATGATCGCGAAGCCGCACTGAAACGGCTGAATGCGGAAACTGGGCAGACCTTGATCGTAACGCTCGGCGCAGACGGCGTGATCGCGATCCGCAATGGTGTCATTTCCCGTGCCAAGGGGTTGAAGATCGAGCCCGTCGATACGGTCGGCGCCGGTGACACCTTCTGCGGCTACTTCGCGGCGAGCCTGGACGAAGGGCTGGATTTCGAGGCCTCCCTGCGGCGTGCGGCCGTCGCCGGCTCGCTCGCTTGCCTGAAGCAGGGCGCCCAGCCATCGATCCCCTCGAACGCCGAAGTCGCAAACGAGCTATAGGGCAATTCGTCCCGCGACATAGCGGGGCGGCTTGCCGCAGGTTCCATCGATTTTCGTTGGATTTCATTCAAATTTAAGAGGTTTCCGACGATGTTCCAGCATCACCGGATCTCTCCCAGGGACCGGCTTCTGTAACGGCTGCTCCATGAGGGGGCGACGCCCCTCTCCCTGTGCCGATGAATGCCCTCGTCCGGCACATCCTTGCTCCCCGAGGAATCCATGTTCGTCTTTCGCATGAAATCGCTTGCAGCCAAGCTTATCCTCATTACCGGCATTGCCATCGCCCTCGTCCTCCTCGTTTCCAACTTCTTTCTCATCGGTGAGACGCGCAACCGCGTCCAGACACTCACCATGGACCAGGCCAATCTGGAAGCGAAGTCGATCGCCAACGAGGTCGCCTCTTCCGTCGGTGAACTGGCAGGGGCGGCACGCTCCATGGCCGGCGCGATCGGCCGTGGTCAGGAGGGCAAATATCTCGACCGCAAGGCGGTTCTCGACATGCTGAAGGCAAACGTCGAGAGTAACCAGTTCGCCTTCGGTAGCTGGTTCGCCGAAGAGCCGAACGCCTTCGACGGACAGTCGGCCAGCATGGCTGGCAAAGTCGACTTCGGTGCCGCGAAGGATGGTACTTTCAACCCGTACTGGACGAAGAGCAAGGATGGCGGCTTCACCTTCTCCACGTTCGAGTCCGACTACAAGGCTGCCTGGTACGCGCTCGCCGCGCAGAGCATGAAGGGAGCGCTCACGCCGCCTTATGCTGAGACGACGACCGGCGAGAATACGGCGATGACCTCGATCGCCTATCCGGTCGTGTCCGGCGGCAAACTGATCGGCGTCGGCGGCGTCGATATCTCGCTGAAATCGCTCCGCGACAAGCTCTCGACGCTCCACCCCTTCGGCTCCGGCCGCGTCACGCTACTCTCGCAGACCGGCAAATGGATCGTCGCGCCGATCCCCGATCTCTCGATGAAGGATTATGACGGCGAAGGCGCGGATGCGGTGAAGAGTGCGCTCTCGACGCTGCAGCCTGCGGTCGTCAAGAACCTGACTTTCGACGGCTACGAACCCTTCGACCGCGTCGTCTATCCCTTCGCCCTGCCCGACGTGAGCACGACATGGGTGATCCTCGTGGACGTGCCACACACTGCCATCAACGCGCCCGTTCAGGATCAGACCTTTATGATGGTCGTCGCAGGCATCCTCGTGCTTACCGCAGTCATGATCGCCCTCTACTTCGCGGTCCGCGCGTTCGTTCAGCGCCCGATTGGTGGTCTTGTCGCCAGCGTCAAGGCGCTCAGCGACGGGAAGTACGAGCATCCGGTTGCCGGCCAGGGTCGCGCCGACGAAATCGGCTCCGTTGCCAAGGCCCTTGAAGGCTTCCGCTTTGCCCTCGCCGACACGCAGCGCCTTGAAGCCGAGGCGAACAACCAGCGTGACGCAGCTGAGGCCGAGCGCGGCCGGTCGGAGGCGGAGCGGCAGCAGTCGGTTACCCTGCAGCGTCACATCGTCTCGATCGTCGGCTCCGGCCTGTCGGAGCTGTCGCAAGGCAATCTCGGCCATCGCATCACCGAGGACTTCCCTGGCGAATACGCCAAACTGAAGCAGGATTTCAACGCGGCGCTCGAAAGCCTCGAGGAAACCATCAAGACGATGAATCTCAGCGTCGTGAACATCGGCTCCGGTACGAGTGAAATCAGCGGCAGCGCCTCCGATCTCGCCAAGCGCACCGAGCAGCAGGCAGCAAGCCTGGAAGAAACAGCGGCAGCGCTCAACGAGCTCACCGCGCAGGTTAATTCTAGCGCCGAGAATGCCCGTACCGCTGCCGATAACGTCAACCTCGCCTGCGAGGATGCGGAGAAGTCGGGCGAAGTGGTGCGCAAAGCGATTGCTTCGATGCAGGGTATCGAGCAATCCTCCACCGAGGTCTCGCGCATCATCGGCGTCATCGATGAGATCGCGTTCCAGACCAACCTGCTGGCGCTGAATGCCGGTGTCGAAGCAGCACGTGCCGGTGAAGCCGGCAAGGGCTTTGCCGTCGTCGCGCAGGAAGTCCGCGAGCTGGCGCAGCGGTCCGCCAATGCCGCGAAGGAGATCAAGACGCTCATCAACACCTCGGCCGTGCAGGTCAAGGAAGGCGTCGATCTGGTTGGCCGCGCCGGCGACACGCTGCACAAGATCTCCGAGCAGGTGATGGGTATCAATGGCCTCATCCGCCAGATCTCTGCCTCGGCCAGCGAACAGGCGATCGGACTGAAGGAGATCAACCAGGCCATGAACCAGATGGACCAAGTTACCCAGCAGAACGCCGCCATGGTCGAGGAAACGACGGCAGCCAGCGTCACGCTCAACGATGAAGCCCAGACGCTGAAGCAACTCGTGACACGCTTCCGCGTATCCGGCATGGGTCACGCTTCGGCACTGCGCTCGACGGCTCAGCAAATGCGCGCGCCAACCGGGGCACCGACCTATCGCCAGGCAGCAGCAGCGGCACCACGGCGCGCGGTTCCTCAAACGCACGGCTCAGCAGCGCTTGCCCAGGACAACTGGGAAGAGTTCTAAGCCGGATTCGACCACCTGAATCGGGTAGGAGGGAGCCTTGCGGCGTCCCTCCTACCACACCACCGTGCGAACGGTTCCGTACACGGCGGTT
>NZ_AKKA01000120.1 GCF_000282035.1 Rhizobium sp. CF122
CCGAAGCGTGGTACTGTATTGATGGGCGGTGTGGGTTCGGCATCGTTCGTGCAAGACTGAGCCTCACCCAAGAAGACCTGGCTTGCGCCAGGAGCGCGCCTGCCGCAAGGGCGCGGTCGGCGATAACAGGTACGGTCCACATTCGTGGGTCGTACCGTTTGCCCAGAGACAGGATCCGCCCGCTATCGCCCCTGCAACGGCCGCGCGCTGCCTAGGATTGCCGGACCTGCAGGCTACGCCATGACGGATGAAGCGTTCTCATCAAGAGCAGCTCTCTTTCTGCGCTCGTCCTGAAGCTGACCAGCGGCCGACCGATCTCTCGGATCTTTCTATCAAACTCGTTTTGGGCCACCGACAGTGGATTGTCGTCAAGACATGACTGAGGTGCGCGCCTACACCTGAGGTTTTTTGATCATATTTTCTGCCGCACAAAGCCGCGTTTTGGCCTAGCCTCAATCAAGCAATACAAGCTTGGGAGGATTGGATGAGCGCGTGGATTAAGGCCTGTGGGATCGATGACATCGACAATGAGGACGTGATCCGTTTTGATCACGAAGGCAAGACCTTCGCCATATACCGCAGCCCTGATGACAACTTCTACGCAACCGATGGAATGTGCTCCCACGAAAAGGTGCACCTCGCCGACGGATTGGTGATGGACCACATCATCGAGTGTCCAAAACACAATGGCAGGTTTGACTACCGTTCCGGCGAGGCACGTGGGGCCCCTGTCTGCGTCAATCTCAGGACATACCGGACAAAGGTGGAAGGCGGCAGCGTCTACCTCGGCCTGGAGTGACGCGCTATGGCAGAGTTTGTCATCGTCGGAGGCGGCCAGTGCGGCGCCAGAGCAGCGCTCGCACTGCGTGATCAGGGATTTGATGGTCGCATCACGTTGATCGGAGAGGAACGGCACCTTCCCTACGAACGTCCGCCCTTGTCGAAAGAGCACCTGATGTCTTCGGAGGGCATCGAGCCGCCTTTTATCGTCAGCAGTGCGGTGCTCGCAGAGCAGTCGATAGAGATGATGACGGGCGATGCGGCTGTCGGATTGGACCGAGAAAACCGGTCCATTCGACTGGCGAGCGGACGCCGCATTTCCTATGACAAGCTGTTACTCGCGACGGGTTCATCACCACGACGGCTCCCATCCGTGGAAGGCATGGATCATGTTTTCTATTTGCGCACGCACGACGATGCACAGCGGCTATCGCAGCGTCTTGTCCCCGGCGGGCATCTGGCGATCATCGGCGCAGGCTTCATTGGTTTGGAGCTCGCTGCGGCGGCAAGGCAAAGAGGCCTCGAGGTCACGGTCATCGAAGCTCTGCCGCGTATCCTGATGCGAGCGGTACCGGAAGCAATCGCAGCGCGCGTTCACGCGCTCCACGAGGCCCATGGCGTCCGCATCCTTTGCGGTACAAGCACCGGGCAAATCGCGGCGCGTGCTGCTGGCATCACCCTCTTCCTGAACAACGGCGAAATCCTCGAGACGACGACCCTCGTCGTCGGCATCGGCGCCGAACCCCGCTGCGAACTCGCGCAGCAGGCGGGTCTCTCGGTCGAGAATGGTATTGCCGTCAACGCAGCGCTACAGACGAGCGATCCCGCAATCTATGCCGCCGGGGACTGCTGCTCCTTCCCCTATGGAGGCAAGAGGATCCGTCTGGAAGCATGGCGCAACGCACAGGATCAGGGGGCGCATGCATCCGCTAACATGCTCGGCGCGGAAAAGCCTTACGAGATCGTTCCTTGGTTCTGGTCGGACCAATACGATTTCTCGCTGCAGATCGCCGGCCTGGCCAATGAAACGACGAGCACGATCACTCGGCAGATCGACGAGGAGACGGTGGTGCTATTTCATCTCGCCGACGATCATCGGATTCTAGCCGCAAGCGGCTGGGGACGCGGCAATCGGATTGCGCGGGACATCAAAGTGGCCGAGATGTTGATCGCACAGGGTGCCAAACCTGCGCCAGACGCGCTATCGTCGCCCGCAGTGAGCTTGAAATCTCTCCTGTCGCGGTCATAGACTTGCCAGTTGACAGGGCGGCGATTTTCGAATGGGAGGGTTTTCCTGCATTGCGTTCACCGAAACGCCGTCGGCCCCGACTATCTTACATCCGAACTGGTGATCGCCAATTCCGCCGGCCACGAGTTCGACATCGTGCGGTATCTTCTCGGCGAAGAAATCACCTCGGCGATTGTCGCAAGCCCTCCGGCCACCCGCAACGCCCCGAACAGGCAGCCGCAGTTCATTTTGCTACAGACCGAATCCGGCGTCGTGATCGACATCGAAGTCTTCACGGACGCGCAGTATGGCTACGACGTGCGGGCTGAACTTGTCTGCGAGGATGGAACGGTCGCTCTCGACCCGAGCCCAGCAACCACGCTCCGCTCCAAAGGCCACGACGGATTTCGAACACCTGCCGATTGGCGGCCACGGTTCCGGCAGGCCTATCGTGCGCAATTGGAGGCCTGGACGGCGGGCATCCTCACGCAGACGCCCTTGGGCTCACGTGCATGGGACGGCTACATGGCGATGCTGGTGACAAAGGCCTGCCTGCAGGCCTGGAAAACGGGAACCCGCGCGGCAGTCGAGATTCCCGAAAGGCCGTCTCTTTATCGGTAACGGAAAAACCTGGCGAAAATCGGCTCGCAGGCGACGCTCCGGACGGGGAAGTCATTTAGGAACGAGAAACGACCCGCTTAACGCGAGGCTGCTTCTCTATCGGCAAACCGTTCTGTACCTGGTGATGTAGTGGTTGTGGCTTCGGTGCTGGTAAGGCACCCTCCAGCATACGTCGCGGTAAGCGTAGCGCGGCCGGTCATAGTCACGGTACCTTGGGCCGTATCGGTAGTAACGAGGCGGTGGCGGATCGTCATAATACCTCGAGTCGCCGGAACCGAACTCGAAATAGATACCTTGCGCTTCGGCAGGTGCGCTCGCCAGTAGTGCTGCGAGGCCGGCCACTGCGATAATCAACCGTTTCATGGTCAGTCTCCTTTCTCTGGAGATTTAACGCACCAGACCCGTGTATGGTTCACGCGTTTGAGGTCTGATAGGACCTAAGTCCTTCGAGGGACTTGCCTCTTGATGGAAAAACAGCAGAAGAAAAGCCCCGCGGTGTTGGCGGGGCTCTTTAGTATCGGGACATCTCAAAACAACGTGCCTAAGGCGACACGACCTGAAAAAACGCCGCTGGTTCGTTTCTGTTCCCGACCGTTGTTCGTATTGTCTAGAGATCGATCTATGAACCCGCGCGCCACGTCGATGAAGGCGCGCAACTGCTTCTCGTCTCGGACTCCTTGGCGATAAAACTCGATGATGATTGAGGCGATCCGTTCGGACTCAACCGGGACACGGTGGTTCCTCCCTCCTCCAGAGGCGGAAAGGAGCCCCGCAGGAAGCGGGGCAAACGACAGGGACATTTGGAAAGGCCAAGGCGCAGTGTGCGAATCGCCTTGGAACTCTACCTAGAACGCGACGCTGGACTGTTGGTTCCCATTGCCTTGCATGGTCTTCACGCAATGTGGCTTGGTTCCGGGAAAGGGCCTCACCGGCTGGCAGTCTCGGCGCTCGATCTCCCGGGGAATGGCGAGACACATTCGCGCCTCGGGCCGCCATACGGCTGGTAGGTATTGGCTTCTCTACCCATAGGATGCATAGCGCGCCGTGGACCGCGCGACGTGGCTAGAACTCACGCTCACTGAGCCCGTAAGCACCATGGACGGGCCTGCAAATGGAGACAGACAGGTCCGGATTGGCCGCTGTAGGAGCAGTAGGTATCACGGGCAGGATCGCAGGACCGGTACGGTGACGCGCACCATTGCTGGTGCTCATTGTGGGACGATGCTTCGGCGGCATCCGACGGCACGTTCTCGGAAACCGGGCTTGCCGCAAGGTCCGCCACCGCGCGTGTGGCGGCCAAGTTGAAATGTCCGCCATCGTGCATCCAGGCACGATACTCCAGTCAACGCCAGATATTGAAGTGGGTCTGCATATACTCGATGCACCGCCGATTAGCCTCGTTTCGGTCAACACCTTCAATGGTGGCGAGGAATAGGGAATCGACATCGTGTGCTTCGGTGGGGTTCGGCTCTTCTAGCCCTGAGGGTAGCCAAATCGGAACGCCCTTGAGGGCAAGCATGCCGGACAACCAATAATCATCAACGGCCCAAAGGACATGAGGAATTTCATAGGCGATGTCATCGAAAAACTCAGGTCGCACCACGACGCCGCCGAGCCCTTGAAGCACGTCAACGTAGCCGCCTCGCTCAACCAAGCTCGGCATTGGTCTCGGCAGCTCCATGCGAAGGAACTTGGTCGCTAATTTGTAGCGAAGTCGGCGGGCGCGGAGTGCCATATTCGTTTTGCGCCTGCGCACCGCTCTCGGAAAAAACGCCGAAGACTTCGCAAAATCCGTTGGCACATCCTTGCCTATCAGGGCGATACACTCTTTTGGCCGCTCTTCCTGCGCCACAAACAACTGAGACGCCCAATTGGGCGGAAATACCTTGTCGTCGTCACAGAACAGAATTTGCACGCTTTTACCTCGGAGGTCGCGCGCCGCAAAAAGCACCTTGGAGGCTGGCCCCATATCCTCGTCGGGCCGCACTATTGTAATGCCCTCCGGCACCAGCGGGAGCGAACCGTCATACTCCGGGAACCGGCGATACCGTTTCGGAATGTAAAGTCGGATTTCGTCTATCGGGCCGTTCTGCTTTACTAGGCTGTTGAGGGTCGGAGCGAGTTTATCGAAACGTGATGGAATGCTGGAAAGTGATATAATACGCAACGTGGATGCTCGTAGGAAAGATGATGCATTTGATGACGGTTCTGCTGGCCGTCTCTGCCACTTCCAGTTGCGCTAAGTCAATGAGAGGGAGCCTAAGCCCTCGTGAAGCTGTCGTGATCATGCATAAATAGCACCGAGACTGTTTACACCCTCTACACCCGCTTCAGAAACACGACGGCCACCTGGCCTTCCATCGCGCTGCCAGAACCATTGGAGCGGGAGTTTCAGAGCAAAGCGCGCGCTGCGCAGCTTGACGTGCGAAGCGATGAAGCCCTGGAGAGCCGCTGGAACGAGATTGAGCCCGCCGCATTCCGGAACAGGAACGTAACGCGAATTTGGCAACCGATTTACTGAAAAACTGGGCAGCCGAAAACTTCCGCCGCATTCCCAATTAAGTAATGATTTCAAGATGTTTTGGTGGGTGATGTAGGGCTCGAACCTACGACCCGCTGATTAAGAGTCAGCTGCTCTACCAACTGAGCTAATCACCCGTAACCGCCGTGTTGCGCGGTGTGAGGGGGCGTATAAACAGGATCGTTCGGCTTGTCTAGCGCCTGCTCGAAAATTCTTTGGTTAAATGCGAAGATTTTTGCGCATGGCTGAAATGCAATGAAATCAAAGGTCCAGCGTTCCGCTTGCGATACGCACCGCCTGCCCGCCAATCCGGGCATTCGAGATCGCTCCGCCTTCGATATCCATATGCAGATGGATCAACGATGGTCGGCCCATTTCCACACCTTGCTCGACCATCACCCCATGGTGTCCGTCCGTCAGGCGATCGAAATGGTGAATGGTGCCGGATAGCGCGGCCACTGCCGCCCCCGTGGCCGGGTCCTCCACGATCCCCATGCCGCTCGCAAACATCCGCGCATGGAACTTCGCGGCATGGTTTACACCGCCCCGACAGTAGATATAGGCAGAGGCAAGCGCGCCATCGACAAAGGGAACGGTCGCTTCCCAAAGTTGCGGGTCGAAATCCATTCGCTGCGCCGCGCCGACGTCGTGGATGGGAACCATGAGGAATGGCACTCCCGCACTCCAGAGCGATGGCACGTGGTTCTCAAAGCCGATTTCCGTCGTCCTCAGCGACAGCGCATTGGCAATTCCAAGCTTGTCGAGCGGCATGGTGATTTGCTGCGACTTCCGCGGCAGGTCGAACTCGGCAAAGCTCGCCTCGCCCTCCCGCAGCCGAACCGCACAACGCACCGGCCCGACATTCTCCTCCAGTACCGAAACGAGATCGATGGTCGACTTACCGTGTGCATGCTCGGCAAGAGCGATCGCTGTGCCGACCGTCGGGTGTCCCGCAAAGGGCAATTCGCGACCGGGCGTGAAGATACGAATCCGCGCCGTATAGGCTGGATTGTCTGCGGGCTGGACGAAGACCGTTTCCGAAAGATTTGTTTCCTTGGCGATCGCCTGCATGGCGTCATCGCTGAGCTCGTCACCATCGAAGATGACGGCGAGCGGGTTACCGGCGAGTCTGCGGTCGGTGAACACGTCGTAGACGCTGTAGCTGCGCGCCACATCGGCCTCCTTGTCTCGGTCCTCGTTTCGCCAACCTGCCCGACCAGAAGACCGAGCGCAAGGCGTTAAGCGCCTCGCCTTTCTCCAAAGTACCAGTCGATGACCGGGAGCATCGCAATGTTGTAGGGGTGCGCCTTGGGATCGGCCGAACGTATCGCAACCGCGCCGGCAATCTCCTTGTCATCGGCTACCAGCATGTGTGCGTGGATCTTCTCAATCACCTCATTCGCGGTCAGATCGAAGCGAAAGAGACGCAGCACCGTTACGGTGCGCCTGACATGGCTTGCATAGTACCGATCGCCCGCCTGGGCATCATTGAGGTCAAGCCCCGTCTCCTCGAGCACCTCGCGGCGCATGTTGCCCTCGACGTCGCAGCGGTCTCCGGAAATGTCCTCGGGCTCCAGAGAGCCGGCGGCGAAATACACCTGGCCGGGATTGGCTGTGTGGCTACCCATGCGGATCGCTACCAGCGCGCCATCGGATGTCTCCAAAACAGGATAGGCGAACAGGTGGATGCCACCCTGCCGGCTCGCCTGACGGCGCCACCACATAAATGTCGAAAACGGTATGACGTGGCCTTCGGCCGCTATACTACCGCTATCGGTCAGCGCCAGCCGCGTCTGAAAGACCATTCGGCCATCGAACAGCGCCGGGTTCGCAGCAGTTTCCTTTTCCCAGTTTTCCCGAATCGCCTCACGTTGCGCGAGATAGAAGGGATGGTCTCCCGACAGCACGCGGAGATCCAGACCGGCAATCGGAAATACGGTCTGCTCCGGCGGCCAGCCGGCGAAATCCTCTGAAAAATGAATGCTCATATCAAATCCAATGTCATGACAACGGGGCAATGGTCGGAGGCTTTCGGTCGATCCCAGCCCGTGCGGGGATAACGCTCGACCTCCTGGCCGGGCGGAAAGACGGTGCGATAAGGCTGACCATATCGGATAATCTCCGGCAGGCGGCCAGCATTGGATCTGGCGAGTGCGTCCGACAACCAGATGTAGTCGAGCTGACACAGCCATTGCTCCTCGGGCCCGCGAGCATGGTAGAGCGTCCAGCGATCGAGCGGATCACGGCGGCGGACGACGTTCTCGGCAAATCCGTCATGACTGAAGACATCGAGTGCGCTGACGCTCTCGTCTCGATGCTCGAAACGGTACCCTGTGCGGCGCCGTCCTATGACGTCGACGCGCTCCTGATAGTCGTTCATGTCGCCGCAGATGACGAACCGCTTGTCATCGATGTGACCGCCGAAGCAGTCCTCGATAATACGGCGCACCGCCAGCGCCTCGGCCCGCCGCACGGGCATCGTGCCGAGCCTGCTGTCGACGCCTTCCGTGCGCGGTCCGTCCATCGATTTGAAGTGGACCACATAGAGCGACAATGGCACGCCACCAATCTCGAGGTCCAGTTCCAGGCAGTCGCGCTTGAAGATCTTGTCGTCGATGCGGTTGGTCAGCGCCAGCTGGTCGTTGAAAAGCCCGAGATCGCGATAGGTGAGCATCGCATGGCTCTTGATCTGCCTGAGCTCGATCTTCTGCCCGTCGCGCGTCTCTTCCCGCATCAGGACCGCAACGTCGATCCCGCGGCTGTCATTGCCCTCGACCAGATATTTTTGCCGATAGCCGTTGCCGACCATCCGGAACAGATAGCCGTATTCGAAGGCCTGCAGCGCCTCCATATTGTCGACCTCCTGCAGGCACAGAATGTCGGCGTCGGCATCCGCGATCGCCAGCGCCGTCATCTGCCGGGTATCATCGGTCGAGGAAATCACCCGTGCCTGCTCGAGCTGCTGGTACACGCCTTCACTACGCACATCGAAAAGCTTGATCACTCGATCCTGGCGCAGCTGGTTGCGGAAGCCGGTGAAGTCGAAACGCGTCATGAGATTTTCGACGTTGAAAGTGGCGAGGCGAAGCGACATCGAGCATTTCCAGTTGACGTTGCACCATTAGTAGTGGCTAGCGCCTGCTTCGGAAAGACGTTTTGAAATCAGAGGCGCCAGGCGGCCCGCGCCACCGCCCGCACGCTTTCGCCAACCTGCAGCCGCTCCCGGCTGAAGGCCCGAAGCACCTGCCCGTCCCCAAGCAGCAGCTCCACGGCATAGCGCTCGCCTTCGTAGAGAATGGATTCGACGCGTGCCGGGATTCCCTCACCCGCGATAAAGACATCCTCCTGCCGCACCAACACATCCGCCTTTGGCCGATCATCGGCCTTGTCGGAGAACAGCGGTTCGAGGGCGCACCAGTCGAGTCGTCTGATGTCGCCAGCTGGAGACGGAAGCGAGAGAATTGCGCCGCGACCGATCAACCCTCCAACCAGCCGGCCCTCCGGCCGGGCATAAATCTCCGCCGGCGGTGCAGCCTGCAGGAGGCGTCCTTCGGACATAACGGCCACGTCTGTTGCGAGTGCCATCGCCTCGCTCTGATCGTGCGTGATATAGATCATCGTCGCGCCCGAGCGCTGGTGGAACTCGCGAAATGTTTCCTCCATCTCCTGTTTCAAGTGCCGGTCGAGATTGGCAAGCGGCTCGTCGAGCAGCACGACGTCAGGTGACGACACGAGGCAGCGCGCCAGTGCCACCCGCTGTCGCTGGCCACCGGACAGATCGGCGGGACGGCGCTCGGCGTGATCGGCGAGCCTGACCGTCGCCAGCGCCTCGCGGACCTTGTGCTTGTAAGCCTCGCCGGAAATACCGCGCACCTTCAAGGGATAGCCGACATTGTCCGCGACACTCATATGCGGCCAAAGTGCATAGGATTGAAACACCATCGCCATATTGCGCCGTTCCGGCGGCAGCGACCGGGAGGCGTCTGCAAGCAGCCGCTCGCCAAGATGGATAGAGCCATCCGTCGGGGTCTCGAAACCCGCGATCATCCGCAGCACCGTCGTCTTGCCGCAACCCCACGGTCCAAGCAGCGCCAGAAAGCCGCCGTGCCGCACCTTCAGGGAAAAATCTGTAACGGCAGCGCGCCCGGTGCCGAAATCCTTGGCCAGACGATTGAGGATCAGTTCCGCCACGGCACGACTCCTCGTGGCAAACGTTTTGCCATCAGTTCCAGAAGCAGCATCATGACAACGACCATGAGGACGACGAGCACCGAGAGCGCCGATGCCAGATCGGAGCTGCCGCTATCGTCGAGATTGTAGATTGCCACGCCAAGCGTCTGCGTCCCGGCAGACCACAGGAGTGCGGAGATGGTGAGCTCATTGCACGCGATCAGGAAGACCAGAATGACCGATGCTCCCGCGGCAGGGGCGATCAATGGCACGATGATATCGACAAGCCGCCGGAAGAAGCCCGCTTCCGCGAGCCGTGCCGCCTCCTCTAGCGCCGGATCGAGTTGATGAAACGCACTGACGACGGGCTTTAGGCCGACAGCAAAGAAGCTCGAGAGATAGGCGATCAAGATAATCCAGATCGTGCCGTAAAGTGTCACGTGCAGGATGGGAATCGGCGCGGCAAATACGAGAATGAAGGACACGGCGATGACGATACCGGGCAGCGAATAGGGAATCTCGATCAGGCTGGAAACAATCCGGCTCAAAAGGTCTTTGCGTCGCGTCAAGGCGTAAGCTGCAAGCACGGTCACCACCAGGAGACACAATGCCGTCCCCGCAGCGAGAGACAGCGAGTTGACGAACGCTGTCCGCGTGACCGCTTGCCGGAAGAGGATTTCGTAGAACGCGCTTGCCGACATCGTCTTGATGGTGAGCGGCACGCCATAGGCCGGCACGAGCGCACCGGCCAAGAGAGCGAAGAATGGTGCTGCCAGAATGAAGAAAAGGCAGAGCCAGAGCAGAGGCTGCACGAGAAACTTCCAGCCTCCCAATTCGAAGGCCGCGCTTGCGCCCGAGAGCCCAAGCACGCGGTAATCGCGTCCACGCAAGGCGCGGTCCTGAATGGCAAGTCCGGCAACGGAAATGATCGCGATGATCGCCGAAAGCAACGCCACGTCACCGAAAGTCCGGCTGGTGAAGGCCGAGAATTTGGTAAAGATCAGCGTCGGGAGCGTGTAGATTAAGGCGGGTATGCCGAGGATTGCCGGAATGCCGAAATTGCCGGTGCAGGAGACGAAAGAAATTGCAGCTCCGGCAATGATGCCGGGCAGCGAAAGCGGCAGGATGATGTCGCGGAAAACCCGAAGACTACCGGCTCCGGCGAGACGCGCAGCCTCGACGCCATCGCGGGGCAGTGCCATCAGGCCGGTCCGGAGAGCAAGATAAACGAGCGGCGCATGCTGCACGCCGTAGAGCAGCGATATGCCGCCAACCGAATAAAGCGGCTGCGACGATCCGAGCGGAGGTGCAATGTGCAGCGCCTTCAGCAGCGGGCTTGACGGCCCGGACATCTGCACCCAGGCAAGCGCCGTCACCTGCGGCGGGATCATCATCGGCAGGACGAACAGAAAGCTCAGCAGGCCTTTACCGCGAATATCCGTCAGGGTCAGCAGGAATGCGAAAGTGCAGCCGATGGCGAGCGAGATCAGCGTCCCAAGAATGGCTGTGACGAGCGTGTAGTAGGTCGCCGACCAGAGCGCGGGATCGCGAAGTACCGCGCCAAGGCCGCCATTTGAGAGCGCGGCAATGCCTGCAATCGCGAGCCGCGCCAACGGCAGCACGCTCAGGATCAGGACGATGATAACGACAAAAGGAAACAGCCAGGCAGGCTGGCTGTTTCCGGGACGGACATATCCGTACATCGGCTTTCCAGCGACGATCAGTTCGAGCCGTAGATGCCGGAGAAGGTCTTGCGGTCCTGATCGGTGTTCTTCAGCGCCTCGGGGGCATTTATCGGCAGCACCTTGATGCTGTCGCGAGCAGGAAAACCTTCCGGCAGCTTCATGCCGTTGCGAGCTGGGATGTAGCCGAGCTTGAGGAAGCCTTCCTGCCCCTTTTCAGAGAGCACGTAGTCCACGAATTTCTTCGCGGCATCGGCGTTCTTCGAGCTGGCGAGAATACCGACTGGCTCCGTTACCGCGGAAACGCCTTCGGTCGGGAAGACAAACTCGACCGGCGCACCCTTGGCCTTCTCGCGGATCGGCATGTAGTCGACGACCATGCCGAAAGCCTTTTCGCCAGAGGCGACCGACTTGAGGACCGCACCGTTGCCGCCGGCAGCCGTCGCGCCATTGGCGGCGAGATCCTTGTAGAAGTCCCAACCAAGACCATCGACTGCGGCCAGCGTCTGCGCGTGAATGAGGGCTGCGCCAGATGTCAGCGGGCTCGGCATGGTCACGAGACCCTTCGCTTCAGCCTTGGTCAAATCCTTCCAGCTCGTCGGTTTGAACGCCGCGGAGGTATTCCAGACGATACCGGTGGTGATCAGCTTCGTCGAATAATAGTAGCCGTCGGCGTCGTAGAGCGCGGCGTCATAGCTTGCGGCTTCCGGCGACTTGTAGGCGAGCAGCTTACCGGCTTCCTTCAGGCGCTCGAGCGTCACCGTGTCGGCAATCAGCAGAAGGTCGGCAACGGGATTGCCCGCCTCGATTTCCGCCTGCAACCTGGCCATGATCTTCGGCGTGCCATCGCGCACCCAATCCACCTTGACGTCAGGATTGGCAGCCATGAAGCCATCCACGGTCGCCTGCGCATCTTCGTTCGGCTGGCTCGTGTAGAGAACGAGATTGGCGGCGGATGCCGGGATTGCAAGCAAGCTCGCAGCGAGCAGCGCGGCGGCGGAAACGATCGTCTTCATGATGCATCCTCGGTGATGGGAGAGTTGTTCCTTAGCCACCGCGGATAACATGATTGTGACAGTCGTCTTCGTGGCGCTGACACGCATCGCGCCCTTGACCCGCTTACCCCGCCCCTATCTTCTACCGCACGTTTTGACTCAAGCATTTTGGGAGGACGCATATGGAATACCGCCTTCTCGGCCGCTCCGGCCTCAAGATTTCGACTGTAACGATGGGCACGATGACGTTCGGCGGCCAAGGCTGGGCGAAGATGGTCGGCGATCTCGGCGTTGCCGAAGCGCGCAGGCTCGTCGACATGTGCCTCGACGCCGGCGTCAACCTGATCGATACGGCTGACGTCTACTCGCAGGGCGTCTGCGAGGAAATTCTCGGCGAGATCATCGGCGGGCCACGCAAGAACGGCGTACTGATCGCGACCAAGGCGCGCTTTCGCATGGGAGACGGCGCAAACGACACCGGCTCCTCGCGCTATCATCTCATCAGCGCCTGCGAAGCGAGCCTCCGACGTCTGAAGACTGACGTCATCGATCTCTACCAGCTTCACGAATGGGACGGACAGACGCCTCTCGAAGAAACCATGGAGGCGCTCGACACGCTCGTGCGCCAGGGCAAGGTCCGCTATGTCGGCTGCTCGAATTTCTCAGGCTGGCACATCATGAAGGCGCTCGGCGTCAGCGAGAGGGAAAGGCGGGAACGGTTCGTCAGCCAGCAGATCCACTACACGCTCGAAGCGCGTGATGCGGAATACGAACTGCTGCCGATCAGCATAGACCAGGGACTCGGCGTGCTTGTCTGGAGCCCGCTTGCTGCCGGCCTGCTTTCCGGCAAACATCGTCGCAACCAGGCCGCACCGGAAGGTTCGCGTCAATTTGCCGGGTGGACAGAGCCGCCGATCCGCGACGAAGACCGCCTGTGGAATATCGTGGAAACATTGGTGGCGATCGCCGACGAGCGTGGCGTCTCGGCAGCACAGGTGGCGCTTGCCTGGCTGATCGGCCGCAAGGCCGTCACCTCAGTGATCATTGGCGGTCGCACCGAAGCTCAATTCAAGGATAACTTGGCTGCCGCCCACCTGACGCTGACCGAGGACGAGCGCAAGCGCCTCGACGCGGTCAGCCTGCCGCCGGTGCTTTATCCGTATTGGCACCAGCTCAACACGGCAAGCGACCGGCTGAGTGAGGCCGATCTGGAATTGTTCGGCCCACACCTTGATCGATAACGCCGTCCGACAATGTCGGCCGCTTTTTCAGCCGTCGATTTCGCCAGCGATCAGCGCGCCGAGGCGGCCGATCCCCTCTTCGATCATCTGATCGTTGGCGCAGGAGAAGCTGACGCGGAAGGTATTCTCACCCGAACCGTCGGCGAAGAATGCCTTGCCGGGGACGAAAGCGACCTTGGCCGTTTCCAGCGACTTGGCGAGCAGCTTCGCGCCGTCCATGCCCTTCGGCAGCGTCACCCAGATGAACATGCCGCCTTCCGGCTTGGTCCAGCTCGTTCCGGCCGGCATGTACTTCTCAAGTGCCGCCAGCATCACATTCCGGCGATGACTGTAGACCGACTTGATCTTGGCGACCTGAGCATCGAAACCGCGCTCGGCGACGTGCGCGATCGCCATCTGATTGATCGTCGAGGAATGCAGGTCAGCCGCCTGCTTCATCAGCACCAGTTTGCGGATGACAGGAGCATTGGCAACGATGAAGCCGACACGAAGGCCCGGCGCCAGCGTCTTCGAGAAGCTGCCGCAATAAATGGTGCGTGTGTCGTTGATGTGTCCCTTCTTCGCGATTTCCGTCGCCAGGATCGGTGCGATCGGCGTCCCATCGTAACGCAGCGACTGGTACGCTGCGTCTTCGATGACCGCGATATCGAGCTCCTCTGCCAACGCGAGAACCTTTTCTCGTCCGGGCTGATCGACAGTTTCGCCCGTTGGGTTGGCAAAGTCGGCCGAGAGATAGGCGAACTTCACCTTGCCGCCGGCAGCAGCCGCCTGCGCCTTGTACGATGCGGGCGTCCGGTTGCCGTTCGGCGTCAGCTGGTCATAGGTCGGCTCGTAGGCGTTGAAGGCCTGCAGCGCACCGAGATAGGTAGGCCAGGTGACGAGCGCCGTGTCATCAGGCGAGAGGAAAAGCTTGCCGAGATAATCCAGACCCTGCTGTGAACCAGAAACGATGAAGACGTTATCGAGGTCGCAAGGGATGCCGATGGCGGCCATCTGCTTGATCAGCCATTCGCGAAGCGGCTTGTAGCCTTCGCTGACGGAATACTGCAGCGCCGAGTTTACGGCGGAGCTGTTGAAGATATCGGCGTAAGCGGCCTTGAATTCCTGATCGGGGAAAAGTGCCGGATCCGGGATGCCGCCAGCAAAGGAAATGATATCAGGGCGGTCAAGAAGCTTAAGAAGCTCGCGAATCTCCGATGCGCGCATACGTGAAGAACGCGTCGCGAATATGCTTTCCCAATTCAACATGGGCATTTCCTCGTAATTTTTTGTCTTTAGGCGACAGAACCACGCAACAAATGATAAGTCAACATTACTGACCTATTTGTTTGTCACGGTGACAAGTCTGGGCGCCTTTTAGTCCAAAAAATCAGAGACAGCGACCGGAAAAAACGCCGGGGAAGCCCCGCTCCCGAGGGGAGCGGGGCTTCCCCGTAAGCATCGGGTCACTGGCGGAAAAGCGATGCGATCTGCTCTTGTGTCGGCAGCTGGCCTCGCGGCGTGAGCTTGTCGACCACCCCAGGTAGGACGCTCGACAATTGGTTCAGCAACTCCTGCTCGCTGATTCCCGCCTGACGTGCGAGATCGCTAATCGTCTTGGAGCCCAGCGCTTCATTGAGGCTGCCCGGCGCGATCGGCTTGTTCTGCCCGGGCTGGACCCAGGAATCCACCGTATCGCCCTGCCCGGCTTCGGTCAGCTTGCCGAGAAGGCCACCCAGACCGCCGAGCCCACCCAAAAGCCCGCCGTTACCGGTCTGTGGACCAGCCTGCGGATTGGCCTGCTGGGCGGCTGGATCGGTCTGGCTGCCCGCACCACCGAGAAGCTTTCCCACTAACAACGCGCCAAGAGCAATCATGATCGGCTTTGATATATTTCCACCTGGAACGGCGTCGTCAAAGATACCCATGCCATCCTCCTTTTGGTTTCTTCATTCCACGGAACAACAACTGTAGAATGAAAGCATAAGGCTCTCGCGAACCTTGAATTCCCCGACGAGCTATTTAGCTTAAACGGGAAGATGGTCTGAATATTCAACCAATCAAGGAGGGGAATGGCAGATGTCAGTAATCGGTTGGATTATCCTTGGACTGATCGCAGGATTCATCGGCAGTAAGATCGTCAACAAGTCAGGCGCGGGCATGCTAATGGACATCGTCCTTGGCGTCGTCGGTGCAATCGTCGGCGGCGTCATCTTCAGTTTCTTCGGTGCGTCGGGCGTGACGGGCTTCAATATCTACAGCCTTGTCGTCGCCGTCATCGGTGCCGTTGTGGTTCTCTGGCTCTACCACGCCGTCAGCGGGCGCCGCTCCATCTAGTTCGCTATTTCTTCATCGAGAAAATATCCGCCGCCTCAAAGGCGGCGGCATTGTGCGTGTAACTCCGGCCTTGACTCATCGGGCGAACGATCATGGCAGACAAGAGTACATCTTCATTCTACGACGACAACGCGGCCAGCTACGCCTCGCGCGAGCGCATTTTGCCGATTCGACGGCTGGATGCCTTTCTCTCGCTGTTGCCTCCGGGCGCAGCCGTCCTGGATTTGGGGTGCGGTGGCGGTCAGGACAGTGCCTACATGCTGTCGAAGGGCTTCGACGTAACGCCGACAGACGGATCGGCGGCAGTCGCAAAGCAGGCAGAGACGCTTCTCGGACATCCTGTTGCGGTCCTGCGCTTCGAGGATTTGGACGAGGAGGAAGCCTTCGACGGCGTCTGGGCCGAGGCCAGCCTGTTGCATGTCCCGCGAGCCGCCCTTCCCGAGGTGCTGGAACGGATCCGCACCGCGCTGCGGCCCGGCGGCACCTTCCATGCCACCTTCAAGGCAGGCGAGGCTGAGGGGCACGACGGCTTCGGTCGATACTATAATTACCCATCGGCGGAGCTTCTGTCGGAAATGCTGAGCAATGGCATCTGGCACAACATTGTCATCAGCGAAGGCGACGGCACCGGCTACGACGGAAAGCCGACCCGCTGGCTTGCGGTGCGGGCGCAAAAATAAAGGCCGGAGCTTTCGCCCCGGCCCTGTTAAGACAGCAGTCTGAAACCGCCTAGTTGACGGACTTGTCGACCAGCTTGTTCTTGCCGATCCACGGCATCATGCCGCGAAGCTTGGCGCCGACTTCTTCGATCTGGTGGCTGTCGTTCATGCGGCGGATGCCCTTGAAGCGCGAACCGCCTGCCTTGTACTCCTGCATCCAGTCGGACGTGAATTTGCCCGTCTGGATGTCGTGCAGGACGCGCTTCATTTCAGCCTTGGTTTCAGCCGTGATGATGCGCGGGCCGGTGACGTATTCGCCCCACTCGGCCGTGTTGGAGATCGAGTAGTTCATGTTGGCGATGCCGCCTTCATAGATCAGGTCGACGATCAGCTTCACTTCGTGCAGGCACTCGAAGTAGGCCATTTCCGGCGCATAACCGGCTTCGACCAGGGTTTCGAAACCAGCGCGGATGAGCTCGACGAGACCGCCGCAGAGAACGACCTGTTCGCCGAAGAGGTCGGTTTCGCACTCTTCGCGGAAGTTGGTTTCGATGATGCCCGAACGACCACCGCCGACGCCGCAGGCGTAGGAGAGAGCCAGTTCAAGCGCATTGCCGGAAGCGTTCTGGTGAACGGCAACGAGGCAGGGAACACCGCCGCCCTTCTGATATTCGCCGCGAACCGTGTGGCCGGGGCCCTTCGGCGCGATCATGACGACGTCGAGCGAAGCCTTCGGCTCGATCAGGCCGAAGTGAACGTTGAGGCCGTGCGCAAAAGCGATCGCAACGCCGTCACGGATGTTGGCTGCAATTTCGCTCTTGTAGATATCGGCCTGCAGCTCGTCCGGGGTCGCCATCATGATCAGGTCGCCCCACTTGGCAGCGTCGGCAACGGTCATGACCTTGAAGCCGTCAGCCTCTGCCTTCTTGATGGTTGCCGAACCGGCCTTGAGAGCGATCGCAACGTTGGCATGGCCGCTGTCCTTGAGGTTCAGGGCGTGTGCGCGACCCTGGGAACCGTAGCCGACGATGACGACGTTCTTCGACTTGATGAGGTTGAGATCTGCATCACGATCGTAATAGACGCGCATTGTTCTTTCCTTCCCTTTGCTTGTCCTGTGACTGTTGTAAGAGTGGTGTCAGCCGACGAGCGGCATCTCCGCCAAAACCTTTTCCGTGCCGTAGAGGCGCAGGAAGGCGGAAACCGCCCTCTCCGCCTGACGCGCAGTATCCTTGAGACCCGGCTCGCCGAGCAGCATGCGAACATGCAGGTCGGAAACAATCAGGCCATAAAGCGTGTGATATGCCTCGTCGGCATCATGGAAGCGCAGCAGACCGGCGCGCTTGCCGGAATCGATCAGCCCCATGGCGCGGCGATCGATCTGGCGGCGACCACGCTCCAGAAGCAGCTTGCCGAGCTTGGAGCCGTCGCGATGCGACTGGCCGATCGCAAGACGGTTGAGCGCCAGAGAGACGTCGCCGGCGAGAACCTCAAGCAGATCCTTCGAGAAGATGACAAGGTGGTCGTGCAGGCTGGCCGACGTCAGTCGCTCGCCGTTACGCTCGAACGTGCGCACCTTGCTGGCCTGGTAAGCGATCATGGCAGACAGCAGTCCGTCGCGGTCGCCGAACCACTTGTAGAGGCTTTCCTTGGAGCAATTCGCGGCGCGGGCAACGCCCGATGTCGTCAGCGCCTTCTCGCCGCCATCGACGAGCAGCCGCAACGCCTGCTCTAGAACGGCGTTTTGGCGCGGCGAAAACTCGCTGGGCTCCAAATTATCGACGGACACGGCCTCACTCCCGACAAGTACCGTACGGTACGGTTCGCATGCTTTATGCTGCAAAGCTCGATGCGCGTCAAGCGGCATCAAGGGAAAAATTCATGCTGCAGCGCACTGCCGAATCTATGCCTGCGCCAAGCTCAGGCAACTCGCTCACACAAACTCAAGCACCATCAACCGGTTCACGCGCTGCCTCGACGTCTCGTAGGGGAGACAGACCGTAAACTCGGCTGTATTCGCGGCTGAACTGCGACGGACTTTGATAGCCGACCCGATGCCCGGCGGTGCCGGCATCAAGACGCTCGACCAGCATCAGACGGCGTGCCTCGTGTAGCCGCAGCTGCTTCTGGTACTGCACCGGCGTCATTGCCGTGATCGACTTGAAATGATGATGGAAGGACGACACGCTCATATTGACCTGCTCGGCGAGATCCTCGATGCGCAGTGGGCGCGCGAAGTTCTGGCGGAGCCAGGCAATGGCTCGTGCGATACGATTGCCGTGACTATCCGCGACCGCGATGCTGATCAGCCGGCCGCCATCTGGGCCCGTGAGCACGCGATAGAGGATTTCCTGTTCGATCAGCGGCGCCATCGCTGCGATATCCTTCGGACTATCGAGCAAGCGCAGCAGCCGCACCGTTGCATCCAGAAGCTCCGGCGTCGCGACATTGACTGCGATCCCGCGGCCCCGTCCCGGCATGGTCGGCCGTGGCATATCGGCACGACTCAGCAACTCAAGAACCTTTTCGCTGTTGATGGCGAGCGTCAGACAGAAGTGCGGAACCTCCACGCTGGCCTCGACCACGCGCCAGATGACAGGCAGATCGAGCGAGGTCAGAAGGTAATCGCCGGCGCCATAATTGATGACGTCGGTTCCGAGACGAAGGCTCTTGGAGCCCTGGATAACCAAGGCAATACAAGGCCGGTAGCTGCCGTGGCACGGCGCGCTCGGCGAATGCCGGCGGCTGATCCCCAGGCTCTCGATGGCGGTGCGGACTTCGCCCTCGTCGCCGGCATATCGAGCGGCAATCGAAGCGATCTCCTGATAGGGATTGAACGGCAAGGTCATGCGAAAGAAACCCTTATCTGCAGCGCCGGCGGGATGTGCACTATCTAGGATAGGTTCGAGCCCCCGAGAATAGCCCATCCCCTCAATTTTGCAGGATCGTGCAAAAAGCTCGGAGGATCGCTCTACCGCACCTGAGACGTTCCGATGCATTTTCGGCCATCCGCCCAGCAACCAAAGGAAGTCCCGGATGCCTATTGCAAAAGGCTATGCTGCCACCGACGCGTCGAAGCCGCTAACACCCTTCACCTTCGAGCGTCGCGACCCCAATCCTGACGATGTCGTGATCGACATCAAGTTCGCCGGCATCTGCCATTCGGACATCCACACCGTTCGCAACGAGTGGAAGAATGCGGTCTACCCGATCGTCCCGGGTCACGAAATCGCTGGTATCGTCTCGGCTGTCGGCTCTGCCGTGACCAAGTTCAAGGTCGGCGACCGCGTCGGTGTCGGCTGCTTCGTCGACAGCTGCGTTGGCTGCGCAACCCGCGACGTCGACCGCGAGCAGTATATGCCGGGCCTGGTCGGCACCTATAACAGCGTCGAGGCCGACGGCAAGACGCCTACCCAGGGCGGCTATTCAGACTCGATCGTCGTCAAGGAAGGCTACGTGATGTCCATTCCGGACAACCTTCCGCTTGACGCTTCCGCCCCGCTGCTTTGCGCCGGCATCACGCTCTATTCGCCACTTCGCCACTGGAATGCTGGCCCCGGCAAGAAGGTCGCGATCGTCGGCATGGGCGGCCTTGGCCACATGGGCGTCAAGCTCGGCGCCGCCATGGGCGCGGATATCACCGTCCTCTCCCAGAGCCTTTCCAAGAAGGAAGACGGCCTGAAGCTCGGCGCCAAGGAATATTACGCCACCAACGACCCGGCGACCTTCGAAAAACTTGCCGGCGCCTTCGATCTTGTGATCTGCACTGTTAGCGCCGAAATCGACTGGAATGCCTATCTCGGCCTGATCAAGGTCGATGGCGCCTTCGTCGTGGTCGGCGCGCCGGAAAACCCGATCCCGGTCGCTGCCTTCTCGCTGATCCCCGGTCGCAAGAGCATTTCCGGCTCGATGATCGGCTCGATCAAGGAAACCCAGGAAATGCTGGACTTCTGCGGCGAGCACAACATCGTCTCCGAGATCGAGAAGATCAACATCCAGCAGGTCAACGAAGCCTACGAACGCGTTCTGAAGAGCGATGTTCGCTATCGCTTCGTCATCGACATCGCCTCGCTGGCTGCCTGACAAACGCAAAGGGCGGCCTTGAGCCGCCCTTTTTGTTATGTGCGATCGTCGTCGCGCATTGTTTCCTTTTGAGTGATGAGCCGCGCGCTGTGCTGACCGCTCAGGTAGATCCAGAGCCAGCTCCAGGCCACAGCAAAGCGCGAACGCGTCCCGATCAGGAAGTAGATGTGGGCGATGCCCCATATCCACCAGGCGATCCAGCCTTTCAGTTTGATGCGACCGAAATCGATGATCGCGGCGCTCTGGCCGATCGTCGCAAGACTGCCCTGATGTCTATAGCGAAACGGAGCGGGCGCCGGTTTTGCCGCTAGGCGCGCGCGGATCACCTTTGCGGCATAGGCACCCTGTTGCTTGGCGGCCGGCGCGATCCCTGGAACCGGGGCGCCGCTCTCCTGAATGACAGAGGCCGTGTCGCCGACGACAAAGACATCCGGAAACCCCGGCGCAGTCAGATCCTTCTCGACGATGACGCGCCCCGCCCGATCTGCCGGCACATCGAGCCACTTGGCAGCGGGCGACGCCTGTATGCCTGCAGCCCAGACGATCGTGCGGCTTGGGATGATCCCTTCGCTTGTCTCGACGCCTGCTGCCGTGCACTCCAGGACGCGCTCGCCGATATGCAGTTCGACACCGAGTTCTTCAAGCGCCTTGCCGGCATAGGCCGAAAGCTCTTCGGCAAAGGTAGGAAGTACGCGCGGCCCCGCCTCGACGAGCACGACCCGTGTCTTGCGCGTATCAATATTGCGGAATTCGCGCGGCAAGGCATTGCGCGCAAGCTCGACAATGATCCCGGCGAGCTCGACACCGGTCGGCCCTGCACCGACAATCGTGAAAGTCAGAAGCGCGTCACGGATAGCGGGATCGGTTTCGGTCTCCGCCCGTTCGAATGCGAGCAAAACCCGTCGTCGGATCGTCGTGGCATCCTCCAGCGTCTTCAGCCCTGGCGCAACCGGCTCCCAATCGTCTCGCCCGAAGTATGCGTGCGTTGCTCCCGTCGCTAGAACAAGGCTGTCATAACGCAGAGTCATGCCGCTGCGTAAGGCAACTTCCTTTGCGGCAGTATCGATACCAACGACCTCGCCAAGCAGCGTCGTAACGTCCGGCCGGTCGCTATAGAGGTGGCGAATGGGCCAGGCGATATCCGAGGTCGAAAGGATTGTCGTCGCCACCTGGTAAAGTAGCGGTTGGAACAGGTGATGATTGCGACGGTCGACCAGGGTGATGCGGACGCCCGCTCCCTTCAAATCGTTTGCCAACTGCAGTCCGCCGAAACCGCCACCGACAACGACAACGTGGTGCTCGCTCATGACTTGCCTTTCCGTGCCATTGCGCTACCGCAAATGTCGTCGATTGCCCGCGGCTTTCAACCTCTCTTTGGGTATAGCTCGCCTGCGTCCAGCGGTTGTCGCGGAGGTCGAATTCAGAGAGTGGAGACAACTCAGTCTGCGTAAGCAACCGGAATCGATGTCCCGCTTTTCAGCAACTCCATCGAGATGGATGCGGACACGTCGAAGAGTTCGATCTTGCGAACGATCTGCTTGTAGATCACATCGTAGTGCTCGACGCGTGGCAGCACGATCTTGAGAATGTAGTCGTGGTTCCCGGTAAGCCGATGCGCCTCGACGATCTCGGGAATGGCGCTGATCGCCCGACGAAATGCTTCGATCCATTCGTCGGTGTGGTGCGCCGTCTTGATCAGCGCAAACACCGTCGTCGGGACACCCATCTTCTCACGGTCAAGCACCACGATCCGCCGCGCAATGTGACCGCTCTCCTCCAGCCGCTGGATGCGCCGAGAACAGGCCGAGACCGATAACGCGACCTTCTCTGCGAGATCCGTCACCGAAATGCCCGCATCGGCTTGCAAGAGTTCGAGGATTCGGCGGTCGCGATCATCCAGCATCGAGTCTTCCCAGAGTCATGATTTGATTTCGCACGATACTGAAATTTGGCGCAAAAATACAGCGCCAACGGAGAACTTGATACAAACAAAGCAAACCATTTGCGCGATGATCGATGCATGATTTCGCCAATAGGAAATTCCAGACGGGAGCATAACAATAATGCAGACAATCGGACTGATTGGCGGGATGAGCTTCGAAAGCTCGGCGGTCTACTATCGCTTGATCAATGAAATGGTGCGCGAGCGCCTCGGTGGGCTCGCCTCGGCCGACCTCCTGATGCACTCCGTCAATTTCGATGAGATCGTCGCCATGCAAAGGGCGGGCGACTGGGACGCCGCTGCCAACCGGCTCGGCGACGTCGCCCTGCATCTGCAGATTGCCGGCGCGCGCTGCATGCTCATCTGCACGAACACCATGCATCTCATCGCCGACCAGGTCGCCTCGCGCATCTCCGTTCCCCTGATCCACATCATCGACGAGACCGCGAAGTCCTTGAAGGCCGCCGGACGCAAGCGCCCGCTGCTGCTCGCCACGCGATACACGATGGAGCATGGTTTCTATGCCGATCGCATGAAGAGCCTTGGCGTCGACGTCGTCGTTCCCGAAGCCGCCGACCGGACATCCGTTCATGACATCATCTTCAATGAGCTCTGCGCCGGAAAGGTGCTCGACAGTTCGCGTGACAAGCTCATGCAGATTATCGAGCGCGAGCGGGCCAAGGGCGCCGACAGCATTATTCTCGGCTGCACGGAAATCTGCCTCATCCTCGACCCGAAGCATCTGCCCCTGCCCGGCTTCGACACGACTGAGATCCATGCCAGGGCAGCTGTCGAGTTCGCGCTTGGCGACGAAGCGGTCGAAGAGATCGTCGCCGCCTGAGTTACAAATTAGTTGACTCAGTCAATTAATTGCAGGACAAAATCTCCTATCAGGAGGTTTTGTCCATGTCCGACTCTGGCTTGATCGACGTCGCCCGCGACTTCAATCGCTTCTATACGAACTTTCTCGGCGTCTTGAACCGGGCCTATCTTGATACGGAGTTCACGCTCACCGACGCGCGTGTCCTCTTCGAGGTCGGCTCTCGCAACGGTATAAGCGCGGTCACTCTTGCCCGCGACCTGCACCTCGACCCCGCCTATCTTAGTCGCATCCTCAAGCGCTTCCGAGCCGACGGACTGATCGAAACAAAGCCCGATCCCAGCGATCTGCGCAGTCAGATCATTATGGTCACCACCAAGGGACACGATCAGTTCGAGGAACTTGGCAGGCGCTCAAATGCTCAGATCGCGGAGCGCTTCGGCAACCTCGCCGAGGGCGAGCCGCAAAGCGTTGTAACGGCAATGACAGCTATCCGCTCGCTACTCGATCCGGACGCCTCACCTCCTCCATTGGTCATCCGCGCCCACCGGCCCGGAGATATCGGCTGGATCGTTCAGAGCCAGGGGAAGGCCTATACCGAGGAATACGGCTGGGACATGCGCTTCGAGGGCCTTGTTGCAGAGGTCGCCGGCAAGTTCCTGGCGAATTTTGATCCGTCGACGGAGTATTGCTGGATTGCCGAGCGTGGTGGCATCAACGTCGGCTCCATTCTCGTGACCAATGGCGGCGACGGCGTTGCGAAGCTTCGTCTGCTCTATGTCGACAAAGCGGCACGCGGCCTCGGGCTCGGCAAGATGCTGGTCGACGAATGCATCCGCTTTGCCAGAACAAAGAAATATCGACAGATAACGCTCTGGACGAACGACATCCTGCACGCTGCGCGCGGCATTTACTTGAAGGCCGGCTTTCGCCTTGTCTCCGAAGAAAGACACCGGATGTTCGGGCCGGAGGAAAACGGGCAGACCTGGGTTCTTGATCTCTGATTTGCTGCGTCGCAAAAGTTTCACTTGATTTGGAAACGATCATTTCCTAATTAGTCAGCCATGACCATGGCGACCCTTTCTGAAACGACCCGGACACGCGGCAGGCCGCGCGAGTTCGATCGCGATGCAGCGCTCGACAAGGCGCTGCAGGTGTTTGCCGAGCGCGGCTATCATGCCGCGTCGATCAGCGAGCTCACCGAGGCCATGGGCCTTGCCTCCGGCAGCGTCTACAAGGCTTTCAAGGACAAGCGCGGCATATTCCTCGCAGGCTTCGACCGATATCGCACCGTGCGTCGCGGCCTGCTGGATGCCCGCATGGCGAAGGTTGGAACCGGCCGCGAGAAAATCCGCGAGGTCCTGGCCCATTATGCGCTCTCGTCACATGGCGCCTCCGGTCGTTGCGGCTGCCTCGTCGTTAGCAGTGCGAACGACCTTGCGCTTTTCGACGAGGAAGCCGCCGAGCGTGTCGCAGCGGCTTTTACAGCCAACGAAAAACTGATCACCGATCTCCTCCGCCTCGGCCAAAGCGACGGCTCGATCGCAGCCGAAATTGACGTCGCGGCCACCGCCCGTACCCTCCTTTGCGTCACCAAGGGAATGCGAGTGGTCGGCAAAACGGGACGAAGCGAAGAAGACATGGTCGCTGTCGCCGAGACTGCAATGAAGCTTCTTGCGTGAATCGGGTTGCGATCGACCTGCCTAAACGCGCAACCTTTTTTAATCATCCGATAGTCCCACCGGAGCCTACTATGAGCCTTTCGACCACCACGCGGGAAACCGTCGCGCCACAGACGATCTCGCCGTTGATGACGTTTCTTTTCGCCGCCGCATGTGGGCTGGTTGCCGCCAATCTCTATTACGGCCAGCCGCTCGCCGGGCCAATCAGCACATCCCTCGGCTTTACGCCGGCGGCAACCGGCCTGATCGTCACCCTGACGCAGATCGGCTACGGTCTCGGACTGCTCTTGATCGTCCCACTCGGCGATCTGCTGGAAAATCGCAGACTTGTGCTGACACTCATCACCACCTCAGCTGTCGCTTTGGTCGGAGCCGCCTTATCGTCAACGCCCGCGATGTTTCTCCTCGCCTCGTTGTGCATCGGCCTCGCCTCGGTCGCCGTCCAGGTGCTCGTTCCCTTTGCCGCCCACATGGCGCCGGACGCAAGCCGTGGCCGCGTCGTCGGCAACGTCATGAGCGGGCTGCTCTGTGGCATCATGCTGGCACGCCCCTTCGCCAGCTTCCTTGCCGAGGCGACTTCCTGGCACATGGTCTACTTCGTCACCGCTGCCTTGATGATCGTGCTCGTCGTCATTTTGAGGGCTAAGCTGCCAGTGCGTGTTCCTCACACCAAGCTGAGCTATGGCAAGCTGCTTGCCTCTATGGCAGATCTCGCCCTCCATTCGCGCGTTCTGCAGCGTCGCGCACTCTACCAAGCCGGCATGTTTGGTGCTTTCAGCCTGTTCTGGACCACCACGCCTCTGCTTCTGGCCGGCCCTGAATTCGGGCTGACGCAGAACGGCATTGCCTTGTTCGCGCTGGCCGGTGCTGCCGGTGCCATCGCTTCGCCGATCGCCGGACGCCTGGCCGACCGCGGCCTGACCAAGGCTGCCTCCACGCTGGCGATGTTGCTTGGAATGTCGGCCTTTCTCATCAGCCACTTCGCGACGGACGGTTCGCTGACGGCGCTGCTGTTGCTGACGGCGGCGGCAATCCTTCTCGATTTCGGCGTAACGACCAATCTTGTCTGCGGACAGCGTGCAATCTACGCGATCAGCGCCGAGCATCGCAGCCGTCTGAACGGTCTCTACATGGCGACATTCTTTGCCGGTGGAGCGATCGGATCGGCCGTGGGCGGCTGGGCTTACGCCACCGGTGGTTGGACGATGACTGCCTGGATCGGCTTCTGTTTCCCGGCCTTCGCGTTCCTTCTCTTCCTGACGGAAGGCCGCGGCACGCAGATAGTCTCAGACGTTGCCTGAGTCGAACCTGAGCCGGGCGGCGCGAACTGCGCTATGGTTTTCTTCCGCCCAGTTCAGCAGCAGTGCGAGAGTACTGTAGAGCGAGCGGCCAAGATCGGTCATGCGATACTCGACACTCGGCGGCTTGGTCGGAAACACCTCCCGCTCGATATAGCCGTCACGCTGCAGATCTCTTAGCGTCTGCGTCAGCATGCGCTGCGAGATGTCAGGGATCATCCGCCGCAACTCGCCGAATCGGTATGGACGTTGCGACAGCGCCTCGAGCATCAGCGTCGACCATTTGCCGCCGATCTGCTGCATCATGTCCCTGACCGGGCAATTGCTGAAGTCGAGCTTGCTGAGATCGACGTCTCGACGAATGCCGGGTGCCTTGTTCTTCAGGTTGACGACGGAGCCGCTCATCCTTGGTTCCCTTTTGGTAACGTAGAGCGAAAAAACTGCCTTCTTTACAGCTCGCAGTCAATTCCTATTCTAGAGCTACTCTCTTTTTGAGACCAGTAACGAACCTAGAGGAAAGACATGAGCGAGACCATTCTCATCACCGGCGCCGCCGGCCAGCTTGGCCAGAGGGTCATCCATCACCTGCTCGAGACCGAGAAGGTTCCTGCTGCAAACATCATCGCCGCAACGCGCGACCCCGCCAAGCTCGCAGATCTCGCCGCCAAGGGCGTGGTCACCCGCCAGGCGGACTTTGACGATGCCGCCTCGCTAGAAGCCGCCTTCAAGGGCGTCGATCGGTTGCTGATCATCAGCACCGATGCACTTGCCGTCCCCGGCCAACGTCTCAAGCAGCACGAGGCAGCAGTGGATGCGGCCGTGAAGGCCGGCGTGAAACACATCGCCTACACGTCGATGCCCTCGCCGGACAAATCGCTGATCACTTTCGCACCGGACCACCTCGGCACCGAGAATGCCATCAAGGCGACGGGCATCCCCTACACCATCATCCGCAATGCCTGGTACATGGACAACTATCTCCATGGCATGCCGCACAATCTCCAGTCGGGAAGCTGGTACACGGGCAGCGGCGAAGGCAAGATTTCGAATATCTCTCGCGAAGACTGCGCACGGGCGATCGCAGCAGCTCTTGCCTCAGGGACGAAGGAAAATGCGACCTATACGCTGACCGGAGCGGAGTCTCTGACAGCAAACCAGATCGCAGCGACCGTCACCGATGCGGTGGGAAAGCCGTTGAAGGCTGTTAGCGTCACGGATGAGCAGCTTGGCCAGGGTATGCGCGGCGCGGGTCTTCCCGATTTCGTCGCCGACATGCTGGTCTCCGCCGATGCCAACATCCGCGCGGGCAACTTCGATCTGGTAACAGCCGATTATGAGAAACTGACCGGCAAGAAGCCTGAGACACTCAAGGACTTCTTCATCGCGCACAAGTCCGCCCTCATTGCCTGAGTCGGTCAAGGAGGTCCGCTTCGCACCACCGGAGCGGGCCTTCGCCTATTCGCGGTCTTAGATCTTCTGACCGCACGCCCGGCAGAACCGCCGAACGGTTTCCGCCATGCCGAATTCTAGCGCGTCCGCCGTCAATCCATGACCGATGGACACCTCAGCAAGTTTGGGAATACGCTTTACAAGCGGCGGCAAATTCGCAACCGTCAGATCGTGCCCCGCATTGACACCCAGGCCGATTGCCAGCGCCGCATCCGCTGTCTTGCCGAGCGCCTCAAGGATTGGCCCTGCCCGTTCGGGCGCGTCGTAGCACCCGCCATAAGGACCCGTATAAAGTTCGATCCGGTCAGCGCCGACCGCCTTGGCGATAGCAACGGCCTCGGCGTCCCCATCGCCGTCGGCGAACAGCGATACGCGCGTTCCCATCTTCTTCAGCCGCGCGATGACGTCTGTCAGGAAGTCGCGGTGCTTGCGGAAGTCCCAGCCATGATCCGAGGTTGCCTGTGAGGGATCGTCAGGAACCAGCGTGACCTGCTCAGGCGCGGCGCCGACACAAAGTTCGAGGAACTCATCGGTCGGATAGCCTTCGATGTTGAACTCGGCAGCAGGAAACTCATCATCGATCAGGTTTCGGATGACAGGCAGGTCGGAGAAACGGATGTGCCGCTGGTCAGGCCGCGGATGCACGGTCAGTCCGCTGGCGCCGGATTGCAGCGCGATCCGCCCCAGCCCTTCGACACTTGGCCACGGCAGATCGCGGCGGTTGCGCAGCATCGCGACGGCATTGAGATTGACGGAAAGCGTGGTCGGCATGGCAGGATTCCAAATGAAGCGAAGGATGATCGTTTCTAGGCCAATGAGTCGGTATGGGCCAACGAGATTCGTACATGAATGCATGTGAATCTGTGATGACGCGAGTGTTTCACCCGTCAGCGCGACACTGAAAGTACATATGGTTCGGTCCTCGCACTTTAGACGATCAAGCGTTTCTCCAACGCTGATTCCTCACGAGAATCGCCTTCACCTGGTGCAACTTTCTGTCTGGATTGCCCTGCAAATTAAAAGTCACTAATTTTGATACTAACAAAATACGTCAATCACGGGTAACGTAAGCTCACAATATCGAAGAGAACACCGCCAGTTGCTTCTATGCCTGAACAGGAACGATAAGAGGGAACCCCACTCAACCGCACCCTTTTGCAATTTGCAGACGCACAATGAGCACAATGGGAGGGACCATGGCAGAAGGTTACAAGCAGGGGTTCACCTCAGACCTAGCGACACAAACGCGACCGCGGCACCGTTTCCTCCCGTCAGCGGCTCTCCCCGCCGACTTGCCCCGCGGAAGAGTACCGATCGCCGACATGGCCAATGCCTTCGGCGTGACCCATCGAACCCTGCATTTCTATGAGGAGAAAGGGCTGATTTCGGCCAGCCGAATTGGCCTGATGCGCGTTTATGAGCCGGGCGACGTTATGCGCATGGCCGTCATCAACGCTTGCCGCGAGGCCGGCATGGCGGTTGCCGTGATCCAGGATCTGATGACTGACCTCATCGAGGCCGACTCGCAGGAGGCTGCCGAGGCTCTGTTTCGCGATGCGCTCGTGACCCGCAAACGCGAACTCAGCGCGGAAATGTCCACATTGCATCGACAGATGCAGCAGGTGAGCGATTTGCTCGATCGCGAGGCGACCGAGGATCAACCCCTCAACGACAATCAAAGCGGATCGGCACTCACGGATCAGGAGTTGCGGTGTCTCGCACTGATGGCGGCAGGGCTTTCCACGCAGCGCATTGCACGCACCCTCGACCTTCGAGATGACACTGCACGATCACTTGAAGCCGGCATCATCCAGAAATTCCACGCCAACAATCGCTTTCAAGCCATAGCCAAGGCCGTCATGCTCGGCGTCGTCCAAGTCTGACGCTCAGGAAAATTGCCTAACGCACGATCGTCAAGGTTTCTGCTGCGCGCGTGATAGCCGTGTAGAGCCACCGTTCGCGTGTATCGCGGAATGCCCAGCTTTCATCGAACAGCACGACGTTGTTCCACTGCGAGCCCTGCGCTTTGTGAACCGTCAGCGCGTAGCCGTAGTCGAATTCGTCATAGCGCTTGCGCGTGTTCCAGGGAATCTCACCCTCGACATCCTCGAAAGCCTGCTTCAGCAGCTTGATCTTCGCTGCGCCGCGATCCATGTCGTCGTCTTCAGGCCGGATCAACAGGTTGATGCCGGGCTTCGTCGTCTCCCTGGACGATGTCATCACCTGCCAGAGCGAGCCGTTGAGCAAGCCCTTTGCCGGATCGTTGCGCAGGCAGACGAGCTTGTCGCCCGTTTGCGGATACTCGGCCGTAAAACCCTTCAGCTCGCGAAGCCGCTGATTGTATCGGCGTCGCGTGCGGTTGGTGCCGACGAGCACCTGATCGGCATCGAGTACCAGCGACTGGTTCACCTCGCCCTTGGAGATGACCTGCGCGGTGCCATAATCGCCGTAGCTGACTTCGTTGCCCTCACGAACCTGCATTGCGAGCTGGATGATCGGATTGTCGCGAGCCTGGCGGTGAATGTCCGTCAGCAGATAGTCCGGCTCCTGATTGGTGAAGAAGCCGCCGCCGGAAACGGGAGGCAGCTGGCCGGGATCGCCGAGCACCAGAATCGGCGTTCCAAAGCTCATCAGGTCCCGGCCCAGCGCCTCGTCCACCATCGAGCACTCGTCAACCACAATAAGCGCAGCCTTGGCAACCGGGCTCTGCCGGTTGATGGAGAACATCGGCGCGATGGAGGTCTTGCCCGTTTCCTCGTCCTCGACTGCCTCCTCGCCGCGCGGGCGATAGATCAGCGAATGGATCGTCTTTGCGTTGCTGGCGCCGCGCGATCGCAGCACCTGAGCCGCCTTGCCCGTAAACGCGGCAAACAGCACATCACCGTCCACATGCTCCGCGAAATGCCGCGCAAGCGTCGTCTTGCCCGTACCGGCATAGCCGAACAGGCGGAAAAGCGGCGACCGCCCTTCTTTCAGCCATTTGGAAACGGCCTTGAGGGCTTCATCTTGTTGCGGAGCAAATTGCATCGTGGATCGACTTGGCAGGATTCGCCTGACATAGGCAACCCTGAAAATCTGGGCGAGCGGGCGATCACAATGGAATAAAACCGACGCCGATGGTGTCTCATGTCTGGCAACGCAATCAAGCGTGCCAACACGTGAGGAGAGAACCCATGAAATCCGCGAAGATGCTGATCGCATTTGCCATTGCATCCGCCGTCGCAACGTCCGCATTTGCGGCCCCGCCCGTCAAGGCGGTGAAATCCAGCAAGGGCGAGGTTCTTGCCGGCGAAAACGGCATGACTCTCTACACGTTCAAGAAGGACAAAATGGGCGTTTCCAATTGCTACGACGATTGCGCCAAGAACTGGCCGCCGCTGAAGGCCGCTAGCGATGCGAAGCCAGAGGGTGCATATTCGATTGTCGAACGGAAGGACGGCAGCAAGCAGTGGGCCAAGGACGGCATGCCGCTCTATTTCTGGGTGAAGGACAAGAAGATGGGCGATATCACCGGTGACGGCGTCGGCGGCAACTGGGATCTCGTCAAGCCGTGAGCGAACCGATTTGAAGACACCAGGGCAAGATACCTTCGAGGGCCAGATCCTGGCCCTCCTTCCCTCGCTGAGACGCTATTCCCGCAGCCTCACCCGCTCCGACGCGGACGGGGAGGATTTGCTGCAGGACTGCGTCGAGAAGGTCCTGGCCCGCCGCGGACAGTGGCGGGGGCTGAACTTGCGCGGCTGGGTGTTGACGATCATGACAAATCTCTATCGCAACGGCCGCCGCCAGACGGATCGCGCGCCGTTCGTGGAACTCAACGACGCTGAGGATACCGTATCGGTGGATCCCGCTCCCGATCCCCTCGAACGCTCGCGGCTGGAGGACGCGCTAAACAGCCTTTCGGAGGAAAACCGCTCGGTGCTGATGCTGGTCGTCATCGAAGGCTATACCTATCAGGAGGTCGCGACCGCGCTCGACATCCCGATCGGCACGGTTATGTCGCGCCTGTCACGCGCGCGCCAACGGATAGGAGAGCGCATGAAGGCTGACAATGTCATTACGCTTCGGAGACCGAAATGAACGAGATCAACCAGACCGTGACCGAAGCGGATCTTCATGCCTATGCCGACGGGCAGCTTCCCGATCAGGCACGCGCGCGCATCGAAGCGTGGCTCAGTGACAATCCGGACGATGCAGCAAGAGTGGCGGAATGGACGGCACGAAATGCCGATATCCGATCGCTCTTCGCAGCTTATGAAAAATCCACGGACACGGATATAGGGCTCGTCACTGGCCGCAGACAGCCCGCAAATTGGCCGAAGCGCCTGGCGACGATGGCCGCGATCATAGCGATTTTCGGCCTTGGCGCGTTGAGCGGCCACTACGGCCCGACGCTGTTTGAAAAGCCGGATCTGCAACTGACGGAACTCGAAACGCTTCCCAACGAAGCCCGCAACGCCTTCCTGGTTTACGCCGGTGAGGTCCGTCATCCTGTCGAGGTCTTTGCCAATGAGGAAGCTCATTTGGCGACCTGGCTCGGCAAGCGGCTAGCTGTTCAGGATCTCAAGGTTCCGAACCTGCAGGAGCTCGGCTTCAAGCTGGTCGGCGGTCGCCTGTTGCCCGTCGATGGCAGTCCCGGTGCGATGTTCATGTACGAGGACCAGGCTGGCGAACGCCTGACGGTCCTCGTCGGGCGCAACGCCGATAACAGATCTACCAGCTTCCGCTTCGCCTCGTCCGGCAATATCGAAACCTTCTACTGGATCGATGGCGAACTCGGCTATGCCGTGACCGGCGAGGTCTCGCGAGATGTGTTGAGAAAGGTCGCGGAGGAATGCTACAGGCAGTTTCCGTCCTGATCCTCAGTACAGCGGATCATTGGCAAGCTCGATCGGCTTGCCGTGCGGCGTTGCCTCCGCCGCCCGCTGCCAGCTCTTCTGCAGATCGAGGATCATGTCGGCGTCGGCCACGCCGAGTTTGACAAGGATCGCCGAAAGCGCCGCCACCCAGCAATCGAAATAGTCGCTGCCGTCTTCGGCGCGGCCGGGCTGATGCAACTCCCGGGACAGGGTCTTTGCCCATTCGCTCCACGTAAACAGGCCGCGCTCGTGCAGATGCACCGTCATGGCGAAAGCTTCCGCAGCCCAGGGCTCGGGAAAAACCGGCTCGCCATCGGAGGATTTCGGCAGTTGCGGCGATTGCGCCAGCGGCGAGCGCGTTTCACACTGGCTCAAGATAGCTCTCCCATGCATCGATCGACACGCTGAGCGTCGGGTCGGCACCTTCGCCCCAGATCTCGCCGCCATCGAACACGACCGTATAGACCCATTGCGGGTTTTCGCCCTTTCCATGGGCGTTGTCGTCCGGAAACACGAAGGAGCCCTGCACCGCCTCCACAACGCCGATTTTGGCGCGCGCATAACGCGGCAGCCGCGTATGTGTGGTCGGATTGAAATTCCTGGTTCGGACCCTGTCCCCGGCGCCAAAGCGGGGCGGCGTTGTCACCGACCGATCACACGGACCACCCTTTGCCAGCACGCCCGCCACCATGTCGGCCCTCAGGACGCGCTTCGGCGTCGCGCCATCCGTTTGCTTGTGGCCAGCAGCGATCTCTCCGGCGGTGACGAAACCGTGCCGCTCAAGCAGCACCTCGAGAGCCCGCGTCCAGATCTCATAGTAGCTCGCGCCAAGATAATTCGCCGGCGGAATGTTTTCGCGGGCATGCCGGCTCTCGTCGATATTCCAAGCGCCAAACGCGCCACTGGAAAGCGTAAGTCCAAGCGCCCGTTTCTCCCACTCCGCATGGAAATACGGCTCGTTCTTCTCGGGCGCGACTGGGCCGAAGCCCATCTGACCGCCAAGGTCGTGAGGGCCGTTCATGGAGCAACTCCCGCCACAGCCGCGAGACCCGTCCCGATCATCGCGTCGCGGCTGACGAGATCGGCAAGCTGCTCCTCGCTCCACCCTTCTGTGCCTTCCGGTCGCTCGGGAACGACCAGATAACGCAGCTCCGCAGTCGAATCCCAAACGCGGATCTTCTTATTCTCCGGCAACATCACGCCGAACTCAGCCAGCACGCCCCGCGGATCGATGACCGCCCGCGAGCGATAGGCGGGGGCCTTGTACCAGACCGGCGGCAGGCCAAGCACGGACCACGGATAACAGGAGCAAAGCGTGCAGACGACGAGATTGTGCGTATCCGCGGTGTTGAACACCGCACGCATGTGCTCACCCTGACGGCCGGTATAGCCGAGGCTCGCGACGGCAGCCGTCGCATCACGCCGCAACCACTCGGCAAATTCATGATCACTCCACGCCCTGGCAACGACGCGCGCTCCGTTGCGCGGACCGACCTTTGTCTCGTAGGTCTCCACGATCGCGTCTATCGCCGCCGGATCGATCAGTCCCTTCTCCGTCAGAACCGTCTCAAGCGCCCTCACCCGCGCCTGCATGTCGGTATAGCGGTTATCGTGGTGGTGGTCGTGGTCGTGGTCGTGCTGGTGATCGTCGTCGTGCACGAGATATCCTCCTCCGCCAATCTGCCGCTATCTTTAGGCTCTCGTGCGCGTCTCGCCAAGGCCCTCTTGCCGACGCAACTTTTCGGTTAAGTTCGATGCCATGAACATCCTGATTCTCGGTGCGACAGGCTTTATCGGTTCGGCGGCAGCATCCCGCCTGCTGGCTGACGGGCATAGTGTGACTGGCCTCGGACGCAACCCATCTCGCGCTCGTCTGAAATTGCCGGATATCAGATGGATTGAGGCCGATCTGTCAGAAATGCTGCGCGCGGAAGATTGGCGCGCGGTCATTGAAGGTCATGACGCCGTCGTCAATTGCGCGGGCGCTCTGCAGGACGGCCTTGCCGACGATCTGGCGGCGACACAACACAAGGCGATGCTGGCGCTGTACGCCGCCGCACAGCAAACGCGCCCTCTCATCGTCCAGATTTCCGCACGGACGAACGGCGCTGCCGGCGACCTGCCGTTCCTGGCAACGAAACGTCAGGCTGACAAAGCGCTCGCCGCAAGCGGCCTGCCTCATGTCATCCTGCGCCCGGCCCTCGTCCTCGGCCGCAACGCCCATGGGGGTTCGGCCCTGCTGCGCGCCCTCGCCGCCCTGCCCTTCAGCATCCCGCTAGTTCATGCAGCTAGTCCGGTTGCAACAGTAGCACTTGACGACGTCGCGGCGGCGGTAAGTAGCGCCGTGGCGGGACATCTCCCATCTGGCACTGACGCGGATCTTGCATCGACCGAGCAATTGACGCTCGCCCAACTCGTTACCCTCCACCGGCAATGGCTGGGTTTGTCGCACGCAGATGTGGTATCCCTGCCTGCCGTCGCTGCCGCACCGGCCACCTGGGTCGCAGACGCTGCCGGTCGCCTTGGATGGCGGTCGCCCTTGCGCTCCACGGCCATGACCGTCATGGCGGAAGGCATCCAGCCAAGCGCCGACAGAGACCCCGGTATTGCTACAGCGTCGGCGCGGGACATCTTGCGCATGAACCCGGCCGGCGTGCAGGATCTTTGGTTTGCCAGGCTCTATCTCCTGAAGCCGCCGATAATCGGTACTCTGTCGATATTCTGGCTGCTGTCGGGTTTTTTGCCCTTGCTTGATATTGGGCGTGCCGCCACGCATTTCCTGCCGCTGCTGCAGGCCGGCCCTGCCGTGTCGCTGGCCGTCCTCACCTGCCTGATCGATATGCTGCTCGGCGCGGCTGTCCTTGTCCGGCCACTCGCCCGCAGAGCTATGCACGGCATGATGTTGGTCTCGCTGACCTATCTTGCCGGTGCCACCATCGTCGAACCTTCCTTGTGGCTCGATCCGCTTGGCCCTTTGGTCAAAGTCCTGCCGTCGCTGGTGCTGACGCTGGCCGCCCTCGCTATTTTGGATGAAAGATGATGCTCGAACAGTTGCTGCTGCTGGCACATGTGATCGGCGCGACTGTCCTGTTCGGTACGGGCGCCGGCATCGCTTTCTTCATGGTGCTCGCACACGGGACGCGGGATCCTAAGCTGATCGCTCATGTCGCGGGAACCGTCGTCATCGCCGATACGCTGTTTACGGCGACAGCCGCACTTCTCCAGCCGGTGACAGGTTATCTGCTGGTGCGACTGATCGGCTGGGAGCTGACAGAGGGCTGGATCACCCTCTCATTGCTACTCTACGTTTTTACCGGCCTTTTCTGGCTGCCGGTCGTCGGTATTCAGATCCGTATGCGAAATCTCGCCCGCGCTGCCGCTGTGGCGCGCGCGGAGTTGCCCGCAACCTATTTCCGGCTTTATCGCATCTGGTTTGCCTTTGGATTTCCGGCATTCTTCGCAGTTATCGGCATCCTGTGGCTGATGCTCAATAAACCGGCGATCACACTATTTTAGCATCGGCCAGAGGCTGAGCACCAACAACACGGCCATGGTAATGTTGAACCATTTGAGCCTCACAGGATCCGACAGCCAATCGCGCACCGCCGAGCCGAACCCTGCCCAGGTCGACACGCTCGGCACGTTGACCAGCGCGAAGGCGAAGCCGACAATCAGGACACTCGCAAGATAGATATCCGGGATGGTATAGGTTGCCATCGCGGTTACGGCCATGACCCATGCCTTCGGATTGACCCATTGGAAGGCTGCCGCCGACAGGAACGACATCGGCTTCACGCCGCTTTTGCCTTCGCTAAGTGTACGCGATGTCGCGATCGTCCAGGCGATCCAGGCAAGATAAGCGCCGCCAGCAAACTTCAGCGTCGTATAGAGCGCCGGCACCGTGTGCAGCAGCGCTCCAAGTCCAAATCCTACGCCGATCAACAGCGAGAAGAACCCTGCTCCGATACCCAGCATATGCGGAACGGTGCGGCGGAAGCCGAAGTTCACGCCGGATGCGAAGAGCATCATGTTGTTGGGGCCTGGCGTTATCGATGTCGTAAAGGCAAACAGAACAAGTGCCAGAAATGTATCCAGCGGCATGAGACCTCCCAGAGGCCCGCGATTGCTTGGGCGGGCTCGATTGATTTAGGTCAACATAACTGACCCAAATTCGCCGTTCCACGCAATCATTGTCATGGTGACAGGATTGGTTGAAAGATTGCGGAGCCGTCCAATCTTTTTCGAAAGCGGAAATGACATCATGCGAGACGACGCCATCCCAACCATCCAACTTCCGAACGGTGCAGAGGTTCCAGCCCTCGGTCAGGGCACGTGGAACATGGGCGAGAATCCCACCGAGGCGAAGCGGGAAATAGCAAGCCTGCGCACTGGCCTCGATCTTGGCATGACGCTCATCGATACCGCGGAAATGTATGCCGAAGGTGGCGCGGAGAAGATCGTCGGCGAAGCGATCCAAGGGCGACGGGATGAGGTCTTTCTCGTCAGCAAGGTCTATCCCTGGAACGCCAGCCGGAAGGGAACGATCGAAGCCTGTGAACGCAGCCTATCGCGCCTCGGCACCGACCGTATTGACCTCTACCTGCTGCACTGGCGCGGCGATCATCGCCTCGCGGACACCGTCGAGGCGTTCGAAGCGTTAAAGACATCCGGCAAGATCGGCGCCTGGGGCGTCTCCAACTTCGATATGGATGACATGGAGGAATTGCTGACCGTTCCCGCGGGGCGCAATGTCGCCGCCAACCAGGTTCTCTACAACCTGTCGCGCCGCGGCGTTGAATACGAAATGCTGCCTTGGTGTCAGGAGCGTCAGATCCCGCTCATGGCCTATTCGCCGATCGAACAGGGACGCATCCTGCATCACCCGGAACTGATCCGCATCGCCAAGGCTTATCAGGCAACGCCGGCGCAGGTGGCGCTTGCCTTCCTGCTGGAGCGTGACGGCGTGATCGTTATCCCGAAGACGTCGAGCGCTGCCCGCGCCGCCGAAAACCGAGACGCCGTCTCGCTCGACATTACCGACGAGGATTGGGCCGTGCTGGATGCCGCCTTCCCGCCTCCGGCAAGAAAAAGACCGCTGGAGATGCTCTGATCCCAGCGGTCTTGGACGTCACTGCACGGTGCCTTACATGCCCTGCTGGCCACGGTTCATCGCGGCAATGCCGGTGCGGCAGACCTCGATCAGGCCGAGCGGCTTCATGATCGAGACGAACTGATCGATCTTCGAGGACTTACCGGTGATTTCCAGGATGAAGTGATCGACGGTCGCGTCGACGACCTTCGCATGGAAGGCATCCGCAAGACGGAGCGTTTCAGCGCGGGTCTCACCCGTGCCGACGACCTTGACGAGCGCCACTTCGCGCTCGATCGGCCGTTCCTGACCGAGTTCGCGGGCGCGCACCGTCAGATCGACTACCCGGTGAACAGGCACGATGCGCTCGAGCTGCGCCTTGATCTGTTCAAGCACGTGCGGCGTGCCGCGCGTCACGACGGTAATTCGCGACAGATGCGCCTGATGCTCGGTTTCGGAGACAGTCAGGCTCTCGATGTTGTAGCCGCGGCCGGAGAACAGGCCGATGACACGGGCAAGGACGCCCGGCTCATTGTCGACGAGGACGGAAAGCGTATGGCTTTCGGCGGCCGCCGTCTCAGGCGAGATGAAGTAGGCAGAGCCCGTCGGCTGAAGGTGTGCATTCATGATCGTGGGTTTCCTCTACCTTGATATCAAACGAGCTGGCGGCCTTTGGCGTCGATCGCATTGGCGACCGCCTCGTCCGTGGCTTCATCCGGCAGCAGCATCTCGTTGTGAGCCTTGCCCGAGGGGATCATCGGGAAGCAGTTGGCGAGATTGGCGACGCGGCAATCGAAAATGACAGGCTTCTTCACGTCGATCATTTCCTGGATCGCACCGTCCAGATCTTCCGGCTTGTCGCAACGCAGGCCAACGGCACCGTAGGCTTCGGCGAGTTTGACGAAGTCAGGCATCGCTTCCGTATAGGAATTCGACAGGCGGTTGCCGTGCAGCAGCTGCTGCCACTGACGAACCATGCCCATGTACTGGTTGTTCATGATGAAGATCTTGATCGGCGCCTCATACTGGATGGCCGTTGACATTTCCTGGATGCACATCTGGATCGAGGCGTCGCCAGCAATGTCGATGACGAGGCTCTCCGGATGCGCGATCTGAACGCCGAGCGCTGCCGGCAGGCCGTAGCCCATGGTGCCGAGGCCGCCCGAGGTCATCCAGCGGTTCGGCTTCTCGAAGCCGTAGAACTGTGCCGCCCACATCTGGTGCTGGCCGACTTCGGTCGTGATGTAGGTGTCGCGATCCTTGGTCAGCGCATAGAGGCGTTCCAGCGCGTATTGCGGCATGATGACATCATTGCTCTTGGTATAGGCGAAGGAGTTGCGCGCGCGCCAGCGGGTGATATCGGCCCACCAATCGGCGATCTGGCTCTTCTCCGGCTTCTTCGGCAGCGCCCGCCACAGGCGGACCATATCTTCCAGAACGCTTCCGACGTCGCCGCGAATGCCGAGATCGACGCGAACGTTCTTGTTGATCGAGGACGGGTCGATGTCGATGTGGATCTTCTTCGAGTTCGGCGAGAAGGCATTGATGCGGCCGGTGATACGGTCGTCGAAGCGGGCGCCGATGCAGACCATGACGTCGCAGTCATGCATCGCCATGTTCGCCTCGTAGGAGCCGTGCATGCCGAGCATCTTCAGCCAGTTCTTGCCGGAAGCCGGATAAGCGCCGAGGCCCATCAGCGTCGAGGTGATCGGGAAATCCGTCAGCTCGACAAGCTCGCGCAGCAGCTTGGTGGCCTCGGGGCCGGAATTGACAACACCACCACCGCTGTAAATGACCGGACGTTTTGCGCTCGCCATCAGCTCAACGGCCGCGTGGATCTGGTTAAGATCGCCCTGGACCTTGGGCTGATAGCTCTTCTGGATCGCATGGGCTGCCGGCGGCGTGTAGGTGCCGGTCGCAAACTGCACGTCCTTCGGAATGTCGACGACAACCGGGCCCGGACGGCCGGACTGGGCGATGCGGAAGGCTTCATGGATGATCGCAGCGAGATTGTTGACGTCCTTGACCAGCCAGTTGTGTTTGGTGCAAGGGCGGGTGATGCCGACGGTATCGCACTCCTGGAAGGCATCCGAGCCGATCAGTGAGGTCGGAACCTGGCCGGTGAGGCAGACGAGCGGGATGGAATCCATCAGCGCGTCCTGCAGCGGCGTGACGGCATTCGTCGCACCCGGACCCGAGGTAACGAGCATGACACCGACCTTGCCGGTGGAGCGGGCATAGCCTTCAGCCGCATGGCCGGCACCCTGCTCGTGGCGGACGAGAATGTGCTTGATATCGTCCTGCTGGAAGATCTCGTCGTAGATCGGCAGCACTGCGCCACCCGGATAGCCGAAGATATGCTCGACGCCGTTGTCCCTCAGTGCCTGGAGGACGATCTCCGCTCCCGTCATCCGATTGCCTGCTGCCTGATTGTCCGTGCCCGTCATGTTTGTTTTCCATTTTGACTGCTGGGATTTGAGTTTTGTGGTCCGGAAGCCCGAATTTCGGACATAAAAAAAGGCCCCTGAGGGAGCCTGTCATCTAGCGCATGGGTGGCTATCGCCGGATGGTTACACCACCCTGCCCATGCGCCTTCCCACCACGATAAGAGCTACTGCGATTTTCATGGGGCGAAGTGATAGACAGAAAATTTCGCATCGTCAACGCATGCCGCAATAAAAAATCGAGCAGCGTCGTACCGCCCGAACGTGTGCGTGAACGGCCCACCTTTGGCAAAAAGACTTTCTTAAACGTTCGCTCATATCCTCTTTTGCTACCGCAGGGAGTAGCCCTTTGCTGAACAAGGACTTGCACACCTCAAGCAAGGCAGGCGAGCATGACCGCCGCGATGACCAGACCCCGGGCAACCGGTTTCTCGGTCGCGTTGTTGCGTGTAGCGGGTCTCGCGCCACCATCGCCGCAGTCGCCGAAGCTGGCGGCACAGAGTTGGCCGAACTGTGGTCGGTCGGCAGGTTGATTTCGATCAGCGTTGGTCGAAACCGCGTGGTCGCCCTCGTCTACTCCATGAACACCGGCGGTCACGGCTGGGGTGAAGGAGAGGACAACTACTTTCAGATCGAAACCGAACTGCTCGGCGAGGTCCGCGTCGACGAGGATGGGCGCGAGCAGTTCTCGACCGGCATCTCCCGCTATCCCTATCTCGGCGCCATCGCCCATCGCATTCGCGCAAGCGACCTGATGCGGATCTATGATGCCGGCACCGGAACGACGGCCGTCATCGGCAAGCTCACGCAGGACGAGAGCATCGACGCTGCAATCCACATCCCCTCCATGCTGTCGAAACACTTCGCCATCGTGGGCTCGACCGGCGTCGGCAAGTCGACCGCCGTCTCACTACTCTTGCAGAAGGCAATCGAAGCCGATCCAAAGCTGCGTGTCCTGATCCTCGACCCACATAACGAGTTCGCCGCCGCCTTCCCGAAGCACTCCGTAGTCATCGACACCGATACGCTCGATCTGCCTTTCTGGCTGATGAAGCTGGAGGAGTTCGCCGAGGTCGTTTTTCGTGGTCGCGCGCCTATTCCAGAAGAAGTCGATGTTCTGCGCGACCTGTTGCCGGAGGCAAAGCGTGCCTTCCGCGGCAGCGACAACTCGCTCGTCCGTCGTACGACGGAGAAAAGTTCGATCACGGCCGATACGCCGGTTCCGTATCGCATGGCGGACCTGCTCGCCTTGATCGACGAGCGCATCGGTCGGCTCGAGGGCCGTGGCGAAAAGCCTCTCCTCAGATCGCTGAAGATGCGTATCATCGCCGCCATCAACGATCCTCGCTACCACTTCATGTTCTCCAGCAACACGATCAGCGACACGATCATGGAGACGGTGGCCGAAATCTTCCGTATTCCTGGCGATAGCCGACCGATCTGCACCTTCCAGCTGTCCGGCATCCCGTCCGAGGTCGTGAACTCCGTTGCCTCGGTTCTCTGCCGCATGGCTTTTGAAATCGCATTGTGGAGTGACGGCGCCATCCACATGCTTGTGGTCTGCGAAGAAGCGCACCGCTACATTCCGTCGGACCCAAATCTCGGCTTTTTCCCGACCCGGCAGGCTATCGCCCGCATCGCCAAGGAAGGCCGCAAATACGGCGTGTCGCTGGGGATTATCACCCAGCGCCCCGGCGAACTCGATCAAACGATCCTGTCGCAGTGCTCGACGCTCTTTGCCATGCGCCTAGCCAATGATCGCGACCAGGAGATCATTCGCTCGGCGATTCCCAATTCGTCGATCTCGACGACCAGTTTCATTTCCTCGATCGGCAACGGCGAGGCGATTGCCTTCGGTGAAGCGATCAGCGTTCCGATGCGAATGCGCTTCTCGCGCGTCGAGGAGCGCTACTTGCCCAAGGCCAATGGCGCCAATGTGAAAGTCAGCGAAGAGGATCCTGATAACGTCGACCTGCGCAAGATCGTGACGCGCATGCGTGCCGTCAGCGGTCCCGATATTTCGGCGTTCCAGCAAAGCTATTCCGCCGCGATGCCGCCCAGCGGTCCTTATGAGGACGAAGACGACTATGACGACGTCGACGGGCCGGTAGCACCATCTTCCTACCCGTCGGCACCAATGGCTGCCCGCATGCCGGCAACACCGCCACTTGCCCCGATCGAACCCTATCGCCGCGATATGCTGCCGGGGGCAGGCTCGCAGCGTGAGCCTCTAGCCGCCACACCGCGTTCAAACGCCGCGGTGCCGGAAACGTCCATCGACAGTCGCCTCGAGGCTCTAAAACGCGAAATCCGCGGAGACTCGTCACCGGGACAAGGCGACAAGCCAACTGTCGCAGGGAGCATTCGTCGCGAACCCGGCTTGTCCCTCCGTGACAGCATACTGAAAAAGCCCCTCAGCAGCCTGAACGATAAGGACTAGCGCCGCTCGCGGCTTTACGGCAAGCGCTCCCAGCTCTCATCCATCTGGTTGCGAAACCAGGTCATCTGCCGCTTGGCATATTGCCGCGTCGTCGCCGCACCCCGCTCCAGCACGTCGTCGCGGGTCAGCTCACCGTTCAGCATCGCCGCAATCTGCGCCACGCCAATCGCCTTCATCACAGGCATGTCGGGCGACAGCGAAAGGGCGAGCAGCGCTTTCACCTCATCCTCTGCCCCCTGCTCCAGCATCTTTTCGAACCGGCCGTTGATCCGCTGGTGAAGCACGCTTCGCTCCGGCTGCACGACGATCTTGCGCGCCGTCGATGGGTCTACGATCAGAGGCCCCGCTTGCGCCTGAAAATCGACGATCGAGCGGCCAGTCGCCTCGAGAACCTCCAGCGCCCTTACGATCCGCTGTCCATCCTGCGGACGAAGACTACCAGCGACTGCGGGATCGCGCTCTTGCAGCTGTCGATAAAGTTCGTCAGGCCCTTCTTCCTGCAGGCGTGAACGGAGGCCGTTGCGCACATCCTCCGGTATCACGGGCATGTCCGAAAGCCCGCCGGTCAACGCCTTGAAATAAAGGCCGGTTCCGCCTACAAAAATCGGCTTTCGTCCCTCGGCACGAAGACGCTCCAGCAGATCCGTAACATCACGCAGCCAAGCGCCCGTCGAATAGGCGCGGCTCGCCGGAACATGGCCGTAGAGGTAATGCGGCACGCCCTGCATATCGGCTTCCGAGGGCCGCGCGGTCAACACGCGCAACGTATCGTAGACCTGCATGCTGTCGGCATTGACGACGACGCCACCGTGCTCTTTCGCCAATTCGACGGCAAGCGCGGACTTGCCGCTGGCGGTCGGCCCGGTTATCAGGATCGCGTTCACTGCGCTCAGAAGGTTTTCCATCATGGCCCTCGTTGCCACGCTTGTTGCCAATCCGTCAAATCCTGTTCTCACGCCCCTGGTTGCCGAGCAGGCGGCAGACGCAGTGAATGCTTCCGGCCTCTACTGGCTTGCCGATGGAATCGCCTGCGATATCGTGCTGAGGGACGGGACGGACGTGGAGGCCGCTCGAGCCAGCATTCTCGCCGTCATCGACAGTGCTGCTATCGACCTCGTCGTCCAGGATGCCGAGACGCGCCGCAAGAGACTTCTGATCGCCGATATGGACTCCACCATGATCGGCCAGGAATGTATCGACGAGCTCGCCGCCGAAGTGGGACTGAAGGAGAAGGTCGCCGCGATCACTGCTCGCGCCATGAACGGCGAGATCGCCTTCGAGCCGGCCCTTCGCGAGCGCGTCGCGCTGTTGAAGGGATTGCCGATCGGTGTCGTGGACGAAGTCATTGCCAGACGCATCACACTAACCCCGGGCGGCCCCGAACTGATCGCCACCATGAAATCGAAGGGACATTATACGGCGCTTGTCTCTGGCGGCTTCACTGTCTTCACCGGTCCCATCGCAAAGACGCTCGGCTTCGACGAAAACCGGGCGAACGTCCTTCTGGAAGAGAACGGCCTCCTCTCCGGCCTCGTCTCTGAACCTATCCTCGGCAAACAAGCCAAGGTCGATGCGCTGAACGATATTTCAGAAAAGCTCGGCATTTCGCCAGACGACGCCATCGCAGTTGGCGACGGCGCAAACGATCTCGGGATGCTTCAACTTGCCGGATCCGGTGTCGCGTTGCACGCCAAGCCGACCGTTGCCGCGCAAGCGAAAATACAGATCAACCACGGCGATCTCACCGCCCTGCTTTATATCCAGGGCTACCGCAAAACCGATTTCGTAACGCCATGACAGTGATCTTAACGACGGACCGCCTGCTTTTGCGCAATTGGACCGAAATGGACCGGCCGCTTTTCCACGAGATCAATTCCGATCCTGAAGTGATGGAATTCTTCGCCTTTCGTCGCGATCGCGCTGAAGCAGATTCGTTGCTGGACAGTATTCGCGATGCCATTGCGACTTCAGGGCTTGGCTTCTACGCCATAGCCCTGAAGGAAACCGATGAGCCGATCGGCTTTTGCGGTCTCTGGAAACCCGAACTGGAACCGTTCCTTCCGGCGGACACGATCGAGGTCGGCTGGCGTCTTGCGAAGCGGCATTGGGGCAAGGGATATGCAACGGAAGCGGGAGCGGAGGCACTTCGCCATGGCTTCACCCAGTTCGATCCTCCCGAGATCGTCTCTTTCGCAGTGGCGGACAATCATCGTTCCACCGCCGTCATGCGCCGACTGGGCCTGCATCACGAACCGGATCGTGATTTCGACCACCCCCGCGTTCCCGACACGCATCCGCATCTCAAACGCCACGTTCTCTATACGATCAGCCGTCAGCAATGGGAGCGTAGAATCGGCTGACGCCGACTGCCGACGCACGTCAGGCACATGGAAAATGTGGTCCGTTTGCCTCCGTCGCCGACACAGGCTTCGAACGATGAAGCGTTTCGAAGATTCACGAAGGGATGAACAAGCCCTCGTCTCGCTATTCCATCGGCACTGCGACGAAGCGCAAGTCGCCATTCGCCGACGCGATCATCATCTGCGCATTGCGCCGGCCTTCCTGCTTCAGCGACTGCACCTTAGCAGCAACCGCTTCAGGCGAACGCATGAATTCCTGCGCCACCTCAACGATCACGTCGCCAGGCTTCAGGCCCTTTTCCGCCGCCAGTGAGCCCGGCGCAACCTCGGCGACGAGCACGCCATCTACGCTTTCAGCGATACCGAAGGTTTTGCGGGTCTCCGCGCTTAGTTCCGACAGCGACAGGCCGAGCACGTTCTTCGGATTCGTTGCATCGGGTGTCGCCTGATCCGTCTTGCCCTTGCCATCAGGCATAGGCTGGCTCTGCTGATCACCGGGCTCATCCATGTCCTGGTTTTCATCAGGATCCGGATTGATGACCCCGCCCTTGTTGTTGGAGTCGGCATCGTTCGAGGCAGCCTGATCGCTGTCTTCAAGACGGCCGAGAGTCACCTTCACGGTCTGCTCCTTGCCATCGCGAAGAACGACGACGTCGACTTCCTTGCCCACCGGGCTTTCCGCCACAACGCGCGGCAGATCACGCATCTCGTTGACGGGCTTGCCGTCGAATTTCAGGATGACATCGCCCGCCTTGATCGAGCCATCATCGACCGGACCGCCCTTGATGACGCCTGCCACCAGCGCACCTTTGGCGCTCGTAAGACCGAGGCTGTCGGCGACATCGTCTGTAACCGGCTGGATGCGCACGCCGAGCCAGCCACGCCGCGTTTCGCCAAACTCGCGCAACTGCTCGACGACGCCGGCCGCCAACTCAGACGGCACCGAAAAACCAATACCGATCGATCCGCCGCTCGGCGAAATGATCGCCGTGTTGATGCCGATGACCTCGCCCTTCATGTTGAAGAGCGGGCCGCCGGAATTGCCCTTGTTGATGGCCGCATCCGTCTGGATGAAGTTGTCGTAGGGGCCGGCGTTGATGTTGCGTCCGCGTCCCGAAATGATGCCGACAGTCACGGACCCGCCGAAGCCGAACGGATTGCCGATCGCCATAACCCAATCGCCGATGCGCATCACGCTGGAATCGCCAAATTTCACGGCCGTCAGCGGTGTCTTCGGCTCAACCTTCAGGACGGATAGATCGGTCTTCGTATCGGTTCCGATCAGCTTCGCCTTCAGCTTGGTGCCGTCGGCGAAATTGACTTCGATATCGTCTGCACCTTCGATAACGTGGTTGTTGGTGACGATGTAACCTTGCGGATCGATGACGAAGCCCGAACCCAACGAGTTGACGTTGTGGTTGCCGCCCTTGTTACCCTTCTGCTTGTTGAAAAAGTCGTTGAAGAACTCCTGGAAAGGCGAGCCGTCGGGCGCGCGCGGCGCCGGACCAACGCCCTCATCGTCCTTGACATTTTGCGACGTCGAAATGTTTACAACGGCATTGAGGAGCCCTTCGGCAAGATCGGCAACAGATGCCGGCCCGTTCATCGGCGGCGTGCCCTGTGCGTGGACTGCGCCTGTGAATCCAATATTAGCCAGAAGTGCAGCGCCGGCCAGGAGAGCGAGCGATCGTCTGAAGGTCGGGCGGTTCGTCGGGGCCATCAAGCATCCTCATTTCAAATAAAACGCACTCTGAACACCAGCATAAGGCGGAATGATGGAGGGTGAAATCACCTTTTCGCGAAATCCCGCGCAATATGTCCGCCACGCTCGCGAACGTCAGGTCGCAACGCAGAAAGGGCCGGCAAAGCTGCCGGCCCTTCGTATTTCTGTACGTCCCGATGCGTCGATCAGTTCGTCGGCGCGGTCGGCATCGCCGGCGCCGGTGCGTTTCGTGGCGCGCCGTTTGCGTCGTTGAAGAAGCGGAAGAACTGCGAATTTGGCGAGATCACCAGCGTCGTGTCCTGCGAAGTCAGAGCCGTCGAATAAGCTGCCATTGAGCGATAAAACTCGAAGAATGCCGGATCCTTGCCAAAGGCATCCGCAAACAACCGGTTCCGCTCGGCGTCGCCTTGACCGCGCAGGATTTCGGAATCGCGTTGCGCCTCGGCGGTGATCTCGACCACCTGCCTGTCTGCGATAGCTCGGCGGCGCTGGCCCTCTTCCGTACCCTGTGCGCGCAGGAGTTCAGCTTCGGCAAGACGCTCGGCGCGCATACGGTCATAGGTCTTCGGCGCAACCTCACGCGTCAGATCCGTCCGACGGATGCGGACGTCTTGGATGTTGAGGCCGAGGTCTTCGGCATCGCGATGCAGATCGTCGCGAACCTCAAGCATCATTGCCACACGCTCTTCCGACAGTGCAGCATCGAAGTCGCGCAGACCGTAGACACGGCGAAGCGAAGAATCGAGCTGCGTGCGAAGGCGCGCTTCCGCTGCCTCGCGATCGCCCGAGACCGTTTCTCGGAACTTGCGCACGTCCCTGATGTCATAGACCACGAAGGCATCGACATCGAAGGTCGCGCCACCCCGAACCTGGACACGAATGTTGTCGAGGTCGAAGCGAAGCGCCTGCCTTTCGACGATCTGAACGCGGTCGGCATCCATGAAGGCAAACGGCAGCTTGAAGTAGATGCCCGGCTCAGTCTTCACCGACTGGATCTGGCCGAAGCGGACAACGATTGCCTGTTCACGCGCGTTCACCACGAAGACCGAGGAGTAGAGCGCGATCAAGATGACGGCGAGGATGCCGAGGATGACAGGAAGCCTGTTTGATGTCATGGCTCAACCTCCCTGCTGTGCCGGTTTGCCGATCTCATTGAGCGGCAGATAAGGCACAACCCCCTGCTTCTCGTCGATCACGACTTTCTTGGAATTCTTCAGAACCTGCTCCATCGTTTCCAGGAAGAGGCGCGTACGGGTTACGTCAGGCGCTTTCGCGTATTGTTCGTTGATGAAGGAGAAGCGCTGGGCCTCACCTTCGGCCTCCTTGACGACACGATTCTTGTAAGCCGCTGCCGCTTCGCGGATCTGGGCGGCGTCACCGCGCGCCTGACCAAGCTTCTGGTTGGCGTATTGATTGGCCTCTTCGACCAGTCGCTGCTTGTCCTGGTCGGCACGCTGCACCTCTTCGAAGGCATCGGCAACTTCGCGCGGCGGTGCCACGTCCTGGATCGTCACGGCGCCGATGGAGATACCGGCCCTGTAGCGGTCCATGGTTCCCTGGACGATGTTGGCGACTTCTGTCTCGATCGGCTGACGATTGTCACGGAATGCGTCCTGGGCCGGACGGCGACCGACGACTTCGCGCATGGCGCTTTCGGCGACCTGCTGCAGTGTCTCAGCCGGATTCTCGACGTTGAAAAGATATGCCTTCGGATCGCTGACCGTGAAGAAGACGGAGAACTGGACGTTCAGGATGTTCTGGTCACCGGACAGCATCAGGCCGCTCGGCGAGGAGGAGGACGTCGATGCCGAACCGATGTTCTGCTGCTGCATCGTCACCTTTACGATTTCTACGGTCTCCATCGGCCACAAATGGAAATGCAGGCCGGGTGTGGAAATCTCTTCCTTCGGATTACCGAAACGCAATTCGACGCCGCGCTCGTCCGGCTGGACGATGTAGATGCACTGGAAGAGCCAGAACACTACCAAAATCGCCGCCACAATGACGAGTACGCCGCCGTTGAACCCGCCCGGTACAATGTTGCGAAGCTGATCTTGGCCACGCCGGATAATGTCTTCCAGATCGGGCGGGCCGCCCTTCCCACCGCCGCCACCGCGCGGGCGATTGGGCCCTTGCCCCCATGGTCCCTGATTGTTACCGCCGCCGCCGCCCCAAGGGCCGCCGCCGCCATTCTGATTGCTCCAGGGCATCAAAACCTCGTTATTCGTTAAACTCCCGATCGCCCAACCCACGGGGGCGGCGGATACTGGCGATCGTGACCGTTATAGGTATCGCCGCATCTGCTTTCAACGCAACATGAGGAACTTGACGATATTTATTGGAAAATAGTTGGTTTTCTGCGGCTAGCGCCGGTCATAGATAACGAATTTCGTGGGATAGCTATCCTTGTCGCCCGCCGGCACGTCGATCGTCTCCGTCGCCCTCCACAGCGACGGGTCAATCACGGGAAACAATGTGTCGCCGTCAACAGAGGTTTCGACGTGTGTAACGTACAGTCGATCAGCTAGATCGACTGCCTGCGCATAAATCTGCCCACCACCGATAATGCAGATTTCGTCCTCGCCTTTCTGGCGCGCAATTTCCTCGGCAAGACTGACGGCTTCGGCCAGCGAACCGGCCATGTGCACATCGGGTTGATCTATCGCCCCGGCCTGCCTGGAGATAACGATATTTGCTCGGCCCGGTAGCGGCTTACCGATGGACTCATAGGTTTTCCGGCCCATGATGACAGGCTTGCCCAGCGTTAGAGCTTTGAACCGCTTGAGATCGGTCGAGAGCCGCCATGGCATGTCGCCATCCCGCCCGATGATACCGTTGTCGGAAACGGCAACTACAATGGTCTTGCGAACTTCAGACATCAAACTCTCCGATCAGACAGCGATCGGCGCCTTGATGCTGGCATCGGCCTCGTAGCCGATCAGCTCGAAATCATCGAACGTGAAGCCGAAGATGTCCGTGACGTTGGGATTGATGCGCATGAAAGGCAGCGGCTTCGGCGTACGGGTAAGCTGCAGCTTCGCCTGCTCGAAATGATTGTGATAGAGGTGCGCGTCACCCAGCGTATGCACGAAATCCCCGAGCTTCAGGCTCGTCACCTGCGCCACCATCATGGTCAGCAGTGCGTAGGATGCAATGTTGAAGGGCACACCGAGGAAGATGTCCGCAGAACGCTGGTAGAGCTGGCAGGAAAGCTTGCCGTCCGCAACGTAGAACTGGAACAGGCAATGGCACGGCGGCAGCGCCATGTCATCCACCTCGGCGGGATTCCACGCCGAAACGATATGCCGGCGTGAATTCGGATTCTTGACGATGCCGGCGACGAGGTTGGCGATTTGATCGATATGGCCACCATCGGGAGCCGGCCAGGAGCGCCATTGAGCGCCGTAGACCGGCCCGAGGTCGCCGTTTTCATCGGCCCATTCGTCCCAGATCGAGACGCCATTGTCCTTGAGGTAGCCGATATTGGTGTCGCCGCGCAAAAACCAGAGAAGTTCGTGGATGATGGACCGCAGATGCAGCTTCTTGGTGGTCAGAACCGGAAAGCCTTCCTGCAGGTCGAACCGCATCTGATAGCCGAATACGGAACGTGTGCCCGTGCCCGTGCGGTCCCCGCGATCGGTTCCGTGTTCCATCGCATGCTTCAGGAGATCGAGATACTGCTTCATCGTCCGCCGCCGATTCTGTTCCTCACCTATTTAGGCGCTTTGACCATCAAAACCAATCGCCGCGCTGTCATTATCCCGGCAAATCTCCGCCCCTACCTGCCAGGATGCAACCCGCGACGCGGAGCACTTTCAGGTTATCGTCAGCTTCACATGTCTTCCTGCATTCGGCGCGGGGGCGCTCCACGGGGAATCATCATCATTAGGATGCTGGCGGCAATGTCGCCGACCACCCTTGGGGCCAGCCGCAAGTTTTGGGGGAAATGATGGCCGAGAGCCCAGTACGATTGCAGCTGCGAGCAGAGCTGCGCGACGAAGTATTCGCCCAGCAGGATCAGCCCATCGGCGACTTCACATTCAATGCGAAGGTCGCCGATGTTTTTGACGACATGGTCAGCCGATCCGTGCCGTATTACGAAGAAATGCAGCGGATGGTCTGCGAGCTAGCGCAGGACTACGCCAAACCGAAGACCAATCTCTACGACATTGGCTGTTCGACGGCGACCACGTTGCTCACCCTCGACCGAGTGATCGATCCGACCGTCAATTTCATCGGCGTCGACAATGCCCCTGATATGCTGGAAAAAGCCGCACAGAAAATCCAGCATGCAGACACGCAGCGACCGATGGACCTGAAAGTCGTCGATCTTCACCAGGGTCTCTACATGGAGAACGCCAGCGTCGTCACCATGCTGCTGACGCTGCAGTTCATTCGCCCGCTGTTTCGCGAGCGCGTGATGAGGATGATCTTCTCCGGCCTGAACGATCAGGGTTGCCTGCTGCTTGTCGAGAAGTTGACCAGCGAGGATACCGCCTTCAACCGCCTGTTCATCCAGCACTATTACGACTTCAAGCGACGAAACGGCTACTCAGAAATCGAGATATCGCAGAAGCGCGAAGCACTCGAAAATGTGCTCATCCCCTATCGACTTGAAGAGAACATGCAGCTTCTGAAGGAAGTCGGTTTTCGCAGCGTCGAGGTCTTTTTCCGCTGGTACAATTTCTGCGGCATCGTAGCCGTCAAGTAAGGCTGGACGCCAACATGAAAGCAACCATGATCCACAGCGGGAACTTCTTCTTCAAGTACCGCAATCAGGTGTTTCCGATCATAATCGTCGCCTTGTTCCTGATGTCACCGCCACCAGCGGAAATTGGCGGAAGCGTTGCGGCCGAGCGTGTCAAGGACGTGATCGCGCTTCTGATCGTGTTTTGCGGCCTGGCCCTGCGGGCAACAGTGATCGGCTACGCCTATATCCGGCGGGGCGGTTTGAAGAAGCGCGTCTACGCCAGCGACCTCGTGACGGAAGGCATGTTCGGTGTTTGCCGCAATCCACTCTATGTCGGAAACATGCTGGTCTACGCAGGGGTCTTCCTGCTGCACGGAAATCCGACCGTCGTGATTGTCGGCATAGCTCTCTTCATGTTCATCTACCAATGCATCGTCTATGCCGAAGAAGCGTTCCTCGAAGACAAGTTTGGAGATGCATATCGGGCCTACTGCGCGGACGTCCCTCGCTGGATGCTTCATTTCAGCAATTTTGCGCAGGCGACCCACAGGATGGCATTCAACGTGAAGCGAGTAATCGCGAAAGACTATTCGACTGTTTCTGCCGCGCTGCTGGCTGTTCTTCTGATCGAGATCTACCGGGTTGCAGGCGCAGCTAATGCGTTGCCCCTCCCCTACATCTGTCTTCTTGGCTTCTTTATTGCCGTCGTCGGAGCCGCGACCGGAATGGTCAGTCTGCTTAAGAAGCGTGGTATTTTCGATGATCCGAAGGCCATCTCCTAGGGCCGCTAGCAATCTTCTTGCTTTCCTGCCTGACTACGACACGGTTTTGTGACGACGCCTCTTCCCATACGAAACGGAAAACACTATATCAGCCGTGCCGGTCTTCGGGCCGGCTATGGCGATAAATGAGCGGTGTAATAAACCTATTGGACCCGGGGGCGGTACCCGGCGCCTCCACCAAAAACCGGCGGGCTGCCAAATAGATGGCCGGCTTTTGATGGGGGCGAAACAGGATCGACAAGGGTGTAAAGATCGTCTTTTTGCTCGGCATTGTACCGCCGTTATCGGGCTAAAATTGTAGTTGCAAACGACAACTATGCGGAAGCTCGTCTCGCTGCTTAATCGCGGTGTGACACTTCAAATAAAGCCCTAGTGGTTCGCACCTCTAGGCGGGGTCCGAAGGCACCTGGCAACAGAAGCCTTCACCTTCTCCCTTGCGCGCAAATCATGTATGGTTTGGTGAAGCATGAATCGGCTCAGGCCTTTTCCAGGGCGTCTTGGCATGCCATACAGCCTTGGGAAACGAGTCCGAACCAAAGAAAGACAGGAAAGCATGGGGCAGGATCACATCCGTTACGACATTCTGGCACAAGACGCACTGCGTGGCGTCATCCGTAAGGTTTTGTCTGAAGTTGCCGCGACGGGCCGCCTGCCGGGCGAGCATCATTTCTTCATTACCTTTCTCACGGGCGCGCCAGGTGTTCGCATCTCGCAGCACCTGAAGGCGAAGTATCCGGAGCAGATGACCATCGTTGTTCAGCACCAGTTCTGGGAGTTGAAGGTCACTGAGACGACCTTCGAGATCGGCCTTTCCTTCTCGGATGTTCCAGAAAAACTGTTCATTCCGTTCAACGCCATCCGGGGCTTCTACGATCCCTCCGTCAACTTCGAGCTGGAATTCGACGTACCTCTCGCTGACAGCGACGAGCTTCCCGACGCCGAAATCACGGCTTATCCGGTCTCGGCCGAGAAGGCCGAGGAAGCGCCCGCCGGCAAGGCGGATGGCGAGGAAAAGAAGCCTGGTTCGGTCGTCTCGCTCGACGCTTTCCGAAAGAAGCAGTAAAACGAAGGGAAGCAATTGCTTCCCTTTTTCAATTCCGATCGAGGCCAGCCGTGACCGCCGAAGTCGTCAATCTCCGTCAGTTCAAGAAGAAACAGGCCCGCGCCGAGAAAGAGAAACAGGCGGAGCAAAACCGCATCTCCTTCGGCCGCACCAAGGCCGAAAAGCAGCTCACGAACGCGCTCAACGAGAAGGCCGAACGCTCTCATCAACAAGGCCGGATCGAGAAATCCGAAGACGACAAATGAGCGTCCGGAGAAACGAAAAATATTCCGAAATCAATCGACTGGATAGCTTTCCGGAATCATATCCTCAGCAGCTTGAATCGAATTCTGAAGCCTTGCGATGATCCGCAAGCACTCGGCTACTCTGCACGGACACCGCACCAGCCTCTCTCTGGAAGACGAATTCTGGACTGAGCTGAACACAATCGCCAAGACGCGCGCCATTCCGCTCGCAGTCCTGATTTCCGAAATAGACGATCAGCGGCAACCCGAAAGCAACCTCTCTTCAGCACTCCGTGTCTACGTCCTTCATTGGCTGAAATCAAAGCGCGACGGCTAGATCATCTCCCTGGTTTCGGCAGGCCGGGCCCGAATGTACGGATTGTCGCATCGTAAGGGAAGCTCGGTTGACCCACGCCCTTCGAGACCACATTCTTTGCCAGAACGCCCTCCTGGCCGAAGAGATAGTTCATGCCGGCACAGAGGTGGGCAGGCTCCCATCGCAATGCTCACCACAGGGTACTCCCGCAATACACTACTGCGGTATCTGCACACCGGGCAGCCCCGGTACCGTTCCAAAATTGAGCGAGTTCTCAGGGGGGACGGCAAGCTGCTCTTGAGCACGTCGCGCGGCATCCGCGGCCGCCTTCTCTTGCACCGCCCTGGCGCGCGCTTCGGCCTCGGCTTTCGACTTGGCTTCTGCCTCAGCCTGCGCCTGCGCTTCCGCTGCTTGCCTCTCACGCTGGGCCTGAGCGGCCAAATCCCTCAGCCGCTGCTCTTCAGCCTGTCGCTGTACCTCAAAGGCGGCAGCCTTCTGGCGCTCTGCGTCATTGAACTTGTAGAGAGCGACTTCGCGGCGCAGTCGCTGCTTTTCCAGGACGTTCGACTGCAACCGCTCGACGCGTCGGCGTTCACGCTCGAAGGCGCGCAGCGACAGGAAACCGGTGATATCGGTGACGTCCATCGTACGGCCAGGCGACGCAAGCAGCCCCGAAAAGTCGAGGCGTATCGCAGGCTCCGCGCCGGGAAGCACCTCGTTGCCCGGATTCAGCGCAATATTGAGCGACGCGTTGATGCGCTCCTGCGGCAGGTCGATCTGGCCGTTGCCAACAACCGTTGCCTGATCGGTCGTCACGGCGACGTTCTGAAAGCGCAGAACCCCATCCGTCACGTTGAACGGAATAGCGGTCGGCGGCAGCTTCGCCTCGCCGTTGTTGAGCAATGTCTCGACGATCGGATGGACTTTGCCGGCGTTCAACTGATCCTGCATCGGATCGGTCGCAGCCAGTAACGGCGCCAGCATGCCGAGATTGAGCCCACGCACGCTGATATCGCCGAGCCGAATTTCGCCGGATCCATTCAGCGAACCGGCTATATCCTTCATCGACTTCCCGGAGGCTTCCAGAGAGAGTGCCAGCCCGAACTTGCCATTTGCGACGGGAGCTCCATCGCGCGGCCACACAACCCCGGCGAGGTCCGCGTCCGCCAGAGCCAGCTTTGTCTGGAAGAAGCCTGTACCATCGGCATTGGTAAACAGCAGACTGCCGTTCAGGCTGCCGGCATCCCAGCCGCCCTTGATGTCGTTCAGTTGCAGTTCGTCGCCCTTGTAGGCCACAATAGAGGTGAAATCCGAAATCGGGCCCGACCAGCCAGGCCAGAATTGCTTGGCGGAAAGCTTGAGATTGACGTCCATGTCCTTGAAGACTGGCAGGCCCAGCGCTGCGGCCGACAGGTCGCCCGTCGCTGCATCCGTCATTGGGCCGTAGACCGCTTCCCCGAGCCAAGCGGCATCAGCCTTGGATAGCGCCAATTCGCCCGTCGCCGTTGTCTTCTCCGCTTTGCGGTCGACGGTCAGCGCACCCTTGAATTCGTTGTCAGCGGCATGTCCCGCGATATTCGCAAAAGCAATCTTGTCGCCGTCAATGGTCGCGTTCGTCGTCAGCTTGAACGGCAAGCCCGTACCCATCTGCGGCATGGCGATGCCGTTCATCACAAGATAGGGATCAAGGTCCGCACTCTCCAGTGATACCGCAAGCTGACCGTTCATGAAGGCTTGCGGGCGGACATCCACCTTACCGCCAGCAGTAAACGAGGTACGGTCAGTGGCAAACGTCAGCTGCGCGTCGGCGGGATCCGTGCCCTCAGCCTGTACCTTCAGGGTCAGACGACCGTTGGCGTCCGCATCGACTGGCAAGGGATCAAGGCCGGCCTGCCCGAACAAGATCGAAGTGGTGCTGTTTTCAAGCGTCGCCTCGAGGCTCGTGGTGCCCTTGCCCGTCAGCGCCAGAAGATCCGACATGCGGTAGTCGAGATTGACACGGCTACCATTGCTCACCCCGGCCAGCGTCAGGGTCAGGCCGTCGCCCTCGTCTCCTCCAAGCGTCAAGGCGCCGCGCAGCGCAGTATTGGTGTACCAGGCAGCATTGCGCACGAGCCTATCCATAACCGGATGTTGTGGCAGATGCTGTTTGAGCATGGTGAAGAATGAGCCCGGATCGGCCGATTTGAAGGTGATTTCGCCAGAGCCCTTGTAGTCGAGCAGCGATCCCTCGGCGCGACCGGTCGCGGTCACCTCCGCACCTGCCAGATTCTTGACGGAAAGCTTCTCGACGGCGAGAGCCCCATCAGCAATTGCGAAGCTTGTCTCGACATCGGCCGCTTCGACGCCAAAGGCACTAAACTTGTCGGCCTTGAGCCGCGCGTTGATTTTGTGATCAAGCACGTTGTCACCGGCATCCTGACCCGTGAACAATCCGGTCAGCGCACGCAGCGCATCCAGATCGAGCGCGTCGCCGGCAAGCGCCACGTCCAGCGTCGGCGCCTGGTTGGCCAGCACCTGGCGGTCGAGCGTGCCCTTGAGCGTCGCCTGCCCCACGGCAATTTCCAGGTTGTTGAACGTCTGCCGGTCGTGCGTAAGATTGACGTCGGCGGAAAAACCCGCCTGTCGCAGTTGCCGGATCGCAGGATCGACGGAGCCGGCAAGCCAGGCCGCAAGGCCTGTGGGCTGATTGGAGGCGACCGTGATCTGCCCAACGAAGGATGCCTGCCCCTGCAGATTGAGCTTGCCTTGACCCTCCACCTGCGTACGACCGGGGAGCGTGCCGACCACGTTGTCGATCGTCCAGCCCTTGCCAGCGGGTTCGACATCGAGCTGAATGTCGCGGATTGTCGTGTCTCCGGCAACGATCGCCGGCAATCGAACACTCGCCTTTCCTGGCACCTGCGGCACCGGCACTTGCGAAATAATTTGGATCATCGCGTTCAGTCGCTGCCGGGCCGAAAGGCCGGGATCACGGTTGGTCTTGCCGTTCGCCCCCTGATTGCCGATACGATTGACGTCAATCTGCTGGCCATTCGCAATCAGCAGGAATTGCGGCTTGCTTCCCGTATCAAGCGTCGCCTCTCCGGTGACGACGTAGGGATCGTCCGTAGGTCCGACCTCCAGACGATATTCCGGTATCCGAATGCTTTCGTTGGTAAGTTCGAACTTCCCTTTCAGTCGCGGAGGGACATCAGCCTTGTCGGTTTTCTTGCCATTCCGGTTCTCGATCGATGCGGAGACCGTTCCTTGATAGTTCGGTCTGCGGTCGACGAGCTTCAGCTCACCGTCAAGATCAACCGTGATCGGCTGCCTGTCGGGCTGCAGGCGCGTGCGCATCCGCAAGATTCCGTTCTCGTCAGGCAGATTGCTGGCGATGGTGAAGCTGCCATGCTCGCCGTCGAGTGCCGCATCGCCTTCGATCCGCCACGGACCGGCAAGCGACTTGGCCGACATTTCAGCATTGAGACCCGCGATGTGCCGCGACCGCCCCGACTGATCGTCGATGAACTGGACATCACCGCCGCTGACATGAACGTTCTCGAGAACGACTGTCCTGGCTGGGATTTCAGGCTGGCTTCCGCGCGTCCAGTCGAGCGTGCCGTCCTTCAGAAGTCTCAGCTTAACCTTCGGGTTGACCACGCGCATGTCGAAGATCAACGCTTCGCCCGAGAGGAATGGCGCAAGTTCGGCGTCCATGGAAAACTGCTCGATCTGCACAATCGGCGACCCGTCAAGCTCCTGCCCAACGCGCACGTCATGCAGTGTCACGGAGGGAAACGGCAGCAGGCGCGCATCCACCGCACCATGAACGACGACCTTCTTGCCGATGATCCGGCTCGCCTGGTCCTCGAAATTCTTTCGGAAATCGGTCCAGTCGATAAACAGCGGCGCCAGCAGCGCCACGAATAGCGCCACGACAACCACTCCGCCCAAAAAGACGAGGAACCGGCCTACCAACTCAACAATTCTCCATTCGGAATCCATCGCGGACACTAGAGCATGATACCGAAAGCTGTGAAGCAGCTTTCGGGCAACATCATGCTCTATTTACTTGATTTGGAGATGAATTCGCCTCATCGCCAAATCATTCCCTGCAGCACCGATCCCGGCTGATAGTCAGGCGCGACGGAATGTCCGTCTTCAGGCACGGTGGAATATCTTGCCGGGGTTGAAGATATCGTCCGGATCGAGGGCCGCCTTGACTTGCCGCATCAGGTCGACCGTACCGCCGAGCTCCTCCTCGAGGAATGCCATCTTGCCCTGGCCGATGCCGTGCTCGCCGGTGCAAGTGCCATCCATTGCCAGAGCGCGAGCGTTAAGCCGACCGACAAAGGCTTCGGCGACAGCAATGCCCTCCTCCGTCTTGTCGTCGAACAACAAAAGCACATGGAAGTTGCCATCACCGGCATGACCGACGATCATCGCAAGCAGACCATACTCCTCGATGTCGGCCTGCGTCTCGCCGATGCAATCGGCAAGTCGCGAAATCGGCACGCAAACATCCGTCGAGAGCGCGGCCATTTCAGGCGCCAGCGCCCGCGAGGCCCAGTAGGCATCGTGCCGCGCTTTCCACAGTTTGCTGCGTTCCTCGGCGTTGACTGTCCACGAGAACGCGCCGCCTCCGCATTCAGAAGCGATCTCGGCAAACTGCTCCGACTGCAACGCAACTGTCTCATCCGTGCCGTGAAATTCCAGGAAGAGCGTCGGCTTTTCCTCATAGCTCAGCTTCGAGTAGGCGTTGCAGGCGCGGATTTGCAGGGCATCGAGAAGTTCGATGCGGGCAACGGGAATGCCCATCTGGATGGTCATGATCACCGCATCGCAGGCAGCCCGGACGGTCGGAAAGGCGCAGACGCCACCGCCGATCTTCTGCGGGATGCCCTGCAGCCGCAGCGTCACGGAGGTCAGGATGCCAAGCGTGCCTTCCGCCCCGACGAAAAGCCGGGTCATGTCGTAGCCGGCGGACGACTTGCGGGCGCGCCGTGCGGTGCGGATTTCTTCTCCGTTTGCAGTCACCGCCGTAACGGCAAGCACGTTGTCCTTCATCGTGCCGTAGCGCACGGCGTTCGTTCCCGACGCGCGCGTCGAGGTCATGCCGCCGATCGAGGCATTTGCGCCCGGATCGATCGGGAAGAACAGACCGGTATCGCGAAGATAAGTGTTGAGCTCCTCGCGCGTCACACCCGGCTCGACGGTGCAGTCTAGATCCTCGGCATTGATTTCAAGAATCCGGTTCATCCGGCTGAAATCGATTGATATCCCGCCATTGGGCGCATTGACCTGCCCTTCCAGCGAAGAGCCCGTGCCGAAGCCAATGACCGGCACCTTGTGTTCGGCGCAGACTTTGACTGCCGCCTTCACATCGTCTGCACTCTCGGCAAAAAGCACGCCGTCGGGCAGCTGCGACGGAATGTAGGTCGTCGTGTGCGCGTGCTGTTCGCGAAAGGCTTGGCCGGTCTGGAAGCGCTCGCCAAAGCTCTGTTTCAGAACGCCGAGAGCAGCCGCAATGCCAACCTCGTTGCGTGTTCCGGTTCTTGCATCTTTGAGCGCCATCTCTTTGATCTCCTTCACCTTCGCTGCCGGGAGGCAGGTTGGTATGAGACAAGAGACGGCGCCTGTCTAGTGCAGGACTAGCGAGAATGGTCCTCTGCCGAGCGCCGTTCAGACCAACGGCGGATTGAGCCGTGCAAAGGCCTCCTGCCTGCGGTACGGAAAGTACGGATAGGGCGCGGTCACTGCACTCGCCTTATCGAGCCTTTCCACCTGCTCCTTCGATAGCGACCAACCGACAGCACCGAGATTCTGTCGCAGCTGCGCCTCGTTCCGCGCGCCGATGATGACACTGGCGACAGTCGGGCGGCCAATCAGCCAGTTGAGCGCGATCTGCGGAACGGTCTTGCCTGTCTCTTCCGAAACTTCGAACAGCGCGTCGACGATGTCGTAAAGCTTCTCGTCATCGACCGGCGGCCCGTATTCCGCCGTCTGGTGCAGACGGCTACCCTCCGGCAGCGGCTGGCCGCGCCGGAGCTTACCGGTGAGACGACCCCAGGCAAGCGGACTCCAGACCAGCGCGCCTACGCTCTGGTCGGCGCCAAGCGGCATCAGTTCCCATTCGTAATCACGGCCAGCCAGCGAATAGTAGACCTGATGCGCGACATAGCGCGGATAGCCGTGACGCTCTGCAATCCCGAGCGACTTCATCAGTTGCCATCCCGCGAAATTGGAGACGCCGACATAGCGGATCTTCCCTGCCGTTATCAGCCCGTTGCAAGCACCTCGTCGATAGGCGTCGAGGCATCGAAGGCATGAAGCTGCAGCAGATCGATGTAGTCCGTGCCCAGCCGCCTCAACGCCTCGTCCGTCGAGCGAGTGAGACGCGCGCGCGAGGTTCCCCAATCCGCAGGGCCATCGCCCATCGGCAGGGCGATCTTGGTCGAGATCAGCACGGCATCTCGTCGACCGGCGATCGCCTGGCCAAGGACTTCCTCGGAGGCCCCAGCCGAATAGACATCCGCCGTATCGAAGAGATTGACGCCCGCTTCGAGCGAAATGTCGATCAGGCGCCGGGCTTCGGCGGCGTCCGTATTGCCCCATGCACCGAAGAGCGGACCCGAGCCTCCGAACGTTCCCGCCCCGAAGCTCAAGACCGGCACCCTGAGGCCTGATGCGCCGAGATTTCTGTATTCCATGGTCAGTCTCCTGTTGTGGACTTCAGAAGAGATAGACACTGAATTTACCATGATATAGATTGCCGGAAAGAAAACCATCCATGAACTGAATTCATCATGAGCCGACAAGACATCAATCGCTCCGGCGAAATGGAAGTCTTCGTACGCGCCGTCGAGCTCGGCGGCTTCACGGCCGCGGCCCGCGCCTGCCGCATGACGCCATCTGCAGTCAGCAAGCTTGTAGCGCGGCTTGAGGCACGCCTCGGCGCTCGCCTCGTCAATCGTTCGACCCGCAAGCTGCATCTAACGCCGGAAGGCTCCGCCTTTTACGAGCGCAGCATTTCTATTCTTGCAGACATAGCGGAGGCCGAACGCTACGCCTCCGCCGGCGAACAGGCCGTGGGTCCCATTCGTATTAACACGAGCGCCTCCTTCGGCCATCATATCCTTGCGCCGCTCGTCTCCGAGTTTCTGGCGCTCAATCCCGCCGTCACTCTCGATATCTCGCATACAGACGCCATCGTCGACCTCGTAGAGGATCGAGCCGATGTCGCGATCCGCGCCGGACCGCTGAAGAGTTCCAGTCTCATTGCGCGCAAGCTCGGCGTCACCCGGAAAGTCATCGTGGCGTCGCCGACCTATCTAAAGCGCGCCGGCGAGCCGAAATCTGTTGCGGACCTGAAACATCACCGCCGCATCGGCTTTTCTTATGCGCGCAGCGTCCAGGGCTGGCCCCTTCGCCAGGACGGAGAAACCGTCGCGTTGCCGATCTCACCCGGCGTGCAGGTGGGCGACGGCGAAGCGATGCGGTATATGGCACTGTCAGGCGCAGGCCTAGTCCGCCTCGCCACCTTCACAGTTCGCGCCGATATCGAGGCCGGGCGGCTGGTCCCGGTTCTCGAGGAGATCAACCCCGGTGATATCGAGGAATTTTACGCCGTCTATATCGGCCAGGGCGGTCCGTTGCCGGCCCGCGTGCGAGCGCTGCTCGACTTCCTGGCCGAGCGCGTCAGCCTCTAACGCTGCGAGATCTATAGGATTTCGCAATTGACCCCTTCCCCGGCTCGCGCCTATATCGGCGCATTGCCCTCCGGTCTCTCCGGGCGGCCTCTTTTGCCAGCCAGTGCTGCTCCCTTGCTTCGCCTGATCGCGGTTCCAGCATTGGCAAGACATGCATGGGAATCATGCCGTTGTACGACGCCAGCCGCTTCCTTCGATACGCCAGCCTGCCGCGGTGGATACTCTTGCTCAGCATCTCGACCCTGCTTGTCGTCGGGCTCGAAATGCTTGGCCTGCCGGCCTCACTCCTTATCGGCCCGATGGTGGCGGCAATTATCCTTGCTCTCTCCATCGGCCAGGGATCACTTCGGGTCCCGCGCTGGCCGCTCCTCTTCGGACAGGCGCTCGTCGGATTTCTCATGGCGCGCGCCATCACCGTCGATATCCTGAAGACGATGGCGACCGGCGCACCGCTCTTTCTCGCGATGATCCTTTCCGTCATCGTCGCGGCGGCCGGCCTTGGCTGGCTGCTGACACGCTGGCAGGTCTTACCGGGAACGACGGCGGTTTGGGGTTCCTCGCCCGGTGCGGCTTCCGCGATGGTCATCATGTCCGAAGCCTACGGCGCCGATGCCCGTCTCGTCGCTTTCATGCAGTATCTGCGTGTGGTCTTCGTCGCCGTGGCCGCTTCGGTGGTCTCCCGCCTATGGGTTGCCGCAGACGGTGGCGAACCGCCGGCAATCATCCTCTTCCCACCGGTCGACTGGCAGGCGCTTGCCGCGACTGTCACCCTGACCTGCCTGTCTGCCTATGTTGCTGTCCGTTTTCGTATCCAAGGCGGCACAATCACCGTGCCGTTGGTGCTCGGTTCGCTGCTGCAAGGCTTCGGTCTGCTGACGATCGAGCTTCCGTTATGGCTTCTGGCGATCAGCTATGCCCTGATCGGCTGGAACATCGGTTTGCGCTTCACCCGCGGCATTGTCATGCACGCCGCCCGCGCCCTTCCCCGCGTCGCGGCCTCCATCCTTTTGCTGATGTCGATCTGTGGCTGCATGGCCTTTGCCTTGCACAAATTCGCAGGCGTCGATCCGCTCACAGCCTATCTTGCAACCAGCCCCGGCGGCGCCGATTCCGTCGCCATCATCGCCGCATCGAGCGATGTCGACGTGCCCTTCGTGATGGCCATGCAAACCGGCCGCTTCCTAGTGATCCTGTTTACCGGCCCAATGCTGGCACGCTTTATCGCGCGCCGCTCCGGTCTTGCGGAGAAGCCTGTCTGAGGCTCGCCCATTGGCCAGGCGTCATGCCGTAGGCCTTCTTGAAGTGCCGGGTCAAATGGCTCTGGTCTGCAAATCCGGTCGCGGCAGCAACATCCGAAAGTCCTTCACCCGCCCCGATCATGGCACGCGCATACTGCAGGCGCCGCATGAGGAGATAGCGATGCGGGCTGGTTGCAAAGGCAGCCCTGAAATGCCGCGCGAGGGAAAAGCGGTCGAGGCCGGTAACAACCTCCAACTCGCCCGACCGCACAGTCTCTGTCGCATGCGCTTCGAGATAGTCCCGCGCCAATCTTGCGCGCTGCCACGCCACGCTTCCGAGCGGCCGCTGTGGTGTCCTTGCATGCTTCGCAAGTCCACCGGCAACACGCGAAACGAAGTCGTCGACGAACAGCTCATCGAGCTCGCGATCCAGTTCGCCAAGCGCTGCGAGCAACGTGCCAGCTAGGATGGGATCCCAGATCACCGGTTCATCGACGAATGGCAGCCCGATCTTCTCCTCGTCTAGGCATTCGAGCAGCAACGCCGGTTCCAGATAGAGCATGCGATATTGCAGCCCGTCATCGGTACCCGCACCACCATCATGCTCTTCGTCAGGGTGGAGCACGAGCACCTGTCCTGGCATGCTGAAGCGCCGCTCTCCGCGATAGGAAAAAGTCTGCACACCTTTGATCGTGACGCCAAGCGCATAGGTATCGTGGCGATGGGGCTCGAAGGCATTGCCTGAAAATTGCGCCTCGATCCGCTCGATGCCGGGAAAAGCCGGCGCAGTCACGATCCCGTCTGCGCTGCGTTCCGTGCACAAACGTTCAAGACCCTCGAAGGCATGACTGTTTACATCCTGGTCCAACGCGATTTTCGAACCCGCATGAAAGAGAGTGGAATGTTTGATACCAAAATTGCGATCGTCCTGCGAAACAATCTTGCATCCTGGCAGAAGCTGAACGTGACCGCCTTCCTGATGAGCGGCATTGCCGGACAGAACCCCGAGATCATCGGCGAGGCCTACAAGGATCGCGCCGGCAATCTTTACCATCCGCTCTCCATCCAGCCGATCATCGTTCTATCGGCCGAGGGCGAGACTCTGTCGACGATCCACCGCCGCTCTTTGGAGCGCGGCGTGACCTCTTCGTTGTTCATCGAGGAGATGTTCGCAACCGGCCACGACACCGCCAACCGAGCCGTCTTTGCTGAATATGCACCTGACAATGCCAAGGTCGTCGGCATCGCCATCCGAGCCGAGAAGAAGATTGTCGACAAGATCACCAAAGGCGCGACGATGCACCAATAACGAAAACGGCCGGGCGCTGGCCCGGCCGCTTCTCACGACTGCAATGTCGGTCAGCTCTGGGTGACAGGCGCGATCTGGATTTCGACGCGGCGGTTCTGGGCGCGGCCGGCTTCTGTGGCGTTGGAAGCGATTGGCTGCGATGGGCCGAAGCCAACGGCCGAAACACGGCGCGGATCGATGCCCTGGGTGCCGAGATAGTCGGCAACCGACATCGCGCGGCGCTGCGACAGATCCTGATTGTGCTGCAGGCTGCCGGTGGAATCGGTGTGACCGTTCACGTCGATCAGCGTGCGGTTGAACTTGCGCAAGACGATCGCGACAGAGTTCAGCGTCGGATAGAAGCCAGCCTTCACGGCATCCTGGTCGACATCGAACGTGATATTGGACGGCATGTTCAGGATAATGTTGTCACCGCGGCGGGTGACCGAGATGCCGGTTCCCTGGAGCTGGGCGCGCAGTTCGGATTCCTGCTGATCCATGTAATTGCCGATCGCACCACCCGCGAGCGCGCCGACGCCGGCACCGATCAGCGCAGCGTTGCGACGTCCAACCGGCGAGCCGCCGACAGCCAGGCCAGCAAGCGCGCCAACGCCGGCACCCAGCAGTGCCCCGCCTGACGTGTTCGACATCTTCTGCTCGCCCGTATAGGGGTCGGTCGTGGTGCAAGCACTAAGGTAAGTTGCGGCAACAGACAAAAGTATGAATTTCTTGATCATGGACAGGTGTGTCTCCAGTTCGGTGTTGATGCGACCAGTATTAAGGATTGCGGCAACAAGATGAAGCAGGCGCTTCAGATGCTGGAAATCGGGCAAAATGCACAGCGACTGCGGATCGCAAGCCACAGTGACAGGCTGAGTGGCCGTGTCGCCCGTCGGATTGCGCGCGACACGTCCTTTATCAAGCCGACCTGTTAGAAGTTCTGGAAGAGCTGGCGAACCTTGTCATAGCTGGCGTTAGCGATGTTCAGCGACTGCAAGCCAAGCTGCTCCTGCGTTTGCAGGGCCCGCAGCCGGCTCGACTGCTCCTCCATGTCGGCATCGATCAGCCGGCTGATGCCGCGGGCGTAGGAATCGTCCAACGACTGCGCGAAATCGCCCTGGATGCCGATACGCTTTTCGAGTGCGCCAAAGGCCGAGCCGACCGTCGTCATCTGGTTCAGCATCATGTCGACGACGGTGATCATCTCCTTCACCTGCGCCTGGGTCGTAGTGCTTGAAACCCCAATCTCGACCTGCCCTGCCGTGTTGCCGGCGCCCTTCAGCATCACATAGTTTTGCGAAGCACCGGCCTCGGTGGCAAAATACTGCGACGTGAGAGCGCCGTATTCCCCCGATCCCGTCGTGCGATCATCGATCAGATAGCGCGCATCCTTTGAGCTTGTCGCCCCAACTGGTGCCAGGTCGGCCTCATAGCTCAGCGTGTCGATTTTGACGCTTCCGTCAGAATAACGGATGAAGGACGAAGGGATCTGCCTGGGTTTCGACGGATCCGAGGAATCGTCGATCGCCACCCAGTTGTCGCCGTTGAAGGTCGCCGACTGCGCGACCGACCGCAATTGATCCTTCAGATGAGCGATGTCTGTATTGATCTTGTCCTTGTTGACGCCGGACTCGGTTGCCGCGACCAGCTTTGCCTTGATCTCACTGACGAGATCGATCGCGTTGTCGACGGCGTTGTAGGCCGTGCCCATGGTCGCGGCCGCGAGGCCAAGGGCATCGCGTATTGCCGACTGGGCTTTCTGATCGGTTTTCAGCGTCGAACTGATCGCCCAGTAGGCGCCATTGTCGGACGCTTTTTCCACTCTGAGGCCGGTGGACACCTGCCTCTGGGTCTTGGTCATATCGCGACCGATGTCACGCAAAACATAAAGCGCGGCATCCACCGAAGTGCGCCGATAAATGCTCAAGGCACTGTACTCCGAACACAACAATACGCTGATACACACAAACCGCACCGCGAACGCTCATGTTCGGGGGCGCCCCACACCGGCGCCGGAGCAGCCCCCCCGAAACGCTGGAGGACCTATCGGTTTCTGCTCGCATGATTGCCGCTCATGCTTAAAAAACATCTAAGGTTCAGAGGAAATGCATCCAATCCTACAACTTTTCATAAACTATAAGTCGCAGCGTTTGCCGGCCAGGGCAGCGGGCTTCCTTACTCCGCCGCCTCCAGCCGCCCTGCCTTGGTGGCAGGGCGCGGACGCGAGGCCTGCGCCATTTCTTCGTGGAGGCGCTCCTCTTCGTGAGCATGCGGCTTCGCAAAGCGGGCGATGAGCAGGTAGGCGACCGGCGTGATGTAAAGTGTCACGAGCGTCGCAAAGCCGAGCCCCCCGACAATTACCCAGCCGAGCGCAATACGCGCTTCCGCGCCGGCGCCATGCGCAAAGACCAGCGGAACGCCGCCGAGGATCGTCGCGATCATGGTCATCATCACAGGGCGCAGGCGCAGCGCACACGCCTTCTCGATCGCCGTGCGCACATCTTCGCCGCGATCGCGCAGCTGGTTGGCGAATTCGACGATCAGAATGCCGTTCTTCGCCATCACACCCACAAGCAGCACAAGGCCGATCTGGCTATAGATGTTGAGGCTCGACCCGGTAATGATCAGCGCGAAGACGGCGCACGCGAGCCCCAGCGGCACCGTCGACATGATGATGACCGACGAAAGCACGCTCTCGAACTGAGCGGCTAAAACCAGGAAGATGATGACGATGGCAAAGCCGAAGGTCAGCGCCATTCCGCTCGAGTTTTCTTCCAGCGTCGCGGCCTCAGCAAGAGGGACGAGACGAGCGCCGGCCGGCAGGACCGATTTCGAGATCTCGGTCACTTCCTTGACCGCATCTCCGAGTGAGAGACCGTTCTTCAAGCCAGCGGTGATCGCCACCGACGCAAGTTGCTGTTCGCGGTTCAGCTGCGGCGCGACGGAACTCTCTGTCAGCGTGGCAATCACCGACATCGGCACGATCTTGCCGTCGCCGGTCTTGAGGAAGACGTTCTCGAGATCCGTCGGATCGTCCAGCGGCCGCGTGTTCGATGTGAGCAACACAGGATAGGATTCACCCTTCACGAAGACATCGACGACCGAACGCCCCTCGAGCAACGACTGCATGGCTGTCGAAAGGCCGGTGATATCGATGCCGAGATCGGAGGCACGCTCGCGGTCAATCGTGACAGAAACTTGCGCCTGTGTCGGCTCGTTGGTCAGTCGCGGCGTATCATAGTGTCCCGTGACATCGAGCGCGTGGACCAGGTCGGCAGCCGCAGCCGTCAGAGCCTCATGGTCGTTGCCGACCAGTGCCATCTGCAGCCCGCTGCCGGCGCCACGGATACGCAGGCTGTTGGACTGGATGGCATTGCCACGCAGCGCCGGCACCCTGGCAGCCGTCTTGTTGATATCGGCAACGATTTCGGCCTGCGTGCGGTGACGCTCACCCCATGGGGCCAGCGTCAGCACCATGAAGCCGCTGTTGACCTGTCCGCCCTGTCCCGAGATGGAAAAGACGTTGCGGATATCGCCACTGTCGACGAGCGGCTGAAGATATTCCTCGACCCGCTGCAGCTTGTCGCGCGTATATTCGAGGCTGGAACCCTGCGGCGTTGTAAGGCGCATCATCACCAGGGCCCGGTCTTCGCTCGGCGTCAACTCGCTCCGAACCGTTTGGAACGCGACAACAGCCGCTCCCGCGAAAAGAACGGATGCGACGATGATCACGAGCGGCGCATTCAGGCAGGCATGCAACGACCACCGGTAGGTATCAGCAAACCAGGTGCCGAAACGGCCGAGAAGTCCGTGGTCCTCGAGCATCTCCTTCGTCAGTATCCGCGACGCCAGCATCGGACATAGAGTCAAGGCGACGATGGACGAGAGGCCGACCGAGAAAGCGAGCACGAAGCCGAATTCGCGGAAGAGCCCACCCACCTGCCCCGGCAGGAAGGAAAGCGGAATGAAGACCGCCGCAAGCGTCGCGGTCGTCGCGATCACAGCAAAGAACACCTCGCGCGTACCAAGCACGGCAGCCGCCCGCGGCCCCATGCCCTCCGATCGACGGCGTACGATATTTTCGAGAACGACGATCGCGTCGTCCACGACGAGACCAGTCGCCAGCACGATCGCAAGCAGCGTCAGGATGTTGATCGAGAAGCCAACGAGATAGACGGCCGCGAGAGTTCCGATGAGGGCCACCGGCATGCTGACGGCAGGGATGATCGTCGCGCGCCAGTCCCTGAGGAAAAGGTAGATCACGCCGGTAACGATGACGACGGCCAGGATCAGCGCGAGCAAGACCTCATGGATCGCCCCCTGGATGAAGACGGCGTCATCGCTGGTAATAGCGATCCGCGTGCCCTCGGGAAGCGTCTTCGAAAGCTCGGCAACGGCGTCCTTGATGCCGTTCGAAATGTTCAGCGTATTCGACTGCGCCTGGCGGATAATGCCGAGGCCGATGCCGGGAACGCCGTTGGAGCGCAGTGCAGTCTGTCCGTCGCGCGGCCCAAGCGTGACGTTCGCCACATCGCCGAGTCGCACGTGGCTCTGCAGGACAACGTTGGAAAACTCTTCCGGCGTCTGCAGGCTTGCCATCGCACGCACGACGATCGTCTGCGTCGGGCTCTTCAACGATCCGGCCGGCATATCGAGGGCAGCGCTCGACAGCGCCTTCGTCAAATCACCAACCGTCAGCCCGCGACTGGCGAGTTCGCTCTGGTTGACGTCGACGCGGAAGACCTTCTCCTGGTCGCCATATGTCTCGACATCGGCAACGCCGTCGACGGAGGCAAGACGATCGATAACCTGGTTTTCGACGAGAAGGGTCAGGTCGTCCATGTTGAGCTTGGACGAGGTCACGGCAAGACGCATGATCGGCTGTGAATCGGAGTCGGCCTTGACGATCTGCGGCGCGTCCGCCTCCTCCGGTAGACGATCGGCGATACGGCCGATGGCATCACGCACGTCGTTCGCCGCAACGGCGAGGTCAACCGAGTCGGAAAATTCGAGCGTCACACGGCTCTGGCCGAACTGCGAGCTCGATGAAATCGACTTCAGGCCGCTGACGCGTGCCGCCGCCCCCTCGATGACCTTCGTCAATTCCTGATCGACCGTCTGTGGCGAAGCGCCGTCAAAGGTCGTGCGAACGGTGACGATAGGCCGGTCGACATCTGGCAGTTCGCGCACTTCGATCCCGGCATAGGCCGCGAGGCCGGCAACGATCATGAGTGTGTTGAATACCAGCGCAAGGATCGGGCGTCGGACAAACAGCGCGGTAAATGTCTGCTTGCCGGAAGCCGGCTTCTCCTGCATCTCGATCACGTTCATTGCGTGGCAGGCTCCGAGCTCGACGCGACTTCGCTTGCGACGCGCACTGCTCCGCCCTCAAGGACGCGCTGCAGCCCCTCGGTAACAATGGCGTCGCCGTCCTTCAGGTCGGCTTTGACAAGGATAAAGTCGGGATTGCGCTGCACGATGCTGACGCGAACCTTTTGGGACTTGCCGTCGACAACATGCCAGACGAAAGAGCCTTGGGAGTCCCACTGTACCGAAACGGGGTCCACCGCCGGGTACTGATCACCCGCGAATTTCATACCGACATTGAAAGACATGCCGGCCCGCAATTCGTCGGACGCGTTGTCGATCCGCGCCCGCACGCGCAGTGTCCGGCTGGCGGCGTCGATGCGGTTGTCGATCGCCTCCACCACTCCCGAGAAAGCTCGCCCGGGCAGCGCAACAGAGGTCGCCTCCACCGGGTGACCTACGGTGATCGTGTTGGCAAAGCGCTCCGGTACCCAGTAGTCGACGAGAATCTCCGTCCGGTCGTCGAGCGTGGCGATCGGCGTTGTCGTCGAGACGTTATCACCGACATTGACAGCGATGATACCGACGATGCCATCGATGGGCGCGACGATGTTGCGGCGCTCGAGATTGAGCTCGGCGGCCTGCAGCTGCAGGCGTGCGCCCTGCTCAGCGATCTCTGCGTCGAAGACGTCCATGCGCGACACGCTGGACTTGATGTTGTGGTAGAGGCTGGATTTCTCGATGGCGCTCTTCAGCGCCACATCAGCCTGACCGCGAGCAATGACCTGCTCTTCGCTGTCGAGCTTCGCGAGAACCTGCCCCTTGGTGATCCTGTCACCCGACTTGATGAGGATGTCGCGGATCGTACCGCTCGCCTGCGGCATCACCACGACGGAGCGGATCGCATCCCCCGTGCCGATGGCGCTCAACCGATCATTGACGACGCCACGAACAACGGCTTGCGTGGCGACCAGAACGGGCGCATTGGCTCCGCCACCGCGGCGCCTTGATTGTCCCTCTGCGCTGACCACAGGCTGCGGTGCAGCTTCGCCGGGCGCCAACTTGGAAACCTCAGAAAAGCCGGCCTTGCGCAGCGTCTCGCCGGCCCCCGGCACAAAGTAAACCCATCCAGCAAAGCCGGCAGCAATCACGACAAGGCAAACTATAAACTGCTTCCAAAATGCCATTCACGTCTCCAGAGGGACTCGAGGCTCGTCCAGGGTCTATCGAAAGAGGCGTTCGCAGGACAAATTGCCGCGCGTCTGCGACAATATTGTCTCTTTGCTGATCACCGGCAAGCGAATTGGTCCGCATTACTGAATTGTAATATCAAGACTGAGTTACTGGTAAAACGTTCGCCACTCGTTTCCCGCACGCGTCGCAGCGTTTCTTCGCCGAGGACAAATAACGGTTTTGTTTTCTGACGTTTATGCGACATGCCGTGCCGCCTAGGATAAAACTTGCAGCACATCCGGCAATTCGTCGCCGTTGCGGCCCTCCCAGGCCGGATACAAGCTGAGGACAGCCGCCCGGACAGGAATGAAAGCAGAACATCTTTTCTGGTCTTTCCATCCCGAATCACTACATTACGCGCCATGAGCAATAGTTTCGACGATATCCCCTTCTTCGACGAAGAGCCGGATGAGCCGCCGCGCAAGCAGCCGGCCCCTGCCGCTCCGGCCGGCGGAGGGCTCGCCGCCCGCGCCATGGCCGCTCGCGATGGCGGCAAGCGCCCCGATTACCTTTCCGGCCTGAATCTGGAGCAGACCGAAGCCGTCGAAACACTCGAAGGTCCCGTTCTCGTGCTCGCGGGCGCTGGCACCGGCAAGACGCGCGTTCTGACGACGCGCATTGCCCACATCCTCAACACCGGCCGTGCATTCCCCTCACAGATCCTTGCCGTCACCTTCACCAACAAGGCTGCCCGCGAGATGAAGGAGCGTATTGCCGTGCTCGTCGGCGGCGCCGTCGAGGGCATGCCATGGCTCGGCACCTTCCACTCGATCGGCGTCAAGCTTCTACGCCGCCATGCCGAACTCGTCGGCCTGCGCTCCGATTTCACGATTCTCGATACCGACGACGTCGTTCGCCTGATCAAGCAACTCATCCAGGCGGAAGGCCTCGACGACAAGCGCTGGCCCGCCAAACAGTTTGCCGGCATGATCGACACCTGGAAGAACAAGGGCCTCGGCCCGAGCGACATCCCCGAGGGCGACGCGCGCGCTTTCGCCAATGGCAAGGGCCGCGAACTCTACATCGCCTACCAGCAAAGGCTTTCGACGCTGAACGCCTGCGATTTCGGCGACCTCCTGATGCACCCGATCGCGATCTTCCGTAAGAACCCTGATCTTCTCAAGGAGTATCACGGCCGCTTCCGCTACATCCTCGTCGACGAGTATCAGGACACCAACACCGCCCAGTACATGTGGCTGCGGCTGCTTGCGCAGCGCCCCAGGGGCGAACCGCAGAACGTTTGCTGCGTCGGCGATGACGACCAGTCGATCTACGGCTGGCGCGGCGCCGAGGTGGACAACATCCTGCGCTTCGAGAAGGATTTTCCGGGCGCCAAGGTCATCAAGCTGGAACGCAACTACCGCTCGACGGCACATATCCTTGGTGCGGCTGGCCATCTGATCGCTCACAACGAAGGTCGCCTCGGCAAGACACTCTTCACCGACCGGAGCGATCCCGAGGACATCAAAGTCCAGGTGCACGCCTCCTGGGATTCCGAAGTGGAAGCCAGGGAAATCGGTGAGGAAATCGAGCAGCTTCAGCGCGGCGATGCCAATGGCAAGCGGCATCTGCTGAACGACATGGCAATCCTCGTGCGCGCCTCCTTCCAGATGCGCGAATTCGAAGACCGTTTCGTGACGCTAGGCTTGAACTACCGCGTCATCGGCGGCCCGCGCTTCTACGAGCGCCTCGAAATCCGCGATGCCATGGCCTATTTCCGCCTCGTCGCACAGCCTGCCGACGACCTCGCCTTCGAGCGCATCATCAACACCCCGAAGCGCGGCCTCGGCGATACGACGGTACGCGCCCTTCACGATTACGCTCGCGCCCGGGATATCCCGATGCTGGCGGCAGCCGCCGACATGATCGAAACCGACGAGCTGAAGCCGAAGGCGCGCAAAGCCCTCTTCGACGTCGTTCAGTCGTTCCGCCGCTGGCAGGAAATGCTGGAGAACACGCCCCATACCGAGCTTGCCGAGCAGATCCTCGAAGAGTCGGGCTACACCGACATGTGGAAAAACGACAAGTCGGCGGACGCGCCAACCCGTCTTGAAAACCTGAAGGAACTCATCCGCTCGATGGAAAGCTTCGAGTCGATGCGCGGTTTTCTCGAGCACGTCTCGCTGGTGATGGACGCCGAGCAGAATGAAAATCTCGACGCCGTCTCGATCATGACCCTGCATTCGGCCAAGGGCCTGGAGTTCGACACCGTCTTTCTGCCGGGCTGGGAAGAAGGCCTGTTCCCGCACCAGCGTTCGCTCGATGAAAGCGGCCGCGCCGGTCTCGAAGAGGAACGCCGCCTCGCCTATGTCGGCATCACCCGCGCAAAGCGGCGCTGCCACATCTGGTTCGTCTCGAACCGACGCATCCACGGTCTGTGGCAATCGACGATCCCGTCGCGGTTCCTCGATGAACTGCCGGAAACGCATGTCGAAGTGGCGGAAGCCGAGCAGAGCTATGGCGGCTATGGCAGGGGCAGCTACGGTCAGTCCCGCTTCGACAAGGCCGATCCCTTCGCCAACGCCTATTCGACGCCGGGCTGGAAGCGTGCCCAGCAGAACAAGACGGACGCCACCCGCGACAACTGGGGCACCCGCTCCGGCCATGCCGTGGAGCGCATCGGCTACGGCGAAAGCGGCCCGCGCGGCCGCACCATCGACGGCGAGCTGGTAGCGAAATCCACGGCGACGGAACCCTCGAAGTTCAAGACCGGCGACCGCGTCTTCCACCTGAAATTCGGCAACGGCAATATCATCGAGATCGAGGGCAATAAGCTTACGATCGATTTTGACCGGGCTGGCCAGAAGAGAGTGCTCGATGGGTTTGTGGAGCGGGTTTCATAGGTTTCATCTTATATCAGGATGGATTCACAAGAATCTCAATCTGATCGGCCTGCGGACATCGTGCAGCGTCGATGAGATCGAGACTATAAGACGGCAACATCCCGCTCACCCCAAGATCGGCATTGATCCCAGCCCCAGAATATCATTGAGCAATGCCAGCCCGATTCCGGCCGCGACGACCGCGATGCCGATCAGAAACAGCCGTCTGGCCCGATCGTATTTGGCAGCAATCAGCGAGTCCCGGGCCAGGAGGTCGGCGAAGACCTTGACCTGCAGGGCTATCCCCACCGTCAGCAGCAGCATCGGAAAGATGTCGATCCGGCTCCAGTCGTTTGGATTGGAGGCCCAGCGGCTGATGAAGCTCAAGGAAAAGCCGAGGATGATGCCGGCCGCCGTCAGCGAGCCGTTGCGGAACGTCGCGTCGATCTTCTCCTCTGGACCGGGCTCGGTCATGGCTTGGGCTCCGGGTAATCCCCTCGCACAGAAAGGCAGAAAATCCCGGAGTCAGCAAGGCCGCGGCTCATAGCAGGCCTACGAAGGCGCTAGGCGCAGGCTTCCGCCGCAAACGTTGCGTTCCGCTCTTCAAGCAGGCGCCGCAACACGCTTCGATGGCATCGGCTCTCGTTCTCACAGTAGCAACCGATCGAAAAATGGCTTGCATGCGAAAGCGTGGCGAGCAGGTCGAGCACATGACTTGCCTCCGGCACGTTCATTTCCTTCCTGAAGCTGCGCACAAACATCGCCCATTCGGCATCCGTGGTCGCTGCCTTCGCTTGGGTCACCAGGGCCTGGCTCGGCGAAAGGATCGGCAGCCAGACGTCATAGTAGTTGCGGCTGGAGAATTCCTCCTTCGGTACGCCCCGCGGCGGTCGGCGGACGGTGCCGATGCGCACGCCCTCGCCTTCCGCCCGCGGCGACCCCAGTTGCACGACGCCAATAGCCATTCCGCCCCTCCATCAACCTGTCTACGCATCCAGCAGCAAGGAAGATCATCACGAGCATGACGAGGCAAAACTTGACCGTCGCCACTGTCGCCTGCCGCCTGATACTTTGAACGCTACTCACCATTGTCACTCTTTCGCACCTTCGAAGCCGCGACCTCTCCTGCAAAAGAAGATTGGCGGGATCGCGGGCGTCAATGGCTCCCCGCATGAGAGCGGTCAGCGTTACGGCGGCACCACCAACAACGCCGCGTCAAGCGAAGGTTAACGAATCACTCCTAAAGATCGATCAAATAGTGCTGTGCCTCCAAAGGTAACGCCAAAACCGAAAGTCCCGTCATGAGCGATTGCGATATCTTCGATCTGTCACCAATCGCGATGTGGATCGAGGATTTCAGCAGGGTCAAGGCACAGTTCGATCGCTGGCGCGCCGAAGGCGTCGAAGATATTCGCGCCTATTTGAGGGACGATACCAGACGTGTCGCGGCCTGCTCGCAGCTGATCCGCGTGTTGCGCGTCAACCGCAAGACGTTGGAACTCTTCGAAGCCAACGACCTCGATCACCTCGTCGCGAACCTCGGCTTGGTATTCCGCGATGAGATGCTGGAAAGCCATGTCAACGAATTGGCCGAACTCTGGGACGGCAAGACCGAATTCACCGGCAGCGCCGTCAACTACACGCTGTCCGGACGCCGGCTTGATATCCAGTTGCGCGGCTCGGTGCTGCCGGGCCATGAGCAGTCGCTCGCGCAGGTGATGCTGACGACGGAAGATGTCACGGCTCGCGAGGAAGCCCGCCGCAAGGAGCGCGAAAACCGCCGTTACGCCGAAGGCATTTTCGAGCATTCGCCGGTCTCGCTTTGGGTCGAGGATTTCAGCCAGATCAAGCTGCTGCTGGAGAATGTCCGCGATCGCGGCATCGACGACTTCCGGGTCTTCACCGATGTCCATCCCGAGTTCGTAGGCCAGTGCATGAGCGAGATCCGGGTCATCGACGTCAACCAGGCGACCCTCGATCTGTTCTGCGCGCCTGACCGCCACACGCTTCTGCAACGCATCGCAGAAGTCTTCCGCGACGATATGGAGAAACACTTCCGCGAACAGCTGATCGAACTGTGGAACGGCAGACTTTTCCATCAGCGCGAAGTCATCAACTACGCGCTCGACAGCTCGGAGCGCTATGTCCTCCTGCAATTCTCCGTCCTTCCCGGCCATGAAGCAGACTGGGCACTGGTGCAGGTGGCGCTTACCGACATCACCGCGCGCAAGAAGGCGGAAGGCTATCTCGAATATCTCGGCAAGCACGACGTTCTAACCAAACTCCGCAATCGCGCCTTCTATGTGGACGAGCTGAACAGGCTCGAGCGCAAGTCACTGCGCCCGATATCGGCCGTCATCATCGATCTCAACGGCTTGAAGGAGGCAAATGACCAGCTCGGACATGATGCCGGCGATGGACTGTTGCGCCGCCTTGGCGAGGTCCTGAACGGCGCCGCCGCTCAACCCAATCATGCTGCCCGCATCGGCGGCGACGAATTTGCAGTGCTGATGCCCGGCGCCGACAAGCAGGCGGTCGCGACAATGGTCGAGACCATCGGGGAACTCCTCAAGATCAACAACCAGTTCTACTCCAACGCTCCGCTCAGCATTTCGCTCGGCGTCGCGACAAGCGAGCCAGGGGAAACGATGGAGTCAATGGTGCGGCGTGCCGATATTGCCATGTACGCGCAAAAGCGTGCCTATCACGCCGGCCGCAAGGCGGAAGAGCAAGGCAGCGCCACCACGAACGAAAAGTCCGCCTCGGCGGCTTGAACAGTCGCCCCGACACCTGTCCTAAGAACCAGCCTCGCCAGCGTGTGTTCGCAATCGCGAACTACCTATCGCAACGCAATATTTGAATACTACCATACTAAACGAGTCAGGACTCCGGAATCCCCTGCCTGGCCATTGCTGGCGGCGCCCTGAGGCGCCCTTGCCGACATCATCGGCATATACATCGCCTACCTGATGCCGGTTCTGTGCTATGCTTGTATCGCCTTTTACGGGCTGAAGGGCACCGACCGACCCGACCTTTTCAAGGCTCGCTTCTCCGGCCCCTGCGGCGAAGCGTCTCGACGCTTGCGCCATCCCTCGGCCCTTGGCATGGTGCAATGCAAAATCGAGGGAGTCGCACCGATGAAAGCCTTGCTTCTAGTCGATATTCAGAATGGCTTTTGCCCGGGCGGCAACCTCGCGGTCCCTGACGGCAACGAGGTGGTTCCCGTCGCAAACCGCCTGATCGAGAGCGGCAAATACGACCTGATCGTCGCCTCCCAGGATTGGCACCCGCCCGGCCACGGCAGCTTCGCCTCCTCCCACCCCGATAAGAAACCATTCGAACTCGGCACACTTTCGGGCAAGCCGCAGATGATGTGGCCGGATCATTGCGTGCAGGGCACAGCGGACGCAGAACTGCATCCGGACCTCAAGATGGGCAAAATCGACCTTATCCTGCAGAAGGGCGAGAATCGCAATATCGATAGCTACTCGGCTTTTCGCGACAATGATCAAGACGCGCTTACCGGGCTCGCCGACTTTCTCGAGGGCCAGGACGTGACCGAACTGGACGTCTGCGGTCTCGCGACCGATTACTGCGTGAAGTTCTCGGCATTGGATGCGACCGAGATGATGCCGGGCGTGCGGGTTCGCTTTGTCGAAGACGCCAGCCGCGGCATTACACCCGAAGGCGTTGCGGCCGCGATCGAGGAAATGCGTGCGCGTGGCATCGATATCGTGACCAGCCGGCAAATTCTGGAAGGCTGATCACTGCGTCGCGTTCCGCTGCAACTGATAGACGTCCTCGGAAAAGTCATCCATCCGTCTGGCAAGCGCGACCTGCGCGTCTTCGAGCCCCTTCTTGTAATAGGCGGCGCCAACTTCCTTCGCAAAGAACTCAAGAACGATCTCCGCTTTGAGAAGGCCTATCGGCTGGTCCAGCTCGCTGTCGAAATAATGCTGGATCCGCGCAAGGAGCTCGGTCTTCTCTTCCTTCGAAAGTTCGATCTGATTCATGTTCTCTCCCCGAAAGGCGATCGGCTGCGAATGCATCGTTCAGCGAAATCGATCGTTCAATCAAGGAAATTTGCTTGCGGCAGATACCGCCCCTCCTTAGACGAGGGCAAAATTCCAGAAGGATTGTCGCCGATGAGTCGCGCTGATTTTTTCGACGGTTTGCGCGGTGGCTCAGCCGTTGCGCTGGCCTCGGCCCCATTCGGGGCTTTGTTCGGAGCGCTGGCGGTCGATAACGGCATGTCGCTCGCCGAAACGACCTTCATGAGCGCCACGGTCTATGCCGGCGCAAGCCAGATGGTCGGCATCGAGCTCTTCGGCCACAACGTCCAGGCTTGGCTGATCGTCGCCTCCATCCTGGCAGTCAACTTTCGCCACGTGCTCTATTCGGCGGCACTCGCGCCCTACATCAAGCACTTCTCGCCGATCCAGAAGTTCTTCACCTTCTTCCTGCTGGTCGATCCGCAGTTTGCGGAAACGGCAAAACGCGGCGAAGCAGGCAAGCCGGTCACGTTTGTCTGGTATCTCGGCTTTGGCATCATCATCTATGTACCCTGGGTTTTGGTCAGCTTGCTCGGCGGCATGCTCGGCAGTTACATCGGCGACCCGAAATCGATCGGACTGGACATCCTGCTGCCGGCCTATTTCCTCGGCATCGTCCTTGACTTCCGCCATCGCGACAATTTTCTGCCGGTCGCCGCCGTCAGCGCTGTCGCCTCCATTATCGCCTATCATTATGTCGGCTCGCCTTGGCACGTCAGCCTAGGTGCCGCGGCAGGCATCATCCTTGCCGCCCTGTTCCCGCCGCCACCGCATGAGCAGGAACTCGAATCCGATTTGCACGAGGTATGACGATGGCCTTCGATCTTCACATGGCTCTCGTGATCGTCGCAGCCGCGGTTGCGACCTACGCAACCCGCATCGGCGGCTATATCCTCATCACCACGATGAAGCGCATTCCGCCGCGCATGGAGGCTGCGCTTGCCGCCGTCCCCGCCGCGGTCTTGACGACGCTTGTTGCGCCGGCCTTCTTCATCGGCGGTTGGGATTCGAAGCTCGCCCTGCTCGTCGCACTCCTCGTCGGTCTGCGGGTCTCGCACACCTGGATGCTGATTGCCGCGTGGCTCGTCGTCATGGGCTGGCGTCACACGATCGGCATGTAACGCCACTGGCGGCCGACAAGGCCGCCTCGCTTAATATTCCAGCGGCAAGGTCGCATTTTCCAGCCACGCCTTGACGTCGTGGTCGTGAATCAGCGGCATCAGCGCTTCTCGGGTGCGCTCGTGGTAGCTGTTGAACCAATGCAGCTCGTCATGCGTCAGAAGTTCCGGAATAACCAGGCTGCGGTCGATCGGGCAGAAGGTCAGCGTCTCGAATCCGAGCATTGGCATGTCGCCACCGTCGATCGCCTCTGCCTCGCGGACATAGATCAGGTTCTCGATGCGGATGCCGAAAGCGCCGGGGCGGTAATAGCCGGGCTCGTTCGAGAGGATCATCCCCGGCAAAAGCTCCTGCGTCGAGAGCCTGGCGATGCGCTGCGGGCCTTCATGCACTGAAAGATAGGACCCGACGCCGTGACCGGTTCCATGGGCAAAATCAACCCCTGCCCGCCAGAGTGCAATGCGGGCAAGCGGATCGAGGTCGCATCCGCGCGTGCCCTTCGGAAACCGTGCGGTGCTGATCTGGATCATGCCCTTCAGCACCAGCGTGAAGAAGCGCTTGTGCTCCTCGGTGACGGAACCGATGCCGACGGTGCGGGTAATGTCGGTCGTGCCGTTGATGTACTGGGCGCCGGAATCGATCAGGAAGAGTTCCCCGGCCTCCAGCTTGCGGTTCGTTTCCGTCGTCACGCGATAGTGCATGATAGCCGCGTGCTCGCCGGCTCCGGAGATCGTGTCGAAGGAGATATCCTTCAGCGGGTTCTGCATACTCTGGCCGACACGGGCGCGTGCCGCTTCCAGCTTCTCCGCCACCTCGATTTCGGTCACGGTCCCCGGCTTGATCTGCGACAGCCAGGAGAGAAATTCGACCATCGCCGCGCCGTCCTGCAGATGCGCAGCCGCAGAACCGTTGATCTCAACGTTGTTCTTGACAGCTCGCGGAAGCTTTGCGGGATCATTCCCTTCCACGACCTCGCCACCCCCCTTGCGAATGATCTCCGCCAAGGCATACGAGGTAAGGTCCGGATCCACGACGACTCGACCGCCATCTCTTGCAACAGCGGACAGTTTCCTTTCGAGTTCCGACGGCGGAAGCTGCATGCACATCTGCGCCAGATAGGCTTCGGCCTCGATACCGGTCTTGCGCTTGTCGAGGAAGAGGTCCGCCTTGCCGTCGGCATAGATGATCGCACGCGCCAGCGGGTGCGGCGTGTGCGGAACGTCGGCACCGCGAATATTGAAGATCCAGGCGACCGAGGACGGATCGGCGATCAGCGCCGCCTTGAGGTTCTTCTTTGCAAGATCGGCAGCGATCGTTGCAATCTTGTCGGTCGCGAGCACGCCCGCCTGCACGACGCTCTGGATCATCACCTGTCCCAGCGGCTCCTGCGGCCGGTCGCTCCAGAGCTTGTCGAGAGGATTGTGAGGCAGGACAACGAGCGAACCGCCAATTTCGGCCAGCGCCTTTTCAAGTCGCCGCACGTCTGCGCCGGAATGCAGCCAGGGATCGATGCCGAGGCGCAGGCCCTTGGAGCCGTTCTTCGCAAGCCAGGCATGAGGCGGTTCGTTCACAAGGTCTCCGCCTGTGAAGACGGAACTATCCACTTGCTCGGTAAGTTGCGTCACGTAGCGCCCGTCCACGAAGACAATCGCCTCCGAACGCGTTACCAGCGCAACGCCCGCAGACCCGGTGAAGCCCGTCAACCACGACAAGCGCTCCGAACAAGCCGGCACGTATTCGCCGTTGAACTCGTCGGCACGCGGCACAAGAAAGGCGTCGATATCAAGCGCATCAAAACTTGCGCGCAAAGCCGAGACGCGATCGCGGCCGAATTGTGGCGTCGAAGTGACTTCGAAAGACTGGAACATGTTCAAGAATCCGGTGTTTTAGGCGAATCCCCTAGGCGAGATTCGGCTATATTATAGGAATTTCAGACGAGTACGAGGAATTCGCGAAGTGACGTATGAGCGAAAGCCGCGCAATAATCCGGCGGAAATGAGGCGCCGCCTCACAAAGTGGCATGCTTTATGCATTCCACGCATGGCTCCCATGAACGAAACCCTCTCCCTCAGCTTTTCTAAATCGCTATATAGGCGCCATCAAACGGGTTCGAGACGAACCTGAAACGAAACAAAAGGAATTTAGATATGACTGCCCCTCTGTCGCGCTTCGCTTACAGCAGCCCGGTGCAGGCTGGCGAGCGCCAGACTGTGCGTCACGTCATCGGCTCGCGCCGTCCGCTGCATGAGGACACCCTCAATCTGCTGGGCGCTGGCCAAAAGGTTACGCGCCATCAGGTCGCAACCAACTACGCGTTCTGAGCAACTCGCCGCTCCCTTCTCCTCCTCCCTCACGGGACCGGCGATCAGAACCAGTAGAAGCCCGCTCGAGCGCTCCTCCTCCTTCGAGCTCGCGGGCATTGACCGGGAAACTGGTCCAAAGGCGGTGCCATTGGCACCGCCTTTTCTTTTGCCCTCGCCTCAAGGACGATCGAGATGGATCGTCACCCAGCCATTACGCCAGATCGTACGGACGTGCCGCAAATGCGCACCGTTATAGGCCGCCAGCACCTTCCAACGCTGCGCAGCCAGAATGCCGGAAAGAATGACCGAGCCCCCGGGCGCCAAGTGGGTCACGAGTTGCGGCGCCATCTTGATCAAGGGCCGCGCCAGGATGTTGGCGATAATCAGATCGAAGGGGCCATGCGCGCAAAGGGCGGTCGAGTGAAAACCTGGCGCCGTCTCTGTGGCGATACCCGACGCAATGCCGTTGCGCCGAACATTCTCGGCAGCGACCCGCGTCGCGATCGGGTCAATGTCCGTTGCGAGAACAGGAATGTTCCGCAGCTTCCTGACAGCAATCGCCAGAACGCCGCTGCCGGTTCCGAGATCAAGCGCATTCCGCACCCGGCGGGAACGCAAGACACGGTCGATCGTCTCCAGGCAGCCTGCCGTCGTGCCGTGATGACCTGTACCGAAAGCCTGGCCGGCATCGATCTCGATCGCAATATCGCCGGACCGCACCTTGTCGCGGTCGTGCGATCCGTGGACCAGAAAGCGCCCCGCCCGAACCGGCGTCAGCCCCTCAAGTGACTTCGCCACCCAATCGACCTCGGGAATCACTTCGCGCTCGACTTTGGCCTCGGGAAAGCTCACCTTCAGCGCTTCCTCGACGCGCGCGCGAACCTGTAGTTCTTCTTCGCGCATCATGTAGACCGAGGCTTCCCAAATATCCTTCTTCTCATCGATCTCAGTGGTCGCGATTGCGAAGTCTTCTTCGCCGAAAACATCGGACAGCAGATCCAGAATCTCTCCTGCCTGCACTTCGGTCGTCGTCACATAAAGGCGTATTTCACTCACAAGCGGTCTTTCTTCTATAGGGCGCCATCGATCCAGGGCGGCGACTGCGTATCATATCCGGAAACGCCGTGAAGCAATTTTTGTCGGAATGCAGGTATTCGCAAAAGTAAGGGGACGGCAACATTGCGGATCGCGATCGCCACCGGATTCTTCATGGTAATAAGCGATGTCAGTTGATGGGTCTGCTTCAGCACCGTCTTCACCGCCGGCATTCTGAGGCCCGCATATTCGCGCTCCCGCCCTTCCGAGATGAGCCAGGCCAACCAGCACGCGTCCTCGATGCCAAGGTTCATCCCCCGCGCACCGGCCGGCGAATGAATATGCGCCGCGTCGCCTGCAAGAAACACGTTGCCTCTTGCCATCACAGCGACATGGCGGAAGTGAATGCGAAAATCGGAGGCCCAGACACGCTCGGCGATTGCGGCAGGATGTTGGATGCGGCTCTCGAAATCGGGAAGCGTCGAGATGTAGCGCAGCACATCGCGGGTGACAGGCAAACGCCCGATCATGCCGGGATCGAACAGGGTTATCTCGGCAAAACCGGGATCGATCGGCACAGCGTAACGAAAGTCCGCCAGATAGAAGCTGCTCTCCAGCGCCTGTCCGGGGAAACCGATACCGACAGCTTTGCGGACCGCCGAATGGGCACCGTCGGCAGCGATCACGATATCGAAATCCGCCGTTTCGACCGATCCATCGGCCTTCCGTAGCGTTACTCGCGGCTTCGAAAGATCCCCGGAGACTGTCTCCACCGCAGTTTGCCATTCCGGAGCAACCTCATAGTCGGAAAGCTTGCCCAGCAGCAGCCGCTCGGTATGCCCCTGTGCCAGCGCGTGGATTGCGCTGTAGGGGCCGGGAACCTTCGTCGTGTCGATGTCAGCAAGCAGTCTTCCCTTGGAGACGATGCGGAAATGCGCAATCTGCTGCGCCTCCTGCAGTATCGTGTCCGACACACGCGAGGGTGAAAGCAGCGCCAGCGTTCTGGCATTGATGCCCAGCGCACGGCTTTCCGTCAGCGGCACGGGCCCGGCGTCGCTATCAACGATACGCGGAAGGAACCCGCGTCGGGCAAGTTCGAGGGCAGCAGTCAGGCCAGTCGCGCCGGCCCCGGCGATCAAGATGCTGCGATGCCCTGACGCCATGCCGTCATCCCTTGCTGACGAGGTTCTCCAGTTTCTTTACAGCCGTATCGGGATTTTCGCCATAGGCGATGGTCCCGGAGAACCGCCCTGCCGAATCGAGCAGGAAGACCGAGGCCGTATGGTCCATCGTGTAGTCGCCGTTCGGATTGCTCTCATCCACGGGAACCTTCTTGGCGTAGACGCGGTAACCCTTGATGACGTCGGCAACCTTGTCGGGAGCGCCTGATATACCGACAATGCGCTTGGAGACATTGGAGACGTACTGGTTCATGACGTCAGGCGTATCGCGCTCCGGATCGACGGTGACGAAGTAGGCCCGAAGCTTCTTGCCCTCCGGATCGACCTTCTCCAGCCAACCATTCATTTCGAACAGCGTTGTCGGACATACTTCCGGGCAATGGGTAAAGCCAAAGAAGAGCGCCGTCGGCTTGCCGCGGAAGGCCTGCTCCGTGATTGGTTGGCCGTTCTGGGCGACAAGCGTGAACGGCACGCCGAACGGTCCCTCGGATACAGCCTCTTTTGTCTTGGTGACATTGAGCGTCAGCCAGCCGAGAATCCCGGCCATCACCAGCACCGCAACCCAGACCGCAATGCGGACAGTCTTCATCGATCGAACCTCTGAGATCGGGACCATTCCCGTTTCCGGGTGATATCGCCTCGTTCTTCAGGGTGCAATTCAACAAGATGTTTTCCAGGCGGCGACCGATTGCCCCACCAGCACACGGAAAAGGCGCAATCAAAATCGGAAAATCCAGTATTTACAAACACATATTCGACGCAACAAAGGCAACCTACAATCTTTGAGGGTTAGCAAATACTTAAAAATACATATCTATATTTAGCAATGGATAGAACGGTCGCCGTTCTCGTGACATGACGTCTGCCTGGCATTTCAACCCCGGCTATCCGCGTGAGCGCAAGATACATGCCGCGTCTCATCGCGGGGGGATAATCGTCACATGACTGATATGAAAGTGCGCAAGAGCCTCTCCGTTGGCCAGAGGCTTGGAACGCTGGCCGGCGCTGCATTCGTCGGCTTCGGCGCGATGCTTGGAGTCGGCTGGCACCAGAATTCGAGCGCCGACGCCGCTCTGAGGCATGCCAACGAGATCCAGGCTAGCGTCGATCACATCAACGAGCTGCGCACCGCAAATCTTACTCTAATTCTCGCCGCCATGGACACCATCGTCGATCGCGGCGATCGCGCCGTGATGCCCGAACGCCTGAAACTGATGAACGAAGCGATCGGCGAGCTACAGAGCAGTTCCAAGGAAATGCACCGCCTCGGAGAGGAGCTGAACACGGGAAGCCTGCTCTCCACGTATGATGGAGACGTGGCGACACTCGGACAGAATGTCGTCGGAGACCTGAAAGCTGCCGTCGAATCTGGGGCGCCCGACAATGAATTCGACAGGCTTGATGACGCCATCGACGGTGGCGGCGACAAGGTGGGCGCGACTCTGGATAAGTTCGCCCGCGAAGGCGGCGAATTCGCCAAGAGGAAAATCGACGAAGCCAATGTGATCTCGCAGCGAGCGATTCACATCCAGCTTGCACTTGGCATCGTCGCTATCCTGACGATGGCGATCCTGCAGTACATCCATGGCGGCTCGATTCGCCGCGGCATCGAGGGCGTACGCAAGAGCATGCAGGGGATCATGCGCGGCGATCTCGATAGCCACGTCCCCGCCACTGAGCGTGGCGACGAGATCGGCGACATGGCGCGCGCGGCGGAGAGCTTTCGCCTTGCCGCAATCGAGAAGCAGGACCTCCAGGCGCGAAGTGAAAGCGAACGCCAGCAAAGTGATGCCGAGCGTCGCAGCCGCGAAGCGGCAAAACTTGCAGATGCCGAAGCGCTCGATAAAGCAGTAAAAGCACTGGGCCAAGGCCTCACACGGCTCGCTGGCGGTGACGTAACGGTCACCATCGATCAACCGTTCAAGCCGGAACTGGAGCGCCTGCGTAGCGACTTCAACGAGACCACGGCAACGCTCCGCCAGACGATGGCCGGCATCTCCCAGAACGGAGCTTCCATCCAGGCAAACAGCCAGCAGATGCGCTCGGCCGCCGACGACCTCGCAAAGCGCACGGAACAGCAAGCGGCCTCGCTCGAGGAAACCTCCGCTGCCCTCGATCAGATCACGGCAACGGTTCGCAACGCCACCAACCGCGCCGAAGAAGTCGGCCACATGGTGGCCCATACCCGGCAGAACACGGCGAAGTCAGATGTGGTCGTCACCGACGCCATGGCGGCCATGGAGCGAATCGCGGCGGCCTCGCGCGAGATCGGAACGATCATCAACGTCATCGATGAGATTGCATTCCAGACTAATCTCCTCGCCCTCAACGCAGGCGTCGAGGCGGCGCGCGCAGGCGAAGCCGGCAAGGGCTTTGCGGTCGTCGCACAGGAAGTGCGTGAACTCGCCGGTCGCGCAGCGGGTGCCGCCAAGGATATCAAGGCTTTGATCGGGAAGTCCGGAGCCGAGGTGAAGGCCGGCGGTGAACTCGTGACGGCCGCAGGCGAAGCGCTGCGCCAGATCGGCGACGATGTTTTGCGCATCGACGAGCATGTTAAGTCAATCGTAACCTCTGCACGCGAACAATCCACTGGACTGAACGAAATCAATACGGCCATCAGCCAGATGGACCAGGTCACGCAGAAAAACGCGGCCATGGTGGAAGAGACGAACGCAGCAAGCCACGCACTCGCCACCGATGCCGACAGCCTGATCCACCTGATCCAGACGTTCAAGATCGGCGAGGGCATGAATGCCCGTTCTACGCCGCGGGAAGCCACCGCAGTCTCGCATCCAAAACCATCTCCCGCACGAAGCCTGATCGGCAAGGTGGCGGGCGCATTCAGCGGCGGCGCAACCGCCAGAGCCATGGCCCCACCGGCCGGAGACAACTGGGAAGAATTCTGATCATGAACAGTACCATCATCAACCAGACCGGCTCGCATCTCGAGATCGTCTCTTTCCATCTCGGCGAGCAGGAATTCTGCATCGACATCATGGCGATCCGCGAAATTCGCGGTTGGGCACCGGTCACCCCGATGCCGCACACGCCGCCTTACGTGCTTGGCCTCATCAACCTGCGCGGCGCGGTGATCCCGGTCATCGACATGGCCTGCCGCCTCGGCATGAAGATGACGGAGCCGTCCGAGCGCTCCGCCATCATCGTCACCGACATAGCCGGCAAGCTCGTCGGCCTGCTGGTCGAGCAGGTCTCCGACATGATGACCATCAAGAGCGAAGACCTGCAGCCGGCGCCGGAGATCATTCCGGAAGCACAGCGCGCCTTTTGCCGCGGCATCGTTGCGCTGGAAAAGACCATGGTCTGCTTCCTGAACCTCGACACCGTCATCGCCGACGAGCTGGCACAGGCCGCGTGATCAGACTAGCCGGGTTTCGCTGCTAGGCCTGGCCCCTGACAACATTTCCGAACCGCTTGCGACCGAACGTTGCAAGCGGTTTTTCTATGCCGCCATTCTTAGGGCCGCATTGCAGGCTATCTCGTTGGCGAACGCCACCTCCGTCACGCGGTCGTTAGACATAACCTTGTAAATGAAGGGCGAAGGCCGGCGTTTCAATGTCGTTGGAAAAGGCAATGGGATACGCAGGATGAGCAAAGCAAAGACCCGCCACACCGGAGGATGCGGCTGCGGCGCGATCCGCTATAGAATCGACGAGGCGCCCCTATCCAGCGGCATCTGCCATTGCCAGACATGCCGGAAGGTTGCTTCGGCTCCCACGCTGCCGTTCGTCACCTTTCCCGTGCGAACACTGGTGTACGAACAAGGAGCCCCGCGGGCTTTCGCCTCCTCGAAGGGCGTCGTGCGGACATTCTGCGGCTCATGTGGTTCCCCGCTCGGCTACCAGAACGATGCGGACCCCGGTTTGATCGACATCATGACCGTCAGCCTCGACGAGCCGGATGAGTATCACCCGACCTTTCACGTCTGGACATCCGAAAAGGTGTCCTGGGATGTCATCTGCGACAACCTGCCGGCCCATCCCAAAAGCCGTCCCTAACTCGACGGGCCGCGCTGCTGTTGCGGCTTGCCGTTCTTCCACATGACGTTCCGGCCGTAGAGCGGGATCGTCGAGATCGCCATCTTGGCCGAGCCGTCGGCCTCGAAACGATCGCGGTCTGATCGCAGACTGATGCCAGGATCGAACTACTCGACGATCTCGACCGTAAACGCAAAGCGGCCGATCTCGCCGGGAGGCAATGTCAGGCTGTACGGTCGCTTTGCAAGCTCCCTCGAGCCGTTCTTTTGAGCAGCCATCCCATGCCAGGGTTCGATGCAGATGAACGGCGCACCCGGTTTCTGCCAGAGCGCCAGATTGGGCAGATTCTCAAAACTGAAATGCATCGTCGGTCCGCCCTCGACGCCGTAGCGCAGCCCCTTCCCCGCATCCTCCGGAAAGATCATGGCATCCTGCTCGAACATACCGTGGTCCAGCACAAGCCGTCCTGCCTTGAATGGGGATGCCAGCTTTGCGGGCGAAATCAGCCCATTCTCCAACCGCACCAAACCAGGCTCGCCCTGATTGTCGAGCGTTATAACGTGATCCTGCCCGGCAGCGCCTGGCAATGGCCAGAGGAAGGCGGGATGAAAGCCGAGCCCAAAAGGCATCGGCCGCCGGTCGCGATTGGTCACCTCGGCGGCGACGGTCAGCGCCCGCCGCTCAAGCGTATGCTCCACCGCCAACAGGAAGTCGAACGGAAAGACCGCCATCGTCGTGGGCGATGACGCAAGCTCATACCGGCACGTCGTCGCGCTGGCGGACGCAAGGGCAAATTCCGTCCGGCGCGCGAAGCCGTGCTGGCCCATCGGAAAGCTCTGGCCGTCGATTGCCAGCATGTCATCGGGCGCCTTGCCGACGATCGGAAAGAGCACAGGCGAACGCCCGCCCCAGAAAGCCGCATCACCATTCCACAGCCACGACCTGCCGTCGCTCGTCAGCAAGTCCTGCATCTCGGCGCCGAAAGAGGAGACATCGACTGTCAGGTACTGGTTTGCGATCCGCGTGAGGCTTGGCATCGAGCATCCTTTCGATTTGATCCGCAATCGGACCCTATCCGCGTCAACCAACGATTTCCATGACGACGCACGATTGGCCACCTCGTCCCGTCAGCGAGCGCGCAGCTATTGCGGCTTTCCGTTCTTCCAGATGACGCTCTGGCCATAGAGCGGGATAGTCGAGATCGCCATCTTGGCCGAGCCGTCGGTCAGTTCGCGAGAATGTGCGAGATAGATCAGCGTGTCGTTCTCCTTGTCGTAGATCCGGTTGACGACCAGTTTCTTCCAGATCAGCGACATGCCTGTCTTGAACACCTCGTCGCCGCCCTTCGACAGGTCAATGTCGCCGATCTCAATCGGCCCCGTCTGACGGCAGGCAATGGAGTTGTTCGAGGGATCCTCGAACCAGTTGCCGTTCTTCACGCGGTCGATAACGCTGCGGTCGAAATAGGTGACGTGACAGGTCACGCCTTTCACCTGCGGGTCGGCCACCGCGTCGATGATGATGTCGTTGCCGATCCAGTCGACCCCGACCTTGCCGACTTGGTCGGCGGATGCCGTGCCGGCGCAGAGGCCTACAAGCGAGGCGGCGGCAAGCGCGATACAGCTCTTTCTGGACATGACGGCTCCCTGATTACATCCGCATCTAAGGTAAGCGCGACCGATGCCTTTACAAGGAAGCCCTCACGCCTTCCTGCACGTGCAGGCCTCGTACCCCTCCGACGTCAGCCTTCCCGGTTTCATGCCGATCAGAGCAGGAATGGCGTTCACCGCTGTCGCCCCGACGGCCTTTGCCATCGCAATCGCCGCATGCGCACAGACCGCAGCGTCTTCGGCAGCGTTGTGATGCGCAAAGCGCAGCCCAAGGTGCTCGGCAATCATGTTCAGCCGATGCGACAGGAAATGCGGCCAGATTCGCTGTGCCATCTTCAGGCTGCAGAGATAGGTGAGTTCCGGATAAGATTGCCGATACAGGTCGAGACTTGTGCGCCAAACGCTGAAATCGAAAGCCGCATTGTGCGCGATCATGGTCGCGCCTCGGAAATCGTCGTGAAACTCGTCCATCACCTCCGGAAACTCCGGCGCGTCCTCGACGTGCTCCGGCCGAATGCCATGAATGGCGATGTTCATGCCGGAAAACCGCATTTCCTTCGGGCGGATCAGCCGTTCCTCGACGCGGGTGACCTTGCCATCCTCGATCCATGCCAGACCGACCGAACAGGCGCTGCCGCGTTGTTCGTTGGCAGTTTCGAAATCAATGGCGATGGTCTTCAAGGGGTTTCCGATTCGATTGTATCGATATGGCATAGCCTTCCGGCCCTGTCGGCGCAAACCCAAGCTGTTGACATCCGCAACCGGATTGCGAAACATGGCGGGCATGAACGGATCGATGACCATGACGCTTACGCTGACGACCACCACCCTTGCAGGGTTGGCGGGAGCGACGGTGCGTTAGATCAAGCCCCGTCATCCCCGAAACCCTGCCGAGGCGAGCAGGGTTCTGGAACCGGCTCTCCTCACAACAACCAGGAGAGTTGCATGCAGAATAATCCAAGCAGTAGAAAAGCACCTGTCGGACTGTTGATCCGAGCCATCCGTCCGTCCGACACCGAAGCCTTGGCAGCGCTGGTCAATCTGCCGGGCTTTCGGGCAGGGACCTTGCGTCCGCCCTACCAGAGTATCGAAGAAACCCGCCGCCATGTCGAAAACAGCAATCCGGACGCGATGCGTCTGGTCGCAACCATCGACGGGCAGATCGTCGGCGACATCGGCATGACCCGCTTCCGCGGCCGTCGCAATCACGTCGCCGGCATCGGCATGGGCGTTCATGACGACTTTACCGGCCGAGGCATCGGCAGCGCGCTGCTCGCAGCCGTCATCGACGCCGCGGATAATTGGTTGAACATCATGCGTCTGGAATTGACCGTCTACACCGACAACGAAGCCGCTCTTGCGCTCTACAGAAAGTTCGGCTTCGAAGAGGAAGGCGTACTTCGTGCCTACGCCTTCCGGGCCGGCAGTTACGTCGATGCCTATGCGATGGCGAGGGTCAAGCGGTAGAAGAAGGCTCTGAGGTGAGCAGAACCGATGCCCTCACCCGCCGATCAGCGCCAGCCACTCGTCCTCGTCCATCGTCTGGACACCGAGTTCGCGTGCCTTGTCGAGCTTCGAGCCAGCGCCGGGTCCCGCAACGACGATATCGGTCTTCTTCGACACCGACCCCGCGACCTTGGCGCCGAGGCTTTCGGCCCGCGCCTTGGCCTCGTCGCGTGAGAACTTTTCTAGCGAGCCGGTGAAAACGACGGTCTTGCCGACGACAGGGCTGTCGGATGTCACCGGCTGTTCGGCGGGCAAGGGCCTCTTGTCGTTGAGCTCGTCAAGCAGCGCTCCGATCACGTTGATATTGCGCGGCTCCTTGTAGAATTCGACGATGGCACGAGCGACAATCTCGCCAATGCCTTCGATGGCGTTCAACTCGTTCCAGGCATCGCCGGAAAGTGATGCAGCCTCCTTCATCGCCTCCTCGAAGGCGTCATAGGTGCCATAAGAGCGCGCCAGCAGTTTCGCGGTCGTCTCGCCGACATGGCGGATGCCGAGCGCATAGATGAAGCGGTGGAGCGCGATAGTGCGGCGCTCGTTGATAGCTGCGTAGAGCTTGCCGACACTGACCTTGCCGAAGCCGTCGATATTCTCGAGCTTGGTCAGTGAGCCCGCCTGCCGCTTCTCCAGTGTGAAGATATCGGGCGCGGTGCGAATCTGCAGCGCCCTGTCCTCATTCTCGAAGAAGAAGTCGATTTGCTTCGATCCAAGGCCCTCGATATCGAAGGCATTGCGGGAGACAAAGTGCTTGAGATGCTCCGTCGCCTGCGCCCTGCAGATGAAGCCGCCGGTGCAGCGGGTGACCGAATCGAGCTTGCCGGTCTTCTCGTTCTTCTCGCGCACGGCATGGCTGCCGCAGACCGGGCAGGTCTTCGGGAATTCGTAGCGGGCTGCATCTGTGGGCCGCTTTTCCATGACGACGTCGAGCACCTGCGGGATGACGTCGCCGGCCCGCTGCACGATCACGGTATCGCCGATGCGGATATCATGCTCCTCCTCGCGGATGCGTTCGCCCGAATTGCCGATGCCTTCAATGTAATCGGCATTGTGCAGCGTCGCATTGGTGACGACCACGCCTCCGACGGTGATCGGGGTCAGCCGCGCGACCGGCGTCAGCGCACCAGTGCGGCCGACCTGGATGTCGATATTTTCGACCGTCGTGAAGGCCTGTTCCGCCGGGAACTTATGCGCGGTCGCCCAACGCGGGCTGCGCGAACGGAACCCAAGACGGGTCTGCAGCTCAAGACTGTCAACCTTGTAGACGACGCCGTCGATGTCGTAGTCGAGATCCGGTCGCTTCAGGCCGATCTCGTCATAGTGCGCCAGGATATCGGCGACGGAATTCAACCGCTTCATCAACGGATTGACGGGAAAGCCCCATTCCTTGAACTTCTGCACCATGTCGAATTGCGTCTTCGGCAAATCATTGGGCTCGGAAATTTCGCCCCAGGCGTATGCAAAGAACTTCAGCTTGCGGCTCGCTGTCACTTTCGCATCGAGCTGTCGCAGCGAGCCAGCGGCGGTGTTGCGCGGATTGACGTATGTCTGCTTGCCCGCCGCCTCCATCTGCTTGTTCAGCGCCATGAAGTCGCTCTTGGCCATATAGACCTCGCCGCGCACTTCAACGACGGCAGGAACGCCCGCAGGCAACTCGTTGGGGATTTCCTTGATGGTGCGGATATTCGCGGTGACGTTTTCCCCCGTCGTACCGTCGCCGCGAGTCGCTGCGTTTACAAGTTTGCCATTCTCATAGCGGATCGACATGGAGAGGCCGTCGATTTTCGGCTCTGCGGTAAACGCGATCGACTGGTCCGGCAGACGGCCGAGAAAACGGTAGACGCTGGCCACGAAGTCCTGCACGTCCTCCTGCGAGAACGTATTGTCGAGCGATAGCATCGGGCGCGCATGCACGACAGGCGCAAAGGTCACCGAAGGCGCGGAACCGACACGCCGCGATGGGCTGTCTTCGCGAATGAGTTCCGGAAAGCGCGCCTCGATCGCGTCGTTGCGCCGCTTCAGCGCATCATACTCCGCATCCGAAATCGCCGGGCGATCCTCGCCGTGGTAAAGCTCATCGTTGCGGGCGATCTCCCTGGCAAGTCGCTCAAGCTCGGCAGCGGCATCTTCGATCGTCAGGGCATCAACGGCTATGGCTTCGGTCGACATACGGCTCTCGCTCCACGGAATCTGGAGTCGTTTTAGAGCAAAATGCATGGATTGAAAGAGAGCGAGACGTCATCTCCGGCGCCTCTCCCCAATTCGGCGATTGCGAAATCAGCCGTTCCCGGCCAGCAGACGGGCAGCCGCGGCCCTCGCCTCTTCCGTCACCGAGGCCCCCGCCAGCATGCGCGCGATTTCCTCCGTACGGTCGCCAGGCGCCATCGTCGCGACGCGAGTCGCGATCTTCTCGGAGCCTTCCGCAGCCGGCCCCTTCGAAATCAACAGATGCGTTGCGGCCCGTGCCGCAACCTGCGGCGCATGCGTGACCGACAGCACCTGTACACGGTCGGAAAGGCGCTTCAGCCGCTGCCCGATTGCATCCGCAACCGCGCCGCCGACGCCGGTATCGATTTCGTCGAAGACGAGCGTTGGCGCAGAGCCACGATCGGCAAGCGCCACTTTAAGGGCCAGCAGGAAGCGCGAAAGCTCGCCGCCGGATGCCACCTTCATGATCGAGCCCGGACGCGTGCCGGGATTGGTCTGAACGTGGAACTCCACCATGTCGATACCCTCCGAGGTCGCGTCTTCGGGATCGGTGGTGATTTCCACCATGAACCGTGCCCGCTCGAGCTTTAGCGCCGGCAGCTCCGCCATGACCGCAGCAGCCAGCGCGTCTCCAGCATGATGACGCTTGTCGGAAAGCGTGCGGGCCGCCGTGTGGTAGTTCGCCTTGGCGACACCGACCTCCGCCTCAAGCTTGGCAAGCCTTTCCTCGCCAGCGTCGAGATCGGCAAGATCGCCGATCATGCGAACGGCGAGCGCCGGCAGTTCGGTCACCGGAACGGAGTACTTGCGCGAGGCGGCGCGCAAGGCAAACAGGCGCTCCTCTACACGCTCCAGCTCTTTCGGATCATATTCCGTTTTCCGGAGTGCCGCCTCGACTTCCATCTGAGCGTTGGAGAGCTGGTCCAGCGCAGCGTCCAGAAGCGCCACCGTATCTTCCAGCAGTCCTGGGGCTTCGTGGCTCTTGCGCTCCAGCCGGCGCACCAGCGAGGCGATATGCGGCACAGGAGAGGCGTTGCCGTTGAGGAACTCGGAAGCCTCGGCGATATCGCCCGCGATCCGCTCGGCCTTCATCATCTTCTGGCGGCGGTCGGCAAGTTCGTCCTCTTCGCCATCCTGCGGTGACAGCTTTTCGAGCTCCTCGACGGAGGAGCGTAGATAATCCGCCTCGCGCGCAGCATTCTCCACCTTCTCACGCTGCTTCTTCAGTGTTCGCTCGGTATCACGCCAGATGCGGTAAAGGTTGGAAACGGCCGCAGAGTCTTCGTTCGCGCCTGCGAAGGCATCGAGCAGCATCCTGTGCGCATGCGTATCGACGAGAGCACGATCATCATGTTGGCCGTGGATCTCGACCAGCATCTGTCCGGCCTGGCGCATCAGCTGAACACTGAGTGGCTGGTCGTTGACATAGGCCTTCGTACGCCCGTCAGAGTTTTGGACGCGGCGAAAGATGAGATCGCCATCATCATCGATGCCGTTTTCGCGCAGCAACTTGCGGGCGCCGTGATCCGGCCCGACGTCGAAGACAGCCGTCACCTGCCCCTTGTCTTCGCCGTGTCGAACAAGGCCGCCATCGCCGCGGCCACCAAGGGCAAGCGACAGGCTATCGAGCAGGATGGATTTGCCAGCACCGGTCTCACCGGTCAGCACCGAGAGGCCGGTCTCGAAGGCGAGATCCAGCCGCTCGATCAGGACGATATCGCGGATCGAAAGCTGGGTCAGCATTGGCCTCAGGAACCGAGCAGGAGTTTCTTGCCTGCAGCAGCGATCCAGGAGCCCGGGTTTTCACGCGGCTCTGTGCCACCGCTCTTCAAGAGCTTGAAGGAATCTGCGTACCACTGGCTATCCGGATAGTTGTGGCCCAGAACGGCGGCGGCGGTCTGCGCCTCCTCGACGATGCCCATTGCATAATAGGCTTCGACAAGGCGCGCGAGCGCTTCTTCGATCTGGTTGGTATTCGGATACTTCTCAACGACTGTGCGGAAGCGTGAGATTGCCGCAAGGTATTCCTTGCGTTCCATATAGTAACGACCGACCTGCATTTCCTTGCCGGCGATCTGGTCGCGTGCGAAGCGGATTTTCGCTTGCGCATCGTCGACGTATTCGGAATCCGGATAATTGTCGATGACAGCCTGCATGGCTTCGACGGTCTTTGCAGCCGCGCGCTGATCCTGCGTGACGTCGACGATCTGCTTGGAATAGGTCAGACCGATCAGATACTGCACATAGGGAGCATCCTTGGACTTCGGATACTGCGCCATATAGCGGTTACCCGAGGCGAGAGCATCGTCGAGACGGCCCTGGCGGTACTTGACGAAGGTGCTCATCACGAGCGCCTTGCGCGCCCATTCCGAGAACGGGTTCTCGCGGTCGATGGCATCGAACTTGCGCGCCGCCTCGGCCATGTTACCGGCCTTCATGTTGGCGAGGCCCTGGGTATAAAGAACATCCGGCGGATCGCTCTCGACGCCGAGCTTGGTAATATCGATGTCAGGGTCCGACTGGCATCCGGAAACTAAGGCACCTGCGCTCAGCACCAAGAGCGATGCGAACAAAGCGCGCGCTGTCTTCATCATACTTTCAGACCCTGCATAACCCATCGGAACAATCCCAACGCTGCCATCCCTCAACAGCAGCCACGCCTTGCTGGCGTTTCTAGCCACAAATGAGCAGCCAGAGCAACGCAATGATGATGCATTAACGCATTTTTGTGGCGACGCAGGCCATATTCACCGGTTTTGCACCGAGAAAGCTGCAACTGTTGCCGCTAAACATCTGCGGCAACACATCTATCGGGGAATCACCGTCGGTCTGTTCCCCATAAAGAAACCGCCTCCCGAAGGAGGCGGCCCTGGCCTTAAAGATGCGATGGAGGTCATGCCGACCAGGGAGCAAATTCCGGTGCGTTGACCCGGATGAAATCCCGAGGAGCAACACGCTGGCGCGGCGCAGAGGTCTCGACCACTTCATAGGCGGTCGGGTCGCTGAGCAGCGCCTTGAGAGCATTAGCATTCATCTTGTGGCCACCGCGATACGAGCGGTAGCAGCCGATAAACGGAGCGCCGGCCAGTGCCAGATCGCCGACGGCATCGAGTGCCTTGTGGCGCACGAACTCGTCCTTGGCGTAACGCAGGCCCTCGACATTGATAACAGTATTGTCGTCCGAGATGACGACGGAATTCTCAAGCGAGGAACCAAGCGCATGGCCAGATGCCCAGAGACGCTCGACATCCCGCATAAAACCGAAGGTGCGAGCGCGCGACAACTCGGACTTGAACGTCGCGGCCGTCATGTCGCCTTCCCATTTCTGCCGGCCGATCAGCGGGCAATCGAAATCGATCTCGACTTCAAAGCGCATACCGTCATAGGGACGGAACTCGCTCCACGAGCCGCCATGCTCGATGCGAACCGGCTTGGTGACGCGGACGTAGCGGCGCTTCACGCCGAGCGATACCAGGCCAACCTGTTCGATCGCTTCGATAAAGGGCATAGAGCTGCCGTCCATGATCGGCATTTCGGCGCCATGGACCTCGATCAACACGTTGTCGAGACCAAGCGCGTAGACAGCAGCCATGACATGTTCGATCGTCGCGACTGAGTGCGCCGGCGAGAACCCAAGAACAGTGCAGAGATCCGTATTGCCGACCTGCGAAGAAACAGCACGGTATTCGGAAACCTCGCCGTTCTCATGCATGCGATTGAAGACGACGCCAGTGTCGGCTTCTGCCGGGTTGAAGGTAATCGAAACGTCAGCACCGGAATGGACGCCGATGCCCGAGAGCGTGATCGGACGTGATACCGTCGTTTGAAAACCCAACATGCCAATAACCATAAATTTTGCCTTTATTATCCCTGGTGACCCGCCGCGGCTAACATGCCGAACTATCTGCCAGGGTTCATTTCACGCCGTCCAAGTCTCGCCATGAAGGGCACAAGGGCGGTTTCTTGACCCCATACATACGTGCGCCCGGGTTCCAATCCAAATCACTGTTTCTTTCGCATTGTTACGAAAGTATGCCATTGAAATAACAGCGCAATTAGCGCCAGATTCGATGCTCTGAAACAGCAATGCCCGGGAGCTTACTCCCGGGCATCCTTGTGGCGATTCTGTCCTTGCTTCAATTCGACTGACGGCGCAGGAATGCCGGAATTTCGAGCTGATCGTCTTCCTGCATCATGCGAGCCTGCGGAACGCTGCGACCCTGATCGTCGAGATTTCCACGGCGCGGTGCATAGAGGCTTGCTTCGGGAGAGAGCGGACGGCGCTGCTGCGAGGCAGCCGCAGGAGCCGACGTCATCTCCGGCGCGACTTCCTCTTCGCGGCGGCCAAGCGAGTTGGTGATCCGCTTCAGGAGGCCCATTGGACCACGCTCTTCATGCGCATGAGACGTCGGAGCAGGCTGCGAGCGATGGTCGATCTCTGCCTGAACCACTGGCGGGAAATCTTCCACCTTCGGCATACGTACGGCCTGCTGAGCGGCCATCGGCTGCTGCATGACCGGTGCCGGCTGGCTGATAACAGGCTGCTGAACCGGCTGGCTCATGACCGGAGCGTGAACTGGAGCCTGCTGAACCGGAGCTGGACGAATGACCGGAGCGGCCTCAGGAGCAGCGAAGATCTTGCTCTGCGGACGGAAGGTCTCCTGCATCGCCGGCTGCTGGACCGGGGCTGAAGCACGCGGCGCGTGGATTTCAAGCTCGCGTTCCATTTCGGCTTCAGCCGTACGGATTGCTTGCGCGACCGGATCGACGGGCTTGGGTGCCTGCTGCAGGACAGGTGCAGGCTGAACTGCGGCCGGCGCCGGAGCAACGGCCGCGGAAGGACGCACGATCGGCTTTGCCACCGGCTGGAAAGTCTTCCCTGCCGCCGCGTTGATGGCACGGTCGATGCCTGTCGCAACGACGGAAACGCGGATGATGCCTTCGAGCGATTCGTCGAATGTCGCGCCGAGGATGATGTTCGCATCCGGATCGACTTCTTCGCGAATACGGGTTGCCGCTTCATCGACTTCGAAGAGGGTAAGGTCGCGACCGCCGGTGATGGAGATCAGCAGGCCCTGTGCACCCTTCATCGAGGTTTCGTCGAGCAGCGGGTTGGCGATCGCAGCTTCGGCAGCCTGCATCGCGCGGCCCTGGCCGGATGCTTCACCGGTTCCCATCATGGCGCGGCCCATTTCGCGCATGACCGAACGAACGTCAGCGAAGTCGAGGTTGATGAGACCTTCCTTCACCATCAGGTCAGTGATGCAGGCAACACCCGAATAGAGAACCTGGTCGGCCATCGCGAAAGCGTCGGCAAAGGTCGTCTTGTCGTTGGCGATGCGGAAGAGGTTCTGGTTCGGGATGACGATCAGCGTGTCGACCGACTTCTGCAGCTCTTCGATGCCGGCTTCCGCCAGGCGCATGCGGCGACCGCCTTCGAAGTGGAAGGGCTTGGTGACAACGCCAACGGTCAGGATGCCCTTGTTCCGGGCTGCCTGAGCGACAACCGGAGCAGCACCAGTACCCGTGCCGCCGCCCATACCGGCGGTGACGAAGCACATATGCGTGCCGTTCAGGTGATCGATGATTTCATCGATGCATTCCTCGGCAGCTGCGCGACCGACTTCCGGCTGCGAGCCAGCACCGAGACCTTCGGTAACATTGGCGCCGAGCTGGATAATGCGCTCTGCCTTCGTCATCGTCAGGGCCTGGGCGTCGGTGTTGGCAACGACGAAGTCGACGCCCTGGAGGCCCGCGGAGATCATGTTGTTGACAGCGTTGCCACCGCCACCGCCAACACCGAACACGGTGATACGCGGCTTAAGCTCAGTGATATCCGGCTTTTGCAGCTTGATAGTCATCTTACCGTTCCTTCTCTTTATGGCCGTATCGCCACGCCGGCCAATTCACTCAATTATCAGAAGCTTTCTTTCAGCCACTGCCCCATGCGGGCAAAGCGGCTGGTATTTCCCCCAAGCGACATGAGCAGACCGCTCTGTGACGCATGTGTTTCCTGGTCCGCGACCTGCGGATAGATCATCAGGCCGACGGCGGTCGAAAAGGCTGGGCCCTTCGCTGCTGTCGGCAGGCCCGAGACGCCCATCGGACGACCGATTCTGACGTTGCGGGCAAGAATGCGGCGTGCGACTTCGGCAAGGCCGGTCAGCTGGCTCGCACCGCCCGTCAGCACGACGCGCTTGCCGACGATCGGGCTGAAGCCCGAGCGCTGGATGCGGTCGCGGATCAATTCCATCGTTTCCTCGATCCGGGCGCTGACGATGCGCGATACCAAAGCGCGCGGCACCTGTGTCGGCAGGTCGCGTTCGTCTTCGCCGATCGGCGGGATCGAGATCAGTTCGCGCTCGTCCGAGGAATTCGGCATCGCGGAAGCATGGACGACCTTCAGGCGTTCGGCATCCTCGATACGGGTCGAAAGACCGCGGGCGAGATCCGTGGTGACGTGATGGCCGCCGAGGCCGACGGCATCCGTGTGCACCAGCTTGCCTTCTGCGAAGACCGAAATCGTCGTCGTGCCGCCGCCCATGTCGATCGCCGCGCAGCCGAGCTCGACTTCGTCGTCGACGAGAGCAGCAAGGCCCGATGCGTAGGGCGTCGCAACGATGCCCTCGACCGAGAGGTGCGCGCGATTGACGCTGAGCTCGAGGTTCTTGAGCGCGGTACGCTCAGCCGTGACGACGTGCATGTCGACGCCGAGAACGTCACCATACATCGACAGCGGATCGCGGATACCGCGCTCGCCGTCAAGCGAGAAGCCGGTTGCCAGCGAATGCAGTACGGCACGATCCTGGCGCAGCGACTGCTGGCAGGCGGCGGAAAGGACCTTCTTGAGGTCGTTCAGTTCGACTTCCTGGCCACCGAGATCGATGGTCGCAGTGTAGATGTCGCTCGTCAGGCGCCCCGCCGTGACGTTGACAATCAGGCTTTCGACAGTAAGACCGGCCATGCGCTCTGCAGCGTCGACCGCAAGGCGAATCACGCTTTCCAGAGCATCCAGGTCAGAGATCGCACCGGTCTTGATGCCACGCGAGCGCTGATGACCGATCCCGATGATCTCAATGTTATGCGTGCGACCGGGCAAAACCTGACTTTCCTCGCGGGGCGTCAGGCGGCCGATCATGCAGACGACCTTCGTCGATCCGATGTCCAGCACCGAAACGACATGGGACCGCTTCGACGAAAGCGGCTTCAGGCGCGGCAATCCGAAATGGGACGAACCGAACAAGCTCATATATTTTGCCCCGCCTTCTTCAAATCCTTAGCCCTCTGATCGAGCACCAGTTGCCGGCGCGCCATCGCCTCCGGCGTCAACTGAATTGCCGTGCGGTCGGTGAGCCTCAGATCGACGGCAGCGATGTCGCGCTCCAGAAGATCCTGCTCCTTCATGAACTTCGACAGCCGCGCCAACGCCAGATCGACATCGTCTTCCGGCAGCTTCACCGAAATGCCGTTGTCCATGTGCAGATCCCAGCGACGACCCGAAACCCAGACGTAGGCCTTCACCCGCGCCTTGATCTCCGGCCAGTTTGCGAATTCGGCTTCGAGCGAAGTTGCAGCAGCCTCCGCACCACGACCAACCACCAGAGGCAACTGCGAGAACTTATTGTCGCGCAGCGGAGCGATTACCGAGCCCCCCTTCTCCACGAGAGAAAGTTCCTGGCCATGCTGCCAGATGGCGTAGGCCTCACGCTCCTTGAGTTTCACCTCGATCGTCTTCGGATAGATCTTGCGAACTTCAACATTCTCGACCCAGGGAAGCTTCGCGATCTTCTGACGCGCCGCATCGACATCGAGCGCCACGAGCGACGTTGTGCCATCAAGCCCCAACAGCTGCAGGATCTCGATTTCGGAGGTCTCGGAATTGCCGGACACCTTCACATCATCGATCGCAAATCCGGCAGCCGTTGTCGTCGCCTGGGCAACGGCTTCTGTGTGACCACCGAGCGACATGCCATAGAGACCCGTCGCGGCAAAGAAAGCCAAGGCGGAGACCGTCCCGACATGAGCCGGAATATGGATGCGGCCGCTTCCGAGGCTGACAAGGAAGCGAACGACACGACGCAGCGGGCGCGGCAGAATCAGCCGACCATCACCCTCGGGATACGAAGGCTCCACCTGATGACTTGGGCGCCCTATCCTTTTGACCGTCACCGAGAACAAGAAGCGTCCTCCACCATCCAACGGAGAAATTCACCAAACGAGTAGCCGGCATGACCGGCCATTTCGGGCACCAGGGAGGTTGGCGTCATGCCTGGCTGAGTATTGATTTCCAGCCAGATAATTTCGCCATCTTCGGAGAAGCGGTCGTCATAACGAAAGTCGGAGCGACTGACGCCACGGCAACCAATTGCTTGATGCGCCCTTAACGCCAATGATTGTATTTTTTGGTAAATATTCGGTGAAATTTCCGCAGGGATGACGTGTTTCGATCCACCCGCGACGTACTTGGCATCATAATCGTAGAAGCCATGCCCGAGCGGCACAACCTCGGTCACGCCGAGGACCCGATCACCCATAACGCCGCAAGTCAGCTCGCGACCATAGATGTAACGCTCGACAAGAACCTGCTCGCCGTAGCGCCATTCCGGAGAGCTGATGATCTGCGGAGGGTGAGATTGATCCTCTTGAACGATCACCACGCCGAAGCTGGAGCCCTCACGCACAGGCTTCACAACATAGGGCGGCTTCATCGGGTGCTCGGCCGGAAAGGCGAATCGATTGATCACCTCGGATTGCGCAACCGGAATGCCAGCGGCGGCGGCAACGCCCTTGGCCTTCTCCTTGTCCATGGCAAGGGCCGACGCCAGCACGCCGGAATGCGTGTAGGGAACCTCAAGATATTCGAGCACGCCCTGGATCGTACCATCCTCGCCGTAGGGGCCATGCAGTGCATTGAAGACGACATCGGGTCGCAAGGCAGCAAGCTTCGCAGACACATCGCGGTCGACATCAATCCGCGTCACCTGGAAGCCCTCAGCCTCAAGAGCATCCGCGCACGCCGTCCCGGAAGAAAGGCTTACCGGCCTCTCCGAGGAAAACCCGCCCATCAGGACAGCGACATGCTTGCGACTCATCAACACCCCCAAAAAATAACCTGCACACTGCGTTCCGACGCTTGCACCAAGCTTGTTTGTCGTCCGAATCTCGCTCGGTGATGCAGATGCATTAGAGTCCGATTATGGTTAATGAAGTGTTTACTTTCGTTAATTTTTGGCTTGTCCGACCGCCCGGACAGGGCCGTGCAAAACGCAGAAACCCCGTGGCGACAGCGCGTGACGCGCGGGGTTCCGTAAAGGAAGTTGTGTCAGTTCGAGCCCTCTTCGCCTGCTAATTTCCACACAAGGCCACCCAGAGCGCCGCCAAGAAGCCCTCATGCGCTCAACCAGAGCTTTCATGAGGGATCTGCTTCATATTGATTCTGGTCAAGTGACCACACGCGGGCGTCGATGGGTGGAAAAATGCAAAGCCTACTAATCTTTTTTTCGTTTGTTACGCGGTGACCATTTGCGCCGAATTAAAATTGCGTTAAGAGCCGCCTGCCTCCCAAGGCATCTTTACAATCCCGATTGGAATGAAAATGTCAGACGCGATATACAAAGTATCGCCGACTCCCGCTTCATCGAACCATGCGCAAGTCAACTCGCCGGCGCGTGTTCTGATCGCGAGCCTCGTCGGCACCACGATCGAATTCTTCGATTTTTACGTGTATGCAACCGCCGCCGTGCTGGTCTTTCCGACGCTGTTCTTTCCGAACAGCGACCCGACGACCGCACTGCTTGCATCCTTTGCAACCTTCTCCATAGCCTTCTTCGCCCGTCCGCTCGGCGCCGTGGTCTTCGGCCATTTCGGCGACAGGATCGGCCGCAAGACGACACTCGTTGCCGCGCTGCTCACCATGGGCATTTCGACGGTTGTGATCGGCCTCCTGCCCTCCTACGAATCGATCGGCGTCATCGCACCGCTGCTGCTCGCGCTTTGCCGTTTCGGCCAGGGCTTCGGTCTCGGCGGCGAATGGGGCGGCGCCGTGCTGCTCGCGACCGAGAACGCGCCGGAAGGCAAGCGCAGCTGGTACGGCATGTTCCCGCAGCTCGGCGCCCCGGTCGGCTTGTTCCTTTCCTCGGGCATCTTCTGGCTGCTGCTGCAGGTCATGTCTCAGGACGCTTTGCTGAGCTGGGGCTGGCGTGTGCCGTTCATCTCCTCGATCCTGCTGATCGTCATCGGCCTCTGGGTCCGCCTGTCGATCACCGAGACGCCAGCCTTCCAGAAGGCGATCGACAAGCAGGAGCGCGTTGCTGTTCCGGTTGCCGAACTCTTTCGCAAGCACAAGCGTAGCCTGTTCCTCGGCACCTTTGTGGCGCTCGCGACCTTCGTGCTGTTCTATATCGGATCGGCTTACCTGCTGTCCTACAACGTCAAGGTCCTGAAGATCCCGTTCCTTGACGCGCTCGAAATCCAGATCGTCGGTTCGGTCGCCTTCGGTATCTTCATCCCGATATCAGGCAAACTGGCCGAGCGGTTCGGACGTCGCGAAATGCTGATCCTCACCACCTTGCTGATCGGTATCTTCTCGTTCTTCCTGCCCGGCCTGATGACTGGCGGCGAAGGTGGCATCCTGGTCTTCGCGATCGTCGCCATGGCGCTGATGGGCATGACCTACGGTCTGATCGGAACCGCGCTTGCCGCCCCCTTCCCGACGGCCGTCCGCTACACCGGCTCGTCGATCACCTTCAACCTTGCCGGCATCTTCGGCGCTTCGCTGGCGCCCTACATCGCCACCTGGCTGCAGGCAAACTACGGCATGCAGTATGTCGGCTACTATCTCGGCCTCTCCGCGGTCATCACGCTGATCTGCATCCTGGCTTCGGGCCGCGACGAAGTCTGAAGTTAACTCATATTGAAAACGAAAGGCCGCAAAACCCTGGTTTTGCGGCCTTTCTTGTCTGCAAGAAGGTAAAAAGCTATTTCCTGTCGCTCGAGCGAGGAACCAGCCGGACGAAGTCTACTCGCTGGTCACGCCCTGGAAGGGGCGGACTTCGCGTCCCAGCATGAAAACGCCGAGACGCTTGATTTCCCACTCAAGCTTGATGCCGGAATTCTCGAAGACCTCGCGGCGAACCTGTTCGCCGAGATATTCGAGATCATATCCCGTCGCCTGCCCCATGTTGATCATGAAGTTGCAGTGAAGCGAGGACATCTGCGCTCCGCCGATCACCAGACCGCGGCATCCGGCCTCGTCGACGAGCTTCCAGGCCGAATGCCCTTCCGGGTTCTTGAAGGTCGAACCGCCGGTCTTTTCCCGGATTGGCTGGACCGTCTCGCGATGGCTGCGCACGGCGTCCATCTCAGCGCGGATCTTGGCGCGATCCTCGCTATAGCCTTCGAAGAGCACCGACGTGAAAATCAAATCGTTCGGCACCGACGAATGACGGTAGGAATAGCCCATATCGGCGTTCGACAGGATGTGCTTGTTGCCCTTGCGATCAACGGCGTTCACCTCGACAACCCGTTCACGCGTCTCCGCGCCATTGGCGCCGGCGTTCATGCGTGCCGCACCGCCGATGCTGCCAGGGATGCCGTAGTAGAAGTGGAAGCCGCCGATGCCGTTGTCCATTGCCATGGCCGCAACATGCTTGTCCGGGCAGATTGCACCGGCAAGAATACGATTCTCGCCAGCGAGCTCGACTGCGCCGAAGCCTTTCGCTGAAAGCCGGAGAACGACACCAGGAATGCCGCCATCGCGCACGAGAATATTAGAGCCGACGCCCACGACGGTGATCGGCACTTCTTCGGGCAGGATCTTGAGGAAGGCGCTGAGGTCGTCCTCGTCGTGTGGCTGGAACATCAGCTCGGCCAGACCGCCAGCGTGGAACCAGGTGACACGGTCCATCGGCGCATCCGGTGTGATCCTCCCACGGATGTCCTTTACGCCGTCGCCGAGCGACGCAAGAAGCTTTTCCCCATTCACCTGTTTCATGCAGATATTCCCGAAAGGCTTTCCAATTGCTTGGGCAGCGCTGCCGCCCAGTATGTGATACTCCCAGCCCCCAACAGAACCACAAAATCCCCCGGCTTTGCAATCTCTGCGACCATTTCAGGCAAAAGCTCTGGGGACGACAAGAAGCGGGCATCACGGTGACCGCCCGATTTGATCCGTGACACAAGTGCCTCGGAGTTCGCCCCTTCGATGGGATCCTCGCCTGCGGCATAGACAGGCGCAAGGAAAATGCTGTCCGCATCGTTGAAGCAAGCCGCAAACTCCTCGAAAAGGCTCGATAGGCGCGAATAGCGATGCGGCTGATGGACCGTAATCACACGCCCCTTGCAGGCCTCACGCGCGGCCCGCAGCACGGCCTTGATCTCGACCGGGTGATGACCGTAATCATCGAAGATCTGCACACCGTTCCATTCGCCGGTCAGCGTGAAGCGACGCTTGACGCCGCCAAAGGAGGCCAGTCCCTTGGCGATGTCCTCGCTCGACATGCCGAGACGGTTGGCAACCGCAATCGCGGCGGTGGCATTAGAGATGTTGTGACGTCCGGGCATCGGCATCACGAGATTGTCGAGCCTGATGACCTGCCCAGTCCGCCGGCGACGGATCTCGACGTCGAAAATCGAACGCGGACCCTCGACACGAACATTCATGAAACGAACGTCGGCCTGAGGATTCTCGCCATAGGTAATGATCTTGCGGTCCTCGATGCGGCCAACCAGTGCCTGGACTTCCGGATGGTCGAGGCACAGCACGCCGAAGCCGTAGAACGGCACGTTCTCGACGAACTGGCGGAATGCAGCGCGCACGGCATCGAAGTTGCCGTAGTGATCGAGGTGTTCAGGGTCGATGTTGGTGATGACAGCAACATCAGCGGGAAGCTTCAAGAATGTGCCGTCGGACTCGTCGGCCTCCACCACCATCCATTCACCCTCGCCCATGCGGGCGTTGGTGCCGTAGGCATTGATGATGCCGCCATTGATTACCGTGGGATCGAGGCCGCCTGCTTCCAACAACGTCGCCACCAACGACGTCGTTGTCGTCTTGCCATGCGTTCCGCCGATCGCGATCGCGTTGCGGAACCGCATCAATTCGGCAAGCATCTCTGCCCGGCGTACGACCGGCAGCAGCTTTTCGCGCGCCGCTACGAGTTCCGGGTTGTTCTTCTTGATCGCGGTCGAGACGACGACAACTTCGGCGTCGCCGAGGTTCTCGGCCTTGTGACCGACGAAGACTTCGATGCCCTTGTCGCGCAGGCGTTGCACATTGGCGCTGTCGGCCTGATCCGATCCCTGCACGCGATGGCCGAGATTATGCAGCACCTCGGCAATGCCGCTCATGCCGATGCCGCCGATGCCGATGAAATGAACGAGGCCGATGGCCTTCGGCATTTTCATGCGCGTTTCCCCTTGAACTCTGCAATTGTACGTCGTGCCGCAATAGCCTCTACCATGTCGGCAAGCAAGTTCGCAGCATCGGGTTTACCCGCCTGCTTTGCTGCAGCGGCCATCCGGCCGAGCTTTTCGGGGTCATTCATCACATGGGTGAGGATCGAAGCAATCTTCTCGGGCGAAAGCTCGGCCTGCGGAATAACCTTGGCACCGCCTGTCGCCGCAAGCGCTGCCGCATTCGCGGCCTGATCGTGATCCAATGCATGCGGATAAGGCACGAGCACGGCCGGCCGCCCGATCACGGAAATCTCCGAAACAGTCGATGCGCCTGAACGGCAGATAACGAGATGTGCAGCGGCAAGTCGTTCGGCCATATCGGTGAAGAAGGGGGCTGTGTCAGCCGCCATCTTCAACTGAGCGACGCAAACGCCCATCATCTCCGTATCTTCCGGCCGAACCTGCTGGGTAAGGCGCAGGCGATCGCGAAGTCCGTCATCAAGCAAGCTGATGGCCGTCGGCATCGCCTTGGAGAAATACTGTGCGCCCTGGCTGCCGCCGAAGACGACGAGATTGAAAGGCTCACCAGGATTCGATGGAGAATACGGCACTTTCGCCGCATCGATGATTGCCGGGCGCACCGGATTACCCGTTGTCACCGTTTTGTCGGGAAACTGACCGCCGCCTTCAGGCAGGAAGCCGCCGGCAATCGCTTGCACGCGGCTCGCCAGCGCCTTGTTGGCGCGTCCCATCACCGCATTCTGCTCGTGGATCATGGCAGGCACGCCAAGGCGTGTCGCGGCGAGCAGCGGCGGTACAGTGGGATAGCCGCCGAAACCGACAACAACCACGGGCTTCAGCCGTGCAATCAGCTTCTTGGCGGCCCGCATGCCGCTCCAAAGCGTCCACAGCGAGCGAGCGACGGAGATCGGATTCTTCGAGCCGATCGTCGCCGACGGAACGACGTGGATCTCATCGGCCGGGAATTTTCCGGCATAGCGCTCGGCACGACTGTCGGTGACGAGATGCACGGAATAGCCCCGCTCTTTCAGCTTGAAGGCCAGAGCCTCCGCGGGAAACACATGACCGCCGGTTCCCCCGGCGGCAAGCAGGACGATGCCTTTGCTCATGAACTCTTACTCCGCCGGCATGCCATGCGCGACGCGGAAGAGGCTCCGATCCTGCGCACGCTTTTCCGGCCTATGGCGCGTCAGCGCGAGAATGAACCCGGCGGTGACGCAGATGGCGACCATGGACGAACCGCCGTAGGAAATCAGCGGCAGGGTCATGCCCTTTGCCGGCAGCAGTTCGAGATTGACGCCCACATTGATGATCGACTGTATGCCGATCTGCAGCACGAGACCAGCGACGGCAAAGCGGTTGAAGTCATTCCGCTCCTTGTAGGCATGCGAGAGACCGCGCAGCACGAGAACGGAAAACAGCGCGACAAGCGCCATGCAGAAGACGATCCCGAACTCCTCGGCAGCGACCGAGAAAATGAAGTCGGTATGCGCGTCCGGGATGATGCGCTTGACGATGCCCTCGCCCGGTCCCTGGCCGAACCAGTCGCCGCGGATGATGGCTTCACGCGCCGTATCGATCTGGAAGGTATCGCCCTCGCCGGTCAAGAACTTGTCGATACGCAGCGCCACGTGCGGGAACACGTAGTAGGCGCCGAAGAGTCCTCCGACGCCGCCGGCACCCAGAATAATGATCCAGATCCACGGCATGCCGGCCATGAAGAACATGCCGCCCCAGACAGCCGTTGTCAGGATCGTCTGCCCAAGGTCGGGCTGTGCGACCAGAAGTGCTGCCACGATGCCAAACAGGATGATGGCGAACAGGTTGCCTGGAATTTCAGGCTGCCTCGCATGCTCGGCAAAGAGCCATGCGCAGACCACCACAAAGGCCGGCTTCATGAACTCTGACGGCTGGATCGAGATGCCGGCCAAGGTGACCCAGCGGCGGGAACCCTTGACCTCGATGCCGAAGAACAGCGCCAACAACATCATGGCGAGAGCGACAATCAGCAGGATGATCGCCGTGCGCCGCACCTGGCGCGGCGTCAGGAAGGAAAGCCCGACCATGACAGCCAGCGATGGGATCATGAAAGCCGCGTGTCGCTTGACGAAGTGGAACGGCTCCAGCCCGATGCGCTCCGCAACCGCTGGCGAGGCGGCGAACGACAGCATGAAGCCGATGCCCATCAGGAAGATGAACATCGCCAGGAAAAAGCGGTCGATGGTCCAAAACCAATCGGCCAGAGGCCCACGTTCCGCGCGGCTTACCATGTCATTTATCTCCTGTTGCCGAACCGATCAGCATGGTGATTCCGTCGAGCGCTGCCACATGGCTGACAAATGCATCGCCCCTCACTTCGAAGTTCTTGTACTGGTCGAAGCTTGCGCAAGCCGGGGATAACATCACGGCCAGTGGGCCGCTTTCATCTTTTTCAGCATCCGCAGCCGCATGTGCCACGGCGCGCTCCAGCGTTCCAGAAATCTCATATGGCACGGCTTCGCCGAGCGTCGCGGCAAATTCGGCCGCGGCTTCGCCGATAAGATAGGCCTTGGCGATCCGCGGGAAGAAGCCCGTCAGCGACGTGATGCCACCGGCCTTTGGCAATCCACCGGCAATCCAGTAGATGCGGTCGTAACTCGACAGCGCCGGAGCGGCCGCATCAGCGTTGGTGGCCTTCGAGTCGTTGACGAAAACGACATTGCCGCGACGCCCGACCGGCTGCATCCGATGCTTGAGCCCGGGGAAGGACGTCAAGCCGGCACGAATTTCATCTTCCGAGACGCCAACTGCAAGGCATGCGGCGACGGCTGCAGCGGCATTCTGCGCATTATGGCTGCCACGCAGTGTCTGGATGCTGTTAAGATCGGCAATCGGCCTTGTTGCGCCTCCCGAGGCCTGGATAAGCTTCGTTCCATCCGCATAGATGCCATAGGGAAGCGCGTGGCGCCGCGAAATCCGCGTAACCTTGCCGCCTGCCCGCTCGATACGGTCTGCGATCATCTCGCAATGGCTGTCGTCCACGCCGATGACGGCAACGCCGCTGCCGGCAACGAGCCGCTCCTTGATGTCGGCATAGTGCTGCATCGTGCCATGGCGATCGAGATGATCCGGCGTCAGGTTGAGCAGGATGCCCGCGGACGGATTGAGTGTCGGTGCGAGGTCGATCTGATAGGACGAGCATTCGACGACGTAGAAGTGTCCATCTTTTGGCGGATCGAGCGTCAGGACCGCCGTCCCGATGTTGCCGCCGAGTTGCGTATCCCTGCCGCTGGACTTCAGGATGTGCGCGATCAGCGCCGTCGTCGTCGACTTGCCGTTGGTGCCGGTGATCGCGATGAACGGGCAATCCGGCGCATGCGCCCGGCGCTCGCGCACGAAAAGCTCGACGTCGCCGACGATATCAACTCCGGCGGCACGAGCGAGATCGACCGTCCAGTGCGGTTTCGGATGCGTCAGGGGAACACCTGGCGAAAGCACGAAGAGCGATTGCGCGCTCCAGTCGATGGAGCGCAGATCTACTGTATGAATGCCTTCAGCGGCAGCCTTGGCGACGCTGTCGGGGTTATCGTCCCATGCAGTGACCTCGGCACCACCCAATTTGAGCGCACGCGCCGTGGCAAAGCCCGAGCCGCCGAGCCCAAAGAGCGCGACCTTCTTCCCTGCGAGTGTCGTAACGGGGATCATTGCGGCCTTACCGCAGCTTCAGGGTGGAGAGACCAAGCAGGGCGAGACCGACCGCAACGATCCAGAAGCGGATCACCACCTGGCTTTCCGTCCAGCCCTTCTTTTCGAAATGGTGATGGATCGGCGCCATCAGGAAGACGCGCCGGCCAGTCATCTTGAAGAAGCCGACCTGGATAATGACCGACAGCGTCTCCATCACGAACAGGCCGCCGATGATCGCCATGACGATCTCGTGCTTGGTGGCCACGGCAACCGTGCCGATCGTGCCGCCGAGCGCCAGCGAGCCGGTGTCGCCCATGAAGATCGCGGCGGGCGGCGCATTGAACCAGAGGAAGCCAAGGCCGGCGCCGATGACGGCGCCGAGGACAACCGAGAGTTCGCCCGTGCCCGGCACGAAATTGATCTGTAGATAATTCGCGAAGACGACGTTACCCGCCAGATAGGCGATGACGCCAAAGGACGCAGCGGCGATCATCACAGGGACGATGGCGAGGCCATCAAGACCATCGGTAAGGTTCACGGCATTGCCGGCGCCAACGATCACGAAGCCGCCGAAGACAACGAACATGATGCCGAGATTGATCATGAAATCCTTGAAGAACGGAAACGCGACCGACGACCCGAAGGTTGAACCTGCCGTACCCGACGCCAGCGCCGTGCGCATCATGAAGTAGACGGCAATGCCGGCAATCACGAACTCGATGCCGAGCCGAGCCTTGCCGGAAAAGCCCTTATGGCTCTGCTTGGTGACTTTCAGGTAGTCGTCGTAGAAGCCGATCGCGCCGAAACCGAGGGTCACGAGCAGCGTCGCGACCACGTAAACGTTGGAAAGATCGGCCCAAAGCAGCGACGAACCGACAATGCCGGCGAGGATCATCAGGCCGCCCATGGTCGGCGTACCGGCCTTCTTGAAGTGCGTCTGCGGGCCGTCGGCACGGATCGGCTGCCCCTTACCCTGACGGATACGCAACGAGTTAATGATGGCAGGACCAAAGAGGAACACAATGAAGGCGGACGTAAACAGGGAGGCGCCCGTGCGGAAGGTGATGTACCTGAACAGGTTCAAGAATTTCAGGTGTTCCGACAGTTCGACAAGCCAAATCAGCATTCAGGGCCCCTTGTTTACCCGCTCAAAAATCGCGTTGCGTGTCGGCAAATGGCGAGAATTTGTCAAGGAGCGCGGCGACGATCTTGCCGAAACCGATGCCCAGTGACGATTTTACCATCAGCACGTCGCCAGCCGCGACAGCGTTTAATACATATTCTGCGAGTTCTTCGGTCTTCTCGTGGTGGACGACCTGGACGCTCTCGGGGAGCGATTCCTTCAGCGCAACCATTTCAGGGCCGGCAAGCCAGACGTGCTCAATACCGGCAGCGAGCAATGGCCCCGCCAGATCCGAATGGACTTTCTGCGCGTAGTCGCCCATCTCCAGCATGTCGCCAAGCACGGCGACGCGGCGTCCCGTGCCCGTCGGCACGGAACTCGCAAGCACAGCGATTGCCGCTCGCATCGAAGCAGGATTGGCGTTGTAGCTCTCGTCGACAACTGTGAAGGAGCTGCGCTCGATCGCCAACCGATGACGACGACCCCTGCCCTTTTCCGGCTGGAGCGTCGCAAGGGCGCCGATCGCCTGCTGCATATCAGCCCCGACGATCTTCACAACGCCGAGGGCGGCCAACGCATTCTCGGCGATGTGCCGGCCCGGTGCACCGATCGCAACTTCCTTCGTCTCGCCGTCAATGGTGATCCACAACGTCGAACTCTGATCGGAGCCGTTGAACTCCGCCAGGCGAAAATCGGCTTTCGCATGCTGACCGAACGAATGGATGTGCTGGATGCCCCAAGCCTGCGCCGTGCGCTCCAGGAAGTTGAACTGATCGTTGTCTCTGTTAAGCACGACCTGCCCGCCCGGAACCACACCTTCGAAAATCTCGGCCTTCGCCGTTGCGATCTCGCGAATGCTCTTGAAATTGCCTAGGTGAGCCGGTGCAATCGTCGTGATCACGGCGACATGCGGTTTGATCATCTTGACCAGCGGACGGATCTCGTCCGGATGGTTCATGCCAACTTCGAAAACGCCGAAATAGGTATCGAGCGGCATCCGGGCGAGCGTCAAAGGTACGCCCCAGTGATTGTTGAAAGAGGCCACGGAAGCATGCACCTTGCCCGATGGAGCCAAGACTCGCCGCAGCATCTCCTTGGTGGTCGTCTTGCCAACCGAACCGGTGACAGCAACGATTTGGGCGCGCGAACGGGCGCGCGCGGCAACAGCGAGCTTGCCAAGTGCCGCCAACACGTCCTCGACAACGATCACCGGAACGGTGAGCCGCCCCATGGCTGGAAGGCGTGCTTCGCTGACGACGAGAAGAGCAGCCCCGTTTGCCATCGCCATCGACGCAAAGTCGTGGCCGTCAACGCGGTCGCCCTTGATGGCGAAGAATGCTTCGCCGGGCGCAATGGAACGGCTGTCGATGGAAATCCCGGTAATGCCCTCAGGCAAAGTTCCGAACGGCCGCCCTGCCATGGCGGCAATCATGTCTTCCGTCGTCCAAAGCCAGTTCACGGTTTCAGCTCCTCCAAAGCCTTACGCAATTCGGCGTGATCCGAAAACGGCAGGGTGACGCTCCCGATCGTCTGCCCTTCCTCGTGTCCCTTGCCGGCAACGATCAACGTGTCGCCCGACGTGAGCATTTCAACCGCGGTTCGGATCGCCTCGGCGCGGTCGCCGATCTCGGTCGCGCAACCTGCAGCCGCCATGATCTCGGCACGAATAGCCGCCGGCTCTTCTGAGCGCGGATTGTCGTCGGTGACGATCACCACATCGGCCAGACGGCAGGCGATCTCGCCCATAATCGGGCGCTTGCCGCGATCGCGATCGCCGCCGCAGCCGAATACGACGATCACACGGCCAGTCGTAAACGGCCGAACGGATTCCAGAACGTTGGCGAGCGCGTCCGGCTTATGTGCGTAGTCTACATAAGCAAGTGCGCCATCCTTGGTGTGCCCCACCAGCTCAAGCCGACCCGACGCGCCCTGCAGCTTCTCGAGCGCGGCCATGGCGACCTTCGCCGGCACACCCGTCGACATGGCAAGGCCTGCCGCCACGAGCGCGTTGGCCACCTGGAAGTCGCCGGCAAGCGGAATGTCGACCTCAAAGATCTCGCCGTCGGCATGAATTTCAGCCACCTGCTTGTGGCGAAAATGTTCGACGCGCTTCAGAGTCAGGTAATCGCCCTTGCGTCCGACGGTGCGAACACCGTGACCCGCATCGCGAGCCGCCTTGATCGCCTGCTCCGACCAAGCATCGTCGGCAAAGATCACGGCCGGTGCGCCCTTCGGCAGCAGCGTATCGAACAGCCGCATCTTCGCGGCCATGTAGCTTTCGACCGTCGGATGGTAGTCCATGTGATCGCGGCCGAGGTTGGTAAAGGCAGCGGCAGCGAGCTTGACGCCGTCCAGGCGGCCCTGATCGAGCCCGTGGCTGGACGCCTCCATCGAGGCATGCGTGACGCCCTCGTCCGCGAGTTCTGTCAGCAGCTTGTGAAGTGAAACCGGATCAGGCGTCGTTAGCGAGCCGTATTCGTTGCGTGTCGGCGAGACGACGCCGGTCGTGCCGATCATCGCGGCCGCATGCCCAGCATAGGCCCATATCTGCCGGGTGAAGGAGGCAACCGACGTCTTGCCGGCCGTGCCGGTCACGGCCACCATCGTTTCCGGCTGCTTGCCATAGAAGTGAGACGCCGCGATCGACAGGAAGCGGCGCGGATCGTTCACGACAAGAACGGGGATGGAGGCATCGATACTATGGGAGGCAAGCGCTACGACCGCACCACGCGTCGCCGCATCCGCGATAAAGCCCGCGCCGTCCGCCTTCGTCCCGGCGACGGCCACAAACACCATTCCGGGTTCGATCTTGCGGCTATCGGACGAGATGCCAGAAACCGCCAGCGCCCCGACAGCCCCAGCCAATTGATCTTCAAGTTCCGGAAATGCATCTCCGGCGATGTCTCGCAAGTTCATCGAATGTACTTTTCTCTCTCGAGCCGCCGCGCCCCCGTGGCGAATCGGCTTCGACATTCATTCAGACTCAATAAGACACCAACATGGCCGATCCGTCGTCACCGAACTTGGGTTCCACACCGAGAATTGGCGCTGCGCGGGCAATGATGTTCTTCACCATCGGCGCTGCGGTATACGCGGCGATGTTCTGGCCTTTCTCACCATTGTGCGGCTCATCACAGAAGGTCAGCACGACATACTTCGGGTCATCGATCGGAAACGCCGCCAGGAACGCGTTGAAGTTGAGGTTCGTCGCATAGCGGCCGTTGACCACCTTGTCGGCCGTCCCGGTCTTTCCACCGACGTTGAAGCCGGGAACGTCCGCATTGCGGCCAGACCCCTTGATGCCGTTCAGCTTGAAGAGATAGCGCACATCGTCGCTGGTGCTCTTCTTGACGACCGCTTCAGCAACTTCGTCTGCCTGTTCGCGGTTGCGCGGAAGGAAGGTCGGCTCGATGAGCTTGCCGCCATTGACGAGTGCAGCGCCGGCAACCGCCGTCTGCAGCGGCGTGGTCGAGACCCCGTGGCCGAAGGAAATCGTAATCGAGTTGATTTTCTTCCAAACCTTCGGTTGGCTCGGCATTTTCACTTCTGGCAACTCGGTCTGCATCTTGGTCAAGAGGCCGAGCTTCGTCAGATAATCTTTCTGAGCATCCATGCCGACGATGTCGATGATGCGGGCGGTACCGACGTTCGACGAATACTGGAAGACTTCAGGCAGCGTCAGCCAACGGCGTTGGCCGTGGAAGTCGTGAATGGTGAAGCCGCCGATGCGGATCGGCTGCGTGGCATCGAAGCTGTCGTTGAGACTGACCTTGCCGGTGTCGAGTGCCATGGCGAGGGAGAAGGTCTTGAAGGTCGACCCCATCTCGAACGTGCCGTTCGACATGCGGTTGAGCCAACCCTCCTTGGCGCCTTCCAGCGGATTGTTGGGATCGAAATCCGGCGCCGATGCCATCCCAAGCACCTCACCGGTATGAATATCGAGGATCACGGCGCCCGCACCCTTTGCCTCGTAGTTCTTAACTGCGTTGACGACGACATCGCGCACGATGTTCTGGACACGAACGTCGATGGACAGACGCACAGGTTCAAGCGGCTGATCGCTTGTCATACCGACTGAAGCAAGGTCGGCAAGACCCTGATCGTCAATGTATTTCTCCATGCCGGCAACGCCGCGGTTATCGATGTTGACGTAACCGAGGATGTGCGCTGCGGTTGGGCCACCCGGATAGAAGCGACGCTTCTCTGGCCGGAAGCCGATGCCGGGAATGCCGAGCGCGAGGATCTGGCTCTGCTGCTTCGGCGTCAGCTGGCGACGGAGCCAGGCAAAGTGGGATGTGCGGTTCGCGAGCTTCTTATAGGTACCCTTCATGTCAAGGTCGGGCAGAACCGTGGCAAGTTTCTCGACCGCCTCGTCGGCATCGACGACCTTATTCGGTTCGGCAAAGAGCGAGACAGTGCGGATATCGGTCGCCAGCACTTCGCCGTTTCTATCCAGAATATCAGGGCGCGACGCCATCAGGCGATCCGGCGGCAAAATGCTGGACACGACCTCCGGGTCGCGGACCGCGTATTCAACGAGACGCCCGCCGATCACGCAATAGACCCCGAGGAAACCGACGATCAGCAGACCGACACGGCTCTTGGCCTGCCCCGCCCTCTTCTTTCGCGATCCCTCGATCGGCATGTTGCCACCGAAGCGGTTGTGTGTGCCTGCCGAAAAATGCGCCTGGCTCTTCAAGACCATGATGCGTGAAAGAAAGGACATCTCTACTCCACCGATCCGGTTGCCATCAGGTCTTCTTCTTCGGGTCGCGGCACCGCTGCCTTAGGCTTTGCCTTGCCAGAACCAGCCTTCGCTTCGGTAACGTCGGGAACAGGAACCTGCGACTTCAACATCGGCAGCTCCTTGGCATGAACCAGCGACGTTGAAGCCGTTGGCTGCAACTGAAGCTCGCCATTGTAGTTGTTGACGAGACGCTCGAGTCTGTTCGGCTGGGAGAGCAAAGCCCAATCGGCCTTTAATAGATCGATCGTGTCCTTCTCGAGCTTGATCTCCGCTTCGAGGCGGTGAACCTCCTCAAGCTTGAGTTCGGCATGGTGCTTGATCGTGTAGGTGACAGCCGCCGCTGCTGTCATGACACCGACCAGGATGAGGTCCAAGGTTCTCAGCATATCAGGCTCCGAGCTTTCCGAGACTCGCCAGATTCGGCAATCCGAAGATGGAAACATCTGCCGCTTCGGCAGGTGCTGCAGTGCGCAGCCCCGCACGTAGCTTGGCCGAGCGCGCCCGCGGGTTTGCTTGCGCCTCCGCTTCGGTCGCAGCAACCATTGGCTTACCGATTCGCTCGAAGGTCGCCGCACGCTCGTGCGCAACGGGCAGGTGACGAGAGCCCGAAGCCTTGCCGGCGCGATCGGAGAAAAACGTCTTGACGATCCGGTCTTCAAGCGAATGAAAGGTGACGACAACGAGGCGTCCACCGGGCTTCAGGACACGCTCCGCGGCAAACAGCGCCTGCGCCAGTTCGCCGAGCTCATCGTTGACGAAAATGCGCAGCGCCTGAAAGACGCGCGTCGCCGGATGAATCTTGTCCTTCATCTTCCGCGGCGTGACGAGCTCGATCAGCCCGGCCAGATCACGCGTGGTCTCGAAGGGCTTATCGGCCCGCCGCTTTTCAATCGCATGCGCGATGCGCGGCGACTGGCTTTCCTCTCCGAGAAAATGAAAGATGCGGATCAGATCGGCCACCTTGGCGCGATTAACCACGTCAGCCGCGGAAACGCCTGCAGCCGACATGCGCATATCCAGAGGACCACTCTTTTGAAACGAGAAGCCACGCTCGGCCTCATCGATCTGCATTGACGAAACGCCGATGTCGAGCACGACCCCGTCGAGCCCGTCGTGGGGAGCACACTCGGCCAATTGAGAAAATTGAGAATGAACGAGCGTCAAACGACCCTGGCTGCTTGCCACAAGGGCCTGGCCGGCTTCGATCGCGGTCGGGTCCCGATCCAGGGCGATCACGTTTGCACCAGCGCCCAGAATGGCAGACGTGTAGCCGCCCGCACCGAATGTGCCATCCAAAATGAGCTTGCCGGGGAAAGGATCGAGCGCCGCAAGCACTTCGTTGAGAAGAACCGGAATGTGGCGAACCGGTCCGCCACCGGCATCAGTTGAATCTCCGCCAGGATTCGCCGCCATTCCGTTCCCTCGTATTGTCAGGAACGCCCGCCCGCCAGCCGACGCCCTCCTCGTGCCTGCATCTGGGCAGCCTGAAATGCCTGCGGCTGCCACAGCTGAAAATGATCCGCCCGACCGACGAAGGTCACTTCGTCCGAGATGCCGGTGAAGTCGCGAATGAAATTCGTGACCATCAGCCGACCTTCCGCATCGAGCTTCATGAAGATACCGCCCCCGTGGATGAGAAGCGACATCTCGTTCGCGTCCGGCGAAAACGGATCTTCCGCAGAAATCTGACGCTCGAACCTCTCCAGGAGGTCCGGACCGCCGACACTGATCGCCGGAAACACAAAGTCCTGGAAGCAATAGAGCTCCTGAACATTGCGCTGCGCCAGCACGGATCGAAACGCCGCCGGCACGGAAACCCTGCCTTTGGAATCGATTCTGTTGGTCGCATTTGAAAGGAAGCGGCTCATGACACGAAACATCCGTTCCCGAAAGAGCCCGGACTGAACTCACAAGCCCGGAACCTCGAAATTCAGGCACAGCTTCGCGAGCCAAACGGGCGTGATCCCATCCGGCGCTTCCATCGAGGAAGACACCTTGGCTTTGCGATTGAGGGGCACCTACTTGCCCTTGCGCAGTGCATAAATGGGATAACATGGGACCATATGGGCGTCAATGGGAAACGCCCGTCTCACGATGAGCGCAGTATCGAAAATTTATAAGCTGTTAAGTTTAACAAAGGGTTAGGATTGCCCTTACCGATGCCAAGCGGGCGTGTTGCGAGCATGCCCTCGAAGGCGGCACATGTTTCAAATCGGCACAGCCAAATATGCGATTTCAAACAGAGGCTTAAGACTCCCTCTTCAAGAGTGGGAGGCGCCAGTCCGAGCGCCCCCATGAAGAGGTAGGCGACCGCTATTTCCTTCGAAGTAGGGATCAAGCCGTTCGGATATTGCCATGTGCAAAATAATAAAGAGCCGGAGAATTGAATTAGTTCTGCGCTGCCGCATATTACCGATGGCTAAATAAGTAACAGTGGAGTAACGCCATGACAAACTTCACACTAAAGGGGCTTCTGTACGGGCGCTTTGAGCCGGAAAAGCGTATTGCGCTCTCGCAGTCGGGCATGACAACCGACATCCAGTGCGATTCCTGCGGGAAGATATTCAAGCGCTGGTCCATTCTTGCCCGAAGCAGCACCACCTGCGAAGAATGTCTGGCGAAGGCGCCGACCGCCCACTGACGGCAATGCCGGAACCCTCATTTCGCAAAGGGAATTCGCCAGTTGGCCTGTAAGCCGGGTTCTGTATGGCCCCGGCCGAAGCCGGAACGTGGCAGCCATTCCTCTGGGACAACGTTCGCACGCTGCCTCACGCAACCCACCCGGATGACTGACCTGGAAACCGGCCGAAAGGCTTTCGCCTCCCACGTCATCCCTATTCGGTCTTGCTCCCGGTGGGGTTTACCTTGCCATCGCCGTTACCGGAAATGCGGTGGGCTCTTACCCCACCCTTTCACCCTTACCTGCCGTGCAGGCGGTTTGCTTTCTGTGGCACTTTCCCTGAGGTCGCCCTCGCCGGACGTTATCCGGCACCGTGTTTCCGTGGAGCCCGGACTTTCCTCACCCTACCGCCTTTCGGCATTGGTAAAGCGCGGCTGCCCGGCCAACTGGCACGGTTCCCTTAGCGGAGACTTGGCGTGAATTCCACTGAAATGTCCGCAACGAGGAAGCAATACCACGACAATTGCCTGACGCGCCGCTGAAATGCGCTTGCCTACCGGAAGACGGGCGTCAACTCCTGGCCGAAGTCCTCGGCACAGAGCCAGCCCTGCGTCATGACGACCGCACCCAGCCGGCCAAGTTCGTCCGATGACTTAGCCGCGACGAAATTGCCGCCGGAGAGAACGGCGATGCGCGGCGAATCCGTGTATCCCACATAAGGATAGGCTGTTGCCGTGAAGGTCGCCACGCAAGGCGCCGAAGTTGTCGGACACCCGGCCAGCGCCGGCATCAGTTGAAGGGCCGTGGATACCAGAAGGTCGCGCTCCACCAGATCGCCGTCCGAGCGAAACCAGGCTCCGACGTCCTCCAGCGTGTCGAATGAGCGTGCTTCCAGATCGCCGCCGAGCTTGAGATAGGTCTTGCCGTCGGGATAGCGCACCGGTGGGAGGATATAGACATGGTCCTCGTCGCGGTCACCAAAGACGATCGTCGAAGGCATTTCGGACAAGACCGCCATTTCCCGCTCACCAAGCTCGAAGAAGGCGACAGTGCGCGCCGCAAGGCGAACATCGGTGGCAGCCGGCAGAAGATCGTTGAAATTGCTAAACCCGCCGGCGGCGACCAGCACACGTTCGGCGGTGTAGTGCATGCCATCCGTATGGACCTCTACGAACGTGCCCTCATCGCGAACCGAGGCAACGGTTGCATCGATGACCGTCACACCCGCCTGCCCGGCAAGCTTGGTCTGAGCCCGAACCAAAGCGCGCGGATTGATATGGCCGGCACGCCGCGCTTCGAAATAGCCGTTGAACGAAGGATTGAGGTCAAACTGAGGAAAGCGCTCTTGCAGCGCCGCAGACGTCAACATTTCAACGTCGAGATCAAGCGCTTCGCTTACCTGCAGCGCCCGCCCAAGGAATCCCTGGCCCGGTCGGGCGGGCGGTCCGGCAAACAGACAACCCACCTCCGAGAAAAAGGAAATGCCGCTTTTCGCTTCGATTTCCCTATAGCGATCGAGCGAGCGCGCCGCCAACGTCGCCCAAACCATATTGTCGTCGAAGCACCGCGTGATGCGGGCCTCGTCGTAATGACTGGCAAAAACGCCATGATGGCTCTTGCGCTCGGCTGGCTCACCGGGGCCGATGAGCGCAACGCCCTCGATCATCCCGGAAAGATGACGGGCTGCAGCCGCGCCCATCATTCCGCTTCCGACGATGATCACCTTGAAATCAACTGCCACGTGTCACCTCATTTCAGAGGTCAGATAACACAGGCGTCATGTTGAACCATATCGTTAAGTGCCTGACCGAAGTGATTCTCGACCAAGCAGTCCAGATGATCAATCGAGCATCGCCAGGACTTTGCCGCAATAAGCCTTCGAGACTGGGTTCATGCGGGTTGCGCCGTGGCCGGCATTGTACTTCAGGATCGTGTCGCAGGTTTCGCCACCGCCGAGCTCATGCGCTGCAGCCAGGTATTTCATGCCAAATTTGATGTTCGTCTCCGGATCGAACAATCCTTTACTCGTCCCCGAATAACCCATCATCCTTGCAGTCGCCGGCTTGATTTGCATGAGACCTATTTCACCCGCGCTACCGCGTGCATTCGGATTGAAATTGCTCTCTACGCGCACGACCGCATGAGCAAGCTCGACGGGCACATCGTACTGGTTTGCATATTTGACAATGAGAGCGGAATACTTGTTGGCGGTGAAGTCCGGCATCGCATAGCCGCTGGTCCGGTCAACAGTCTTCAAAGGAACTGTCTGAGATCTTGCACCCCATTCGCCCGCAAAGGCGCAATTGATACTCATCAACAGTGCGTTCGCGCACACTGCAGCAGAAATAATCTTCTTCATACAGTCTAATTACTCCGACCCAAAGAATTTCCGGATCGAAATTCTAATAACAATCCGGCCATATGCAGCAGATATACATTAGATGTTCTGCAGCAATTCTTTTTGTTTCAATTGACAACCGCCTGAAACCCCAAAACAAACCAGGCGGCACCGTTCGACGATGGCGTTAGACCATCGCAATGAGGAGATAATAGGGAAATCATGTGGCGGCGCAGCAGACACCCGAATTCTTCGGAGTCGGAGCCGCTTAAAAGTACGACTTATGAGGAGTAGCGCGGAAGCGACGCCAGCAGACGGTGTAGCGTGTCTATCGTCGAAAAATCCGCAATTCCGTCGATCCGCGCAGGCCGAAAGTGGCGTTGGAAGGCCTCCACATCGCCCGCCGTCTTATCGGAGAATTCGCCTGTGATTTCCGTCGCATAACCGTAAAGCGAGAGCATCGACTGCAAGGCCTCGACCGGCTGGCCGTGGTCTCCGCGTTGGAAAAATCTTCCACCTGCGATCGGAGCAGGCTCGACCCAGTGCCCGACACCAGCTCTGTGAAGGCCTGCCCAGGGAAATTTTTCCCCCGGATCAACCTTCCTAATCGGTGCAACATCGGAGTGTCCAAGCACCCGTTCGGGGGCAATGGACCAACGTTGGCCGCAATCGCGACACAATTCAATGACTGCCTGAATTTGTTCTTGCGGATACTCGGGAAGACCGCCGGGGTGCCCCGCATTGGCGATCTCGATCCCGATCGACACAGAGTTGATATCGGTCTCGCCCTGCCAGTAACTTTTGCCGGCGTGCCAGGCGCGGCGCTCCTCAGGCACGAGCTGAAGAACCTCGCCGTCTTCACCTACGAAGTAGTGACTCGAGACCTGGCTCTCGTCACGACAGAGCCACTCCAACGCTCCATCCGGCGTTGGCATGCCCGTATAGTGCAGAAGGATCATATCAGGCTTGCGCCCGCCCGCACGCTCCCCGTGATTGGGCGACGGACGAACAAGGGCTTTCCGGTAGTCGGCCTCGAACGAGGTCATGCTGCGCGGCGTTCCTTTTCGATCGCCTCGTAGGCTGCATTCAGAGCAGCCATCCGCTCATTGGCAATGGCATGGAACTCGGCTGGTACGCCACGGGAAATCAGCCGATCCGGATGATGTTCACTGACAAGGCCATGATAGCGACGGCGAATCGTCGTGAAGTCATCGGAGGGCGACACGCCGAGCACCTTGTATGGGTCGCGACCCATGGAGACATGGCGCGCTGCGATCCGTTCGAAATGCTCTTCATTCATATGGAAGATCTCGCCGACATGCCGCAGGAAGGCCAACTCCTTCTCGTGGACGAGCCCGTCCGCCTTGGCGATGTGGAAGAGACCGTCCAGCACCTCTTCCAGCACCGGGCAATTGGCTGCACAAGTCACGCACAAAGATGAAAGGCGCTCTGCATAGGCCTCATAGCCGGCAACGTCCTGACGCGCCATATTATAGAGGCGTGCAACATTCTTCGCCTGCTCGGGCGGGAATTCGAAGATCTCACGGAAGGCATCGACCTCCCTCTCACTGACGATTCCATCCGCCTTGGCCATCTTCGCCGACAAAGCGATGATCGCGACCGAGAAGGCGACCTTGCGGCGCGTCTCGGGATCACCCTCGAAAACTGTCCGGATAGCCTCGACCACCGCCGAAAGGACGTTGCCCGCGGTGTTGCCAATGGCATTCAGCAGTTTTTCCCAGAAGGACATAAAAGTCTCTCGCAGTGCAAATAGATGAAACACCTTGACCAAATAATGCCTGCGTTTGCAAGGCGGCGATTGGTCGTAGGATGGAATAGACCTTTCACAATTCGTTCATGGTCGCAGCGCGAAGTGGGTCCCAACTGCTGCCAGTGAGTGACGATCGCGCTTTCCACAGCCTTCTGAAGCGCCATCTCGAGCTTGAAACGATTATATCACCGCTTCCGCCTGTCTTCGCCGTTTGGGGCCTGATTTTCATAATAACTACACTTTACATGCCCCTTTCCCTGTCGCATCCATGCGTTAGGTAAGCAGCACGCAACTGCGCTGTTATGAGACGTTGGAGGGATCATGGCCAAACAGAAAGTCGCAATGCTCACGGCTGGAGGCCTGGCACCCTGTCTGTCGTCGGCGGTCGGCGGACTTATCGAACGCTACAGCGACGTGGCGCCGGACATCGAGCTTGTCGCTTATCGCTCCGGATACCAAGGAGTGCTCCTCGGCGATAGCATAAAGATCACCGCTGACATGCGGGAGAAGGCACCGCTTCTGCATCGTTACGGCGGCTCACCGATCGGCAACAGCCGCGTCAAGCTGACCAACGCAGCCGATTGCGTGAAGCGTGGCCTGGTCAAGGAAGGTGAAAATCCACTGCGCGTGGCGGCCGAGCGCCTCGCCAATGATGGGGTCACGATCCTTCATACGATCGGCGGCGACGACACGAACACCACGGCTGCCGATCTGGCGGCATATCTGGCCGCCAATGGCTACAATCTGACGGTCGTTGGCCTGCCCAAGACGGTCGACAATGACGTCGTCCCCATCCGCCAGTCGCTCGGCGCGTGGACGGCCGCGGAAATTGGCGCGCAGTTCTTCGACAACGTCAGCAACGAACAGACGGCGGCACCGCGCACCCTGATCATCCATGAAGTCATGGGACGCCACTGCGGCTGGCTGACGGCAGCAACTGCCCGGGCCTATCTGCAGCGGACGAAGAATTACGAATATGTCGATGGCTTGATGACGAACGCCAAGATGAAGAGCATCGATGCGGTTTATCTCCCTGAAATGGCGTTCGACCTCGATGCGGAAGCCGCACGACTGAAAGAAATCATCGACCGCACGGGCCACGCGACGGTATTCGTTTCGGAGGGCGCTTGCCTTGACGCCATCGTCGCGGAACGCGAGGCCGCCGGCGAGACCATCAAGCGCGACGCTTTCGGCCACGTGAAGATTGATACGATCAATGTCGGCGGCTGGTTCCAGAAGCAGTTCGCAGGCCTCATCAATGCCGAGCGCTCGCTCGTGCAGAAGTCGGGCTACTTTGCCCGTTCGGCACCTGCCAACAGCGATGACCTCCGTCTCATTCAGAGCATGACCGACCTTGCCGTCGAAAGCGCCCTCAACAAGGTATCGGGTGTTACCGGTCACGACGAAGCGCAGAACGGCAAGTTGCGGACAATCGAGTTCCCGCGCATCAAGGGCGGCAAGGCTTTTGACATCTCCACCAAGTGGTTCGGCGAAGTCATGGACACAATAGGGCAGAAATACCGGACGGCATGATTGACTGAGGGTTGATATGGTGTCTTTGCTTTTACCCTAGGGAATAGGAGGAGATTCCATGTCGCTCGAAGCCTGGTTCGCTTTTGCCGCTGCGTCTGCAATCATGCTGGCCATCCCGGGCCCGACGATTCTCCTCGTCGTTTCCTATGCCCTCGGTCATGGCCGTAAGACGGCGCTTGCAACGGTAACCGGCGTTGCACTCGGCGACTTCACCGCGATGACCGCATCGCTATTCGGATTGGGGGCCCTACTCGCGGCCTCCGCAACCCTGTTCACGGTACTGAAGTGGATCGGCGGCGCCTATCTGATCTGGCTCGGAGTAAAACTCTGGCGTGCACCCGTGATTTCCGAGCCCATGGCAGACAATGACAACCTGCCCGAAAAGAAATCGCTCAAGGTTTTCCTCCACGCCTATGTCGTAACGGCTCTCAACCCGAAGAGCATCGTATTCTTCGTCGCATTCGTTCCGCAGTTCCTCAATCCGGATCTGCCGTTCTTTGGCCAGATGCTCGTCATGGAAGCCACCTTCCTGGTGCTCGCGACCATCAATGCCTCTATCTATGCGCTGGCCGCAAACGCGGCGCGCGGCCTTATCCGCAAGGCAAGCGTTCAGCGCGCAGTCAACCGTACCGGCGGCACCTTGCTCATTGCTGCAGGCGCCGTAACCGCTGGCTATCGGCGCATCGCCGCGTAAATATTTTCGGCGGGTTGCGGCTAAACAACGAATACGTTAATTGCGGAATCCGGGCTTAAGGTTTTTGGTAACTTCTAAATGCTGCCGGGGCGGCGCATTCACGAAAGTGAGAGTATGGTAGCGATCGGTTTTTCCGGCCTGAAACGCAGTCTCATCGTCTCGACGATGCTCTGCGGCGTTGTTGCCGGATGCACGAGCGTCGAATACACGTCGCAGGCAGAATTGACCGCAGCCCAGACCGTTGTTCCGACGCCGAAGCCGGGCGAAGACGCTACGCTTGCAGCCGTGCCGGCCGGCGAAGGCGCGCCCCAGACGGCGATGATCACCACCGCCGATCCGACAGCAACTGCCCTGGCAGCACCGGCCATGCCGGCAACCGATCCCTCTCAGTTGAGCAGCCAGATCCAGCAGGCCACAGCAACGGGTTATGCGCAGATCCCGCTCACGCCCGAGATGACGGCTATCCAGTCCGTTATACCGACACCGCGACCGGGCACCACTTCTCCGTCGACGCAGCTCGCCTTTGCTGCGACGCCGCAGGCTGGCACTGGTGCGATTGCCGCGCTTTCCGCAATAGATACCATGCCGCATCCGATGATGGACTACGGCTTCGACACCTCAGGTCCGTCCGACCCGCCGACCGCTCCACCCATGTTCAGCGACAGCGACGACGATGGTGCACCGACGGTCGAGAAAAGCGCGATCACCAAAATTATCGACAAGTACTCGAAGCTTTACGAGGTGCCCTCATCCCTGCTTCACCGCGTCGTGCATCGGGAAAGCCGTTACAATTCGAAGGCCTATAACAAGCGTGGCTACTTCGGCCTCATGCAGATCAAGTACAATACGGCTAAGTCGATGGGCTACAACGGCGAGCCCGCCGGCCTGTTTGACGCCGATACCAACATCAAATACGCCGCCAAATACCTTCGCGGCGCCTGGCTAGTCTCCGACAACAGCGAAGACGATGCGATCCGCCTCTATGCCCGTGGCTACTACTATGATGCCAAGCGCAAGGGCATGAACGACGTCGCCCACGGCAACTACTGACCACTGCCGGGCAGCACCGCTAGAATCTCCTTTACCAGGACCTGCGGCTTATAACGGAGCCAGCTCGGCGTCAGCCCGAGCCTGACGACGACAAGCTTCGCGGATGGCACGATCGCAATGCTCTGTCCGTCGTGCCCCTCCATCCAGAAGGTGTCATCGGGAAGACCGGCAATGGTGCTGCTGTCACCCCCCGGCGCGGCAAGCCAGGCCTGCGCCTGCGTATATTTGCCACCCGAGGCCACAGTCGGCGTCCGCATTGCCGCCATGAACTGTTCCGGCAACAGCCTCTGTCCATTCCAGACGCCGTCTTGAAGAAGAAACTGCCCGAAACGGGCCCAGTCCCGCGCAGTGGCGTAGAGATAGGAGCTGCCGGCAAAGGTGCCGCGCGCGTCAACCTCCAGTACGGCACTCGACATGCCGATCGGGTCAAACAGCGCCATCTTGGGATAGGCAAGCGCCGCCTGCATGTTGCCGATCCGATCCATCCATATCTTCGAGATCAAAACCGATGTGCCGCTCGAATAGTTAAAGCGCTGGCCCGGGCTCGCCTCCAAGGGGAGGCTCGCCGGGAGCGCCGTCATATCTGCATCGAGATAGAGCATGCGTGTGACATCTGCGACCGTGCCATAATTCTCGTTGAAGGCCAGGCCGCTCTCCATGCCCAGCAGATCGCTGAGCTTGATTGCTGAATGGTCGCCGCCCTGCCACTGCGGCAGGAGGGCGGCATCATCAAACCCGATCTTGTTGTCCTGCATCAGCCGTCCGACAATCGCCGCATTGACGGTCTTCGTCATCGACCACCCCGTCAGCGGCGTCGTCGGACTGAAGCCGTCACCGTAGCGCTCGGCAATGATACGGCCGTTGCGAACCACGACAACCGCGCGCGCTGCAGGACCGGTCAAGTCGCTGTGCGAGAGCAGTGCGTCGATACGGCTGTCATTGACCGTCGCGACGGCATTACCCTGCGGCCATATCGCATCATTTTGCGGCTCTCGAGCGACCGGACGATCGGGCACCGCGCTCGCGGCCGCTTCAAAATCCCCGTCCGGCACGCTGCTGCAGCCGAGCGCGCCGCGATAAATTGCATAGCCCGGTGCGAAGACCCCGAGGATGCGCGCTGTAACCCGCTTCTCCTGCCTGTCGACAACCACACGCACAAGCCGCAGCAACGGATTTCCGGGCGCCTGAACGTCCTCATAGAGCACCTGTTCAGGATCCCGCCCTGCAAGGAAGACGTTCGAGCAAACGATCTTGGCCGCATAGCCGTCGCCCACCCGCAGCAATTCAGGTGGGCTGACATAGAGCCAAGCCGCGCCCATTGCGACGATCGCGATCAGCAGAAGGGCAAGTGACTTCACGACACGCAGCACAAATCGCATGTACGGTCCTCCATGCCTGCAAGAGAAGCAGGAAAGCCCGCGGCGCGAAAGACCCCAACGCCCGGATGGTTTCTATTTGCTACCGCAGAAAGGCCTGCCCACAGCCTGCGTCATCAAACTGTAGTGACGGCGCGCTAAACGCCCTGAACGCTAAAAGGGTGAAAGACTCATATGACGGAATTTGCACCGGATGCCGGCTTCCGCAAGAACCGGAAACTCAAGGCAGCTCTTCTCCGCCACAATGCCTTCTCCAAGGCGGGCTTTTCGGAACGGCTCTTTGGCCTGCTGTTTTCCGGTTTGGTCTATCCGCAAATCTGGGAAGATCCCGACCTCGACATGCTGGCGATGGAGCTTCAGCCGCATCATCGCATCGTGACGATCGGCTCCGGCGGCTGCAACATACTCGCCTATCTCTCCAAAAGCCCGGCGTCGATTGATGTGGTGGACCTTAACCCGCATCACATCGCCCTCAATCGCCTGAAACTCGCGGCGTTCCGTCACCTTCCCGGACACGCCGACCTCGTTCGCTTCCTCGCCACACCGCGCGAAACATCGAACAGCCGCGCCTTCGACCAGTTCCTCGCAGCAAATCTCGACGAGACAACCCGGAACTACTGGAATGGCCGCAAGTTCGGCCGTCGGCGCGTGACGGTTTTCGACCGCAACATCTACGAAACGGGTCTCCTCGGTCGGTTCATCGGTGCAGCCCACCTGCTTGCCCGCCTGCACGGCGTCGACCTGACGGAGATGACCAAGACGCGCTCGCTGCGCGAGCAGCGCCAGTTCTTCGACGAGAAGATCGCGCCGCTCTTTGACAAGCCGGTTGTGCGCTGGATCACCGGCCGCAAGAGCTCGCTGTTTGGCCTCGGCATCCCGCCGCAGCAATACGACGAACTGGCAAGCCTCGCGGCCGACCAGTCCATCGCTCCGGTCCTACGCCACCGTCTTGAGAAGCTCGCCTGTCACTTCCCCATGCAGGAAAACTATTTTGCCTGGCAGGCGTTCGCTCGCCGCTACGCGCCAAGGGGCGAAGGCCCGCTTCCGACCTATCTCGAGCCCGCGAACTACGAGGCGATCCGTGCCAATGTGGATCGCGTCAACGTTCATCACGCAAGCTTCACCGAGCTGCTCGCCGGCGAGCCGGCAGCCTCGCGCGATCGCTATATCCTCCTGGATGCACAGGATTGGATGACGGACCAGCAACTGAATGATCTATGGGCCGAGATCAGTCGCACAGCCCGTGAAGGCGCTCGGGTGATTTTCCGCACCGCGGCCGAAAAGAGCATCATCGAAGGACGCCTGTCGCCTGCGATCCGCGATCAGTGGACCTACATGGAGGAACGCTCGATTGAACTGACGGCGCTCGATCGCTCGGCGATCTATGGCGGCTTCCATATCTACAGGAAGACCGCGTGAGCGGGGTCGACACGAACCCGGTCGCAAAGGACGACGACCACGCCGCCCTGATGGACGGCATGTACCGTTATCAGCGCCACATCTATGACCTGACGCGCAAGTATTACCTGCTCGGTCGCGATCAGACGATCCGCAATCTGAATGTGCCGGCAGGCGGCACCCTTTTGGAGGTCGGTTGTGGAACCGGCCGCAACCTCGCACTTGCCCATAGATATTATCCGCAGGCTAAGCTCTACGGGCTCGATATTTCGGCGGAGATGCTGATCTCCGCGCGCAAGACATTCGATACCAAAGCCACGCTCCCTGATTTCCGTGTCGCGGACGCGACGGCCTTCACGCCGCGCGAGTTCGGCGTCGGCGGCTTCGACCGCATCCTCATTTCCTATGCGCTTTCTATGATTCCCGACTGGGAATGCGCGATCGACTCGGCCTTGGCCGCCCTAGCCCCCGGCGGCGAGTTGCACATCGTCGATTTTGGTCAGCAGGAACGCCTGCCGAGCTGGTTTGCGCGTCTTCTCAAGGCATGGCTGCGAAAATTTCACGTGTCGCCGCGTCCCAATCTGCGGCAGGTTCTTAAGTCTCAAGCCTCTGAAAACCAAGGACGACTGACGTTCGAGACCATCGGCGGCGGCTATGCCTGGCGGGCTGTCATTGTGACCAAACCTTGACATTTCGCTTGAAACTAACCGAATTTTTACGTTGATATGGGAAATAGAGGGGACATTCCTCTGCTGGACGCGTTTATCACGAAGGTCGAGCTGTGGGGCAAAAATTCCATTCGTTTCGCGACGGAACATCTATGCGCCGGCTTCTGTTTTGCGTTTTGCCGTTGGCTGTCATGCTCGCCGGGTGCACGTCATCGGGCTATGACTATCTCGAAACAGCGTCCGTAAAGCCGAAGACGCGCTTCAAGGACACCGATCCTCAGGACTTCGGAACAAAGCATCCGGAGAAGCAGCCAGTTCACGGCATCGACGTCTCGAAGTGGCAGGGCGATATCGACTGGCAGACGGTCAGGAACTCCGGCGTCGCTTTCGCATTCATCAAGGCGACCGAGGGCAAGGACCGCGTCGATTCGCGCTTCAATGAGTACTGGCAGCGCGCCCGCGCCGTGGGCATTCCGCACGCTCCCTATCATTTCTACTATTTCTGCTCGACGCCTGATGAACAGGCCGATTGGTTCATCAGCAACGTGCCGAAAGACTCGATGCGGCTGCCGCCTGTCCTCGATGTCGAATGGAACTCAGAGTCCAAGACATGCCGTTATCGCCCCGATCCAGCCACGGTGCGCGCACAGCTGCAGCGCTTTATGGACCGCCTCGAGGCCTACTACGGCAAGCGTCCGATTATCTACACGTCGGTCGATTTCCACCGTGACAATCTCGTCGGCTACTTCCAGAATTATCACTTCTGGGTCCGCTCCGTCGCCAAACATCCCGAAGTTACCTATGCCGACCGCCGGTGGGCCTTCTGGCAGTACACGTCGACGGGCGTCATCCCTGGTATCAAGGGCCCGACGGACATCAATGTTTTCGCCGGATCGACGCAGAACTGGCACAACTGGGTAGCCGCGGTATCCAAGGACACAAATTCTTAGTAACGTCCCCTCGTCTTTCTTGCTTCCGTCACAATCATCTGGGAAATCGACGGAAATTCCATTGACGACGAGGATCGAAACTATGCACCGCTCGCCCGCAAGCCGCACGGCACTTGCACTCCTTTTTGCCGCCGGTCTTGCCACCGGCGCTGCCGCTCAGACGCCGGCACCGAGTGCACCGGCTTCGCAGGCGGCCGCCCCGGCATGTGATGGTGATCTCGCTGCGTTCTTGGCCGGCGTAAAGGCCGACGCGATTGCAGCAGGCGCATCCGCAGAAGCCGCCGACAAGGCACTTGAAGGCGCACAGATCGACCAGAAGGTCTTGAGCCGCGACCGCGCGCAGGGCGTGTTCAAGCAGACCTTCCTGGAATTCTCACAGCGCACCGTCAGCCAGGCCCGCCTCGATATCGGCCGCCAGAAGATGAAGCAGTATGCGGATGTCTTCGCCCGCGCCGAGCAGGAGTTCGGAGTGCCCGCCGGCGTCATCACGGCCTTCTGGGCCATGGAAACGGATTTCGGCGCTGTGCAGGGCGATTTCAACACCCGCAACGCGCTCGTGACGCTGGCTCATGATTGCCGGCGCCCCGAGTTGTTCCGCCCGCAGCTGATCGCCCTTATTGAAATGGTTCAGCATGGTGATCTCGAGCCGGCAACCAACACAGGTGCCTGGGCCGGCGAGATCGGTCAGGTCCAGATGCTGCCCCGCGATATCGTCGCTTACGGGATGGACGGTGACGGCGACGGCCATGTGCGCCTCAAGCAGAGCGCTCCCGATGCCATTCTGACGGCAGCAAAATTCATCCAGCATCTCGGCTTCCAAAAGGGGCAGCCCTGGATTCAGGAGGTCACACTTCCCGAGAGCCTCCCGTGGGAAAAATCCGGTATTGGCGGCCCTATGACGGCCGGCGATTGGTTTGCCCTTGGTGTCAAGCCGCGTGACGGTAACACGAGCTTCGGCAACCTGCATGCCGACCTGATCCTGCCCCAGGGCCGCCTCGGCCCGACCTTCATCGCTTACCCGAACTTCCAGATCTACCTCGAGTGGAACAAGTCGTTCATCTACACGACCTCGGCCGCTTATTTTGGGACCCGCCTCGCCGGTGCCGAGCCCTATCTCAAGGGCGCGCCCGAACAGGGCCTTTCCAATGATCAGATGAAGGAACTGCAAACGAAGCTCGGAACGCTCGGCCATGACGTCGGCAAGGTCGACGGCATCCTGGGTTCAGGCACGCGCGTTGCCATCCAGAAGGAGCAGCAGCGCCTCGGCATGCCGGCCGACGGCTGGGCAACGCCGACGCTCCTTAACTCCCTCTGATCGCGCATCTTGAGCGCACGCCTTCGGGCCGGGTTTCACACCCGGCCTGTTCATTTGCGCGGATTATTCCATGGTTTCAGACGCTTCAGGCAAAGCCTTCATCTTGCCGCAAGTGTGAAGGCAGGATCGCCGACTTTAACGGCAGGTTAAAATCTGTGAATATTTTTCTGCGGGAATTTCTTTCGCAATTTCAGTGAATTAGTTGCGGCCCCGCGTCCGTGATGTGACATTTTCGCCGCAGTGCAGTATAAAATCCGCTTTCCAAGCGACACAATCACGACATATTATCGCACCGTTAACGCGAGGAGACAGACATGGGACTTACACAATCCTTGAATGTCCTTTTGGTCAGCGCGGCGTTTGCATTCGTATTGACAATGCTTTTCATCTGAACGTCGTGCCGATTGAACAGTGCCGAGACTCCTGAGTAGCGAAACAGTTCAATGAATCGGAAAAGCGCATCCCACGAGGAGATGCGCTTTTCTTTTTGTCTTCCGACAGGAGCAGCCTATGCGGCGGCACCGGCCTTCTTGGCACCGTCCCGCGTGAAGCCGAGATTGGTCAGCACGGCCGAGACGAGCGGCGCACGATTCATGGTGTACAGGTGAAAGTCGGTGAGCCCGCGACGGGCCAGATCTTCGATCTGTTCGGCTGCAACCTCGGCCGCAACCTTTGCTCTTTCTTCCGGCTTGTCGTCGAAGCCCGCAAAGCGCTCATCCAGAAACGCCGGTATGAGAGTGCCGCAGGCGCCGGCGAAGCGCTTCAGCTGCGTCAGGTTCTGGATCGGCATGATGCCCGGCACAACGGGAATATTGATACCGGCGGCCCGCACTTGCTCCAGATAGCGTTCGAAATTGTCGTTGTCGAAGAAGAATTGCGTCAGCGCCCGGGTCGCGCCGTTGTCCGCCTTCTGCTTCAGCATGTCGATGTCGGCAGCGGTATCGCGGCTCTCCGGATGCTTCTCGGGATAGGCAGAGACCGAAATCTCGAAATCGCCAATCTCGCGCAGTCCGGCAACCAATGCCGCCGCGTTTGCATAGCCGCCGGGATGCGGCTGGTAGGGCGCGCCGACGCCGCCCGGAGCATCGCCGCGAAGCGCTACAAAATGCTTGACGCCAACCTTGCGGAAGGTCTCGATGACGCTGTGCGTTTCATCCTTCGTCGCCCCGACGCAGGTGAGATGCGATGCGGTGGCAAGGGGAGTCTCGGCGAGAAAGCGCGAGACGGTCGCCAGCGTCGGTGCCTTGGTGGTGCCACCGGCGCCGTAGGTTACCGATACGAAGTCGGGATCCCAGTCCTGCAGCTCGCTGACCGTGTTCCACAGCTGACCTTCCATCTCTTCCGACTTCGGCGGAAAGAACTCGAAGGAAATACCGATCTTGCGGCGCGCGGCGCTGTTCAAAGCCATATGATTATCTCCCGGCAAATATGGGTTCGGCGCCTTCGCTCGCTGAGGAGGCTATGAGACGCCGGGGGTCGCGCGCAAGCCAGACGGTGACGGTGAGCCCCTGCCCGCTTTGATGACCCGGATGAAGGTCGACGACCTGCTCGACATCCAGCCCCGCCTTCCGCAGCCAGTCGGATATCGACTGATGCGAGAAGCCGAGGCGAACATGCGCATGCTCGTCACGAAGGTATTCCAGCCCATGCGGCGCCAGATCGATGATGACCAACCGCCCGCCCGGCCGCAGCATACGCGCCGCCTCGGAGATCGCGATCTCGGGCTGATCGAAAAAGTGCAGCACCTGGTGGATCGTGACCACGTCGAAATCCTGCGCCTCGAACGGCAGGTTCAGGATATCGGCTTGACGAACGGATGCCTTGGTGATCCCTGATTTGTCGAGATTGGCACGCGCCACGCTCAGCATATCGCGGCTGGCGTCCACGCCGATCGCCCGGCGATAGAGGCCGGACAGGAGTTCAAGGATGCGACCCGTCCCGGTGCCGAGGTCGAGGAGCGAGTCAATCGGCTGGCTGCCGAGCAGCCGAATGACGGCGGCATCGACCTCTTCATCGGCGGCATGCAGCCGGCGAAGCTCGTCCCACTCGGCGGCGTTGCGGCTGAAATAGGCCTGTGCGCGCTCCGCCCGCTGGCGCTTCACGGCAGCCAGGCGCTCGCTGTCACGCAGGATCACCGGATCATTCTCGGAAGCATGCGCCAACAGGCTGCGGACGAAAAGGACTGCCTTGCCATCCTGACGCAGCCGGAAATAGGCCCAGGCGCCCTCCTGGTAGCGGTCGATGAGATCCGCTTCGCCGAGCAGCTTCAGGTGGCGAGAGATGCGAGGTTGGGACTGGCCGAGGATTTCGGTAAGATCGGTGACCGTCAGGTCTCCTGCCGCGAGCAGGGCCAGCAGGCGTAGACGTGTCGGCTCACCGGCCGCCCTGAGGACGTCCACCAACGCATCCAGTCCGAGTCTGATAGGCTCACCCATATCCGATCCAATCAACATATAAAGATATCTTTATGTGAATCGAGGGGACGTGGCAAGACGCAATTCAATCCGTTCACGAAATTAGCTGCTCGGATCGCGACATCAATGCGCGCAAAAAAGCCCCGGCGAACCGGGGCTTCAACGCTTAAAACCAATATCCGATGATCAGCGCGTCAAGCGCTTGTAGGTCACGCGCTTCGGATTGACCGAATCGGCCCCGAGGCGGCGGATCTTGTCCAGCTCGTACTCTTCGAAGTTACCTTCGAACCACTCGACGTGGCTGTCACCTTCAAAGGCGAGGATGTGCGTGGCCAGACGGTCAAGGAACATGCGATCGTGGCTGATGATGACGGCGCAGCCGGCAAAATTCTCGAGCGCATCCTCAAGGGCTGCCAGCGTTTCCGTGTCGAGGTCGTTGGTGGGTTCGTCGAGCAGAATGACGTTGCCGCCGGCCTTCAGCATCTTGGCCAGGTGCACGCGGTTGCGCTGACCGCCCGAAAGCGTGCCGACCTTCTGCTGCTGGTCGCCGCCCTTGAAATTGAAGGCGCCGCAATAGGCGCGCGAATTCACTTCGTGCTTGCCGAGCTTGATGATGTCGTTACCGCCGGAGATTTCCTCCCAGACGGTCTTGTTGCCGGCGAGCGCGTCGCGGCTCTGGTCGACATAGCCGAGGTCGACAGTCTCACCGATACGAATGTCACCGCTATCAGGCTTTTCCTGGCCGGTGATCATGCGAAACAGCGTCGTCTTGCCGGCACCGTTCGGACCGATGACACCCACGATGCCACCGGGCGGCAGCTTGAAGGTCAGGTTCTCGATCAGCATGGTATCGCCGTAGCCCTTGGTGAGGTTCTCCGCTTCAATAACCACCTGGCCGAGACGCTCGCCGACGGGGATGACGATCTGCGCATCGCCGGGGCGACGGGCGTCGGCCGCAGCGACCAGTTCGTCGTAAGCGCGGATACGGGCCTTGGACTTCGCCTGACGGGCCTTCGGGCTGGAGGCGATCCACTCCTGCTCGCGGCTGATCGCCTTCTGGCGGGAGGCCTCTTCGCGGCCCTCCTGCTGCATGCGCTTCGCCTTCGCCTGCAGGTAGGCCGAATAATTGCCTTCGTACGGGATACCACGGCCACGGTCGAGCTCGAGGATCCAGCCTGTGACGTTGTCGAGGAAGTAGCGGTCGTGGGTAATCATCAAGACGGCGCCCGGATATTCGCGCAGGTGCTTTTCAAGCCAGGCGATGGTCTCGGCGTCGAGGTGGTTGGTCGGTTCGTCGAGCAGCAGCAGATCAGGCTGCGCGAGCAGCAGGCGGCAGAGTGCGACGCGGCGCTTTTCGCCACCCGAGAGCTTTTCGACCGAGGACTCGCCGGGCGGGCAGCGCAGCGCGTCCATCGCCATTTCCACCTGGCTTTCGAGGTCCCAGAGGTTCTGGCTGTCGATGACATCCTGGAGCTTAGCGCCCTCTTCCGCCGTCTCGTCGGAGTAGTTCATCATCAGCTCGTTGTAGCGGTCGAGGATCGCCTTTTTCGGCGCAACGCCTTCCATGACGTTCTCAAGGACCGTCTTGGAGGCATCGAGCTGTGGTTCCTGCGCGAGGTAACCGAGCGTTGCGCCGTCGGCCAGCCATGCCTCGCCAGTATATTCCTTATCGAGGCCCGCCATGATGCGCAGCACGGTCGACTTACCAGCACCGTTCGGGCCGAGAATACCGATCTTGGCATCCGGATAGAAAGATAGGTGGATGTTCTCCAGCACCTTCTTGTTGCCGTAAGCCTTGTTGAGGCCGGCCATATGGTAGATGAACTGACGTGCCATTGATAATTCGCTCCGCGGGGGATTTAAGTTTTGCCGCTATGTAGGCGAATTGCGCCAAAGGAGCAACGCGCGACGGCCAAAAACCGGAGGCTTTTGCGACCGTCGTCGGGATCGGAACCTGGCACGCTGTTCTGTTAGTCGGCTCGTATGGCCTAAAGGTCGACAGACCGGCCTTGGTTTTCGGTGAGCGGGATCAAAAGCCGGCGGCGTCCACGACGCCCTCATTGCAGCCGAACGACGTCCGCCCTGCCCCTTGGATAAGGTCGCGCAGGCTCGTTTCGCCATTCGATGTCGCGGCTTCCGAAAGACCGATCGTGAGTTCGCTGATGACGCGGTTTCCACCGGTACGCCGGCAGCTCATCTTGACGCGATCTCCGGCGCCAGCGCCAAAGCTTTTATCAAATACGGCCTTGATCGCCTCCGCCGTCAGCGGCTTGCCGATATTGGTCGCGAACAGATCGCGGACCGCCGAAGCATTGAGCTCGTCGATCAGCCGGACAGACGTGGCGAAATAGTCGTCGGCACTCAGCTTTGTGCAGGTACCGTGTTTGATCCACTCATGCCGCTCCAGGCCGGATTGCGTTCCAGGCATCGCCTTTGCGAGTGCGGTCTTGGTCGCAGCAGACAGCTCCACCGCCGGCAGCTTGTTCCAGTCGCCGTCCTTGTCCGCGGCGCGCAGGTCGCCGGAGACGTCGCAATAATCCTTGCGCATCGGCCATAGCCCGTGCAGCGAGAAATTGGTCGCATCGAACCTGTCCTTGGTCTGGCTGCTGCATTCCGGTTTGCGCTGGTTGGTTTCGCAAAAGGCAGGCTGCCAGCTGGCAGCCAGAATGAAGCGCGTTCTTCCAGCGCCATCCTGGGCTCCCGCAACGCCGGCAGCCGCGATCGCAATCAGGAATACTGCCATACGCAGAAATGGATTGCTCATTTTCATCCCCACAAGGAACAATTCATGAACAAGAAATCACGCCGGCTTTATTTTCACAACCCTCAATCCGTAGGATGCGAAAATCCGGTCGCATAAATATTTGGATGTGTTGCATTTCCCGGGCGATCTGATCTTCTCCCGCCAATGGGAGGATATGATGTTTGCAGATACGCAACGCCTTGAAACGGCGAACGCTTCGCTTGGATTTCATCACGAACCGGCGCAATCCGAGGCACGCGGAATTATCCTTGTCTCCCATGGACTGGCCGAGCATTCCAAGCGTTACGCCCGTTTTGCGGTGGCGATAGCGGCTCGTGGCTACCATGTCTTCGCCTTCGATCACCGTGGACATGGCGAGACGACCGCGGCCGACGCACCGATCGGGCGTTTTGCGCGCAAGGAAGGCATCCGGCAGGTGATCGATGATGTCGGTTCGGTCCGCGACCACGCCGTGACGCAGTATCCCGGCCTACCCGTCATTCTTTTCGGACATTCGATGGGAGGCCTCATTGCGCTTAACGCGGCGCTCACCCATCCGGAGAAATATGACGCCCTCGCCGTCTGGAACTCCAATTTCAACCCCGGGATATCAGGACGGGCCGCGCAAGCGATCCTGCTCGCCGAACGTGCACTGAAGGGCTCTGATGTTCCGAGCGGCATCCTGCCGAAGCTCACCTTCGGCACCTGGGGCAAATCCATCGCCGGCCGTCGAACCGACTTCGATTGGCTAAGCCGCGATCCTGCCGAAGTCGACAAGTATATCGCGGACCCGCTGTGCGGCTTCGATGCCTCGGTGTCACTCTGGCTCGATATTTTCGAACTGACGTTTCGCGCCCCGCGAATGACGCATCTGGAACGACTGCCGAAGCTGACGCCGATCCATCTTGTCGGCGGCGGGCAGGATCCGGCAACAGATGGCGGAAAAGCGGTGATCTGGTTGTCAAACCATTTGAAAGCCCATGGCTTCTCCCGTATCACGACGCAGATATATCAGGACATGCGCCACGAAACGCTGAATGAAATTGGAGCGGACGCGGCCATCGCTGCATTCGCTGACTGGTGCGACGAAGCGATCGCAAGATCCTGAACCGAAGGATTTCGCGATGGACAATGGCATCTCTTCCCGCCCCGCAGCCGCTTCGGAGGTGTCGACCGGCATTCTGTTGATGTTCCTGTCGGTGCTTGTATCCCCGATCATCGACATCTTTTCTAAGCTCGCAATAGCTACGATTCCCGCGGCAGAAATCACGGCCGCGCGCTTCGTCGTGCAGGCCCTCTGCATGCTGCCGATCGTCATCTGGCGCGCAAGCTGGAAGACCTTTTCCTGGCGCGCCAACATCTTTCATGCCATCCGAGGCGCCATCATAACCATCTCCATGGTCTCCTTTGTTACGACGCTGAAGTACATGCCGGTTGCCGATGCGATCGCGATTTTCTTCGTCGAACCCATCATACTGACGATCCTGAGCAGCATCTTCCTCAAGGAGACAATCGGTTGGCGCCGCTACACTGCCTGCGGCGTCGGATTTTTCGGCGCGATGCTGATCATCCAGCCAAGCTTCCAAGAGGTCGGCTACGTCGCGCTTCTGCCTGTCGTCAGCGCGTTGTGCATCGCCATCTTCGCCTTGATGACCCGCGTGCTTTCGCATCGGGAAGATCCGTGGGCGATGCAGCTTCAGATGGGCATCTGGGGTCTGCTGTTCTGCGCCATCCTGCTGGCTTTCGGCAGCGCGACGGGTTCCGACGTCTTTGACGCGGTGATACCGGATGGCCGTGGCTATCTCTACCTGCTCGGCGTCGGTGTCACGGCTGCCATCGCCGGCATCTTCGGCGTCTATGCCTACCGCGCAGCGCCCGCCTCGACATTGGCACCGCTGCAGTATTTCGAGATCGTGTCGGCGACCGTCTTCGCCTGGCTCGTCTTCGGCGACTTTCCGGATGCGCTCAAGTGGCTCGGCATCTTCATCATCATCGCATCGGGCTTGTACATCATCTGGCGCGAGCGACGCTTTGCATCGAAGCCGGTATCCGATACACCTCAATCGGCCCTGGCGCCCTGATCTGCTCGTGGGAGGAACATGACAGACAATCAGCCCCAAAAGCCGCCGCTGTCCGGCATACGCGTCATCGAGCTTGCGAGGGTCCTTGCAGGTCCATGGGCGGGCCAGATGCTAGCCGATCTCGGCGCCGACGTGATCAAGGTCGAAAACCCGGAGGGAGGCGATGACACCCGGCACTGGGGACCACCCTTTGTCGAGGGTGCCGACGGCGAAAACCTCTCCGCCGCCTATTACCACGCTGCCAACCGCGGCAAGCGTTCGATCACCGCCGACCTAAAGCGCGAGGAAGATCAGGCGCTGGTCCGCCGCCTCATCGCCACGGCCGATGTGGTCATCGAGAACTTCAAGCTCGGTGGGCTCGTGAAGTACGGTCTCGACTACGAGAGCCTGAAAAAGACCAACCCAAAGCTCGTCTATTGCTCGATCACCGGCTTCGGCCAGAACGGTCCCTATGCCAGCCTGGCAGGCTATGACTATATCGTTCAGGGCATGTCCGGCTTCATGTCGATCACCGGCGAGCCGGACGGACAGCCGATGAAAGCAGGCGTTGCGATCGCCGACATCTTTACCGGCATTTACGCGGTCGCAGCCATCGAGGCAGCGTTCATCCACGCGCAGAGGACCGGCGAAGGGCAGCTGGTCGACATGGCGCTGCTCGACGTCCAGTCGGCCGTGCTCGCCAACCAGAACATGAATTATCTCGTGTCCGGCCGCGCCCCGACGCGACTTGGAAACGCGCATCCGAATATTTCGCCCTATGAAGTCGTGCCGGCCGCCGATGGCTATCTGATCCTCGCGGTCGGCAATGACGGCCAGTTCCGACGCCTGTGCGCCATCCTCGGCCTTAAGGGCATTGTCGACGATCCGAGCTTTTCGACGAACAAGGCGCGCGTAGCAAACCGTGACGAGGTTCGCAGGCTGGTTTCGACCGAAACGTTGAGATGGCAGAAGGCCGACCTGCTGCGGGCCTGTGAGACGGACGCCGTTCCGGCCGGCGCGATCAATACCATCGAGGAAATGTTTGCGGATCCACAAATTCAGGCGCGTGGGTTGCGGGTAGATCTCGCCGACGCAAAGGGTACCGTCATTCCCGGCGTGAGGACGCCGGTCGTGCTCTCGCAGACGCCCTTGCGTTACGAGCGGCCGAGCCCGCGGCTGGGAGAGCATCAGGAGGAGGTTCTGGCGGAGCTCGCCGAACTGGAGGAGAAAAGATCATCATGAAAAGAACCGGCGGGGAACTGATCGTCGAGGCCTTGAAAGCGAATGGGGTGAAACGCCTCTCCTGCGTGCCCGGCGAGAGTTTCCTTGCCGTTCTCGATGCGCTTTATGACAGCGACATCGACGTGGTGGTCTGCCGTCAGGAGGGTGGCGCGGCCATGATGGCCGATGCCTGGGGCAGGCTCACCGGCGAGCCCGGCATCTGCATGGTAACGCGCGGGCCTGGCGCCACGAACGCCACGGCCGGGCTGCATATCGCCAGGCAGGATTCCATTCCGATGATCCTCTTCATCGGGCAGGTCCAGCGCGACGCCCGCGAGCGAGAGGCTTTTCAGGAGGTCGAGTTCCGCCGCGCCCTCACCGAATTCAGCAAGTGGGTGGGCGAGATCGACGATGCTGCTCGCATTCCCGAGTTCGTCACCCGCGCATTTGCGATCGCCACGTCAGGCCGTCCCGGCCCCGTCGTCTTATCACTGCCCGAAGACATGCTGCGCGACGAAGTGGAGGCGCCCCGCGCCAAGCGCTATTTGCGCGTCGAAGCGCATCCCGGTCGTCGTCAGATTGACGACTTTTACCTGCGACTGCTGAAGGCGGAGCGGCCGATGGTCATCGTCGGCGGCACACGCTGGGATGCGGATGCGGTCGCCGATCTGAAAACCTTCTCGGAACGCTTCGCCCTGCCCGTCGGATGCTCGTTCCGTCGGCAGATGCTGTTTGATCATCTACACCCCAACTATGCCGGTGATGTCGGCATCGGTATCAACCCCGCACTGGCAAAGGAAATCAAGGAGAGCGACCTGCTGATCCTGCTTGGCGGGCGCATGTCGGAAATGCCCTCCTCCGGCTATACGCTCATCGACATCCCCTACCCGCAGCAATCGCTTGTCCATATTTATCCCGATCCATCCGAGCTTGGCCGTGTCTACAGGCCCGACCTCGCAATCTGCGCGAGCCCGAGTGATTTCGTTGCGGATCTTGCTGATCTCGAGGCACCAAGCGAACTCAGATGGGCGGAGCGCACCGAACGGATGCATCAGGCCTACATTGCGTGGTCGACACCGCCGCAAAGCGGTCCCGGCCCAGTCCATATGGGACCGATCATGGAGTGGATCGAGGCAAATACGCGCCCCGATGCGATCTTCACCAACGGTGCCGGAAACTATGCCACCTGGCTGCATCGGTTCCATCGTTTCTGTCAGTTCAACACCCAGGCGGCACCGACATCAGGCTCCATGGGCTACGGCCTGCCGGCCGCGGTTGCTGCCAAGCAGCTCTTTCCCGAACGCGAGGTCATCTGTTTCGCCGGGGACGGTTGTTTCCTGATGCACGGCCAGGAATTTGCGACCGCCGTTCGCTACAACCTGCCGATCATCGCCATCGTCATCAACAACGGCATATATGGCACCATCCGCATGCATCAGGAGCGCGAGTATCCCGGTCGCGTCAGTGGCACCGATCTGACGAACCCGGACTTTGCGTCGCTTGCGCGCGCTTACGGTGGCCATGGGGAAACAGTCGAGACGACGGAAAGCTTCGCAGCCGCCTTCGAGCGCGCACGGGCGAGCGGCAAGCCCTCGATCATTGAGGTAAAGCTTGATCCGGAAGCAATTACGCCGACGCGTACGCTTTCCGAAATTGCCCAAACAAAAAGCCGGTGAGCGAACCCACCGGCCTTCGAAATCGCAATGCCGCCGACTTAGTCGAGGGCGGCTGTAACCGTGAACTCGACCTTGTACTTCGGCGCAGCAAGCTTGGCTTCGCTGGTCGCGCGAGCCGGCGTGTTGGCTGGATCGACCCAGGCTTCCCAGGCGGCGTTCATTTCGGCGAAGTAGGACATGTCGGAAAGATAGATCAAGGTCTGCAGGATCTTGGACTTGTTCGAGCCGGCTGCAGCGAGCAGACGATCGACTTCGGCCAGCGCCGACTTGCACTGTTCGGTGACGCTTTCGCCTTCGCCGACCTGGCCAGCGAGGTAAACGGTGTTGCCGTGGACAACTGCACCGCTCATGCGGGCGCCGGCGTCGATACGCTTGATGCTCATGATGTTCTCCTGTTTGCGAAACGAACGACGCCGCTGGAATCGAGCGGCGCCGGATTTGGTTTGCCGATCGGCACTAGGCGCGAATGTGGTGCGTCTTCTGATAGATCGCGGTCGAGCGGGCGCCGGAGCGGCAGTAGCCGAGCATCGGGCGCGCGAATTCATCGAGCGCATCAACCATCCCCGTGATCGCCTCTTCGGTAACACCCATCGGGCCGACCGGCACATGTGCGATATCGAGGCCGAGTTCCTTGGCGCGCGCTGCTACCAGTGCATATGGCGTCTGATCGGGGCTCTCGTCGTCGGGGCGATGGCAGACGATCGATTTGAAGCCCAGGGCCTTGATCTGATCGAGATCCTCGACCGAAATCTGACCGGAAACCGAATACTCGTCGTCGATCTGGCGAATGTCCATCGCTAATCCTCCTGAAATCGTGGGCTGAATGACTACGCCGCCCCATGCCCAGCGTCAACCGCAGATCACTCAAACGAAGGCGAAGCTGAGCGCATAATGTCGGCTCTCTCCGGGCTTCAGCATGACGAAATCGCCCGATGCCTCCAACTCCGAACGCGACACCCAGCGATGCGATACCGGCTCGATTCCAAGGACGTCGGCGGGCGCTTTCTGATTGCGCCAGACCTGCAGGTGCGGCAACGTCTCGGCAAGGACGCGCACTCGGAGAACCTTGCCGCCGATTGCGGCGATCGGCCCAAGCCGTACCTCGGCAAAGCCGCCTTCCGTTGCCGGCGCCTCGACGCAGAAGATACCACCCGGCTCCTCGCCGAAATTCCACGGAAAGCCACCACCCTCGAGCATCTTGCCTTCGAGGCGCGTGCCGGCATCAAACCATTTGCCGCCGATATTCATGTGGTACATCAGGAAGGTCGGAACGATCTTGTCGCTCGTATTGACGACCTTGTCCGTGAGGCGCGCCTCCCCCGTGTTGCCGTCGATGAACCAGTGGCGTTCGATCCGGACCGACAAGCCCTCGACCGTCACGATATCAATATCCGCCCGGCACTCGGCATTGCCATTGTCGAACTTCGTCCAGAGAACCTTGGCTGCGTGCCCGGGCCCGGACCCGTGCAAAGGATAGACCTTTCCGTCCGCCCGTCCCACAATCGGTTCGCGGTGACGGATATGGTCCGGCCCGCAGGTAAAGAGAAAGCCTTCGACCGAATGCGATATGCGCGCATCGCCGTCGTCGGGGACCGCCTTCTTGGGAGCGATGTCGACGCCATCGACGACACATCCGCCGATATCCATCAGCGACGTTTCGTCCAGCATCAGTGTCGGCCCTCTGGCGGCGGCAAATTCGATCATCGTTCAACGTCCTCCCGGTAGCGGCTTGCGCACCGTTATGTCTCGGCAGGGATTTCGTCAATCACGACGGCGCGCCTTGCCGCGTGGAACCGACTAGTCGCTCCAAATGTTTATGACTAAAGGAGAAATCACGGGATTTTTATCTTTTGTTCAGCACGATCTCATAAATTCCACACTAGCGTCAAAATTCGCAGGTGTGTGTCGGCCAAGTCACTGAAGGGTATGAAGACGTGAATCGCTTTGTAATAACGGGATTGTCTGCCGCAACTGCCCTGCTCGCCATCGCTATCGCTATCGCAGCGCCATCTGCCGATGCGCAGCAGCTTTACAACGGACGCCAAGGCGACGTCGTCTTCGTGGCGCCGAACGGTGACATCCTCGACTATGTCCCGTCGGGCGCGGCTTACGCGCGTGATCGACGCGGCAACCGCGTGCTGGTCGATCCCTATGGCAATGTGATCGCGACCGAGATGCGGGCCCGCGGCTATTACCCACGCCCGCCGGTGCGCGACGCGTACAACAACGATGCCTATTATGGCGACGACCCCTACGGCGATGGTCGTTACGCTGAGCGGGGCGCCGTGACCGGCTCGATCCCGCGCAACGCTCCGGTCGACCGCCAGCCGCTCGATGACCAACCCTATCCGCAAAGCGGCGACGACTATGCGTCCATCGAGCAGGATCAGCAGACGCCGGAAATGTTGCAGCCGAAGCCGTCTCAGGAGCCGGTGATCACGCTCAAGAACAAGTCGAAGTCCGAGATCGTCGCATTGCAGGTATTCCTCGACCGCGCCGGAGTGTCCCCTGGCGCGATCGATGGCCACATGGGCGCGAACGTCACCAAGGCGATCTACGCCTATCAGCAGATGACAGGCGAGACGCTCGACCCAAACAACACCGACGCAATTCTCGAGCAGTTGCGCATGAGTGGCGGTCTGCCGCTCGTCAGCTACACCATTACGCCTGCGGATGCCGCCGGCCCGTACGTTGCGGAAATCCCGGAGGACTACGCGCATAAGGCTGCGATGTCATCGCTCGGCTACACCTCCACGACGGAAATGCTCGCCGAGCGCTTCCATATGGACGAAGGCTTCCTGAAGGAAATCAATCCGGGCGTCGATTTCACGGTGCCCGGCACGATCGTAAAGGTCGTCAATCCCGGTGAAGTGAAGGCCGGATCGGTCGCGCGCATCATCGCCGACAAGGGCCGCAAGCAGGTCTTTGCCTATGACAATGCCGGCAATCTCGTCGCCGCCTACCCCGCCTCAATTGGCTCCACCGATACGCCCTCGCCGTCCGGTACGGTGACCGTCGAGCGCGTCGCCTTCAATCCGGGCTACACCTACAATCCGAAGATCAACTTCCAGCAGGGCGCCAACGACAAGATCCTGAACATTCCGCCGGGTCCGAACGGCCCGGTCGGCACGGTCTGGATGGCGCTTTCCAAGCCGACCTACGGTATCCACGGGACGCCGGAACCATCGAAGATTGGCCGCACCCAGAGCCACGGCTGCATCCGTTTGACGAACTGGGATGCCACCGAACTGGCGAAGATGGTCAAGCCCGGCGTGACGGTCGAATTCACCGACTGATCTACCAGCCCGTTCCATCAAGAAAAAATGCGCCGCAAAGGGCGCATTTTTGTTTTGCTGACAGTTGCCGCTAGGCAGCTGAACGGATCAGCGGGCCAGTGCTGCGTGCCGGTTCCGGAAGCTTCACTGGAACCTTGCCCATGATCTCCTCAGCAAAGCAGCGGGCGTTCTCCCGCGCCTTGTCGAGGTTGCTGACGCGAGCCGGATCGAGGGAATGCAGCGTGCCACCGCAGTCAAAAATATCGCGGAAGGCGGAGCGTTCGATGATCGCGGTGTCGAGGACCGGGACCTGACGCTCACTCAGCAACGACTTGACGATCGAGAGCGCTCGCGTCGTCACCATCGAATTGACGCGCGTCAGCACAACCGAGTGTCCGATACGGATACCCGCCTTCTCGTCGAGATACTGCAGCAACTCGAGGACCTGCGCTCCGCCACGGGCGTCCATCGCGCATCCCTGGATGGGAATCAGGACATGATCGGAAAGGCCGATTGCCGTCGCAAGCAGCGGATTGCGCGCGCCCGGAAGGTCGATGATGAAGTAGTCCGTATTGTGCTTGTTTTCCGATATGTGCAGCGGCAAGGACGCCGACGTGACGAAATCGATCACCGAGATATTCGCCACATGCCCGGATACTTCATGCCACCGCGTGATCCAGTGCTGCGGATCGGCATCGAGGATTGTCACCCGATAGCCCTTCTGGGCAAGCTCGGTGGCGAGAAGAAGTACGGCTGTGGTCTTGCCAGCGCCGCCCTTGGTGTTTGCGAAAGTGATGACTGGCATGTTCGGTCCTCGAAGGGAAAATGTGAGCCTTTCTATGGCTCTGCCGCGCACTCTCGGAAGCATCGTGCGGTTAATGCATCCTTTCTAATTATGGTTAACAACTCCTAAACGTGACACCTGAAATTGCGGCCAGCATTTCTTGCACTCTGGCGAAATCGCGACGCCCTTGGAAAAAAAGCCCGGAAAGCCTAGGCTTTCCGGGCCAGTTCAGGTCCGCCGTCTTCTTTAAGTTCAGAAGCAATCCTTAAAGAGTGCCTTGGTATTTTCGAGTGTCATCTTGACCGGATTGCCGCCAGCACTCGGGTCCTCGATCGCCATTGCCGAAAGTTCATCGATTCGATCCGGCTTGATTCCCATCGCAGACAGGCTGTCGGGAACACCGAGCTCGGAGCGAAGCTGCAGGACGTAGTTATAGAAGCCGTCGAAGCCGCCGGAGATGCCGAGATAGGCCGCGGCGCGCGCAATCTTCTCCTCGATCGTCGAACGATTGAAACGCAATACCGCTGGCATCACGACGGCATTCGTCATCCCGTGATGGGTGTTGTAGACCGCGCCGATCGGATGCGACAGCGCGTGAATGGCGCCGAGACCCTTCTGGAAGGCGACAGCGCCCATGGCGGCGGCTGACATCATGTTGGCGCGGGCTTCGAGGTCCGTGCCCTCCCTGTAGGCGCGCGGCAGGAATTCTTTGACGAGGCGCATGCCCTCCAGCGCGATACCGGCAGACATCGGATGATAGAAGGGCGAGGAATAAGCTTCCAGGCAGTGCGCAAAGGCGTCCATGCCGGTGCCAGCGGTGATGATCTTCGGCATGCCGACGGTCAGTTCCGGATCGGCAATGACGACGCCCGGCAGGAACTTCGGATGGAAGATGATCTTCTTCACATGCGTTTCGGAATTGGTGATGACGCTGGCACGACCAACTTCCGAGCCTGTGCCGGCCGTCGTCGGGACGGCCACGATCGGCGCGATGCCTTCGACGCTCGCGCGCGTCCACCAGTCACCGATATCCTCGAAGTCCCAGACCGGCCGTGTCTGGCCGGCCATGAACGCGACGCACTTGCCGAGATCGAGGCCCGAGCCGCCACCGAAGGCAACGACGCCGTCATGGCCACCGTCCTTGAACGCCTTAACGCCAGCCTCGAGGTTCTTGTCGTTCGGGTTCGGATCGACATCAGCGAAGATCGCGCGGCCAAGGCCGGCATCTTCGAGAATGTCGAGCGCGGTCTTGGTGATCGCCATGGAAGCCAGGCCGCGATCGGTGATCAGCAGCGGCTTCTTCATCCCGAGGCTCTTGCAGGCGTCTGCCAGTTCCTTGATGCGGCCCCGGCCAAGCTTGAAGGCGGTCGGGTAGCTCCAGTTGGCTGTGATGTTGCTGCTCATGCTGTGACTTTCTTCAGATGGTAGGATTTCGGACGCGTCAGGTTGTGGAAGCCAATGATCGACAGCGAACCCCCTCGGCCGGTTTCCTTGACGCCGGTCCAGCACAGAGCCGGATCGAGATAGTCGGCGCGGTTCATGAAGACGGTGCCGGTCTCGATCTCGCGGCCGAGCCGCCCTGCCCGTTCCGGATCCTTCGTCCAGAGCGAAGCCGTCAGGCCGTACTGGCTGTCGTTCATCAGCGTAACGGCTTCGTCGTCGCTCTTCACCTTCATGATGCCGACGGCAGGACCAAAGGTCTCCTCGCGCATAAAGGCCATGGAATGATCGACGTTGACGAGGATCTGCGGTGCGAGATAGGCGCCGCCATCGTCCTGTGGGAACAGCTTGGGGTCAACGAGCGCCTTGGCGCCCTTGGAAACGGCATCGGCGATCTGCTCGCGCACGACCTTGGCAAAGCGCTTGTTGGCCATCGGGCCAAGCGAAGTCTCAGGATCGAGCGGATTGCCGAGTTTGTAGTTCGACACCCAGGCGACCGACTTCTCGACAAAGCTGTCATAGAGCGATTCATGCACATAGATGCGCTCGATACCGCAGCAGCACTGGCCGGAATTATAGGTCGCGCCGTCCATCAGCGTATCGACCGCCGCGTCGAGGTCGGCGTCTTCCATGACGTAGCCCGGATCCTTGCCGCCGAGCTCTAGCCCGAGCCCTGTGAACGTTCCGGCTGCCGCCCGCTCCATCGAGCGGCCGCCTTCGACCGAGCCGGTGAAGTTGACGAAGTTGAAGCTGCCCGCAGCAATCAGCGCCGAGGTCGTTTCGTGGTCAAGGAACACGTTCTGGAAGACGTCCTCGGGAACGCCGGCCTCGACAAAAGCCTGCACCAGCCGCTCTCCAACCAGCAGCGTCTGTGACGCATGCTTCAGAACGACCGTGTTGCCCGCCATCAGCGCCGGCGCGATCGTGTTGATCGCCGTCATGTAGGGATAATTCCAGGGGGCCACGACGAACACAACGCCATGCGCTTCACGTTCGATGCGACGCTCGAACTTGTCGCTTTCCTCGACAACCAGCGGCGCGAGCGCATCGGCGGCGATCGAAGCGACATAGTTGGAGCGCTCGTTGAAGCCCTTGTACTCGCCGCCGTAGCGGATCGGGCGGCCCATCTGCCAGGCAAGTTCCGGCACGACGACGTCGGACATTTCATTAAGGCGCGCGACGCCCTTCAGTACCAGTTGAACGCGCTCTTCCAACGGCCGCTTCGCCCAGGCCTTCTGCGCCTTGCGCGCACGCGCCACCGCCTCTTTCGCCGCCTCTAGCGAAAGCGCCGGCCGCTCGGCGAAAACCGATCCGTCGATCGGTGAAATGCATTGGATCATTCCCATGATCTTCATCCTATGTTTTCGCGTGCCGAAACCGGCAGCCCCCAACAATCTCCTCAGATATGGAGATCATATGACAGGACGCTATCCGGCTTTGGCTACGCCTATTATGCTCTTTCGAAACCGCGCGCCACTTCCCAGTCGGTGATGCGACGATCGTATTCTTCCTGCTCCCACTGGGCAGCACGGGTATAGTGGTCGATGACGTCGTCGCCAAAGGCATTGCGAAGCATCTTCGATTCCGTCATGGCGACTGTTGCCGCGCGCAACGTACGCGGGATCTCGCGGACGCTGCGTGCTCCATAGGCGTCGCCGACGAACGGCGCCTCGAGCTCCATCTTCTGCTCTATGCCATCGATGCCGGCGGCAAGCAGCGCGGCAAAGGCGAGATAGGGATTAAGGTCGGAGCCGCCGACACGGCACTCGATACGGATCGCTTTGGTGTCGTCGCCGCAGAGGCGATAGCCGGCCGTGCGGTTGTCCTTGCTCCAGATTGCCTTCGTCGGCGCAAAGGTGCCCGCCATGAAGCGCTTGTACGAGTTGATGTAAGGCGCGAGGAAGTAGGTGATCTCGCCCGCGTGGGCGAGAAGACCGGCCACGTAGTTGTTCATCAGCGGCGACATGCCGTACTTGCCCCCCTCGTCGTGGAAGAGCGGCGTCTTGCCGTCAGCGCTCCAGAGCGACTGATGGATATGTGACGAACTGCCGGCGGCATTGTAGTGCCACTTCGCCAGGAAGGTGATCGCCTTGCCCTTCGACCAGGCGATTTCCTTGCAACCGTTCTTGATGATCGAGTGGCGATCGGCCATCGTCAGTGCGTCGGCATAGCGGACGTTGATTTCTTCCTGGCCCGCGGACGCCTCGCCCTTGGAGTTTTCGACCGGAATGCCGGCGCCCTGAAGGCCGGTGCGGATTGCCCGCATGACTTCTTCTTCCTTGGTCGTCTGGAAGATGTGGTAGTCCTCGTTATAGGCGCTGGCGAGCTTCAGGTTGCGATAGCCTGACGCGTGCGCAGACTCGTAGGTCTGGTCGAACAGGAAGAATTCGAGCTCCGAGGCCATGAACGCCTTCATGCCCATGTCTTCCAACCGCTTGACCTGTTTCTTCAGGATCGCGCGCGGCGAGTGCGGCACCTCTTCATGCGTGTGGTGGTCGAGGAGATCGCAGAGCACGAGCGCTGTGCCTTCGAGCCACGGAATGCGGCGCAACGTCGAAAGATCGGGCTTCATCGTGTAGTCGCCATAGCCCTTTTCCCAACTCGTCGCCTTGTAGCCGGAGACGGTTTCCATCTCCATGTCGGTGGCAACGAGATAGTTGCAGCTATGCGTTTCCTTCCATGCGCTCTCGAGGAAGTATTCAGCCTGAAAGCGCTTGCCCATCAAGCGGCCCTGCATGTCCACCTGGCACGCCAAAACTGTATCGATGCGCCCGTCGGCAACATCCTGCTTGAGATCGTCGAGGGTATAGATGCTCATATTGAATCCGCCTGACATTGAACTGAAATCGGGGCAACGAAAGAGCATACTGTGAGACGGGCCTGCCGCCTCTGATGCGTTTTCGTTGAGCCGGGAAGCGGGGCCGCCATCGCGGCCCCGCGGTTGGAGAGGGAAGTCGAAACCTCAGGCTTCGCCAACGGCCTTCTCGGCAGCCGCGATCTCGGCTTGACGACGCGCAACCTCGTCGCCGATCGGCGGGCCCTTGAAGCGGCGGCTTTCGAAGCCGAACCAGACGATACCGGTGAGGACCAGGAAGCCGACAGTGATGTAAAGCGCCCACTGGTTCGGCGGCTGAATGCCGAGGACGAAGATCAGCATCATCGCCAGGATCGACAGGACCGCAAACAGCTTGAACGTGCCTTCGCCGAGGTTCCATGGTCCCATCTTGTCCCACTTCGACGTGCCCCACGCGAAGAGACCGAGGGTGATCGGGATCGCGAAGGAGAAGAACAGGAAGATGACCGTGCACGAGACGACGATCGTGTAAACCGGGGTCTCGCCGATCGAAACAAGCGACGAGCCCCAGACGAACAGAACAGAGAGGATCGAACCCGTCCAGATGGCGGCAACCGGCGTGCGGTGCTTCGGGCTGACCTTGGCAAGAGCCTTGGATGCCGGCAGACCGCCGTCACGCGAGAAGGCGAAGATCATGCGGGAGACCGAGGTCACCGTCGCCAGACCACACAGCCATTGGCTGACGAAGATGGCGAGGTAGAGCAGATCCTTGACGACAGGATTGACCTGACTGTCCATGGCCCAGAAGAACACGTTCCAGCCCTGTTTGGCCGCATCGTCCATGTTCGGGAGCATCAGCACGAATGCGCAAAGCATGATGTAGCCGAAGAGCGCCGACCAAAGAACGGAGGCGACCATGCCGCGCGGAACGGAATGGGCGGCCTTGACCGTTTCTTCCGAGGTATGTGCCGAAGCGTCATAGCCGGTGATCGTGTAGATCGGCAGCAGGAGGCCGAGCAGGAACACCCAGGCGCCCGAGGTCGACGGCCAGACGTTGCCGCCGGCTTCGCCGGAATAGTTGGCGAAAGTGAAGAGACGGGCAATGTCGTAGGACGGCGCTGCCAGCAGGCAAACTGCAGCAAGGGCGATTGCCGTTACGAAGATCAGGTAGCCCGAGAAATCCGTGAGCTTCGCCGTCAGCCCGATCCCCATGTGGTTCACCAGCGCCTGGGCACCGGTAATGATCACCAGGAACAGGATGCGAACGGTGGTGGTATCGGTCAGCCCGAAATAGCTGGTGCCGAACGAGCCCATGAAGAAGTAGTAGGTGCCGACATTGATCGCGCCGAGAACCGTGACAAGACCGAGCAGGTTGAACCAGGCGGTCAGCCAGCCGGTGAAACGGTTGCCGAGGATCGAGCCCCAGTGATAGAGGCCGCCTGCAGTCGGATAGGCCGAGCTGATCTGCGCCATCGCGACAGCGAACACCAGCGAAACGAAGCACCCGAGCGGCCAACCGATGCCGATAGCCGCACCGCCAGCACCCGCCGTGGCTTGAGCCAGCGAGTTGATGCCGCCGGAAAGAATGCAGATGATAGAGAATGAGACCGCAAAGTTCGAGAACGAGCTCATCCGCCGTTCCAGCTCCTGGGCGTAGCCCATGGAGTGCAGGATGTGCATATCCTGCTTTTTGTCGTGATCCGTGTAGTCGGACATGACTTCCCCCTGTTTAGCGATCAGCCGCGGGATTGCGGGTGATCATCCAGTGCCAAAGTGCCCGCGACGTTTTCGCCTTCGGGCTGATCGCAGTTAGACTGCTCCCTGGGGTCTTTTTCTTCGTTGTCAGGCGTCCAGGCTTTGCTGGAGAAGCCCCGTCAGATAGTCGGCCACGACCCCTTGACCGTCTTCGTCTGAGATGAGGTCGTTGCGGACCTCGATCATTACATTGCGTAGCCCGTTGGACAGCCCATGCAGGATCAGCGTGTGGGTCACGCCATCCGCAGGGCCATAGGGCTCGTTGCGTTCGATTTTGTAGAGAGGCGAGCCGGTCGATGCGGCGTTCAAAACGCTGTCGGCAAAGCGGCTGTCTTCGTCGTGCAGTATACCAATTTCCACGGTGCGCGTCTTCCCGTGGTACACCGGCGTGAAGCTATGGACTGTTGCAATCACCGTCTCCTGCCCCCTCGCCTTGCGATCGCGAATCAGTGCGCGAATGGCGTCGTGGAAAGGAATATACAATGCTTCGGTGCGCATGAGGCGTTCTTCCGCGCTGAGATTGGCATTGCCCGGAATATCGTGGATTTCGCTTCTCGAGGGCATCGCCCCCGGAGACTCCGGCGGCCTGTTGCAATCATAGATCAATCGCGAGAACCGCTGGTAAATGAGCGTGGCATCGAGCGCTTGTGAAATCCCGCGGGCAACAGCCAAGGCGCCTGGATCCCATGCGATATGACTTTCCAAGGCCTCGCCGGACAGACCGAGCGTTCCGTAGCGTTCAGGCAGGAGGCGGGACGCATGTTCGCAGATCACAAGCAACGGGCTCTTGCCGTTCGGCCGCTCGACCGAAACGCACCCCCCTTCCGTTTCGCTTAGGACCTTGAACTGAGCAGGCACCACAGCCGCATCCCGATCATTAATAAAGAATGTATAAGAAAAGAATTCTTCAGGTTCCGACGACTGTCAAGCGCATCCTGAAAATTTCTTTTCATGACGGTAGTTGACATGGATTGTGACAGCGTTGTTAACTTTCGGTGGGAAAGTGGCACAAGACCAATCCCGGGGAGCAGATCGCGTGACCGCTGCGTCGAAGACAGTTTCGGACGTAATCCATTCGCATTTTGGCATGCTTACGCGGGCCGAAAAGCAATTGGCTGAGAGCCTGTTGGCCAACTACCCCGTCTCCGGACTGGGGAGCATCACGACGATTGCAGAAAATGCCGGCGTATCGACGCCGACAGTCGTGCGCATGGTCCAGAAGCTGGGCTTCAAGGGCTATCCCGACTTCCAGGCACACCTTCATCAAGAGGTCGAAGCGACGATCTCGAACCCTATCACCAAGCATGACCGCTGGGCCTCCAATGCGCCGGGAACGCACATTCTCAACCGCTTTGCCGACGCAATCATGGGCAACCTGCGTCAGACGCTGAGCGGCCTGGATACGGCCACCTTCAACAGCGTTGCCTCCCTGCTGTCCGATCGCAAGCGCAGCCTCTACTTCGTCGGCGGACGCATTACCGGTGCGCTGGCCGAGTACTTCTTCACCCACATGCAGGTCATTCGACCGAACACGGCGTTGCTGTCATCGAACTCTAGCAGCTGGCCGCAATACGTGCTCAATATGAGTCCCGGCGACCTGCTGGTCATCTTCGACATCCGCCGCTACGAGCAGGAGATGGTCAGCCTCGCGACCGCCGCTCGCAAAAGCGGCGCCGAGATCGTCGTCTTTACCGACCAATGGGGCTCTCCGGCTGCCAAGCTCGCGCGCCACAGCTTCCGCGTGCAGATCGAGGCCCCATCGGCCTGGGACTCGTCTGTCGTCACTCTCTTCATCGTCGAAGCTCTCATCGAAGCCGTTCAGAGCTCGACTTGGGACCAGACGAAAGAACGTATGAAAACCCTGGAGGGTCTGTTCGAGCAAACCAGACTTTTCCGCAAACTCAGCTAGGAGGGAAAATAAGATAGATAGATGACGTGAGACGGTCGAGCGAACAGCGTGTCGTAAATGAAACATCGCCGCCAACTGCCTGCTATACAAAGAAAAAAGAACGTCACCAAACTGTCACGAAAGCTTCACGTAACGTCAGTAACAGCATCGTCGGACACTGAAAACCCGAAGGAGAACAACAGTGATCTCTAATATTTCGAAAATGCTTTCGCTTTCTACTGCGATTGTCGTTGCTTCGACTGCAATCGCAGCCGCTGAGCCAAGCGCTGAACTTATCGCTGCCGCCAAGAAGGAAGGCACGCTGACGACGATTGCGCTTCCGCACGACTGGTGCGGCTACGGCGACGTCATTGCCGGCTTCAAGGCTAAGTATGGCCTCGAGGTCAACGAACTGAACCCGGACGCAGGCTCGGGCGACGAAATCGAAGCCATCAAGGCCAACAAGGGTAACACCGGCCCGCAGGCTCCTGACGTCATCGACGTCGGCCTCTCCTTCGGCCCCTCGGCAAAGGCAGACGGCCTGATCCAGCCCTACAAGGTCTCGACCTGGGACTCCATTCCGGACAGTGCCAAGGATGCTGACGGCTTTTGGTACGGCGACTACTACGGTGTTTTGTCGTTCGTCGTGAACACCGACATCGTCAAGGAAGTGCCGAAGGATTGGGCCGACCTGAAGAAGTCGGACTACGCCAACAGCATCGCACTTGCCGGTGATCCGCGCGCGTCGAACCAGGCTGTCCAGGCCGTTTATGCCGCTGGCATCGCAGCCGGTGAAAAGGATGCGACCAAGGCTGGTGAAGCCGGTCTCGCTTACTTCGCCGAACTCAACAAGGCCGGCAACCTCGTTCCTGTCATCGGCAAGTCCGCTTCGCTCGCTCAGGGCTCGACCCCGATCGTCGTTGCGTGGGACTACAATGGTCTCTCCTGGCGCGATACGCTGAAGGGCAACCCGCCGGCTGAAGTCGTCGTTCCGGCATCGGGCGTCGTTGCCGGCGTTTACGTCCAGGCGATCTCCGCCTTTGCTCCGCATCCGAACGCTGCAAAGCTCTGGATGGAATACCTTTACTCGGACGAAGGTCAACTTGGCTGGCTGAAGGGCTATTGCCACCCGATCCGCTTCAACGATCTGGCGAAGAACAAGAAGGTCCCGCAGGCACTTCTCGACAAGCTGCCGCCGGCTGCTTCCTATGAAAAGGCAGTCTTCCCGACGCTCGCCGAGCAGGCTGCTGGCAAGACCGCTATTACCACCAAGTGGGACAGCGTCGTCGGCGCCAACGTCAAGTAATCTCTGACGCAGCACCTCTCCGCCCTCGTGGCGGAGAGGTTTCATTCTTCATTGCCCCGATAAGGCTGTCGTCTATGACCACTGTTTCAACATCCGCGGCCCCGGCCACGCCCATGATAAACCGCGACAGGATCGTAGACTGGCTCGGCATCGCGCCGTTCATGATCTTTGCTGCGATGTTCCTTATCATACCGACGCTTTATCTGGTCGCAGGCGCGTTCCTGACGCCGGAAGGCGACCTGACCCTCAAGAATATCGTCGATCTCTTCACGCCGTCGATCCTCAGCGCCTACTGGATCAGTATCAAGGTGTCCGTGGCATCAGCCTTGGGTGGCGCGCTGATCGGCTTCTTTCTCGCCTGGGCGGTCGTGCTCGGCGGTCTGCCGAACTGGGTTCGTTCGGGCCTCCTGACCTTCTCCGGCGTCGCCTCCAATTTTGCGGGCGTACCGCTTGCCTTCGCCTTCCTCGCCACGCTCGGGCGCACCGGGCTCGTGACCGTCCTGCTGCGCGACTGGTTCGGCTTCAATCTCTATTCCACCGGCTTCAACCTGCTGAGCTTCTTCGGGCTAACTCTCACCTACATGTACTTCCAGATCCCGCTGATGGTCCTGATCCTGACGCCGGCGCTCGACGGCATGAAGAAGGAGTGGAAGGAAGCAGCATCGATCCTTGGCGCGACCAATGGCCAGTACTGGCGCATGGTTGCCTTTCCGATCCTCTGGCCGAGCCTGATGGGCACGACGCTGCTTCTCTTCGCGAATGCCTTCGGCGCCATTGCCACCGCCTACGCGCTGACCGGTAGCTCTCTCAACATCGTGCCGATCCTGCTCTATGCACAGATCCGCGGCGACGTGCTTCACAACGCCAACCTCGGCTACGCGCTCGCGCTCGGCATGATCGTCATCACCGGCCTGTCCAACCTCCTCTACATCCTGCTGCGAATGCGCGCTGAACGGTGGCAAAAATGAAGACATCACGCCTTGGAGCCTGGATCGCCATCGCATTCGGCGCGATCTACTTCGTGCTGCCGCTCATTGCCACGATCGAATTCTCGCTACGCATGCGCCGCGGCGCCTACAGTTTCGATGCCTACGCTTCGGTTTTCTCTGAGGCGCAGTTTCGCGAAACCTTCGGCTATTCGATGCTGATGGCGCTGCTGACGATCGTCTTCGGTATGCTGCTCGTGGTCCCGACTGCCTATTGGGTGCGTCTGCGCTTGCCGCAGATCCGCCCGATCGTCGAGTTCATCACGCTGCTGCCACTGGTTATCCCGGCAATCGTGATCGTCTTCGGCTATCTTAGAATGTACAACTCATCCTCGATCCTGCCGCTGACGGGCTCGACGACAGGTACGAACATCCTGCTCGTCCTCTCCTACATGACGCTGTCGCTGCCCTATATGTACCGCGCCGTCGACACCGCCATGCGCGCGATCGATGTCCGCACGCTGACGGAAGCGGCCGAAAGCCTCGGCGCAAGCTGGACGACGATCTTGTTCAAGTGCATTTTCCCGAACGTCATGAGCGGCGTACTCTCGGGCGCATTCATCACTCTTGCGATCGTCATGGGCGAATTCACCATGGCCGCGCTCCTCAATCGTCCGGCTTTCGGCCCATACCTGCAGCTGGTCGGCGCCAATCGCGCCTACGAGCCGTCGGCGTTGGCCGTCATCGCCTTCTCCATCACTTGGCTCAGCATGGGCCTGCTGCAACTCGTCTCCCGCTTCCACAAAGCCGCCCCGGCTAAGTCGTAAGGTATCTGGTTTCATGGCTTTTCTCGAACTCGCAAACCTCAAGAAATCCTTCGGCGCAACGCAGGTCGTGCATGACTTCAACATGCAGATCGAGAAGGGTGAATTCATCTCGTTCCTCGGCCCGTCGGGCTGCGGCAAGACAACGGTCCTGCGCATGATCGCAGGCTTCGAAGCGCCCTCGGCCGGTCGCATCGCCATCGGCGGCAAAGAGCAAAACAATTTGAAGCCCAACAAGCGCAATATCGGCATGGTTTTTCAGGCCTATGCGCTGTTTCCCAACATGACCGTTCACGACAATGTCGCCTTCGGCCTGAAGGTCGCCGGTGAGCAGGCGACGGAGATCGATCAGCGCGTCAAGGAAATGCTCGGGCTGATCAAGCTCGATCATCTTGCCGACCGCTATCCCTATCAACTGTCTGGTGGACAGCAGCAGCGCGTGGCGCTTGCCCGCGCCCTTGCGGTACGCCCGCAGGTGCTGCTGCTCGACGAGCCGCTGTCAGCCCTTGACGCCAAGATCCGCGTGTCGTTGCGCGAGGAAATCCGCGCCATCCAGCAGAAGCTCGGCATCACCACCGTCTTCGTGACGCACGACCAGGAAGAGGCCCTCTCGATCTCCGACCGCATCGTCGTCATGAACGCCGGCCGTGCCGACCAAATCGGAACGCCATTCGAGATCTACAACACGCCGGCAACGCGCTTCGTCGCCTCCTTCGTCGGCACGCTCAACATGATCGAGGCGAAGGTCGTCGATCCGGCCGCCAACCGTATCCAGATCGGCGACCAGGGCGTGACCTTGAAGCAGTCGGTCGCCGCCTTCAAGGCGGGTGATACCGTCTCGCTGGCCCTGCGTCCGGAGGCCGGATCGCTGGCTGAGGGAACGCCAAGCGATACGAAGCTGACCGGTCAGGTCGTGTCCGCCCACTTCCTCGGTTCTGTCATCCGTACGCGCATGAACGTCGGCGGCAACGTCATCTCCTTCGACATGTTCAACAGCCCCGGCGTAACGCCCCCGGCCGCTGGCGAGACCGTTACGCTTCGCTTCATGGCGGCCGACCTCCTCGTCATCCGCGACTGACCGCGCGGGCAGGGCCGCCCTCATGTTTTGCGGCTTTGCCACACTCGCTTCCGCATTTCCGGGCGCTGCATTTTGCGGCGCCGGAAATTGCTTGGAATAGCGACCTTGATGCGCAACGACAGCTGAAACGTTTTCGTTCAGCAAAGTCAGCAGCATACCCCCTGCCATGACCGCACGGCATGGCCTCAAACCGGATGTTTCAAATGATTACCTGCTATCTGCGTTACACGATCGACCCTTACAAGATCGCCGAATTCGAGGAATATGCTCGACTCTGGATCCCGATCGTCAATCGAATGGGCGGCACGCATCACGGTTATTTCCTGCCGTCCGAGGGCGCCAACAACATTGCTATCGCGCTGTTCTCGTTCCCGAGCTTCGCGGCCTACGAAGATTACCGTACCCGCATGGCAGCCGACCCGGAATGCCAGGCCGCGTTCGATCTCGATAAACGTAACCGAAGCATCATCAGCTACGAGCGCAGTTTCATGCGGCCCGTCCTTGGCTGATCGGTAGAAACGAAAGACCCCGCTCGATGGCGGGGCCTTTGGTTCGTGGCGGGCCTAGCGGATCGCCTTGTCATTTGCATCGAAGCGATGCATGTGGGCCGTATGCGGCGTCGCATAGACGATCTCATCGGGCTCGTACTTGTGCTCGCCAAAGAGCCGCGCGGTGATGAGACCGCACTGTTCGGATTCCAGATAGATGATCGTGTCCGCCCCGAGATGTTCGACATGGACGACCTTCGCCCGCCAAGTGCCATGTTCGCGCGAAAGGGTCAGATGCTCCGGGCGGACGCCAACGGTCTTTGCGCCGGCATCGGCGACCTTGTCGCCCGGAATGAAGTTCATCATCGGCGAACCGATGAAGCCCGCGACGAAGACGTTTGCGGGGCGGTTGTAGAGCTCCATCGGCGAGCCGACCTGCTCGACCGCGCCGGCATTCAGCACCACGATCTTGTCGGCAAGCGTCATCGCCTCGACCTGGTCGTGGGTGACGTAGATCATCGTTGCCTTGAGGCTGCGGTGCAGGCGCGCGATCTCGAGACGCGTCTGGACACGCAAGGCGGCATCGAGGTTCGACAGCGGCTCGTCGAAAAGGAAGAGCGCCGGCTCTCGGACGATCGCGCGGCCAATGGCGACACGCTGGCGCTGACCACCGGAAAGCTCGGCCGGGCGCCGGGCGAGATACGGTTCGAGCGACAGCATCGACGATGCCTTGCTGACCCGCTTGTCGACCTCGTCCTTCGGCGTGCCGGCCTGCTTGAGACCGAGGCCCATGTTGTCCTTGACCGTCAGGTGCGGATAGAGCGCATAGGACTGGAACACCATCGCGATACCGCGCTTGGCGGGAGGCGTCAGCGTCTCATCCTTGCCATTGATGAGAACGGCGCCCGAGGTGACGTCCTCCAATCCGGCAATGCTGCGCAGAAGCGTCGATTTTCCGCAACCCGAAGGTCCAACGAAAATAACGAACTCGCCGTCCTTGACCTCCAGGTCGATGCCCTTCAGCACTTCGTGCGTGCCGTAAGTCTTGCGGATGGATTTGAGTTGAAGCGATCCCACTCGTCGTATTCCTTATCGTTTGGCCGGCTCTTGGAGCTTGACGGCTTGTCCGGTACGCACGCTTTCGTCGGCGGCGAGGCAGATGCGCAACGAAGCGACAGCGTCTGCCATGTGGCGGTTGAGGTCGATGTCCTCGCGAATAGCCTTCAGCATAAAGGCCTGCTCGCGGTCGCAGAGTTCCTGATGGCCAGGTTCTCCCGCCATCGTCATATCCTCGTCCGGCCTGAGGAACTTGCCATCAGGTCCGGTCCCCGCCGTGTGCAGACGAATGACCGAGGTCTTGGTGTGAGCGTCGATGTCGTCAGACTTGGCGTTCGGGTCCATCACGATCGACACAGATCCCTTCGGCGACATGATGTCCTTCACGAAGAACGCCGTTTCCGAGATCATCGGGCCCCAGCCGGCTTCATACCAGCCGACTGAACCATCCTCGAACAGCACCTGCAGCTGGCCGTAGTTGTACATATCGGGCGCGATTTCGCCCGAAAGGCGCAGTCCCATGCCGCGCACCTCGACCGGCTTGGCGTCGGTGATCTGGCACATGACATCGACATAATGCACGCCGCAATCGACGATTGGCGACGTCGTCTGCATCAGTGATTTGTGGGTTTCCCAAGTGGGGCCGCTGGACTGCTGGTTGAGATTCATGCGGAAGACATACGGCCCGCCGAGCTTGCGCGCTTCCTCGATCAGCCGCATCCAGGACGGGTGGTGACGGAGGATGTAGCCGATCACCAGCTTCCGCCCAGCCTTCTTTGCCGCCGCGACCACTCGTTCCGCATCGGCGACCGTTGTCGCCAGCGGCTTCTCGACGAAGACGTCGCAACCCGCCTCGAAGGCAGCGACCGCATAATCGGCGTGCGTGTCCGAGTAGGTGCAGATGGCGCAGAGATCAGGCTTCAACTCGGTGAGCGCCATCTTGAAATCCGAATGGATCTTGTAACCCCTCAGTTCCTCCGGCAGATCAGGCGTCGAGCGGTTGACCAGCCCGACAATCTCGAAGCCGGGATTGCTGTGATAGGCCAGCGCATGGCTGCGTCCCATGTTGCCGAGGCCGGCGACCAGGACGCGGATTGGCGTGTCGGATGCACTCACTTGACCGCTCCCGATGTAATGCCGCGGATCAACTGCCGCGAGAAGATGACATAAAGGACGAGGATCGGCAGGATCGCCAGCGACAGCGCGGCAAGCACGGCGTTCCAATTGGTCACGAACTGCCCGATAAAAATCTGCGAGCCGAGAGTAACGGTCTTGGTTGCTTCGGATGGCGCCAGGATAAGCGGGAACCAGAGGTCGTTCCAGATCGGGATCATCGTGAAGACGGCAACCGTTGCCATGGCCGGGCGTACCAACGGCAGCACCAGCCGGAAGAAAATCGAATATTCCGAGAGCCCGTCGATGCGACCGGCATTCTTCAGGTCATCGGAAACCGTCCGCATGAATTCCGACAGGATGAAGATCGCCAGCGGAATGCCCTGAGCCGTGTAGACGAGGATCAGCGCCGTCAGCGTGTTGACGAGGCCAGCGGCTACCATGCCTTGGAGAATGGCGACTGTGCCGAGGCGAATCGGGATCATGATGCCGATCGCCATGTAAAGACCAGTCAGCGTGTTGCCCCTGAACTTGTATTCCGAGAGCGCGAAGGCCGCCATCGCACCGAACAACAGCACGAAGAAGATCGAAACGACGGTTACGATGAAGCTGTTCTGGAAGTAGGTGGCGAAGTCGCCCTGCCCCAGCACGGTCTGATAACCGACAAGGCTGAAGGTCGAGGGCGTAGGTACCTGCATCGGCGAACGGAAGATCGCGTTGCGGTCCTTGAACGAGTTGATGATCGTCAGGAACACCGGGAAGATGGCAACAAGCGTATAGCCGATGAGCGCCAGGTGGACGAGGCCGGTGCGGATGGGGGATGTGCGTGCTCTATTGGACATGACACACTCCTCAGAATTGGTACCGGCGCAGGCGCCGCTGGATAGCAAAGAGATAGAACGACACGCCGGCGAGGATGATCAGGAACATGGCCGTCGCGATCGTGGCGCCCATTGAGCGGTCGCCGAGCTGGAGCTGGAAACCGAAGAAGGTGCGGTAAAGCAGCGTGCCGAGAATATCGGTCGACATGTCGGGGCCAGCAAGTGCGCCTTGTACCGTGTAGATCAGGTCAAAGGCATTGAAGTTGCCGACGAAAGTCAGGATCGAAATGATGCCGATGGCCGGCAGGATGAGCGGCAGCTTGATCTTCCAGAACTGTGCCCAGCCGGTGATGCCGTCGCACTCGGCGGCCTCGATCACTTCTTCCGGGATGCTGAGCAGCGCAGCGTAGATCAGCATCATCGGAATGCCGATATATTGCCAATTGGAGATCAGCGACACAGCGATCAGCGCCGGTCCGGATTGCCCGAGCCATGGGGCGAAAAGCGACTTCATGCCAACGAGGCTCATCAGCCACGGAGCAACGCCCCAGATCGGCGACAGGATGAGCTTCCAGATGAAACCGACGATCACAAAGGAAAGCAACGTCGGCAGGAACATCGCCGTGCGGTAGAACGCCACGAAGCGAAGCCGCGGCGTCGACAGCAGCGCGGCCAGCGCGATGCCGATCGGGTTCTGCACACACATGTGAATGAGGAAGAAGATGAAGTTGTTGACCAGCGCATTCCAGAAGTCGCGTGCCCAGCGCGCATCGCCGAACAACACCTTGTAGTTCGCGAGCCCGACGAAGGCAGGCGCGCCGTCGACGGTGTTGTAGAACGAAAGCCTCAGCGTTTCGATCAGCGGCAGGATCATGATCGCCGAATAGACGACGAATGCCGGGAAAAGAAAGACGCCGATGTGCCAGCGCACCGGGCGACTGATGGGAACGACATCGATAGCGGATTCGGCTTCGCTCATGGCTTTTGCCTGTTCTTCTTGGCTGCACCTGTGGCGCAGCGCGTCTGACACAGCGGGCAGAACGCCCGTCCCTCTAGTCGTCTCCCCGTCGCTTCGGGTTTCGAAGGCGGCGGGGAGAGGAACAGCGGATACGAAATTGGCTTTGAGCCGGAGTGAGGGACGGCTGGCGCCGCCCCTCAGCTTTCATCACTTGCCTGGCTTGTACCAGCCGTCGAGGCCCTTCTGGAGCTTCTCGGCAGCCACCTGCGGCGTATCCGTGCCGTTGACGACGTTCGCCGACTCAATCCAGGTCTCGTTTTCGAGGTTCGGCGTGCCGCGCCCCAGGATCTGATAGGTCGAGCGGATTGTCGACTTGTACGGGCCGCGCCAGGAAACGAACTCCTGAGCCAGCGGATCGGTCATCTTGACCGGGTTCGAATTCAGGCTGAAGAACCCCGGCAGCGAGTTCGCGTAGATGTCGGCGAATTCGCTGGAAGCAACCCAGCTCAGGAACTTCTTGGCTTCTTCGGCATGCGTGCTCTTGGCATTCAGAGCGACGCCGATATCCGGATGATCGGAGATATAGCCCTGGTCGCCGGCCTTCGGAACCGGCGGCGGGAAGGCACCCATCTTGAACTGCGCCTGGCTGTTGAACAGCGCGATTTCCCAGGAACCGGCCGGGTAGATCGCCGCACGACCGAGCGTGAAGAGGTTCTGGCTGTCAGAGTAGGTCTGCGCTTCGAAGCCGTCGCCGAGGTAAGGCTTCCACTTGGCAAGCTCCTCGTAGGGCTTGACCCAGCCGGCATCCGTCAGCTTCTGCTTGCCCTCGATCAACGACAAACGACCTTCTTCACCCTTCCAGTAGTTCGGGCCGATGTTCTGGTAGCCCATGGTTGCGGCTTCCCAGAGGTCCTTCGTGCCCATGGCGAGCGGGATGTAGGTGCCGTCTGCCTTGATCTTTTCGAGCGCGGCAAAGAACTCGTCCTCCGTCTTTGGAACGGAGATGCCGAGCTTGTCGAACGCATCCTTGTTGTAGATGAAGCCGTGGATGACCGAGGCCATCGGCACGCAGAAAGTGGACTTGCCGTCGTCGGTCGACCAGGCAGCCTTTGCAACCGGCGTGAAGTTCTCTATGCCAGCCAGGCTGGTCAGATCGACGAGTTGCTTCTTCTTGAACAGTTCAAGCGATGTATCGAACGGACGGCAGGTGATGATGTCACCGGCCGAGCCGGCGTCGAGCTTGGCATTCAGCGAAGCGTTGTACTCGGTCGGCGCCGTCGGCGAGAAGACGATCTTGATACCCGGGTTCTTGGCTTCGAATGCCGGGATGATCTTCTCCTGCCAGATCTGCAGGTCGTCGTTACGCCAGCTTTCGACCGTCAGCGTGACGTCGGCGGCATGAGCAAAGCCCACGGATGTCAGCAGGCTCGAGGCCAGCAGGAAGCCTTTCAGTGCGGTGTTCTTCATTTCCCTCTCCTGTTTTGAGCGCCGATGAGGCGCTGTTCTTGACCTGAAACGAGCGGTTGCGTGCATGCGATGGCACCCACCGCCCCCTGAGGGGCCGTCAGCAACTGCCGGCCCGAAAGCTCAAATCGGCTCGGCGGGCAAAGCACCCGTCGACCAGATAGCGCACCCGACCGAAGACCGGCCCGGCACAGCGACGAAAGGGAAAACTGATTGCGAAAAGCGACTTGAGAGCGACTGAGCCGCTACAGCCGGATCCACATTCCATCGAGTGGCCCGGCTTATCTTTATCCTGCCGGTTTATCGCTGCCCGATGCGCTGTTCCCTTTGATGGAATTAAGTCCAAAAAAATACCAATTGTCCAGCCAATTTTAACGTTTCGACGACAGAAAAACGCGATTAAAAATTTTATTATTCAAAATCAATGTGATAAGAAGATGAATTTTTACGTCGCTTTGGGCTTGGTAAATGGTATTTTTTTGGTATTGTAATGAAAACAAGGGGAATGAGCGGATTTTTTGGTGGTTCAATGACAGAACTTACGATCGGCATTGATGGCGGCGGCTCCAGCTGCCGCGCCGCAGTCACGGATGCGACAGGACGTATCCTGGGCCGTGGCACGGCCGGCCCATCGAACATCCTGTCCGACCTTGATAGCTCGCTGCTCAACATCGTTGCGTCGGCGAAAAACGCATTGAGCGACGCCGGTCTCTTGCCTGAAGCCGTTTCCAGCGTTGCGGCCGTCATTGGCGTCGCCGGCGCAAATGTCGGCGACTATGCCGCGCGCATCGAGCGTGCCTTGCCCTTTGCCAGACGTCGTGTCGTCACCGATGCGACGACGGCACTCCAAGGAGCGCTCGGCGATTGCGACGGCGTGATTGGCGCCTTCGGCACCGGCTCTGTCTACAATGCCCGCCGCGACGGAAAGCTTTACGGCATCGGCGGATGGGGATTCGTTGTCGGTGACCAGGCAAGCGGCGCCCGCCTCGGTCGCGACCTGCTGGAGCAGTCTCTGCTCGCCCATGACGGTGTGCGCCCCCCCTCGCCGGTCACCCAGACGGTCATGGCCGAGTATGGCGATGATCCCGAGCGCGTCGTCGAGTTTGCCCATGTCTCCCGTCCCAATGACTTCGCCCGCTATGCGCCCGTCGTCTTTGAGGCTGCCGCGAAAGGCGATCCGGTTGCGACGGCGATCGTGCAGAACGCGGCAGCCTCGATCGGCGAGAGTCTGGATGCCCTGCTTTGGCCGGAATGCCACGCCATCTGCCTGCTCGGCGGCCTGGCCAAGGCTTATCGTCCGTGGATTGCAGAGCGCCACACCGCCCTGCTGCAAGAGCCGAAGGGCGATGTCCTGCAGGGCGCCATCGAGCTCGCAGTGAAGTTCTTGCGCGAGGAAGGAAGAGGCGCGGCATGACGGATGATTTTGCAAGCCTCCTTTCCCCCGAGCGCCTTCAGGCCGGCGGCACTGGCCCGCTTTACGTCAAACTGCGGCGCACGCTGGAAGATGCCATCCGCACGGGCACGCTCAGCCACGGCGATGCCCTGCCGCCCGAGCGCGACATCGCCGAGTTTGCGACGGTCAGCCGGGTCACGGTGCGCAAGGCGATCGATGAACTCGTCGCCGACGGCCTGCTTGTCCGCCGTCACGGCTCCGGCACCTTCGTGACCAAGCCGGTATCGAAGGTCGAACAGCGCCTCTCGCAGCTCACCTCCTTTACCGAGGATATGGCTCGGCGTGGAATGACCTCGCGCTCCGAATGGCTGCACAAGGGCATTCATACGCCCTCGCCGGATGAAATGATGATTCTCGGCCTCGCGACCGATGTCAGGGTCTCGCGCCTTAGCCGTCTGCGCATCGCCGACGACCAGCCGCTGGCAATTGAAAACGCCAGCGTTTCCGGCGAATTCCTGCCGGATCCCTTCGTTGTGACAACGTCGCTCTATGCAGAACTCGAGCGTCGCCAGGTCCGTCCGGTGCGTGCCGTTCAGAGGATTTCGGCGACCAACATGAAAGAGGCCGACGCGCACTTGCTCGGCGTCCCCGTCGGCGCAGCAGGACTGTCGATCGAACGTATCTCCTATCTGGGCTCCGGGCGCGCAGTCGAATTCACCCGCTCGCTCTACCGCGGTGATGCCTATGATTTCGTCGCCGAACTCACAATCGGTGCGCCGTGATGCCTGGTCGGATTGAAGAGACGGCGATGCGCCTCTATTGATTGCACCCATGACATCTCGCATCAGGATCCTCGACACCATCTCCGATCCCGGAAATCCGGCAAAGCCGAACGACGACAGCTTCGGGCACAACGAGGCTTGCGCCTTCGTCATCGACGGTGCGACGGGCCTCGGCGATCGCCAATATATGGATGAGGCAGGCAGCGACGCCGCGTGGATCGCGCGGCATTTCGCACGCGGTTTTCAAGATCAGATCACCCGCGACACCGACATCTCGCAGGTTGCGCGCAGCCTGTCGCTGGCAGCCCGTGCGGAATTTCTCCGCCACAACGAGAATGTGCCGCGCTACGCCTGGCCGTTGACCGCCTTTGCCATGCTGCATCAAACACGCGACGGCTTCCATTTCATCGGCCTCGGCGACTCTTGTCTCTTTCTGCTGCAGGAAGATGGCTCAGCCACGATGTACATGGCGATCCCGGGTGCCTATGAATATGAGCAGAGCCAAGCGCGAAAGCACATTGCGCGAACGGGCGGCATCACGAAGGAAGGTGGCGCGCTCGGCAATTCCGAGACCCTCACCTTGTTGCGCCAGCACCGCGAGCGGCAGAATACGCCGGAGAGCGGCGTCTGGACCCTCGGCCTCGTACCGGAGGCGGCCAACCACCTGGTCTCCGAGCCGCTTGATATTAAAGGCAGGGCGCACGCTATCGTCTGCAGCGACGGTTTTTCGGACCTCGCGGTCCTTTACGCGGCCTATGATTCGGCAGGCTTAGTGCGCACCGCGCGCGAGAAGGGTCTGCGGCCAATGCTTGACGAACTCAGGCGCTTCGAACGCGAGATTGATCCTGAGGGGTTGCGCTATCCGCGCTACAAACAAAGTGACGACACGACGGCGCTGCTTGTCGAGTTAGCGCCCGACACGTGAGGCGATTTTCGATTCAGATTCAGTTCGTTGCGACCAGAACCTGAATCAATCTATCCGACACTTGAATCAAATACTGAAGACGCAGCCGATCAGGCCGCGTCTTCGATTTCCTCGTCACGCTTGCGCGGCACGTAGTTGAGAACCGGGCCGAGCCAGCGCTCGACCTCAGCAACGTCCATGCCCTTGCGGGTGGCGTAGTCCTCGACCTGATCCCGCTCCACCTTGGCGACGCCGAAGTAGTAAGCGTCGGGGTGACCGATGTAGATGCCGGAAACGGAAGAGCCCGGCCACATTGCGTAGCTTTCAGTCAGCTTCACCCCAGCCGCCTTCTCGGCATCGAGCAAGCCGAACAGCGTCTTCTTCTCGGTATGGTCAGGCTGCGCCGGATAGCCCGGAGCAGGACGGATACCGGCGTATTCCTCGGTAATGAGCTGCTCGTTACTCAGATGCTCGTCCTTGGCGTAGCCCCAGTATTCGCGGCGAACCTGCTCGTGCATACGCTCGGCAAAGGCTTCCGCAAAGCGATCGGCCAGCGCCTTTACGAGGATCGACGAATAGTCGTCGTTGGCCCGTTCAAAGCGTTCCGCAATCGCGACCTCCTCGATACCAGCCGTGACGACGAAGCCGCCGACATAGTCATGAACGCCGCTTTCGACAGGTGCAACGAAGTCCGACAGTGCGACGTTCGGCCGGCCATCACGCTTCGACAGCTGCTGGCGCAGCGTGAAGAAGGTGGCAAGCTCATCCTTGCGGCTGTCGTCCTTGAACAGACGGATATCATCGCCGACCGCGTTCGCCGGCCAGAAGCCGATGACCGCACGCGGATGGAACCACTTCTCCTCGATGATCTTCGTCAGCATCGCCTGCGCATCGGCCCACAGCTGGCGTGCCGCCTCGCCCTGCTTCTCGTCTTCCAGAATTGCCGGGAAACGGCCGCGCAGTTCCCAGGTCTGGAAGAACGGCGTCCAGTCGATGTACTTGGCGATCTCCGCGAGATCGTAGCCGTCGAAGACCTTGGTACCGAGGAAGCTCGGCTTGGTCGGCTTGTAAGCCGTCCAATCGACCTGCTGCACGTTTTCGCGGGCTCGTGCCAGCGGCAGACGCACCTTCTCGGCCTCGCTGCGCGCATGCGCGGCGGCCACCTTCGCATATTCGGCGCGGATATCGGCCACGTAGCCGTCGCGGCCCTCGGGCGACAGCAGCGATGAGACGACACCAACGGCGCGGCTGGCATCCGTCACGTAGACAGCCTGCCCCTTGTTATAGCCAGGATGGATCTTGACAGCCGTGTGAACGCGGCTCGTCGTTGCACCGCCGATCAACAGCGGCAGATCCAGTCCCTGCCGCTCCATTTCAGCGGCGACATGCACCATTTCGTCGAGCGACGGCGTGATCAGGCCGGAAAGACCGATGACATCGACCTTCTCAGCAACAGCCGTTTCGAGGATCTTCGTTGCCGGTACCATGACGCCGAGATCGATGATCTCGTAATTGTTGCAGGCGAGCACGACACCGACGATGTTCTTGCCGATATCGTGGACATCGCCCTTCACGGTCGCCATGAGAATCTTGCCGGCAGCCTTACGGTCGTCGCCGCCGTTCCGGCGTTTCTCTTCCTCCATGTAGGGAAGCAGCACGGCAACCGCCTGCTTCATCACGCGGGCAGATTTGACGACCTGCGGCAGGAACATCTTGCCGGAACCAAAGAGATCGCCGACCACGTTCATGCCGGCCATCAGCGGGCCTTCGATGACGTGCAGCGGCCGCGCGGCCTGCTGACGGGCTTCCTCTGTGTCGGCCTCGATGTATTCGGTGATGCCGTTGACCAGCGCATGCTCCAGCCGCTTCGCGACGGGCCATTCGCGCCAGGAAAGATCCTGTGCCTTTGCTTCTCTTGTGCCAGCGCCACGGAAGCGTTCGGCCACCTCAAGTAGCCGCTCGGTCGCATCGGCGCGGCGGTTCAGCACCACGTCTTCGCAGGCTTCGCGCAGTTCCGGATCGATCTGGTCGTAAACGGCAAGCTGCCCGGCGTTGACGATCCCCATGTCCATGCCCGCCTGGATGGCGTGGTAGAGGAACACGGCATGCATCGCCTCGCGCACCGGCTCGTTGCCGCGAAACGAGAAGGACAGGTTCGAGACGCCGCCTGAGATATGCACCAGCGGCATCGTCTTGCGGATCGTCCGCGTCGCCTCGATGAAGTCGACGCCGTAATTGTTGTGCTCCTCGATACCGGTTGCGACCGCAAAGACGTTCGGATCGAAGATGATGTCTTCGGGCGGGAAGCCCGCCTTTTCGGTCAAGAGCTTGTAGGCGCGAGCGCAGATCTCGACCTTGCGCTCGTAGCTGTCTGCCTGCCCCGTCTCATCGAAGGCCATGACCACGACGGCCGCGCCATAAGCGTGCAGCAACTTTGCCTGGGCGAGGAAGTTCTCTTCGCCTTCCTTGAGCGAGATCGAGTTGACGATCGGCTTGCCCTGAACGCGCTTCAAACCGGATTCGATGATCGAAAACTTCGACGAGTCGATCATGACAGGCACGCGAGCGATATCGGGCTCAGCCGCGATCAAGTTCAGGAACTCGACCATCGCCCTTTCGGAATCGATCAGCCCCTCGTCCATGTTGATGTCGATGATCTGCGCGCCGTTTTCCACCTGGTCGCGCGCCACATCGAGTGCTGCCGTGTAGTCGGCATTGGTGATCAGCTTGCGGAACCTCGCGGAACCCGTGACGTTGGTGCGCTCGCCGACGTTGACGAAGGGAATGTCCTTGGTCAACTCGAAGGGCTCGAGACCCGACAGCGACATAAAGGGGCGATGCTCGGGGATCGGACGCGGCTTGTACTTGGCGACGACTTCGGCAATCGCCTGGATATGTTCCGGCGTCGAACCGCAGCAGCCGCCAACGATGTTGACGAGGCCTTCGCGCGCAAAGCTCTCGATCTGCGCCGCCATCAATTCCGGCGTCTCGTCATACTGGCCAAACTCGTTCGGCAGGCCGGCATTCGGATAGGCGCAGATGAAGGTGTCGGCAACGCCTGACAGCTCCTGCAGGTGCGGACGCATGGCGTTGGCGCCGAGCGCGCAGTTGAGGCCGATCGTGAACGGATTGGCGTGACGCACCGAATTCCAGAAGGCGGACGGCGTCTGGCCGGACAGGGTACGGCCGGAAAGATCGGTGATCGTGCCCGAGATCATCACCGGCAGGCGGATGTCCTTCGCCTCGAAGCGCTCCTCGCAGGCAAAGATTGCGGCCTTGGCGTTCAGCGTGTCGAAGATAGTCTCGATCAGGATAATGTCGGCGCCGCCGTCGATCAGGCCGTCTATCTGCTCGCCATAGGCGATGCGCAGATCGTCGAAGCTGACGGCGCGGAAGCCCGGATTGTTGACGTCGGGCGAAATCGAGGCGGTGCGGTTCGTTGGGCCGATGGCACCGGCGACGAAGCGGCGGCGGCCATCCTCGCGCTCGGCGCGGACTGCCGCACGGCGCACGATCTCGGCACCTTCCTTGTTGAGGGCGTAAACCTCGCCTTCCATCGCATAATCGGCCTGTGCAATGCGTGTCGACGAGAACGTATTCGTCTCGAGAATATCGGCACCGGCCTTGGCATACTTGTAATGGATCTCTTCGATCGCATCCGGCTGCGTCAGGATCAGAAGGTCGTTGTTGCCCTTCTGGTGGCAGGCACAGCCAATGAAGCGGTCGCCGCGGAAATGGTCTTCATCGAAGCCCAGCCCCTGGATCTGCGTGCCCATGGCACCGTCAAGAACAAGGATGCGTTCGCTGGCGGCTTTCTTGAGCGCCGCAAACACTTCACTACCGTCGCGCTTTGCCCCTTCGGAACCAAACAGAGTATCAAACACGGGCGGACTCCTTGACGTCGTTACAGGCCAATTGACCAAATCACATAAAGATATCTTTATGTCAATATATGCCTCGCATGTGGCACCTTTGCGGCGCTGGGCAGATGACAGACTCGGGTGGCCCCTATATAGGCGGTTGCGAAGGCTTTGTGCACGAAATCGGAGGAGTATCATGGCACCTGCAATCGGCGACGCCGCGCTCGGAAACTGGACCACCCGCGCATACCACCGCAACTGGCTGCTTGCACAGGCAAACGGGCTCTTCGATTTCTTCCAGCACAACTCCGTCAACCCGAACGGCGGTTTCTTCGATCTCGACGACACCGGCAAGCCGCTCAATGCCGCCGGCCAGGTCCGCCCGATCCATATAGCCTCCCGGGCCGTTCACTGCTTTGCGATCGGCACCCTCCTCGGCCGTCCCGGTGCCGCCGGCGTCGTGGATCACGGTATGCAGTACATCTGGAAGCATCACCGCGACACCAAGAACGGTGGCTACTTCTGGTCACTCGACGACAACGGCCCCGTCGATTCAAACAAGCAGGGCTACGGCCATGCCTTCGTCCTGCTTGCAGCCTCCTCTGCCAAGACGGTTGGCCATCCGCTTGCCGACGGCATGCTTGCCGACATCACCGACGTCCTGAACACCAAGTTCTGGGAAGCCACGCACGGCGCCATCGCCGAGGAGTTTACTGCCGACTGGCAACCGCTCGACGGCGGCAACTACCGCGGCCAGAACTCCAACATGCACCTGACCGAAGCGCTGATGGCTGCCTTCGAGGCAACTGGTAACCGCGACTATCTGGCCAAGGCCGAAAGCATTGCCGACCTCGTCATCCGTCGCGCAGCCGGTTCTGTCGGCTGGCGCGTCGCCGAGCACTTCAGCACCGATTGGGGCCTCGACAAGGACTACTATCATCCGAACGAAATGTTCCGCCCTGCAGGTACCACCCCCGGCCATTGGCTGGAATGGGCCCGTCTCATTCTTCAACTCTGGGTGCTCGGCAACAAGAAGCATGACTGGATGCCGGATGCGGCCAAGAGCCTGTTCTCGCAGTCGATCGCCCTCGGCTGGGACGACAATAAGGGCGGCTTCTTCTATACGCTCGACTGGCAAGACAAGCCCGCCAAACGCAACAAACTGTGGTGGCCTGCTTGCGAGGGTGCCGGCGCCGCGCATTTCCTGAACGAACATCTGCCGAGTGACTATCACGAGGAGCACTACCGCAGGATCTGGAACGTGATCGAGCGCTCCTTCATCGATCACAAGAATGGCGGCTGGCATGAGGAGCTAACGGAAGACCTAGTGCCTGCCCATACGATCTTCCCTGGCAAGGGCGACATCTACCACGCCCTGCAGGCCTGCCTGATCCCCCTCTTCCCGGCAACCGGCAGCCTGACCAAGGTCATTCCCGAAGCGGGCGGCAAGATCTGATTTGAAGCGAGCGCCACCTCAATGGCGCTGGACTATCATTTCAAGTGATATCGCGTCGGTGCCGTGACTTGAGCGGAGGGTTCGATGCGGCGCACCGGCGCAAACGACGACGCGCGTGGAATGGCTGTGCGATAGAGAAACAAATCGGTACGAGGTTTGGTTTATGAGGCGGATTCCAACGACCAATTGGGCGGCAAGCTTTTCCTATGGCTTTCGAGACTGCCTCTACCCGTCTTCTATGGATGCGGTTTGCGAAATCGTGGCGCGATCGCCAAAGATAAAGGCCGTGGGCTCAGGCCACTCATTCAATGCAATCGCCGATGGTGAAGTTGCCCTGTCGCTTGCCGAGCTACCGATCAACCCTGTCATCGAAGGCGATGGAACACAGGTTTCCATAGGCGCTCATTGCACCTACGGAGAGCTTGCGCTTTTCCTCCATCGCCATCATCTCGCCGTTCATAATCTAGCCTCGTTGCCGCATATTTCGATCGCCGGAGCAATTGCCACGGCAACGCATGGGTCAGGCAACCGGAACGGCAATCTGGCAACTGCGGTTTCCGGGCTCGAAATTGTTTCAGGCGACGGCCGCCTCGTAAAGGTGGCACGCGGCGATGCCGCTTTCCCGGGAATGGTGGTGCATCTGGGCGCGCTTGGCGTCGTTACGCGCGTAACGCTTGACGTCCAGCCAGAGTTTCATGTCGCGCAGTGCGTCTACGAAGGATTGACCTGGGACAACCTGTTGGCCAACCTCGACGAGATCATGGCCGCAGGCTACAGCGTGAGCGTGTTCACGCAATGGGGTCAACAAGCGGGATCGATTTGGGTCAAGAGAACAGCATCAGCCAATGAATGGCCCGCCGCCATCCATGGCGCAGCACGAGCGATGGTCAAGAGGCACCCCATAAACGGATTGGATGCGCAAAATTCCACGGAACAGTTGGGGCAGTATGGCCGATGGTCCGATAGGCTCCCGCACTTCAAGATGGGGTTCACGCCCAGCAGTGGTGAGGAGATACAGTCCGAGTTCCACCTTCCACGGGAATATGGAGCGGCCGCCATCGACGCGTTGCTGTCAATCCGTGAAAGGTTTGCGCATCTGGTGCAAGCAGCGGAATTCCGAACGGTCGCAGCGGATGAGTTGTGGCTCAGTCCTCAATATCACCGCGACACCCTGTCGATCCACTTTACCTGGATTCGGGATCAGGAGGCCGTGAACGCGGCTGTGGAGCACATTGAGCAGACCCTGTCGCGTTTCATGGCCCTGCCGCACTGGGGTAAGGTCTTCACCCGGCGTCACATCGGGGCCAAATATGAAAAGCTTCCCGAGTTTGTCCGCCTTCGAGACAGGATGGATCCGGAACGGACGTTCTCTAACCTATGGTTGGAAGATGCGATACTCGGCTCGAGTGGAAACTGAGCTCTGCCGCGAACGAGGTTGTCTACGTCGGCTCGCTCGAACTGCAGCCGTCCGCCCCATCCAAGAAAATTGCTCGTAGCGTAAACCTGGTGTGTCAAAACACACCAGGCGAAACCGCAGTCATGCCAGGCGAAGTGCTTCGATGTCCTTCGCAAGCATCAGTGCCAGCGCCTCGACCGCAAGATTGTGGTCGTCCCGTTGCGGCAGGCCAGATACGGTGACAGCGCCGATGCAACCAGTACCCTTCACATTGATCGGGAAGCTGCCGCCGTGCGGAGCATAATCGGCATCGGCGAGACCATTGTCGGCAACCGTCTTGCCCTTCTGCTTGAGATCGAGACCGATCGCATAGCTGCTCCTGAAATAGCGCAGCACCAGATTGCGTTTGCGCCGCACCCATTGAACGTTGTCAGGCGTGACGCCGGGGAGAGCGGCATAAAAGACCGGCATTGAATGCAGCGTGACATCAATCGCGATGCCGAGACCGCGCTCGGTTCCAAGCTCCTGCAGGAGCTTGCCGAGCTGCCATGCGGTCGTGAGATCGAAGGTGTCGAAACTCAACACCTCTTCCTGTTCTGCGATCCGGTTGAGGTCTTCGTCGGGCATGGTCACGGGTGCTTCCTCTCCTGCATTGCTTTTTCCTGAACAAATGCAAGCGGAATGGAAAAGTAAAGCGGAATCGTGGCGATGCCCGGGAGCTTACAATTTGGGCGTCAGCATTTCGAAGCGGTCGCGGATCGTCGAACAGGTATCACCGCCAAGACGCGCAATGGCATCGATCTCTGCGGGATCGACGCGCAGCCGGTCGGGGTCAACGACGCCGTCGCGATAGTGCGCATAGACGATTTCACCCATGATGATCTGCCGCGACTTCCCGAGCTCCAGCGTGACGTGGCGCCTGCACTCGAAGGCTGCTGGGGCTTCCGCGATCCATGGCGAGGCTACCTTCTGGCCAGGCATCGCCGTCAGTCCCGCCTCCTTCAATTCGTCGACACCACGCGGATATTTCGACCCGCAGACATGCATCGCTTCGGCGATGGCAAAAGACACGATGTTGACCGTGAAGACCTCGGTCATGCGGATGTTGTGGCCAGTATCCTTGAAAGACATATCCGGGTTGTTCTCGACGCCGAGCGCCAGGATCGGCGGATCGGCGGACAGGCAGTTGAAGAAGCTGAAGGGTGCCGCATTGATGCGGCCATGCTCGTCCACTGTCGTCACCAGCGCGATCGGCCGTGGAATGATCGTACCGATCATCAGCTTGTAGCGCTCGCGTTCGGTGAGCATCTCGAAATCGAAAGAGACCGACATGGATCAGCCTGCCGCCCTTATCGGCGCAAAAGCGCCCATCGCGCCTGTATAGGGTTTGGCCAAAGGAGATGCATACGAGCCGCGCTTGCTGGTTGACAAGCCGAGCGACACCAGCGCTTCCGCCTGCTTGACCGCCGCGGCCACCCCGTCGACAACAGGCACGCCGTAAATATCCTGCAGCTCGCGCGCCAGATCGGTCATGCCTGCGCAGCCGAGCACAATCGCTTCCGCGCCATCTTCGGAAAGCGCTCGTTCGATCTCGGCCCGCAGCTTGCCGATGGCACCCGACGCAGGGTCATCGAGCTCGAGGACGGGGATATCCGAGGCCCGCACCTTCGCACGTCCGCCCATGCCGTAGCGCCGCACCAGATTGTCGATCAGGACCCGCGAGCGCTCCAGCGTCGTCACCACAGTAAACCGCTGCGCCAGGAATCCGGCCGTGGCGACCGCGGACTCGCAAAGCCCGAGAACCGGCACATCGGCAAAGGTCCGGGCAGCATCCAGGCCCGTATCGTCGAAACAGGCGACGACGGCGGCATCATAGCCGTCGGTCCTCCGCTCCTTCAGTTCGGCGAGAAGCCCGGGGATTGCTAGCGCACCGTCATAATGCCCCTCGATCGAGACCGGCCCCATGCGAGAGGTGGCGGCGATGATATCGGTGCCGGCGGCCGCGACCGCGCGGGCGGCAACGGCCGCCTTCTCGGTCATGGATGTCGTCGTATTGGGATTGACCAAAAGAATGCGCATAGGGTCAGCTTGTCTTTGCCTGGCGCCGGCGCAGCATGAGCATGATGCCGAGCGCGACGAGAATGATGGTGAAGGAAAACAGCGTCGTCACAGTGCCCAGCGCATAGAGCACCGGCGTCGTGACGTTGGTGGTCATGCCGTAGATTTCGAGTGGCAGCGTGTTGTAGCTGCCCGATGTCATCAGCGTACGAGCGAATTCGTCATAGGAGAGCGTGAAGCCGAAAAGGCCGACGCCGATCAGGCTCGGCGCAATCATCGGCAGCACGACATGACGGAAGGTCTGCCAGGAAGTCGCCCCGAGATCGCGCGCCGCCTCTTCATAGGCCGGCGAGAAGCGGTTGAAGACGGCAAACATGATGAGCACGCCAAACGGCAGCGTCCATGTCAGATGCGCGCCGAAGGCAGAGGAGTACCAGGCCGGCTTCAGCCCGCCCTGCTGAAAGACCACGCCGATCCCAAGCGAAATGATGATCGATGGCACCACGAGACTTGCGACGGTCGCATAGAAAAGCACGGTCGATCCGCGGAAGCGGCGGCGAAACGCCAGCCCCGCCAGCAGCGAGACGACGACGGTGACGACCATCACCATCAGACCCAGCGTAAACGATCGGCGGAACGAAGCACCGAAATCGCCCACCGCCTGCTTCTCGAAAAGGTTGTAGAACCAGTGAACGGAAACGCCGTTCAGCGGGAACGTCAGGCCGCCGTCTGGCCCCTGGAAGGAAAGGATCAAGATCGCCGACAGTGGCCCATACAGGAACAGCACGAAGACGAGGAAAAAGGCCGCGAGCACATAGAATTCGAAGGTGCGCTTCTCGTGGTTCATCTCACAGCTCCTTGCGGATATCGACGACGCGCAGGATCGCAGCGACCATCAGGAGGACGACGACCAGCAGCACGACGGCACTTGCGGCAGCCGCCGGATATTGCAGCAACGACATCTGGTTCTTCATCATCAGCGCCACCGAAGCGCTCTGCCCGCCGGACATGACCTGCACCGTCGAGAAATCGGCCATGACGAGGGTGACGACGAAGATCGTCCCGATCGCCATGCCGGGCTTTGCAAGCGGCAACACGACATTCCAGAGGATCTGCCAGCCGCTGGCGCCGGCATCACGCGCCGCCTCGAACAGCGAGCGATCGATGCGCATCAGCGTGTTGAAGATCGGCGTGACCATGAACAGCGTGTAAAGATGCACCATCGCGAGAACGACGGCGAAATCGGAATAGAGCAGCCATTCGATCGGCTGCGGCACGATGCCCATTTGCACCAGCGCCGAGTTGACCAACCCGTTGCGACCAAGCACCGGAATCCAGGAGATCATACGGATGATGTTCGACGTCATGAACGGCACGGTGCAGACGAGAAACAGGATCATCTGCGTAGTCGTCCGGCGGACATGGAAGGCGAGGAAATAGGCGACCCAGAAGCCGATGAAGAGCGTCAAGCCCCAGACGATCACCGTGAATTTCAGGGTGTTGAGATAGGTTTTCCAAGTAACCCATGAACCGAGCGTGTCGGTGTAGTTCATGGTCAGAAAGGCCGGATAGAGACCCGCAAAATCGTAATCCCAGAAACTGACAACCGCGATCATGGCGATCGGCAGGATGAAGAAGAAGCCGAGAATGAGGATCAGCGGCGTCGCCTGCAGATAAGAAGCTGCCCATGCCGGGCATCCGATTCTTCGACGGCTTATCTGTTCCGATTGTTGCTCGGCCTGCGAAGACGCGATCGTCGCCATGTTCCGGTCTCTCCGTTATTGACGCCCTCTCCCCAAAGGAACTGAGGAGAGGGCCTGGCAGAAGCGGTTCGCCTTAAGCGGCGATGAACTCGTTCCAGCGGCGAACCATGTAGCGGTCTTCGTCCATGACGGAGTTCCAGCACGCGACGTGACCCATGCGCTCTTCGAACGAACCACCGTCGCGAACGGCGCCGGCCTTCTCCATGACCTTGCCTTCCGGCGAGAGAATATCGCCTTGCGCCGGCTTGCCTTCGATCCAGTAACCCCATTCATCGGCGGTCATGAACTTCTTGGCCGTCTCCATGCAGGCCGAGTAGTAGCCCTGGCGGTTGAGATAACCACCGACCCAGCCGGAGGTGTACCAGTTGATGTACTCGTAAGCGGCGTCGAGCTGCGCGCCCTTGAGGTGCGAAGCGAGGCCGAGACCGCCGCCCCACGAACGATAGCCTTCCTTGAGCGGCTGATACTTGCAGGCGATGCCCTTGGAGCGGACGGCGGCAACGGCCGGCGACCACATGGACTGGATGACGACTTCGCCTGATGCCATCAGGTTGACCGACTCGTCGAAGCTCTTCCAGAAGGCACGGAACTGGCCGTCCTGCTTGGCCTTAATCAGGAACTCGATCGTCTTGTCGATCTCTTCCTTGGTCATGTTGCCCTTGTCGGCATACTTGATGTTGCCGAGCGCTTCCATGATCATCGCGGCATCCATGATGCCGATCGACGGGATGTTGAGGATCGAAGTCTTGCCCTTGAACTTCGGATCCATGATATCGGCCCAGGTGGTGATATCGCGACCGACGAGATCCGGGCGAATGCCGAGCGTATCGGCATTGTAGATCGTCGGCATCATGGTGAAGAGTTCGGTCTCGCCCTTGGCGAAGGTCTTGGCATCCGCGCTCTCGACGTAGCCGACCGTGTGCGGCGCCGTGCCCTGAGCGATGACGCTGTCCGGCGTCAGCTTGCCGGTCTTAAACAGCGGAACGACCTTGTCGTAGTACTTCAGCTTCTTGACGTCCATCGGCTGGATGACGCCAGTCGGATAGACCTTCTTCAGGATCCAGTATTCGATGTCAGCGATGTCGTAGCTGTCGGGCTGGGTCACGGCGCGCTGGGCAGCGGCGTCGGAGTCGGTCGCGGTCATCTCGAGCGTGATGCCGAGGTCCTTCTTGCACTGCTCGGCAATGGCGTTGATGTTCGAAACGCCGGTGCCGAACTGGCGAAGCGTGATGTTCGACTGCGCCCAGATGGTCGGAAAGCCCGTGATCAGGCCGGAGCCGGCGGCGGCACCGATGGCGGCGGCGCCGGTCTTGAGCAGGCTGCGGCGGGAAATCCCCGCTGCCGTCTTGGTCGTCTTCTTTTCGGTTGTCATGTCAGTTCCCCTTCTTTTTGCTGGTGAGGTTCATGCACGGCCAAGGAGGACCGCGTCCTCCAGAGCCCAACTCAGAGACACCGCATCGCCGACCGATACGGGCTTGGCGAAGTAGTCGCCGTCATTCGCGATGACCGTGAAGTCGTCACTACCCGCGCCGACGACGGTGATCTTCACCGACGCGCCGCGATATTCGATGTTGGAGACGAGGCCGTTGAAGCCGAGCGTCTTGTCGGCGGCCGTGTCGAGGCGCACGCGATCGGTGCGGATGCCGATGTCGACACCCTCGCCGATCTGCCTACCGTTGCCGCGCACCGCAAAGGTCTGTCCCTCCCGCACCTCAAGCGTCGTGACGCCATCCTGCGAGGAGACGACGCGACCGGACAGGACGTTATGATCGCCCATGAAGCGTGCGACGAAAGCGGTGGCGGGCTCCTCAAACACCTTGCGCGGGGTTGCCGCCTGCTCGATCTTGCCGTCGTTCATGATGACGATGATATCGGCCAGCGCCATCGCCTCTTCCTGGCTGTGCGTGACGTGGACGAAGGTAATGCCGAGCGTCTTCTGCAGCTTCTTCAGTTCTGCCCGCATACGGATCTTCAGAAACGGATCGAGCGCCGACAGTGGCTCGTCGAGAAGCAGCGCTTCGGGATCGGTGATCAGCGCACGCGCCAGCGCCACGCGCTGCTGCTGGCCGCCGGAAAGCTGCGCAGGCCGCCGCGTCGCATAGGCGTCCATCTGCATCAGCTTCAGCATCTCGAGCGCCTTGGCGCGACGCTCTTCCTTCTCGACGCCCTTCATCTTCAAGCTGAAGGCAACGTTGTCGACGAGGTCAAGATGCGGAAACAGCGCGTAGGACTGGAACATCATCGCCGTGCCGCGCTGGGCCGGCGGAAAGTCGGTGACGACCGTGTTGCCAAGCCTGACATCGCCGGAGGAAATGCTTTCGTGTCCGGCAATCATGCGCAGCGTCGACGTCTTGCCGCAGCCGGAAGGCCCGAGAAAGCAGCAGTAGGAACCGGCCGGAATCTTCAGGCTAATGGAATTAACCGCCATGGTGGCGCCATACACCTTGGAAATGGATACGATATCTATCTCTGCGGCTTTCGACATTGGTCTTCCTCTGTTTGAGAAAGACAATGCATCCGCCGTGCCAGTTTCTATTGCAGCGCATCCAGCGTCGGCAAATCAAGGACTTGCTACCAAGATTGCGGCGCATTTCAGAATTCAGGCAACGTGCCGACATGCACACAAAATAGGCTATCGTTCGCAATTCGTGCAAATGATCGTATACAATTTAGCCGTCACTTTGCGCGCAAATTCCATTTAACTTTTGCGCGAAACGCAGATATCATTTCCCGGTCAGAAGGTATCCGAGTTCATGAAGCCCACCGCAACCGCCCTGCAGACCGCAGACGATTCAGCCGATACAGGCGCACAACAGATCCGCGACGCGATCCGCGATGCGATCGTGGAGCGGCGCCTGTCGCCGGGAACGAAGCTGTCGGAGGGTGATGTCGGCAACCTTTTCAATGTCAGCCGGACGCTTGCTCGCGCCGCCCTGCAGGCGCTTTCCTACGAGGGCCTTGTCAGCGTTGAAAAGAATCGTGGGGCGTTCGTCGCCTACCCCTCGCCGGAGGAAGCACGCCAGATATTTGCCGCCCGCCGCCTGGTCGAGCCAGGAATTTTGCGCGAGGCGGCAGCCAGAATTAAGCCTTCACAGATCCAGCACCTGAGGCAATTGCTGCTCGAGGAAGGCCGACTGATAAGCGAGCGGGGCCAGACAGCACGGCGGGCCGAGATCAAAGCTTCCGGCGACTTTCACCTGACGCTTGCCTCAATATCCGGCAACGCCATCATGCAGCGTTTCATGGATGAACTGGTTGCCCGCTCGTCGCTGGTGATCGCCCTTTACGGCCAGTCGACGATATCGAGTTGCGGCCATTCCGAGCATGGCGACATCGTCGCCGCGATTGAGCGAAACGATCTCGACGAGGCGTGCAGGCTGATGCTGCACCACATCGCGCACATCGAAGCAGACCTCGATCTGCGCGAACGCAAGAGCGTCGGCCTCAGGGAAGCTTTCGAAATATAGCAATTTTCGTTTGGGAAGTGGGATTGCGGCCTATGACCGCAATCCACCAATTCAATTGCCGGAACGGCGCTCGGTGGTCTGTTCCGCAACGGCGACGATATCAGGCGTGCCGTTTGCAAGCAGGCGCTTGCGGACGAGTACGCCCATGACGCGGGCGGCGGTGGAGAAGCTCATCTGGTCGAGCGGTCCTTCGCCCTCCCATGGCTTGGTAAGCCGTTCGGTGACGGCCCCGACGATGTTCATCGGAACGATATCGTCGCACAGACGCATCGCTTCGAAGACCTGGCTGATGGGTACAACGCGTCCTTCGAAAGTGACGATTGGTTCTGTAAGTTCCGTATCCCACTCTTCGAAGGCATAGAGGGCTTCGCGGAAGAGTTCCTGAAGGGTGAACGGGGCGTGTCCATTGTGAAGCGGCGGCAAGGCATTCGTCATGTCTGTCTCCTCTTTAGGGCTAGTGCCATTCCTCCTCTTCGGCCGGCAGGAACATGGGAAACAGAACTCAGAATTCCCCTGCGGACCGAAAACACGATCAATGTTATAGTGTAATATATGCGTGATAAAGCCTTTTGTCGCCCAGAGGTTCCACCGCGCCCGGCAAAAACAAACAGGCCATTGATATTGCAAGGAATATCAATGGCCTACTCGCTATCAAATTAACGGCAGTCACGCTGCCTTGCGATCACTGCGCGATCGAAAACGTCACGTTGACGGTAATGTTGTAGCTGGTTTCACCGCCCTGGATGGGCACCGCCGAGTCGGCCGTCTCCTTCATCATCGCAGCCCGTGCGACGGGAACCGGCTGTGGACGCGGCGACGTTTCACTGATCTCGATCACCCGCCCGAGCTTGACATCGGCCGCCGCGGCGAGGGTCTTCGCCTTCTCGATGGCGTTGGCGACCGCATTCTTGCGCGCCTCCTCCATCGCCGTCTCCGGCTTGTCGTTCGTGAACTGAATATCGCCCCCCTGATTAACGCCGAGTGTGACGGCTTCGTCGAGAATTGCACCGAGCTTGTACAGGTCGCGGACGCGCACGCTCAACGAGTTGGACACCTGGTAGCCCACCAACTGCGGGGTCTGAGGCTGACCGTCGTTGGACTGTGGATAGCTGAATTGCGGCTGCACCGAAAAGCCTGAAGTCTGGAGATCCCGCTCCGCGATGCCCGCCTTCTTCAACGCGGCAAGGACGTCGCTCATCGACTTGTTGTTTTCGTTGAGCGCTTCACGTGCGGTCTTTGCCTGTTTCACGACGGAAAGGCTGAGGACCGCCATGTCGGGCGCGACGCTTGCCTGCCCCTCGCCGCTAACGGAAATCACGGCCTCGCGCGGCTGCGAATCAGCGGCCAGCGCCGGCAGCGCCATGGCAGCTGCGGCCGGAAGGCCAAGCAGAAGGCTGAAGGCGATTGTTCTGGTGTTCGGCAGCACGGTGTTTCACTCCCTGATTGTGAAGTCTCAATTGACGTCTTGCCGATTGATTGTGAAGCTATTGCGGCAGTCCCTTGTGACCGCAGAAGAATTGCGTTAGAGCGAAAAACGTTCCGGGGAACCATTGCGCCGGACACGGCAGCTATGCTGTCTCCGGGCCTGTAGCTCAATGGTTAGAGCCGGCGGCTCATAACCGCTTGGTTGGGGGTTCGAGTCCCTCCGGGCCCACCAGTTCCTCCAGTGTCCATACCGAAGACATAGGTAACAGAGCGTACCTAAGACATGGGTGACAACCTCGTGCCGAAACGGGTTGTCGATGGTTTGCA
>NZ_AKKA01000121.1 GCF_000282035.1 Rhizobium sp. CF122
AGGCGGCCGCCGTAACGGCCGGTCCAGATGCCAAGCACGATGCGAACCAGCGAACCGGTCAGGACTGGCGTGCCGACCAGCAATCCGAACTCGGCCTCGTTCAGGCCAAGCTCCTGTTTGATGCGGATGCCAATGATCGCGAAGATCGTCCACACGGCAAAACAGAGGGTGAAGGCAATCGTGGACATCCACAATGCTTTGGCTGGTTCGCCGGCGGACATCGACTGCGTACTCTTGATAACAGACATGGCTTCTCCGGGGCCCGACAAGGTCGTGCCGATCCATCGCTAGGGGTTAAAAACAAAAAGCCGCTGGTCAGGGCGCATGCACCTGAGGTGCGCGAAATATCCTGATCAGCGGCTTTGCTGTGAGCGCCCGTCGTTGGACGCCGAATTCGTGGCCTCGTGGCCTGCCCATAGCAAAGCAAGAGCCGTGCCAGTTTATTCAAGTGTTTGTTTTTTAAAGATTAAGATCGACACCGAAAATCGGGACGGCATCTCGGCATCAGCGCATATGCAGCAGCGGATCTAAAAATTGTGCAACGCGCATAAAATAAGCGCGCGGTTAGGATCGGCTCTGAGCCGCAATGTAGCCATCCACGTCATCGGGATCGAACAGGTTACCGTCGAAGAAGCCATCCGGCCCGAGCGTCAGCGCGCCGCTGGATCCGACGGGCGTTTCGGTGCGAAGCGCGCCTTCCACCTTGGAGCTTGCGGCCGGCATGGCGACGTTCAACGTCCGCAGCGCGTTTCGGTAGATATCCGGCCTGTAGGTGTCATTGGCGATCTGCTGATGCTGCGCCGTATGTTCGATGTGCCCCCAGCGAACCATCTGCGTGTAGAACCACAGGGCGTGGCTTTTCCATGGGAATGTCGCGGCCTTGGCATTGGGGACGAAGAAGTCCTTTACGTTCCGGATCTCGCCCCCGCCGGTATGCAGAAGGCCGGTCAATGCGGGCAGCAGGTCTTCAGCAGGCCGGTTCACATAGGCGGGCCTCGCCAGCAGATCGGCAAGCTCCAGGTGGTTGGCGGCGTTCGCGCACCAGAGGGAGGCCTTGTAGAGCGCTTGCAGAAGGGCAGCCAAGGCCTTGGGATGGCCATCGGCCCAACGGCTGTTGACGCCGAGCACCTTTTCCGGGCTCGATTTCCAGATGGCCGCCTTGGCCGTCGCCAGATGCGCGCCATTGTTGAGCACGCCAAGTGTATTCCAAGGTTCGCCTGCGCAATAGCCGTCGATGAGGCCGGCCGTCAGGGCATCCGCCATGTCAGGAGGAGGCAAGATGCCGATCTCCACTTGCCGATCGGGATCGATGCCGCTCGCAGACAGCCAGTAGCGCAGTTCGTAGTTATGGCCCGAGTAGGGGTGGACGACGCCGAAGCGGAGCCGGTCTCCTTTGCGGCGATCGATGACCTGCTTCAAGGCAAGGCCGCTGGAGCGCGCATCGAGATCGGGCGAGGCGCCGCATTCGGCCATCTCGCTCCATAGACCGGCAGAGACAGTCACGGCATTGCCGCCAAGTCCAAGGGCCATCGGTACGATCATGCGCGGGGCCGGTGCGGTCAGTCCCAGATTGCAGGCGATCGGCATGGGGGCGAGAATATGCGCCACGTCGAAATGGCTGACCGCAAGTCGGTCGCGAATCGTCGCCCAAGAGCGTTCACGCACGAGCGTCAGCTCGATTTCCTGTGCCTGTGCAAAGCCCTTTTCCTTGGCGGCGACCAGTATGGCGCTGTCGAGAAGCGGCAGAAAGCCGGCGGTAATCTGATGTGTGCTCGTCATGCGTCGGTTCCCGGATCCAGAAGGCTTGCAGCGGTAATCAGGCTTTGGGCGATCTCGACGATCTTCCTGTTCTGGTTCATGGCCGTTCGCCGCATGAGCGCATAAGCTTCGTCCTCCGTCAGGCCGCGGGATCGCATCAGCAATCCCTTCGCCCGGTCGATCAGCTTGCGGTTTTCCAGTTCGCCGCGCGTCTCCTCCAGCTCGCGGTTCAGGCGCGAGAAGGCATTGAAGCGGCTGATCGCCATCTTCAGGATCGGGCGCACCCGTTCCTGCTTGAGGCCATCGACGATATAGGCGGAAACACCAGCCTCGACCGCCGCCTCGATGGAGGCTTCGTCCGACTTGTCGACGAACATCGCAATGGGGCGTTTTACCGCGCGCGAAATCTGGAAGATGCTTTCCAGCATGTCGCGGTTCGGGTTCTCGATGTCGATGACGATGACATCGGGGTTGATCTCCATGATGCGCCTCGCAAGGCCATTCATGTCGTCGATGATGGTGACATTGTCATAGCCCGCCTCGCGCAGGCCGACCTCGATGATCGACGCGCGGATGCTGTTCTCGTCGATGACGAGGACGTTGAGGTCGCTGGGCTTGGAAGAACGGTTGGCCACAGGTCTACCGCCGTTCACTGAGATCCGGGACGCGCGTTAGTTCAGATAGCGCCGGTGTCGGTATCGGGGAAGGTGCCATGCTGTCGTTGCGCTGCCCTGTGGCTCTGAGGCTTCTGCTGTGCCCGTCGTGCGGCCATTGAATGCGCGAATGGCGCCTCAAAATCAAGCAGTTTTTAGTATGCCTATTTAATGGGCTTCGTTCTGGCGTCGCCGAATTGCCTTCGGCGCCCAAAACAAGAAAGCCGCCGATGGATCGGCGGCTTTTGAGAAAGTGCGCAGAAATCAGCCTTCCGGCGGCGCCTCGATCATGCCGAGCGCGTGCAGATAAGTGTCGAGGATTGCGTCCTCTTCCATGCGTTCCTGCTCGTCCTTCTTGCGGAGCGCAACGACCTTCTTGAGAATCTTGGTATCGAAGCCCATGCCTTTTGCTTCGCCGTAGACGTCCTTGATGTCGTCGGCGATGGTCTTCTTTTCTTCTTCCAAGCGTTCAATGCGCTCCACAAAAGCGCGGAGCTGGTCGCGGGCGACGCCATGAGCATCAGACATCGTGTTCTCCTGATAGAGGGTGGGAAATTCGGATGGCGTTGACTGCCGCGAAGCGTGTCCGGGGTCAAGCCGATTCAGCCGCCAGAGATTTATTTGTGCGGCTTGTTCAGTTCAAAAGCGGCTTTTTGCTCCGCCGAGGCGTCGTTCTGGTGAAGGTTCTTCCAATCTTCATATGGCATGCCATAGACGATTTCGCGCGATTCGTCCTTTGACAGCGGAACCCCTTCGGCCTCGGCCGCCTCGCGGTACCAGTTGGACAGGCAGTTGCGGCAGAAGCCGGCCAGATTCATCAGATCGATGTTCTGCACATCGCCTCGTTCGCGCAGATGCTCCACGAGGCGGCGAAAGGCTGCAGCCTCGAATTCGGTCTGTTGTTGCTTGGTCAGGGCGGCCATTTTGGTCTCCTTCATTCGTACGGACCGGTGCGCGACACGTGGACATTATACTCGTGCAGCGCTGGATTGGCGTTCATTGTCTCGAAAATCGGCGCGAGACGCTTTGCCCATGCGGCAATGCCGGGCTCGTCGCCGATCAGATCCTGGCGCACCTCGAGCAGCGCGTGCGGGATGCCGGTCAGCATGCAATGCCGATACATCGTGTCACCCTTCAGTGCGCCATCGTAAGGTTCGTTGTCACCCACCACGAGATCGGGATCGCTGCGCAGCATATCAAGCAGGGGAGCGACTGCGCGATGATCGGTATCCCACAGAACCGCTGCGTGCCAGGGGCGGGGAAAGATTTTCCAGACCGGCGTATAGGAGTGAAGAGACAGAACGAGCGGGGCCTTGCCTGTCTTGTTCGCTACCTTGTCGATCGTTTCGCTGACGGCTTTGTGATAAGGCCGGTGGAACGTTTCGACCCGGTAATTCCACTCCTCAGCGGTGATCGGATGATTGCCCGGAACGATCGCGCCGTCTGATATCTTCATGATCAGTGTCGGGTCGTCCTCGCCACGATTGGGATCAATCAGCAACCGTGAAAAGCCGCCCAGCACGGCCGGCACGCCGAGCTTCGCCGACAAGTTCCTTACGAGTCCTTCAATGCCGATGTCATAGGCAATGTGGCGCTCGAATGCACTGTCCGGCAAGCCAAGCCTGCCATAGCGCTCGGGCAATCGGTTCCTCGCGTGATCGCCGAGCAGCACCATGCCTTTGTCATGATCGCCGGCTAATAGTTCGAATGCTTTGAAAGTGCTCATGAAGGAAATGGCCGATCGCAGTTTATGGGGCTGCCTCTGATCGCACGGGCCATGGGCTGGTTCAAGCGCGCTCGACAAGCAAAGGCTGCAGCCCGGTCCAAGTACGGTTAAAGATCCGGAATATAATCGATTAGCATTGCGTTGACATTCGCCGGGAGGCAGCGCAAGAAGGCACACCTAAAGAAATAACCGGGAGCCCATTGGAAGTCGTGTTGATTCAGACCGCGCCAAGTTTCCTTACGCGTTCCGGGCCGCTTGCCCGTTTTGCATTGTTTGTTCTCGCGGCTTTCTCGCCGTTTTTTATTGCTGATGTAGCCCGCGCCGATTTCCGCGTGTGCAACGGAACGCAGAATCTGGTGGGCGTGGCGATCGGGTATCGAGCCAAGGATGGCTGGATGACGGAAGGCTGGTGGCAGGTGCCGGCGACGACTTGCGCGACGCTGATCGAAGGCGAGTTGCAGTCGCGATATTACTATCTCTACGCCGAAGACGCCGCTCGGGGAGGCCGATGGACGGGTGACGTGCAGATGTGCGTGGCGGAAAACGAGTTCAAGATCACGGGTGTCAATGATTGCTATGCCCGTGGCTATCAGAAGATGGGGTTCAAGGAATATGACACGGGCCGCCAGGGCAGCTGGATGGTTCAACTTTCCGATACCCCCGGCACGCAAGAAAGCCCGAATTGATGAAGCGTAACCGCAAAATTAAAATCCTCGCCACGCTCGGACCCGCCTCGTCCGAGGAATCGATGATCGAGAAGCTGCACCAGGCCGGTGCGGATGTCTTCCGCATCAACATGAGCCACGCCAGCCATGACGTTATGCGCACACTGATCAAGCGCATCCGCGCCGTCGAGGCGCGTTCCGGCCGGCCGATCGGCATTCTCGCCGATCTGCAGGGTCCGAAGCTGCGCGTCGGCAAGTTTGCCGAAGGCAAGGTCGATTTGAAGCCGGGAGACACGTTTACGCTCGACAACAAGGATGTTCCCGGCGACGCCAGCCGTGTATTCCTGCCGCACCCGGAAATCCTGGAATCGGTGCAGCCCGGCCACCGGCTGCTGATCGATGACGGCAAGCTCGCACTGCGCGCTGAAAAGTGCGACGGCAAGAGCATCGTCACGACGGTTATTTCAGGCACGAAGATCTCCGACCGAAAGGGCGTCAGCCTTCCCGACACGCTGCTCACCGTCGGCGTTCTGACGGACAAGGATCGTACTGACCTCGCAGCCGTTCTCGAAACCGACGACGTCGACTGGGTCGCGCTCTCCTTCGTGCAGCGCCCGGAAGATCTGGCCGAAGTGCGCAAGATCGCACGCGGCCGCGTCGGCATCATGTCGAAGATCGAAAAGCCGCAGGCGATCGAGCGCATCGAGGAAATCATCGAGCTTTCCGACGCGCTGATGGTTGCTCGTGGCGATCTTGGCGTCGAAATGCCGCTCGAATCCGTGCCGGGCATCCAGAAGCAGCTGATCCGCGCCTGCCGTCGCTCCGGTAAGCCGGTTGTCGTCGCGACGCAGATGCTGGAATCGATGATCTCCGCGCCGGTTCCGACGCGCGCCGAAGTGTCCGACGTTGCGACCGCCGTCTTCGAAGGCGCCGATGCGGTCATGCTGTCGGCCGAATCCGCGTCCGGTGACTATCCTATCGAAGCGGTCGCGACGATGGCGTCGATCGCCAGCGCCATCGAGCGCGAGCCGCACTATCCGGGCATCATCTATGCGCAGCGCGCCCAGCCCGAGGCAACCGGCGCCGACGCGATTTCGCTCGCCGCCCGCCAGATCGCCGAGACGCTGCGTCTGTCGGCCATCGTCTGTTACACCTCATCAGGCACAACGGGTCTGCGCGCCTCCCGCGAGCGCCCGCAGGTGCCGATCCTGGCGCTGTCGCCCGTTATCCAGACCGCACGCCGACTGGCCATCGTCTGGGGCCTGCACTGCGTTGTCACGCATGACGCAACCGACCTCGACGACATGGTCAACCGCGCCTGCCGTATCGTCGCCGATGAAGGCTTCGGCAAGCCGGGCGACCGGATCATCATCTCGGCCGGCGTGCCGCTCGGAACGCCTGGCGCGACCAACATGCTGCGTATCGCCTATATCGGCTCCGACGGCCAGAGCGGCGTCTGAGACTTTCCCTAGGGATTGAACGAATGCCCGTCGCCGGACACAGGCGGCGGGCTTTCTGTTTTTGGTCCACGCGATGCTCCCTTGCGTGTGGCGCATGCGCATGCAAGTCTCCCGTGCCGAGATCGGGAGGGCATCATGCAGACAGTCACGCTTCTTGCGTTCGCAGCCGTTTCCTTCGTTGGCATCGCCACGCCGGGACCAACGGTGCTTCTGGCGATGACCAATGGTTCGCGTTACGGCGTCAGGCGTGCCGCCGCCGGCATGGTTGGAGCGGTGCTCTCGGATTTTGTACTGATCGGGGCCGTTGCTATCGGTCTCGGCGCGCTGTTGGCGGCGTCGGAATTCTGGTTCTCGGCGCTCAAATATGTCGGCGCCGCCTATCTGGCTTTTCTCGGCATCATGATGCTGCGGTCGAAAGGTACGATCGATGCCGCCTTGAAGCAGGGGGCGGTGGCGGCGGGCGGAACGCCGGCTTCGATCGCCCTGAAGAGCTTCATGGTCGCGGTCACCAATCCGAAGGGCTACCTCTTCTTTTCGGCCTTCCTGCCACAGTTCATCGATCCGACCAGCCCGCAGGCGGCGCAATACGCCGTGCTCGCACTGGTGTTCGCCTCCCTCGATTTCATCATCATGCTTGCCTATGCCGTGTTCGGCGCGCAGGCCGTCCGCTTCCTCAAGACGAAGGGAGCGCTTTGGCTTGAACGTGCCTGTGGCGGCGCGCTGCTTGCGCTGGCTGGTTCGCTCGCGCTCTATCGTCGGGCGACGGTGTGACTTAGGGCAGGGAAACGTGCCCGACCCGATAGATCTGGCTTGAGCCTGCAATGAGCGGAGCCGATCGCTGCAGGCTGAAGCGCACCAGCGTCCACCTGGTCGGCTCGAAGGCTGAAACCGAGGCGAGGACGTCAGCCTGTCGTGCTTGGCGTTGCGCCCGTCTGGCTTCCTCGTCTCTGATGTCGGCGAGCGCGGAATAGGGCTCGATGGCGATCACCTCCTCGGCAGCGAATTTAGCATCTCCCAACGCGGGTGCGGTTTCGGCGTGCCATATGATCCAAGTCTTCACGCGGGGCCAGCCGAAGGACTGTGTCAGTCCTTCGAAGCCGGGTCCGGTGAGAAAGTCGCTAGCACCATACGGCTGCTGCCAGAGATAGAAGGGTGCATAGAGGTTTTCGCGGGATCCGAACTCGCCCTTGCGAGCGCTGAGATAGGCCTTGAAACCGAGACCGGGAAATCCGTCCAGCATCGGCCCCTTGTCGCGGATGCGCCGGTCGATGATCGACATGTCATAATCGGCCGGCAGGGTGAAGCTGTATTGCATCGCCATCATGGGAGAACCTCCACCGGCTCAAGCCAGTCGACGAAGCGGCCGGCTTCGGCGGCCTGGATGCTGAGATAGCTGAACGGGCTGTCGGGTCCGGCACCGTGCCAGTGCTTCTCGCCGGCGGCGAACCAGACGGCATCTGCGGTCCGCAACTCCTCGATCGCGCCGCCATCGCGCTGTGCCAGGCCCTTGCCGGATAGAATATAGAGCAGCTGCCCGCGCGGATGCGCGTGCCAGCGGGTGATCGTACCGGTATCGAGGCTCGCCCGCATCGCCGTGTTCTCGCCATCGGCTGCTCCCTCCAGCAGCATCTCCACCCAGAACGGCGCAGTGGCGCTGCCGACAGGCGAGCGAACGGCATTCCCTGGCAGGCGGATCGTCATGCGTTCGGGATTGCCCGTCATGCTGCACTCCCGAATGCGCTGGCTTCCCAGCCGGGTTCGCTCATCTGCGCCTTTCCATCGCCGAACGACCACTCATCCGGCGATGTGGTGGTGACGACGATCATGACGTCTTCCGGCCGGATGCCGGGCGACTGTCCGAGAAGCTCGGCGGCGCGCTTGAAGAACGTCTGGCGGGCCTCCGTCGAGCGAGGCTTCCCCGCGGTGATTGCGAAAAGCACGAAGTCGTCGGAGCGAGGCCCGGCGAGATAGTTGCGATCGAAGATCAGTTCGCCCTCTTCATGCTGATGAATAGCCTGGAAGCGGTCGGTCGCCGGCACGTTGAACGTCTCGACCATGGCGCGATGTATGCTGTCCGAAACGGCGCGAAGGTAGTCCGGCGACTTGCCACGCAGGAGAGAAATACGAACGAAAGGCATGACAGCCTCCTCTCAGTGAGTTCTTGACAGGAGGAGCATCGCACGTCACGATAATGCATAAAATCGGAATTTTATGGATCAATTATCCACAAATACGGGACTGTTGAGTTGCGACGGACGATCTTCGATCTCGATGTGCTGAGGACCTTTGCGACCGGAATGGAGCTTGGCAACTTCGCGAGAGCGGCCGACCGGCTCGGCCGCTCGACCTCGGCCGTCAGCGCCCAGTTGAAGAAGCTGGAGGAACAGGCAGGAACGCCGATCTTCCGCAAGGCCGGGCGCGGCCTTGCGCTCACCGATGCCGGCGAGACGATGCTGGCCTATGCGCGCCGGCTGCTCGAGCTCAATGACGAGGCGGCTGCCGCCGTACAGAGCATAGAGCTCGAGGGCTGGGTGCGGCTCGGATTGCAGGAGGATTTTGGCGAGACCCTGCTGCCCGATGTGCTCGGCCGTTTCGCACGTGCGCATCCGAAGGTCCGCATCGAGGCACGGGTTGTGCGCAATGTCGAACTGATCGAGCGCGTCACCTCGGGAAAGCTCGATCTGGCGCTGGCATGGAGCGATGGCACGCTGACGCCACAGTGCGACAAGATCGCCGACGTCCCGATGCGTTGGATCGGACCGGCGGAAGGGACGATTGCCTGGAGCCTCGGCAGCGGCGAGCCGCTGCCGCTTGCCTCGCTGGAGGCCCCGTGCCTGTTGCGCACCGCGGCAACGAAGGCGCTCGATGAAGCTGGCATTTCCTGGCGCCTTTCCTTCGTCAGCCCCAGCCTTGGTGGATTGTGGGCGGCGACGGTCGCAGGCCTCGGCATTACCATCCGGACGCCGATCGGACTGCCCCGGAAGGTCAGGCCACTTGTTGCGAAGGAGGCCAGCTTGCCGGAGCTCCCGTCGCTCGGTCTTGTCCTGCATCGTGCCGAGGCGGAGCCCGGGCCAGCGGCGGCCCGGCTTGCGTCAATCATGCTTCAATCAGTCGGCGAGGCCGTCGCCGATGTCGTGCCGCAGGCCGTCCGCCCGGTCGCGCGAGCCTACGCCTGATATTCGCGCTGCGCGTTGCGGCGGATCGCCTGCGGCGGCTGACCGAAGGCGCGCAGGAAGGCGCGGCGCATCCTCTCGCGGTCGGCAAAGCCCGTTTCGGCGGCAACGACATCGATCGGATGCCGGCCCTGTTCCATCATCAGCCGCGCGGCCTCGAGACGCAGGTTCTCCACCGCCTTTGCCGGCGATTGCCCGGTCTCGGCCCGGAACGTTCGGCTGAACTGGCGGGGGCTGAGGTGCGCCGCTTCCGCCAGCTCCTCGACGGAGAGCGCGTTCTTCAAGTTGCTGCGCGCGTGGACAAGCGCCTTCTGAATCCGGTCCGATTTCGGTTCCAGTTCCAACAACGCAGAGAATTGCGACTGGCCGCCGGCGCGGCGGTGGTAGACGACGAGCTTGCGGGCAACAGCGCGGGCAACCTCGGCGCCATGATCCTTCTCGACCATGGCAAGCGCCAGATCCACTCCGGCCGTCATGCCGGCCGAACTCCAGACGGAGCCGTCGATGATGAAGATGCGGTCTTCCTCGATCTTGATCCTGGGATAGCGCGATTGCAACTCGTGGGCGAGAAGCCAATGCGTCGTGGCGCGGCGACCGTCCAGAACACCCGCCTCGGCCAGCAGGAAGGCGCCGGTGCAGATCGATGCCACGCGGCGCGAGGCGGCAAGCGCGCTGCGGATGAAGTCGCTTTCGCCGGGGGTCGGCAGTTTGATGCCGACGGCACCTGACACCAGCAGCGTATCGAAGGCAGGATCGTCGAAGCGCGTCGTCTCGACAGTCACCCCGAAGGAGCCCGGCACCGGTCCTCCTGTCTCCGAGAGGTAGGAGATGTCGTAGACCTGTTCGTCGAGTTCGAGGTTGGTGAACTCGAAAGCCGAGATCGCCGCAAGGCTCATCATCTGGAAGCCGGGGAAGAGAAGGACGGCGATGCGCTGCATGCTCAAAACTCCGTTTGTCCTAAAAGGAGGTTTATATGACATTCAAGACATTGGCAATCGGGCGTATGACTCCTTGCAAGCAGACAGCAGGTGCTGTTGCTCAACATGGAGAACGACTATGACCGATCATCACAAGGGCACGGCTCTCGTTACAGGCGCATCGTCAGGAATCGGCGCCATCTATGCCCATCGACTTGCGACGCGTGGTTATGACCTCATTCTTGTTGCCCGCAACGCCGAACGCCTGTCCGACCTTGCAACGAAATTGACCAATGAAACGGGTAGGACGGTCGAGACGCTCCCCGCCGATCTCGGCAACCAAGCCGATCTGGCGCGTGTCGAGGGCGTGCTGAAGACGGACCGCAGCATCACGCTTCTCGTCAACAATGCCGGTTTCGGCGGCACCGCGCCGCTGCTAGCCTCCGATGTCGACAAGATGCAGGCGATGGTCGATCTCAACGTCACAGCGTTGATGCGGCTGACCTATGCAGCCGTGCCTGGTTTTGTGGCGCGTGGCGGCGGTGCGATCATCAACATCGCCTCGATCGTCGCGATCGCGCCCGAAATCCTGAACGGCGTCTATGGGGCCAGCAAGGCCTTCGTTCTTACCTTCAGCCGGTCGCTGAAGCATGAGTTGGCGGACAAGAACATCCGCATCCAGGCCGTGCTGCCGGGAGCAACGGCGACCGAATTCTGGGGCATCGCCGGCACGCCGGTCGAGCACCTGCCGACCGAGATCGTCATGCAGGCGGAAGACATGGTGGATGCGGCTCTTATCGGCTTCGACCAAGGCGAATTCGCGACCATCCCAGCCCTCGAAGATGCCGGACTGCTGAAGGCCTACGAGGATGCACGCCGGGCGCTGATGCCGAACCTGTCACGGTCGGCACCGGCTACGCGCTACAAGGCTGCGTGAGGAAAGTAGTGAGGCAGGCTTGTCCTGCCTCTATCCATGCCGCGCCAGCGCGTCCGCGAACATCTCGGCATCGACGTTGCCGCCCGAGGTAACGACGATCACGTTGTCTTCTTCCAGCTGATCGCCATGGAACAGGGCTGCGGCAAGCGCCACCGCGCCGCCCGGTTCAACGACGATCTTCAGTCGTACAAAGGCGAGCGCCATGGCACGGAGCGCCTCCTCGTCAGTGACGACGACGCCGGCGCCCGCGAGGCGCTGCAGGATCGGGAAGGTGATGTTGCCGGGCTGCGGGGTGATGATCGCATCGCAGATGGAGCCGGTCATCGCCGCGTTGCGCTCGATCTTGCCCGAGGCAAGCGACCGCGTGAAATCGTCGAAGCCATCTGGCTCGCAGGGGCGCACGCGAAACGCAGGCGCGCTTGCCTCGAGCGCAAGCGCGATCCCCGATGACAGGCCACCGCCGCCGCAGGGGATCAACACCTCGGCCGACTTGATGCCTTCCTCTTCCGCCTGTTCTGCAATCTCGAGACCCGCCGTGCCTTGGCCGGCGATCACCTGGGGCTCGTCGAAGGGCTTGATCAGAGTCAGTCCACGTGCGGCCGAAAGCTCTGCGCCAATCGCGTCGCGGTCCTGTGTGGCGCGATCGTAGAGCACGACTTCGGCACCGAGCGCACGGGTGTTGGCGATCTTCAGTTTCGGCGCATCGGAGGGCATGACGATCACGGAAGGGATGCCATGCAGCTTCGCGGCGAGCGCAACACCCTGCGCGTGATTTCCTGACGAAAAAGCGATGACGCCGCGTGCGCGCACGGCAGGATCGAGTGCGGAAACGGCCGACCAGCCGCCGCGGAATTTGAAGGAGCCGGTATGCTGCAGGCACTCGGCCTTCACGAACACTCGCCGTCCGGCAAGCTCGTCGATGAAGGGAGAGGAGAGTAGCGGCGTGCGGCGCGCATGTCCGCGCAGGCGGGCGCGGGCGGCAACGATCATTTCAATGCTGGTCATGGAGACTCTTTCGAATGATGGTACGCCCATGCATAGGACCACACGCGACGCTTGTGAACGGTGACTTTGTCACCGTGACACGAAAAGTGTAGGCCGTGTATCGCGCTACGACACGATCCGGCAGGACGAGACGATCAGCATCAATGCTCAGTCGTTGCAGGCGGAGCTGGATTTCGGAGGTGGCGTCCATGCGCGTATCCGGTGATCAGTAGCCGCTGGCGGAACCCTCGGTGGCGCGGCTGTCCATCGCGCCATAATAGCGCGCGCCGCCGCCTTTCTCGATATCGGCGAGGCTCTTGCCCCCGACAAGGATACCGGCGGCCTGTCCCCATTGCGGCGGGCCGCTGCCGTCATCCAGCGTATGGCCCATCGCGATCAATGCCCGGATCGTATCGGGCGAGAGCGTGTAGGGCTCGAGATAGATCTTGTCCGGCTGCCACTGGTGATGGATGCGCGGAGCGTTGACCGCCTGGCTGATGTCCATGCCGAAATCGATGACGTTCAAAATCGCCTCGAGGGTGATGGTGATGATGCGTGAGCCGCCGGGGCTGCCGATCACCATGAAGGGCTTGCCGTTCTTGGTGACGATCGTCGGGCTCATGGAGGAGAGCGGCGTCTTCTTCGGTGCGATCGCATTGGCTTCGCCCTGCACGAGCCCATAGAGGTTCGGAACGCCGGGCTTTGAGGTGAAGTCGTCCATCTCGTTGTTGAGAAGGATGCCGGTGCCGGGGGCCACAACGCCGGCGCCGAAGGATCCGTTCAGCGTGTAGGTGACGGCGACGGCGTTTCCTTCATCGTCTATGATCGAATAATGCGTGGTCTCGACGCTTTCCTTGGCGCCCAGCGGCCTCAAGTTGGCTGAAGCGCCTGATTTGTAGGGATCGATCTTGGCACGGATCGCCTTGGCGTAGCTCTTGTCGAGCAATGTCGACACCGGGTTCTCGACGAAATCGGGATCACCAAGCGCGGCGTTGCGGTCGACATAGGCATAGCGCATGGCCTCGACCATCAGGTGAACTGTCTCTGCCGAGCCGTAACCCAGGAAGGACAGCGGGTAGTCTTCCAGCACATTGAGGATTTCGCAGATAATGACGCCGCCCGACGAGGGGGGAGGCGAGGAGATGATGTCGTAGCCGCGGTAGCTGCATTCGACCGGTTTCAATTCACGCACCGCGTACTGCTCGAAATCCTCCTTTGCGAGAATGCCGCCTTTCGCCTGGCTCGCCTTGACGATCGCGTCGGCCGGCATGCCCTTGTAGAAGGCGTCAGGTCCTTTGTCGGCGATGTTGGAAAGAACGGCGGCAAGGTCGGGTTGCGCGAGCTTTTCGCCGATGGCATAGGGCTTTCCCTCCGCCTTCAGGAAGATTTTTGCTGCCGCCTCGTCCTTACCGAGCCGCTTGGCGCTGCCGGCGATGCTGGCCACGTCGCCCTGTTCCAGCGTGAAGCCTTCCTTGGCGTAGCGAATCGCCGGCGCCAAGAGATCCTGCCGCGACTTCGTGCCGTATTTCTCGCGCGCCATTTCGAAGCCCATCACGGAACCGGGTACGCCGACGGCGAGATAGCCGTCGAGGCTGGCACGAGGGACGATATCGCCCTTGGCATCGAGATACATCGTCTTGGTGGCTGCCAGCGGCGCGCGCTCGCGGAAATCAAGAAATGTCGTCTTGCCGTCTTTCAGGCGGATTGTCATGAAGCCACCGCCGCCGATATTGCCGGCCGTCGGATAAACGACGGCGAGCGCGTAGCCGACGGCGACTGCGGCATCGACGGCATTGCCGCCGCTCTTCAGCACATCGACGCCGACATCGGTTGCCAGGTGCTGGGCGGTTACAACCATGCCGTGCTCGGCCTCAACGGGCGTGGGCGAGGCAGCGAGCGTCGGCGGTGCAAGAGCGAGTGACAGCGCGGCGACGACGGCAAATATTCTGATGTGGGGGTGATCCATGGCTTCCCTCAAAGCATGACGGTGCGATGGATATGGGACGCGGCGAGCGCTAGGCAATGCACGGCCGTCCGCTAAAGTGTGTTCGGTCCGGGTTTCGCGGAAACGTCAGTTTCCCGTTGCCATGCGTGGCGTCAGTCCGCCGAAGGGTGCGGCAAGGTCTGTCGGCAATGCGGGCCCTTCATGCACCAGGCGACGTTCGGCCTGGCGTGCGGCAGCTTGGAGATCGCAAACCGCGCCGCCGATCTTCTCCATCGCGGCAATGGCGACATCGGTGACGACATAGTCCGGCTTGTGACCGAGGCCACGGATCTTCACCAACTCGGAGCCGGCGATGTCACGGGCCAGTCCTTGCGAATGAAGGTGCTCCCAAACGATGGCATCGCTGTCGCCGGTGATGATGACGGTCGGGGCGGTGATCTTAGAATATTGCGGGGAATGTGCCTTGAGATAGTCGAGCAGGCGTATGCAATCGATGGCGTTATTGTAAAAAGCTTGCGGGCGCAGCACGAGCGTGGGGCCTGTTCTGGCTATATAGTCCTCAGGGCGCGGATTAGGACGGAAGACATTCATCGTCGCCTGCTCCAACCGTCGCAAGCCGAGCGGCACGACAACGGCGTGATTGAAGAGCCAACCGAGGATGGGCATCACCGCGAGATGATAGTACCAGTCGATGCCGCCAGGCCAAGGATGCGTCGCCGGGGCGAGAAAGAGCAACCCCTCGGTCATATCTGGATGCCGGACTCCGAAGGCGGCCGCAATGGCGCCGCCGAAGGAATGGCCGACGACAATCGCCCGCTTGATCCCGCGCTGTTCCATGAGTTTTGCGATCGCATCCGCCTGCCCCGAGGGCAGGGCATTCTCCGGGCCGCCGCGCTCCGAGTAGCCGTGCCCCGGCCGGTCGACGAACAGCATTTCCGCACGGCCTTCCAGGGGCTGCAGGAAGGCGCCGACCTGATCAAGCAGATTGCCGGCCGCGCCATGGATGAACACGAGCGGGGGCAGATCGGCGGTCTTGGGGCGAGGGACGTGAACGGCGTTCAGCCGGTAGCCGCCGATATCCGTGAGTTGGCCGATGTTCGGGTAGCTGGCCTCAAATTGCCGCCTCTTATAGGAGGAGTAGCCGATGGCGGCGACGACAGGGGCAAGAAAAGCGGAAGCTTCGGCAAGCATGGCAATATCTGCTGAAATCACGTAACCGATACGTAAGATTGGGCCGCGTGGTTCACCGTCAAGATCAGGTGCGGCTGCCGGCCAGCTTTTCGGAGAGTGTGTTCATCTGTTCCTGGGCGCTTCGATTGGCCGGATAGATCTCCAGGAAACGCTCCCAGGCTTTCAGGGCCAACTGGTCATTTCCCGTTTCGGTTAGAATGGCCGCCATGCCGGAGAGTGCGCCGAAGTGCCGTGGCTCGAGGTCGAGCACATGCTCGATGTCGGACATCGACTTGCGATAGCTGTCATTGGCGTAGTTGAGCGTGGCCCGGCGATTCCAGCTTTCGGCGTAGTCCGGCTTGAGGGCGATAGCCTGATCGAGAAAGTCGAGGGCGGCAGCGGTGCGCTTCTCCTGGATCGCTTTGTCGGCCCATTGCATCAGGAGGTTGACGGTAGCACTCCCCGAGTCGTTCCAGACGGTGCGGATTTCGTCGGCGATACTGCTTGCCTTGTCCGGATCGCGTTCGCGCTTCAGCTGCGCATGGAGCTGATCCAGATGCTGCTTGGGTGTAAGGTTTGCGTCCGGCTGCTCGACGATGACTTCCTTTTCCGCGGCGGCGGCGGGAAAAACGGTAGCGAGCAGGGCAAGGGACAGCGGCAGCGCCGCGCAAGTCATAGCAAAAAAGCGCATGGCGGGCATACTAGCCCGCCATCGCCGAAGATCAAAGCAATTTGATTTGATTGCCGCGGCAATCCCTGGGCAGTCATGGGCAAATGCCACGAAGCCGTCCAGGCGCGCTATATCAGCCCTGGCGAGCCTTGAAGCGCGGGTTCAGCTTGTTGATGATGTAGATGCGGCCCTTGCGGCGAACCAGGCGGTTGTCACGATGACGAGCCTTGAGCGACTTGAGCGAATTCTTGATCTTCATTGTTTTGATCCGCGATGTTTGAGGGGGAATTCACATTCGCCCGTATCTATTACATTCAAAAGCGCGCTCGGGGCGCGCTCTTCAGGTTGGGCGTGCAGATAACCCGGCGACTTGCCTGTGTCAACCACATGACGGTGTTTTTCCCATGGCCGAAGCGGCTTTTGTCAGGGAAAAGCCGGCAATTTTGCGGTCAATGTGGTGACGTGCCCCATCTTGCGGCCGGGACGCGATTCCGTCTTGCCGTAGAGGTGAACCAGCGTGTCCGTCCGCCGCAGCCAGTCCGGGAGCGCCAGAATATCGTCGCCGATCAGGTTCTGCATCACGCAGTCCGAGTGGCGGTCGGTATTGCCGAGGGGCAGGCCGACAACCGCGCGAATATGCTGCTCGAATTGCGAGATGACGCAGGCGGCTTCCGTCCAGTGACCGGAGTTGTGGACACGGGGCGCCATTTCATTGGCGATCGGGCTGCCGTCGGCGAGTACGAAGAATTCGATGCCGATGACACCGACATAGCCGAGCGCCGCCAGAATCTTCTCAGCGGCTTCGCGAGCGGAAGCTGCAGTTTCCGCCGAGATGGACGCGGGCACCGTCGAGGTATGCAGGATGCCATCGCGGTGAACATTTTCGGCAGGGTCGTAGCAGACAACGGTGCCGTCGGTTGCGCGCGCCGCGATGATCGAGATCTCGCGTTCGAAGTAGACGAAGCTCTCGAGAATGAGCGGTACGCCGCCGAGCGCTGCAAAAGCGCCGTCCGGCGTATCGGCTGCGGAGCGAAACACTTTCTGTCCCTTGCCGTCATAGCCAAGACGGCGGGTCTTGAGGACGCCCTGGCCGCCGAAGTCCGCCAGAGCAGCCTCGAGATTGGCCTGACTGTCGACGGCGTGAAATCTTGCGGTGAGGATGCCGCAATCATTAATGAAGCGCTTCTCGACGAGTCGGTCCTGCGCGGCTTCCAATGCTTTCGGGGGCGGGTAGACTGGGACATTGTTCGCCAGCGTCTCGGCAGCCGAAACGGGGACGTTCTCGAACTCGTAGGTGACGACGTCGCAAGCCTTCGCCAGTTCTGCGAGCGCCGCAGGGTCGTCATAGGCCGCTGTGATCTGTTCGTTGGCAACCTGTGCGGCCGGACAGCCGGCCTGCGGTTCCAGGACGACGGTGCGGAAGTTCAGTCGTGCTGCGGCCATGGCAAGCATGCGACCGAGCTGACCGCCGCCGATGATGCCAATCGTTCTTACGGTCATAGGTCGTCCATCGGATATTCGGCAACGGCCGCGCTCTGGCGCTCGCGCCAGTCGTCGAGCCGCTCGGCAATGTCCTCGTCCGACAATGCCAGAACTGCAGCGGCCAGAAGGGCGGCGTTGATTGCGCCGGCCTTGCCGATGGCAAGTGTCCCGACCGGGATGCCGCCCGGCATCTGAACGATGGAAAGAAGACTGTCCTGACCGGACAGCGCCTTGGATTGAACCGGGACGCCGAAAACGGGAAGCGGTGTCATGGCCGCGGCCATGCCGGGCAGGTGGGCCGCGCCGCCGGCGCCGGCAATGATCACCTTGAAACCTTCGTCGCGTGCAGTCTTGGCGAAGTTCACCAGGCGATCCGGCGTGCGATGGGCTGATATGATGCGCGCGTCATAGGGAATTTCGAGAGCCTCCAGCGTATCGGCGGCGTTTTTCATGGTCTCCCAATCGGACTGGCTTCCCATGATGATGGCAACGGGTGGTCTGTCTGTCATCGTCACGGAATTCCCTTCAGGCGATGATGTCAGGGATGATCTGGTCCTCAAGCTTCGTCAGCTTGTCCTTGATGACCAGTTTCTTCTTCTTCATGCGCTGGATGCGCAATGCGTCGCATCCGGTGGCAATCATGGCGTTGATGGCCGCATCGTAGTCCTCGTGCTCCTGGCGCAGTCTTGCGACCATGAGCCTGATTTCCGCCTGTTCCTGATCGGCCATATGCATTCCCCATAACCGTCTTCGGACATCGTCCGTTCTGCCGATGATTTCCGCAAGCTCCTATCACCAAATCGAGGTAACGGCTAGCGGCTGTTCGTCATGATTTTGCCACGTGTTCTCCTTGTTTTCACCTTCGACAAGGCTTCAAAAATGTGTCACAGTCGAAAGGTTGACGCCTTGGATCTCCGGCGGTGTTGGCCGGGGAGAGGTAAGAGGAAGGAAGGGTCAAATGACTGTTCAAGCTCATCTTGAGTCACTCCAGAAAAAGCATGTTGCTCTCGAGGAGGAGTTGCATTCGCTTATGATATCCCCCTCCCGAAACGATAATGAAGTAGCTGAGTGCAAACGCAGAAAATTGCGGATCAAGGACGAGATTGAGCGCCTTAAATCATCCTTCCATTGAGTAGGATGCAATAAATCATCGAGCGCGGCCCTAGGCGAGGAGGGCGAAACTCCAATTTCATCAAAAGCTTAGAGTAGTTCGTGTTCGACAGGCGATTATGACGCCGGTTCCGACGGAAAGTCGCGAGCCGGCGTCTTTCATTTGAGCGGTCGGGCTAAGCCCAGAACTGGTCGAGCCAGAGATTGAGCCTGTCGAAGCCGCGATTGTTGACCGCGTAGATGCGTCGCGTGCCCTCTGCGGTGACCGAAACCAGATTGCAATCCAGCAGCGCCTTGAGGTGCTGGGAGACGGCTGGGCGGCTGATGGGGAGCCCTTCGGCCAGCTCGTTCACGGTCTTTGGCGCACGTCGAAGTTCTTCCAGCAGGAAGCGCCGGTGGGGATCGGCTATCGCAGTGAAGGGATCCGTGTTCGACATGGCGAAAAGCTACGTCAAACGGCGCAATCGGGCAAGGAAATTGTGCGGCGCAACGAAACCCAAAATTGTCAGAATCCCAAGCCTTCCTTGGCTATCAACACGGCGGCAATCAGGGCCATGGCATACATGAAAGGATAGAAGATGGCGGGCTTCATGCGACGTACGCACCAGGCACCGGCGATCGTCGCAAGCGGTGCAAACGGCAGAAGCGTGGCCGAGGTGGCAAGGTTCTGTGTGTCGAGCTGGCCGAGCGCGAAGTAGGGGACGAGCTTGACGGCGTTGAGGATTGCGAAGAAGCGGACGCTGGTGCCGGTATATTCGCGCGGTTGCATCTGCAGCGGCAGGGCGTAGATTTGGAAGGGTGCCCCGCCTGCGTGCGCGACGAAACTGCCATAGCCGGACAGGCTTCCCCAGATTGTCGCAAGCAGCGGCCGTTGCTCGTGGGGAGGCGTGTGCTTTCCGGCACCGGGGCCGTAGTTGTTCCAGAAATAGCGAAGGCAAAAGAGGACGGTGACGACGCCGATGACGACGCGAAGCACGTTGCCGGGAACGAGCGCCGACGTCGCCCAGCCGAGCGCGATGCCGAACAATGCTCCCGGCAGCATTATCTTCAGGGTTGTCCAGTCGCCGTGCTTGCGCCAGATCACCAGCGAGATCATGTCCATGAAGATGAGGATCGGCAGCAGGATCGCTGCCGCCTGGACGGGTGAGACGACGAGAGCGAGAAAGGGCAGCCCGATCAGCGACAGCGCGTCGCCCATTCCGCCTTTCGCAAGTCCGACCAAGATGACAGCGGGAACAGCGGCGTAGTAAAATGACAGTTCCATCGGCATGCTTTTGAAAATCCTCCCCTTGCCAGCCCCGTCTAACGGAACTACTCACACAAGACGAGTGCAGAAGGGCCGCGAAACGGCCTGTTCCGCTTTAAATGGAAAGAGTTGATGACCGAACCGGAAAACCGCTGCCGCCTAGTTCTGATCGTCCCCGATATCGCTGGTGCCGATGAGCAGGCAAAGATTGTCGGGGATGCGTTAAAGGGCGGTGACGTCGCCTCGGTGATTGTGCCGCAATACGGTCTCAACGATGGCGAATTCCAAAAGCACGCCGAGAAGCTGGTTCCAATTATTCAGGATGCGGGCGCAGCCGCCCTGCTTGCAGGCGACAGCCGCGTCGTCGGGCGGACCAAAGCGGATGGCCTGCATCTGACCGGACCGGCCAGCGAAATCTCCGAGGCGATCGACAAGTATGCCGACAAGCTGATCGTCGGCGGCGGCAATGCCGCCGACCGGCACCATGCGCTGGAGATCGGCGAGGAGCGGCCGGACTATATCTTCTTCGGCAAGCTCGACGGCGACATCAAGCCGGAAGCGCACCCCAAGAACCTGGCACTCGGTGAGTGGTGGGCCTCGATGATTGAGATTCCCTGCATTGTGATGGGCGGCACGGATCCGGCTTCCGCATTGGCGGTGGCAGAGACCGGTGCGGAGTTCGTGGCGCTGCGGCTCGCAGTTTTCGAGGACGCTGGTCGTGCGCCCTCCGTCGTCGCCGAGGTCAATGCGCTCTTGGACGAAAAAGCGCCACGGTTTGAGGATTGATATCGCGCTCATGCCGATCCTGTCCCGCTATTTGCGCCTTTCCGCTGCCTTGGCCGCCGTCATTCTGGCGGGGCTGACGCATGGCGTTTCGGCCCAGACGGTTGACAACATCGTGACCCGGCCGCTCGCGACCGCTCCCGAGTCGCTGAAAACTGGGCGGCCGCAGACAGACGGCACCGGACCGTCGACGGGCGTCGGGGTTTTCGACCGCATGGGTGCGAAGCTGCCCGACCTACCCCCGGAAAAAGACTACAAGGGGCCGGTCGACGACGCCTACGGCGCCTATCAGCGTGGCTATTATCTGACCGCGATGGAAAGGGCTCTGCCGCGGGCGCAGCTCGGTGATCCGGCCGCGCAGACGCTTATGGGTGAACTTCTAGCGGATGGGCTGGGCGTCAAGCGCGACATGAAGAACGCGGCCTTCTGGTACAGCAAGGGAGCGGAGGGCGGCGACGCCGCTGCGATGTTCAAATATTCGCTGATGCTGATCGAGGGCCGGTTCGTCAAGCGCGACAAGGCGAAGGCCGACGAATATATGCACGAGGCGGCTGACGCCGGAAATGCCTCGGCGCAGTTCAATTGGGGCCAGATCCTGACAGCTGACAATCCGGGCGACAAGGGATTGAAGCTCGCCTTGCCTTACTATGAGAAGGCTGCCGAACAGGGCATCGCGGACGCGCAATATGCAGTGGCGGAGATTTACTCCTCGTTGCCTGATCTGCCGGAGGAAAAGAAGCAGCTGGCGCGCGAATGGATGGCGCGCGCAGCGCATGCCGGCTACGACACGGCCCAGGTCGATCTTGGTACCTGGTTGGTCAACGGTCAGAATGGACCGCGCGATTTCGTCAAGGGTTTCCAGTGGTTGCGGCTTGCCGCCAATCGCGGAAACGTGGTTGCGCAAAACAAGCTGGCGCATCTCTACATCAATGCACTTGGAACCAAGCCAGATCCTGTCGAAGCCGCAAAATGGTATGTCCTGTCGCGTCGGGCCGGCCTGCCTGACCCGGCCCTCGAAGACTTCTACCTCGGCATCGAGGAAGATCAGCAGAAGGCGGCGATCGAGGCCGCCAACAAGTTCCGCCGGATCCAGTGATTTAGAAGAGCGCGTCGGCGAAGCGGTCTTCGTCGTCCTCGACTTTCGTCTCGACAACCGTCGCAGCCGTTTCTTCCATGGCGGGAATGATGTCGCGGTGGACGTTGCGCTCCTGCACCATCGTATAGAGCTTGAAGATCTTCCGATCGAGCGGTGCCACCACGTCGGCAATGTCCGAAATGTCAGCGATTTCGGCGCCGGCGGCATCCTCAAGCACCTCGGCGCAGCGCGCCAGCACATCGCCGAGATCACGCTCGAAATCCAGCTTGCCGATCAACAAGCTGATCTTGTTCGCCACTTCGCGGCCGTGCTCGGAGAGAACCTTGAGCTCGTCTTCCATCGTGTCGGCGGCAGCACGGATGTTGCCAACGGCTGATGTCAGGTTGTCGCCGAGACCGACGGCGTTGTCTATACCGGCGGGCGCAATCCGGCCGGCTGCCGCTTCCAGTGTCGGCAGTCCGTTGACGATCCCGTCGGCGGATTCGTCGAGTTTGGCCGCAAAGATGCGCAGCTCCGCCGTGACAACGTTGATTGATTTTCCTTCTTCGCCCAAACGGCTGCAGCGCAGGTTTGTATTCAACGCCATGTAGTGGATGTCGGTCTTGACCACACGGATGTTGCCGATGGATTCTAGGAGTTTGGCGGCGGTGCCGAGCGTCGATTGGCTTACCTGATCGGCCTGCTGGGCCGCTTGGTCCACCTGCTTGACGATCTCGTGCGCGGCGGAAACGCTCGACTCTAGCGCGCGCATGAAATTCCCCTGACCGCCGCAGCTCATCTGGTCGCGCAGGCGCAGGATCTCCTGCGTATCCTGACCAAAGCTCGCGATCGTCTTGACGACATTCTGTGAGTCGCGATGAAAATCCTTGCACATATCGTTCATCTGCGCGGCCGTCAGATGATGAACGACATTCTCCAGGCGCCGGCGTGCATCCGCACCAAGCTTGCGTCCGTCTTCTCCATCGAGGAACTCGTCGAGGAGTGCAAAAGTGCCCTGGACATGCTCGATCCGTTGGCGGGTGATGTCTCCAACCTGCAGCGCAGACAGCGTGGAGGCCACTTTGCTCTGAATACCACGGGCAATTGCCGAGACATCGCGGGCGATAGCCGCGAGGTTTTTTCGGTGTTCGGCAATCTTCCGGGCGTCGTCCTGCAACGCTCGTGCAACGTCGGGCACTGTCTCGGAATAGCTGCGCGCGGTCGCTGCGCCAAAGCTCAGCGCGACTTTGACTTCCTTCTCGAGGCTGTCGAGATGGGCGGCAAAACCGTTGACTTCAGCCGTTCCGGAGTAGATGCGCTCGAGGATTTCCTGTGCGAAGCCGGCGAATTCGGGAAGACCGGCGCCGGTGATCTTGGCAGTCACTGCAAAGGTGCGCAGATAGCGCATCGTCTCCTGCATATCAGCGACATGTTTGCGCAACGAATTGCCCGTGTCGGCAAGCGAGGAGAGGGCATTCTGGCGCGCCTTTTCGGCGATCGGCAGTCCGGTAAGGCTCTTGACCGTCGAGCGCAAATCCGCGCCCGTATCGCTCGACTCGTTGGCGTCCAGCGCCTTCGTGACATTGTCGAGTGAGCTCAACAAACGGTTGAGACCATCCATGACCGAAAGCAACACCGTACCGCCTTCGAGGAAATGCTCCTCGACCTGGCTGCGGGCCGCTTCGAGCGTCTCGCTGATGCCCGATCCTGAAGCCTGAAATGCCTGAAGTGCCGATGTCGCCCCGTTCGTCACGTTATTTCCTTTACTTATAACACTGGCAAATTTTGACTCCATTTTTAGGGGCCGGAGGGAAACAGCCGGTAAACGCCGGAGACTCGTCAATGTTGTGCTTAACAGCGTGTGAAAAATATGACGTCACGACCGACGCGATAGTCAAGACTTTCATATTTCACATGTAAAACAAATAGTTACACAAGACGAGTGCGCCTCATTATAGTTTATCTCAGGTAATAATTCAGGGAGTCTGGACACGCCTTAATTGCATGTTCCGGTAACCAAACTTTACCCGCTGTTAAGCCTGTCATGAGAGTCCTTTTGGGGCTTGTAAGTATTTCTTCATCCAATGAGGCTGAGTTGAGTACGTTTAGTCAGTATAACTAGCCAGTATCACTTAATTATACGTTGCTATCAGAAATATATCCAACATTTTTTCAAAAATTACTGCGAGTATCTATAGTAATAATTCAGTTGTCATCGATATTCCAGAGCATGCCGAAGCGGATCTGAGTTTCATCCAGCTCATCGAGTCCGCTCGTCGGCACGCAAAGGCGCAGAACAAGTCGATCACACTTTCCTCGCTCGCCAAGGGGCGCGTTCTGAAGGTGCTTGAGCGCGCAGGGTTCCTCGACGCTTTCAACCCTGACGACGCTAAATTCTGGTTGCATAAAGAGGTGACGCCATGAGCGCAAACATTCTGACTGTAGACGATTCCGCAAGCATCCGCCTGACCACGAAAGTCACGCTGACCAACGCCGGCTACACGGTGACCGAGGCCGTCAATGGGGCCGAAGGGTTGGCGACCGCGAAGTCGACGCATTTCTTGAGCGGCAAGGCGCGCGTTACCACGTCTCCGTCAAGCAGGGTCCGCTGGTGTCCCGCCATCGCCCGTCCGTCGACGTGTTGTTCCGCTCGGCTGCGCGCAGCGCCGGCTCGAACGCGATGGGCATCATCCTGACAGGCATGGGCGATGACGGCGCAAAGGGCATGCTGGAGATGCATCAGGCCGGCGCCTATACGGTGGCACAAGACGAGGCGACATCGGTCGTCTTCGGGATGCCAAGGAAGCGATCGCCAAGGGCGGCGTCGATCGCATTCTGCCGCTCGACCAGATTGCGCGTGAGGTGCTGATGGCGCAGCAGAAATTCTAGATACTGTCGACGAGCCTTGAGGGCTGTGCGGCTCTCCTCTTGAAATTTTCCCGATTTTGTGGTCTTGAGGCCGCCAATCTTATCGAGCGCTGCCTTCTCCGGCGATCAGGGACCTTTCCCGCCCTGACAGCGCGTACCGTATTATCGCTCAAGGAAAAGTGCTCACATGGCTCGTTCAGCTCTCCTCAATGTCATGGTTCAGGCTGCCATCAAGGCAGGAAAATCGCTGGGGCGTGATTTCGGAGAAGTCCAGAACCTGCAGGTTTCAGTGAAGGGCCCGGGCGACTTCGTGTCGAATGCCGATCGCAAGGCGGAGAAGATCGTCAAGGACGAACTCCTGAAGGCTCGCCCGACTTACGGCTTCCTCGGCGAGGAGAGCGAGGAAATCAAGGGTACGGACGGTGCGCACCGTTGGATCGTCGACCCGCTCGACGGCACCACGAACTTCCTGCACGGCATTCCGATGTTTGCGGTATCGATCGCGCTTGAGCGCAACAATGAGATCGTCGCCGGCGTCGTCTTCAATCCGGCAACGGACGAGCTCTACACCGCCGAACGTGGCGGCGGCGCCTTTCTGAACGATCGCCGTCTGCGCGTCGGCGCTCGCCGTGTGCTTTCGGATTCCGTCGTTGCCTGCGGCGTACCGCACCTCGGCCGCGGCAATCACGGCAAGTTCCTCGTCGAGCTCCGTCACGTGATGGGCGAAGTTGCCGGGATTCGCCGCATGGGCGCGGCTTCTCTCGATCTCGCGTATGTGGCCGCCGGTCGCTTCGACGGCTACTGGGAAACTGCGTTGTCGGCCTGGGATATTGCGGCGGGTATCCTGCTCATCCGCGAAGCCGGCGGCTATGTGTCCGACTGGGACGGCGGTACGTCCATTCTCGAGACGGGCTCGGTGGTTGCCGGCAACGAGTATATCCAGAAGGCGTTGCTCGAAGTCGCCAAGCGCCCCGTCCCGACTCGGTAAATCGCTGTTGTAAAGACACGGTTTTCGTTTCCGCATACTTCAATTCGGCACAATGTTGCTCTAGTCTCCGGCTGAAATGAATCCGGAGGCTGCGGAACCTATGGAAAATGTGAATGTGGCGGAGTTCGGCTCGACCGAAAAAACCACGGGCAACTACAGCTATAAACTTTCCAGTCCGATGCCGTTTCTTTGGACGATGGTGCTGTTTCTGACCATCGTCGGGTTCATTGCCGCCATCCTCTTCCGGCAGACGCAGACTGCCTTCATGCACAATCCGGGCCTCAACGGCTTGATCCTTGGCATCCTGGCCGTTGGCATCATCCTCGTCTTCAGCCACGTGCTGTCGCTCAGACCGGAAGTGCGGTGGTTCAACTCGTTCCAGGCAGCGGGCAGCGCCGACAAAGTCGGCCGCAACCCCAAGCTGCTTGCTCCGATGCGGACGCTGATTGGCAGCCGCAATGCCTCGGCAGGAATTTCGACGGCGGCGTTCCGCTCAATTCTCGACTCGATTGCCAACCGGCTCGATGAGTCACGCGATGTGTCGCGCTATCTCATCGGCCTTCTGATCTTTCTCGGCCTGCTCGGAACATTCTGGGGCCTCATCGGCACAATCGGCTCGATCAGTGCGGTCATTCAGTCGCTCGATGCGGGAGCGAACGGTTCCAGCGATGTTCTCAGCGCTCTGAAGGAGGGGCTTTCCATGCCGCTTTCGGGCATGGGGCAGGCCTTCTCGTCATCCCTCCTTGGTTTGTCCGGCTCGCTTATCCTCGGCTTTCTCGATCTGCAGGCAGGCCGTGCTCAAAACCGGTTCTACATGGAACTGGAAAACTGGCTTTCCTCGGTAACCGACGTCGGGCACGATGTAGCCATGCCTGCCATCGGCGCGAATTCCGCAGTCTCTCCGGATGACGTTCGCGCGCTATCCGAATACATGCGCCGGATTTCGGAAGAGGGCAGCGGCGGCACCCAGAGATCGGTTGCGGCGATGGCGAACCTTGCCGAAGGCATTCAGGGCCTTGTCAAGAATATGCGCAATGAGCAGCAGATGCTGCGCGACTGGATCGATGCGCAGCAGGACGAGACGAAGGCGATGCGCCGCACGCTCGATCGCCTGGCCGAACGGATCGGTTCTCAGGAAAGGCACGGTTCAAGCGAACGCTCACAGCGGATGCCGCAAACCGAAAAGACCGAGGGCAAGTAAGCCATGGCTCTCGCCCGCAATCGTCGCCCCCAACGCGCGGTGGACTACTGGCCAGGATTTGTCGATGCGCTGTCGACGCTGCTGATCTCCATCATGTTCGTCCTGACCGTCTTCGTCGTCGGTCAATACATCCTGAGCCGGGAAATTACGGGCCGGGATGAGGTGCTCAACCGTCTGAACAGCCAGATCAACGAGCTGACGCAGCTTCTGGCCCTGGAGAAGGGGAGCAAGCAGGACCTCGAGGACAGCGTTGCCAATCTGCAGGCCTCCTTGGCGTCGGCTGAGAGCGAGCGATCGCGGCTGAAAGCGCTTCTTGATGCCGGCTCGGGGGGGCAGAGTGCGGCGCAGGCGCGTATCGGCAGCCTCACGAAGGAACTGGACGAACAGAAGCAGATGAGTGACCGGGCGATGAGCCAGGTCGAGCTATTGAACCAGCAGATCGCCGCATTGCGCAGCCAGATTGCTGCCGTGGAAGCCGCTCTGCAGGCCTCCGAGCAGAAGGATCAGACCTCGCAGACAAAGATCGCCGATCTGGGCCGTCGTCTGAACGTTGCGCTGGCGCAGCGCGTCCAGGAGCTCAACCGCTACCGGTCCGATTTCTTCGGCCGCCTGCGCGAAATCCTGTCCGATCGCGAGAACATCAGGATTGTCGGCGACCGCTTCGTCTTCCAGTCGGAAGTGCTGTTCCCCTCTGGCAGCGCGGATCTCAATCCAGATGGGCAGGGCGAGATGGCAAAGCTTGCGACGGCCCTTCTCGACGTTGCCAAGGAAATCCCGCCGGAGATCAACTGGGTTCTGCGTGTGGACGGCCATACGGATAACGTGCCGCTCACCGGCACCGGCAGGTATGGCGACAATTGGCAGCTGTCTTCAGCGCGCGCGATTTCGGTCGTCAAGTTCCTGATCTCGCGCGGTGTACCTGCCGACCGTCTCGTCGCCGCCGGCTTCGGCGAGTTCCAGCCGATCGCGCCGGGCGACACCCCGGAGGCGCGCGCCACGAACCGTCGAATCGAACTCAAGCTGACCGAGAAGTAGGCGTTCGGCCTGGCGCATCATCAATGCCGTCAGTCTAGCCAGTATCCGAAAGATCGGCTGCTTCGGCACGGCCGGCTGGACGCGGCGTAAGGCGTCTCTCCGCGTCCGGTTGCAAAGAATGTCATCGAGGAAAAAGTGGCGTTGTCGCTGAGCGGGCTCCGCGTGGGCTCGCGGAGATTTGGGGGAGAATGCTTTGATCGAATGCGATGTGCTGGTCATCGGCGCGGGTCTTGCCGGGCTTGTGGCGGCGGCGGAGGCGGCGGATCGCGGGCGGAATGTCTGCATCGTCGAGCAGGAGGGCGAACAAAGCCTCGGTGGGCAGGCATTCTGGTCGCTGGGCGGACTGTTCTTCGTCGACAGCCCGGAACAGCGCCTGCTGGGCATCCGTGACACCCTTAGCCTTGCACGGCAGGACTGGATGGGGTCTGCGTCGTTCGACCGGCCGGAAGACTATTGGCCGCGTCGCTGGGCGGAGGCCTATCTCGAATTTGCCGCAGGCGAAAAGCGCTCGTGGCTTCATCAGCAGGGAATGCGCTGGTTCCCCGTAGTCGGCTGGGCCGAGCGGGGAGGCGGCCTGGCGCACGGCCACGGAAATTCCGTGCCACGCTTCCATGTGACGTGGGGAACCGGGCCGGCTGTGCTTGCGCCATTCATTCGCCGTGTGCGCGAGGCGGAGGCGAAGGGACTTGTCACGCTTCTGTTCCGGCATCAGGTGGATGACCTTCTCGTGCAAGACGGCATCGTCTGCGGCGCTCGCGGCACGGTCCTCCAGCCGGACGCTTCCGTTCGAGGGCGGGAGACGAACCGCATTTTTTCGGCACTTTTCGAGATAAGGGCCGACGCGACGATCGTCACGTCCGGAGGCATCGGGGGCAATCACGAGGCGGTGCGCAGGAGATGGCCGATCGATCGGCTCGGACGGCCCCCGGCTGATATGGTCGCGGGTGTGCCTGCCCATGTCGACGGGCGCATGATCGAGATTACCGAGCGCGCGGGCGGGCGAGAGATCAATTCGGATCGGATGTGGCACTATACGGAGGGGTTGAAGAACTGGGATCCGATCTGGCGCAATCACGGCATACGTATCCTGCCCGGTCCGTCCTCCTTCTGGTGCGATGCCGATGGTAATCGCTTTGCCGCGCCTGCGATGCCCGGTTTCGATACGCTGGCGACGCTGAAGGCAATCTGCGCCACGGGGCTTGACTACAGCTGGTTCATCCTGACCAAGGCAATCATCAAGAAGGAGTTTGCCCTTTCCGGCTCCGAGCAGAATCCGGATATCACGGGCAAGGATCTTCACCTGCTTCTCAAGCGATTGGGCAAGGAGCCGCCAGGCCCCGTTCAGGCCTTCATGGATAAGGGAGAGGATTTCATCGTTCGCGAGACGCTGGAAGCACTTGTCGACGGCATGAACGGTTTGACGGGCGAAGGCCGCGTGGATGCAAGCCGTCTCAGGACGCAGATCGAGGCGCGCGACAGGGAGATCGGCAACGCCTTTTCGAAGGACGCGCAGGTTATCGCGATTCGCGGCGCCCGACGCTACCTCGGGGACCGGCTGATGCGTACGGCAAAGCCGCATCTGCTGCTTGACCCACGGGCCGGGCCATTGATTGCGGTGCGGTTGCATATCCTGACACGCAAGTCTTTAGGTGGTCTGGAGACGGACCTTTCCGCACGTGTGATTGGCCATAGTGGGGATCCGCTGCCGGGGCTCTATGCGGCGGGCGAGGTGGCCGGCTTTGGCGGTGGCGGTGTGCACGGTTATAACGCGCTCGAGGGAACATTCCTCGGCGGCTGCATCTTCTCCGGCAGGGTTGCCGGTCGGGCAGTGTAAAGGCGGCGCTTTTGGCGCCGCCTGATTTGATCAGGCTTCAGCCTTCGTCGTGTCAACGACTTCTGCGCCGGAAGAATTCTTTTTGATGGATTCGATGGCGCTCAGCGCCGACGCCTTGGCCTTATAGCCTTCTGAGGCGAACATGGATTCACCATTCGGCGCCTTGAAACGGAAACGGAACTCGCCAGCCTTGTCCTTGTAAACTTCGAATTTATACATCGATTTTTCTCCCGGAATCAGGATGTTGTCCTATCTACAGGTGCAGCCTAGAACAAAAGACGCAACTATTCCATCGGGATATTTTGCGCGTTACAACCAGCACAAGCGAGGCCTCTCGCAGGGCGGAATGCGCCCGAAGTCGAACTCCCTAAGGCTTGAAGATCGAGAAGACCGACGAGAACTTGTTGATCAGGTATGGCGCGAGGGGGAGTTGTCCTGTTGCAAGGGGGTGCCTGCGGCGTCAATGGGGGTTCCGGCCGCTTCGGTCTTCGACCAATCGCGGGCCTCCCGAAGCGAGCGATAGCACAGCAGCATCGATATGACGACGGCCACGGCGACGCGTGCGATCAGCGTATCGGCAAAGTCTATCGAGTTCACCAGAGCCTCCCTCACAGCGCGGCGACCTTAAAATCCGTCCATAAACCGAGTGTAATCTCTGCGTGTATAATGCAATATGTACGCAAAGATTACACGTCGATGCAACTGGCGGAGGCTGGCGGCGGAGGAGGAACGTGTAATCGGACGATCACTTTACGGCGGCGAGAAAGTCTCCGGCGCCTGTCTCGAACTGCAGCTTGGCGAGCTTGGCATATATGCCGCCGTCTCGAATAAGGGTTTGATGTGTTCCTTCTTCGACGACGCGACCCTGATCCATCACGAGGATCCGGTCGGCCTTCAGCACGGTCGCGAGGCGATGGGCGATGACGAGGGTCGTGCGGCCGGTCATGAGCCCATCGAGGGCCTTTTGCACAAGGGTTTCACTTTCGGCGTCCAGCGCTGACGTCGCCTCGTCGAGGAGCAACACCGGTGCGTTCTTCAGGATGGCACGGGCGATGGCGATACGCTGGCGCTGGCCGCCCGACAGGGTGATGCCGCGCTCGCCTGCCTGTGTGTCGTATCCCTTGTCCAGGCGAGCAATGAATTCGTCGGCCTGCGCGGCGATTGCGGCGGCACGGACCTCTTCGCGGGTCGCCTCGGGGCGGCCGAAGGCGATGTTGTCGTGAATGGACGCCGCAAAGATCGTGACATCCTGCGGCACGATCGCGAGGCGCTTGCGCAGCTCGTGGGGATCGGTGCTGTGTGCATCGACGCCGTCGATCATCACCGCGCCCTGCTGCGGATCATAGAAGCGGAGCAGCAGCGAGAAGACCGTGCTCTTGCCGGCCCCGGAGGGGCCAACGATCGCCACGGTCTCGCCGGGGGAGACATCGAAGCTCAGGCCATGCAGAGCGGATCGTTCGGGACGCGAGGGATAGGCAAAGTGTACGTCGGTGAACAGGACACGACCTTGCGCCGGAGCGGGCAGAGCAACCGGCGCGGTGGGCGCTGCAATCGGGGAGACTTCATCGAGCAGTTCCGTCAGCCTCTCGGCCGCACCAGCGGCTTGTGAAAGTTCGCCCCAAACTTCGGAGAGAGCGCCGAGAGAGCCGGCGGCGATGACGGCGTAGAGAAGGAACTGGCCGAGCGTGCCCGGTGAGAGCGTGCCGGCCAGGACGTTGTGGGCTCCAACCCAGAGAACGGCGACGACGCTGCCGAAGATAAGGGTGATGGCGATGCCCGTCAGCAGGGCGCGCGAGCGAATTGCGGCGCGGGCAGCGTCATAGGCGGTTTCGACGGCCGTCCCATAACGCGAGGCGGCGGCGTCCTCGCCGCCAAAGGCCTGGACGGTGCGGCTGGCGGCAATCGTTTCGTTGGCGAAAGCAGATGCGTCCGCCAGCGTATCCTGGGCAGAGCGCGAGCGCTTTCGGACCGAGCGACCGAAGCCGACGAGCGGAAAGACGATCAACGGAATCGCACCGATCACCAGGCTGGACAGCTTTGGCGAGGTCACGATCATCATGCCCATTGCACCGAGGCAGAGAATGAGGTTGCGCAAGGCGACGGAGGCGGTCGCGCCTACCGCCGACTTGATCTGCGTCGTGTCCGCTGTGAGGCGTGAGACGATCTCGCCCGACTGGTTGACGTCGAAGAAGGCAGGCGACAGCCGTGTCACGTGGCTGAAAACATCGCGGCGAAGGTCGGAGACCACACGTTCGCCGAGCGTGATAACGAAGTAGTAGCGAAGGGCGCTGGCAATCGCGAGCACGATCGCCATGATCATCAGCATGACAAAATAGCTGTTGATGAAGCTGCCGTCGGCCTGTGTGAAGCCATGGTCGATCATGCGGCGGACGGCCAGGGGCAGCGTGAGCGAGGTGACGGCGGCAAGCGCAAGTGAAGCGAGGGCGCCGGCGACCATGCCGCGGTAGCGCGCGACATAGGGCGTCAGCCGGCCGAGCGGCTTCAGCGATCTCGACTTCTTTTCTCCTGCTTGCCCTGCGTATGCCAATTCGTCTCCGATCGCCTACAACACCGCTCGTCCGCGGCTGATGGCTCTTGTTATCCTGCCGCCCTTCATGTATAGGCAGCCCATCCTAATGGGAAGCCGTAGCCTTTGCGTCTGCGGCTTCATTTATTCAATCGGTCCTCTTGTCGCAACGAGTATGCGCCAAATTGGACGTTGCATGGCAGGAAGATTGTTATGAAGGCAGATATCCATCCCGACTATCACACGATCAAGGTAGTCATGACCGACGGCACCGAATACGAAACCCGCTCGACCTGGGGTTCTGAAGGCGCAGTCATGAACCTCGAAATCGACTCCAAGTCGCATCCGGCATGGACTGGTGGTAACCAGCAGCTCATGGACCGTGGCGGCCGCGTTTCCAAGTTCAACAAGCGTTTCGGCGGCCTCGGCCTCTAATCGCTGCCACTTGGTGGAATTTGAAAGAGCCCCGCTTCGGCGGGGTTTTTTTGTGGAACTATGTGGCAAATGCCACCCAGCGGATTTCGAACATCCGCCAAGGCAGGCTTGTGCGCCAATTGCGGTCATGCGGCGATAGAAGGCAAATTCTAAACCCCAGCAAACTTACGCGGCAGATGACACTCCCGTGTCTTTTTCCGACAGGTGGTCGTCGCGGGCAACCAGGTTGCGGCGGGTCAGCCATCCGTGTCCCCAATCGCGCAAGCCGAGCAGGATCGGTGCCAACGTCCGGCCCTCTTCGCTGATCGAATACTCCACCTTGGGCGGGATGACGGCGAAGACCTTGCGCTCGACAAGGCCATCCTCTTCGAGCTCCCTGAGCTGCTTGATCAGAAGGCGCTGAGAGCAGTCGCCAAGCTCTCTTTTCAACGCGTTGAATCGCAAGGTGCCCTTGAGCAGATGGTAGAGGATCATGCCTTTCCATTTGCCGCTGTGAAGCGGCAGCCATCCTGGCGGTGAGGATTACCAGCGTTGGCGGTAATATGCCCGGTGACCGTAGAATATTGGCGACGTTCGAACCGGGACCGGATTTTCCGCTGAGGAAACCGGAGGTGAGAATGAGGCGGTCGGGACGTGCGCCCGTGAGAAGCCCTTCGGCGGCACGCGGTGTTCCGGAGCTCGTTGCGACAATTGTTTACAGGACGTTTCAACGCTGCCATGTAGCACGGCGTCGGCAATATTGGTTCCCTTTTCCACCAGCAGCACGTCAAATCCGCTTGCTTGTTGTGGGCACAACAAAAAACGGCTGCACGGATGCAGCCGTTTTCATGAAATCCGACTCAGGCGTTTCAGTTGTTGCCGAAGGCCGTTTGCAGCAGGCTCAGTTGGGCCTGAACGCTGTTCTGGTTATCGGGAACGATCGGTGCCTCGGCCGGGCGATAGATTTCGCGATCGAGCAGGGCGACGCGGTTCTGCAGGCGCAACGAGCGTTCGATCAGGTCGCGGAAGGATTCCGGCAGATCGCCCCAGCCCGGTGCGTTGCGATCGACGTTAAAGCCGTCGAGGCGAACCTTGTTCTTCTCCGCCAGAACCTGATCGCGCGACATCTCGCCATTGTTGACGGCTCGCTGCAGCAGCAGCCAGGAGGCCATCTGCATGAGGCGGGTGGTCAGGCGCATCGATTCTGCAGCATAGAGAACGGACGCCATGCGTGGCAGAACCTTCGAGGCTGCGCGGCCCTGGCCATCGAGGTAGGCGGCGGTTTCTTCAACCAGCGACATGCCTTCCGAATACAGTGCCTTGAACTGCGAGGATGCGGCAGCGCGACCTGCAAAACTGATTGTGTTCAATCCAAGCTCTGACATTTAAACAGTCCCTGTTGCACGCATCTACTTATGGTCAGGTAACATCAGCCGAAGGGAAAAGGGTTCTCCGGCCGCTCTTTATGCTTTTAAGATGGTAGCTTTAGCCGAATTGCGCAAGGCGTTTCTTAAGAAAGGGTTAACTTCCACAGTTTCATGGAAATGGTCCCCAGCGCAATAAAAAAGAAGAGCCGCAAAAGCGGCTCTCAAGGTAAAACAGGGAGAAAAATCAGACCAATTCACCGCATGGAAAACTGTCTGAGATCCAGAGAAGATCTGGATGAGTACAGTAATACCTTATAAAGCTTAATAGCCGCTTAAACCTGTCCCGGATTAACACTTTTCGAGCGCTTGTTTGCTGTAATAGCCCGCTGGCGAATTACGAGCGGAAGAGGCTTTCTGCCGCCGATCTTGTCGAGGTCTTGCTGGTGGCCTCTGCTTCGATTCTCACGATCTCGGCTTTGAGCAGCTCGACGCGCGCTCGCAACTCGTCGACCGATAGGGTGGAGAGGTCGCAACCGATCTCGTGCGCAACCTTCTTCTGCGGCCGGCCTTCGTCGATAAAGCTCATATGTAATCCTCCCTTGTCTGCCTCAGCTATATTTTAGGGCAGGATCGCCAGTTTCGGGAGTCTTGCTAGGTCCGGGGTTGGCAAGCGACATACTTTCGGGTGTCAGCGTTTGCGATGTGGCCGTCGGGATGGTCGTGTAGGCGTCGCGGTCGCCGACCGGAACGGCGGCACGCATGCGGCTGCGAATGATGGCATAGGCGGTGATCAGAACATGGGCGACCGCCGTCACCAGGAAGAGGGCGTGCGGGTTGATCATCGACATGACCGGGCCGCCGATGGTCGGGCCGATGATGGTGCCGATGCCGTAGAGGAGCAGCAGTCCGCCTGATACCTTCACGAAGTCCTCGGCGGAAGCATAGTCGTTGGCGTGTGCAACGGCGATGGGATAAAGCGTGTTGGCGACGGCGCCGTAGAGCACCACCAGACCGATGATGAAGTAGGGCGAGGAGGGCTGCAGGATCGCCAGCAGCAGGCCAGCGAGAGCAGCAATGGCAGACATTGCCGCAAGTACGTGGCGGCGGTCGATGCGATCGGAGAGGCGACCTGCCGGCAACTGCATCAGGGCACCGGCGAAAATGGTGGCGCTCATCATGATGGCGATGCTGGTATCGGAAAGGCCGGAGCCTGCGCCGAAGACCGCGCCCAGCGTACCATAGGCACCGTTGGCGATGCCGACGAGGAGAATGCCAAGGCAGGAGACGGGGGAGTTGCGGTAGAGGGCCGGCAGATCGAGCTTCACGGCCTTCAGCGGCTGCGGCGAAGCGGCGGTGGAGAGCGTCGTCGGAAGCATCGCGATGCAGTAGAAGATGCCGCAGATCATGAACAGGACAGGCGTGCGTACATCCTCCAGCGGGATCATCATCTGGCCCGCCACGACGCCGAAGAGCGTGATGGCGATATAGAGCGAGAAGATCGCGCCGCGGCTCTCGTTGGTGGCGCGCTCGTTCAGCCAGCTCTCGATGATCATCGACGTGCCGGCGGTCGCAAAGCCGGTGACGGCGCGCAACAGCACCCACCAGACCGGGTGGATGATGATGCCGCTGACGAGCGAGATAATTGCGATAATGGCAATGAAACCCGAAAAGGCGCGGACGTGGCCGACACGGCGCACCAGCTTCGGCGCGACGAGGCAGCCGATGACGAAGCCGGCTGCCCAGGACGTGCCGAGCAGGCCGAGAGTCGTCGTCGCATAGCCTTCCAGGTTGCCGCGCACAGGAAGCAGGATGCCCTGCAACCCGTTGCCCATGAAGAGAAAGAGCGTCCCGAAGAGAAGCGAGGCGACGGACAGCAGATTTCTTTTCATATAACCAGACTCTACGCGTTGAATGTCAAAGGTCATGTGGCGACACGCAGTGTCGCCCAGCCTCGAGAAGATTGATTGTGCCCCCAAATGCCTTTACGGCATGAATAAATGCAGTCGTGACGGGAAAAAATGTCCGTCCTGTGACATTCAGAAAAGATGGAAAAATAAAGACATGACGAAGCTGATCGCGCTGCTGCTCATCCTGGCGATGGCGATTCAGCTGATCAAGCCGCTGGGTGTTCCCGGGCTGCGACGACGCATGGATTTCTGGAAGATCGCGTTGATTGCCTTCGCCATTTGGGCGGTGGCGCTGATCGGGCGCGATCTTTTCGTCTAATACGAGACTTCGCCGCGCATGGCGGGCGTGCAGCTGCCCGAGATCTTCACGTCTGTAACAATGCCGTTCTTCTTGATGACATCGATACCGATGCTGCTGCGGCGTCCCATCTCGACGCCTTGCTCTATGGTCAGCGAAACGTTCATGTTCGCATCCGGCTCGAGCGAAACGAGATAGGCGCCAAGTGCCGCCGAGGCGCTGCCGGTCGCCGGATCCTCCGGCACGTTATCGAGCGGCGCAAACATTCGTGCGCGGATCGTCCATGGTTCTTCTTGAGAGCGAACGTAGACGAACAGCGAGAAGTCGTGGTTGCCTTCGACCGTCGGTCTGGCTGCATCCTGAAAATATGCAAGGTTTGGGCGGGCGCGGCCGAGGGCGGCAAGATCTGCAAGTTCGGCAACGACGAAGCTCAGACCTACCGATGCGAGAACCGGTCGATGCTTTGCTAAGCGGATTTCTTGTGGCTCGATCGCGATGCAGCGGGCAACTGTCTGCTCAGGTATCGCGTTGCCGATGGCGAGCCGCTTCGGTGCGCGAATGGATGCCGACAGCACCTCATTGCCGCTGCGTTTCAAATCGACTTCGACGAGGCCGGCCTTCTCTTCGAAGCGCAGGCTATCGCCGACCGGTCGCCCGAAGACCTGACCCTGCTGGCCGAGCACATAGGCTGTTCCGACGTTCGGATGGCCCGCAAAGGGAACCTCCATGGTGGGCGTGAAGATGCGGACACGGGCGGTGTTTGCCGGATCTTCCGGCGGCAGCACGAAGGTCACCTCCGAATAGCCGAACTCGGCGGCGATGTTCTGCATGTCAGTATCGGCAAGCCCGCGTGCATCCGTCATCACAGCTAGCGGGTTGCCCTCGAAGCGGGTGGAGGTGAAAACATCGACGGTCGTGAAGGCAACGGTTTTCATTGTGGCTCCAAACTGGCTGATGCCACGATCTCTACCGACGATCCGCCGGCTGAAGAAGCGGAAAACTTGTCGCGGTTACAATGGAAAAACCGGCCGCCTTGGCGACCGGTCTCTTCTGTTTCATCAGTCGAGAAGAGGCTTACGCGGCCTGCTCAAGGTCCTTCTTCCAGCTGCCCTTGGCGGCGAGGCTGTTCATTTCGGCGCGATGGGCAAAGGCGCGCTGGCCGGCGGCGACGTTTTCCGGCTTGCCGCCCCAGGCCTTCAGAGCCGTATCCTGCAGCGCGCGGCCGTAGGAGAAGGTGACAGCCCACGGCAGGTCGTAGCCGGAGTTGATTGCGGAAAGATGAGCCGTCGCTTCTTCGCTGGACTGGCCGCCGGAGAGGAAGGCAATGCCAGGGACGGCGGACGGAACGGTGCGCTTCAGCACTTCGACCGTGCGCTCGGCGACCTCGGCTACCGATGCCTTGCGAGCGTTCTTGCCATCAATGACCATGTTCGGCTTCAGGATCATGCCTTCGAGGCTGACGCGGGCGTCGGCCAGCTCTTCGAAGACAGTGCGCAGTGTCCACTCGGTGACTTCGGCGCAGCGATCAATGTTATGGTCGCCCGGCTTGCCGTCCATCAGGCATTCCGGCTCGACGATCGGCACGATGTTGGCCTGCTGGCACAGTGCTGCGTAGCGGGCGAGCGCGTGGGCATTGGCCTTCATGGAGCCCCAGGTCGGAAGCGTGGAGGAGATTGCGATCACGCCGCGCCACTTGGCGAAGCGGGCGCCTGCTTCATGGTACTTCGCCAGGCGGTCCGCCAGGCCGTCGAGGCCTTCGGTGATGGTTTCGCCCGGATAAGCCGCCATCGCCTTTGCGCCAATATCGACCTTGATGCCAGGAATGCTGTCAGCCGCGCGGATGATTTCGACGAAGGGCGTGCCGTCTGCTGCCTTCTGGTGGAGGGTCTCTTCGTAGAGGATCACGCCGGAAATATACTGACGCATCGCGTCGTCCGTGCGGAACAGCATTTCGCGGTAGTCGCGACGGCTCGTTTCCGTCGATTCAAGTCCGATCGTATCGAACCGCTTACCGATCGTGGCTGTCGATTCATCTGCTGCAAGCAGCCCGCGGCCGCCAGCTACCATACGCACGGCAATGTCTTCCAAACGTTCGCTCATATCGTTCTCTCCACAGCAAAAAAATCGTCAACCAATAGATATAGGTCGCGGATAACAGAAGTTTATGGGTGGGAAAACGGCGGCAAAATTGTTTGAAACGTTTGAATTTTTTTTAATCGTTTGAAAGTTTGGGCTTTTGTATTCGTTGTGAGCAAAAGACCGCGACGCTTTCGCGCCGCGGTCTATCTACATGTAAAATTTGTTAAATCTGCTTGTGCCGATTACTTGGCTTTGGCCAGGACGGCAACGCCGGGAAGTACTTTGCCCTCCATCCATTCGAGGAAGGCGCCGCCTGCAGTCGACACATAGCTGAAATCGTCGGCAACGCCGGCATGGTTCAGAGCCGAGACCGTGTCGCCGCCCCCGGCAACCGAGGTAAGCTTGCCGGACTTGGTGCGCTCGGCCGCATATTTCGCTGCTGCAACTGTTGCCTTGTCGAACGGTTTGATTTCGAAAGCGCCGAGCGGGCCGTTCCAGACAAGCGTATTAGCGCGCTCGATCCAGGCCTTGATCGCCTCGATCGATTTTGGGCCGACGTCAAGCACCATCGCATCACTGGGGATTGCATCGATCGCGACCGTTTCATTGGCGGCGTTTGCTTTGAATTCGCGGGCAACGACGCCGTCTTCGGGAAGAATGATGGCGCAGCCGGCCGTGGCCGCTTCGATCATGATCTGCTTTGCGGTCTCTGCCAAATCATGCTCGCAGAGCGACTTGCCGACATTGGTGCCACGCGCGGCAATGAAGGTGTTCGCCATGCCGCCACCAATTACCAGTGCATCGACCTTCTTGACGAGGTTCATCAAGAGGTCGATCTTGGTCGAGACCTTGGCGCCACCGACGATGGCGACGACGGGGCGGGCCGGGTTGCCGAGACCGCTTTCCAGCGCCTCAAGCTCGGCCTGCATCGTGCGGCCGGCATGGGCAGGAAGGTGATGCGCGAGACCTTCCGTCGAGGCATGCGCGCGGTGGGCGGCGGAGAACGCATCGTTGACGTAGATATCCCCATTTGCCGCAAGCGCCTTCACGAAGTCCGGGTCGTTCTTTTCCTCGCCCTTGTGGAAGCGGGTGTTCTCGAGAAGCAGGATGTCGCCGTTCTTCATCGATGCGACCGCGGCCGCCGCTGCATCGCCGATGACGTCGCTTGCGGTGGACACGGGGTGATCAAGCACCTCTTCGACCGACGGAGCGATCAGCGACAGCGAGAGGTCCGGCGACGGGCCGTCCTTGGGGCGACCGAAATGCGCGAGCAGGATGACCTTGGCGCCCTTCTGCGAGAGTTCCAAGATCGTCGGGGCAACGCGCTCGATGCGCGTGGTGTCGGTCACTTTGCCGTCTTTGACCGGAACATTGAGGTCAACGCGAACGAGGATACGCTTGCCGGCAATGTCGTTGAGGTCGTCGAGGGTCTTGAAGGAAGGCATGGAAAAGTCCGTTCGTTATTGCCCAAAGATGCGGGGACCATAGCAAGGATGACCGCAGACGCAAGGCGGTCATTGCGGGTTTTCATCGGCCCTGGCTGATGTCGCAGCGGCGGCTGCTCCCCGGTTCCTGCGACCCTTGAGACGGTCGCGGATACGGTCGATGATGTCGTGGAGATTGAGGAAGATCGGCAAGGCGGTGGCAGGCTCCAGAGCCTCGAGCGACATGCCGACCGAGGTAATGTGATCCTGGTCGTCGAGGTCGCGGACGATGAGGATGATGGAGCCGAGGCGCACCCTGTCGGCATAGTCGGCTTTGCCGCCCAGACGGTGTTTCATCAGCTCGGCGATCGTCAGGCCCTTCTCGGATTCGTTCAGCAGGCCTGGGCCATAGGCGGCGTCGAGATCGGCGGCCGGCCGGGCCGGAGACAGCGCGAAGGCGCCGAAGAAATCGGCATCGTCCTCCTCGACCGGCGCGCGGCTGGCAAAGAGCTTGTCGAGAAGCCGCGAATAGGAAGGAACGACGAAGAGATAGACGAGATCATTCTCGCGCAACCGGCCGGCATATTGGTAGCGCATTGACTTGCCGTCGCGGATGACGAGCGACGGCGTTGCCCAGCGCGGGATGCGCTCGCCGCGCAGCACCGGGCTGTCCTTGACGACGCGGTAGGATAAAAGCTCGTGGTTTGCTGCGCCAGGCAGATCGACTTCCACCTTGTCGACGGCGCCCATGCGCGGTGGGATGATGAGCCCAAGCTTCTTGGCGACCGGCTTGATGGTCCAGCCCTGCACCAGAAGCGAGACGAGCACGATGATGAAGGCGGTATTGAAATAGACCGGACCATTCTCCAGGCCGCCGAGAATAGGCATGATGGCGAGCAGGATCGAAACAGCACCGCGCAGACCGACCCACGCGACAAAGCCGATCTCCTGCTGCGTGTAGTCGAAAGGCAGCAGCGAGAGCCAGATGGCGAGCGGGCGCGCGATGAAGATCAGGAACAGGGCGAGCAGCACGGCGGGGATGGCGATCGCCGGAAACTGCGACGGGGTCGCCAGCAGGCCGAGGACGAGGAACATGATGATCTGGGCAAGCCAGGTCATGCCATCCTGGAAGCGCTTGATGGAGGCATAGCCCTGCAGCTTGCGATTGCCCGCGTAGATGCCGGCGACATAGACAGCGAGGAAGCCGCTACCGCCGACCGCGCCGGTAGCCGAGAAGACCAGCAGCGCCAGGGCCAGCACGAAGATCGGGGTCAGGCCACGATCGGTTTCCAGCTGGCTGACGATTAGCGAGATCATCATGCCGCCGAGCAGGCCGAGAATCACGCCGAGGCCCATTTGCTGCACGAACATGGCGAGCATGCCGATGTTGATGCCGTGGTAGCGTTCGCCGCTGGCCAGAATCTCGACGAGGGCGATGGTCAGGAAGATCGCCATCGGGTCGTTGGTTCCGGATTCCACTTCCAGCGTCGAGCGGACCTTGTCGCGAATGTTGATGCCGCCGATGCGCAGCAAGAAGAAGACGGCGGCTGCATCGGTCGAGGCGACGATGGAGCCAAGCAGCAGGCCCTCTAGCCAAGTGAAATTCAGCAGCCACATGGCTGCGACGCCAATGAGTGCCGCCGTCATCAGGACGCCGACCGAGGCGAGCGTCAGAGAGGGCACCGCGGCAAGCTTAAAAGCTTGCACCGGCGTTCCGAAGCCGGAGTCGAACAAGATGACAGCAAGCGCGATGGAGCCGAGGATATAGGCGAGATAATTGTTGGTGAACTCGATGCCGAGACCATCCGTTCCCGCAAGCAGGCCGATCGCCAGAAAGAGCAGGAGCAGGGGAGCGCCGAAGCGGAAGGCGAGCAGGCTGGAGAATGCGGCCAGAAGCACGAGCGTCGTCGATACCAGTACGACGATGTAGAACGCTTCCATGCCTGTCCCCTTACCCACAATTCAATGCAGACCGCCCCCGGTCCCGCAGCCCATTTCTGATCGCCCTTTCGTGGTCACTCAAGCCCGCTACGAGTAAACGGCAAAACAAGCAGGATGGGTAGACCTTGCGGTCAAACCCGTGCTGTTTTGCGGCTTCATGCTGCTGTTTTGGCGTGCCGGACGGCAAAGCCGGATGAGCGCTCACGAAGGAGCTATGAATCGAGTGTATGAGCAAATCGGGCGATAGCAGGGCAGAAGCCGCGCTCTAGCGCTTTTCCTCGCAATCAGTGATGGCCACAAGAGCCGCGCCGGGCTTCAGCAGGCGCGCTTCTAGAGCGCTCGCTTATCTGATCGCTACGGCTCAGGCGTCGTCGCCCTCATCGTCCCGGTCTTCGGCGATGTCGGAAATCGGGACCAGAAAGACGACAAATTCATCGTCGATGGTGCGCTCCGGATCGTCGTCGAACTCGTAGGCGTGTTCGACTTCGCTTGCCTCTTCGGCAGTCGCCTTGCGCAGCGTGAGCATGGTGGCCCCATCCCAAACCGGCTTGCCCTGCGATTGCAGGACCGTCAGGTCCTCGCGAAAATCCTCGGCCTCGAAGAAATTCTTGGCATCATCGGCATTCTCGGAGCGAAAACTTGCGATCGCTTGTCCGCCGATCTCGATCGTAAAGTAGTCCATCAAATTCTCTTTCGCTTCTGTGCAGTCTGCCTTCGATCGACAGTACGGTGATCGGCCGGGCCGCGCCAGTCCTATCGTTCTCAGGGAGCGGATTATCGAGGCCCCATGACGCGTGTGGACGCCATCAGCGGCTGCCCTTCGGCGATCTGCTTCGAACTGCGCCCGCCAACGACGCTCAAGCTCAACACGCTCGCGACCATAAGGAAAACGATGATCGTCATGAGAATTTTCATGGGTAAATCCGCCAGCCATTCATCCGGCATTTTCTTGTGGCTGTGACGCTAGTCAGTTTGGCGCCAAAAGAAAAGCGGCCCGGTTACCCGAGCCGCTTTCGACGATTTATCTCGCGATGCTCTTAGATGAGCTTTGCGAAAGCAACGGCGGTGTCGGACATGCGGCTGGAGAAGCCCCACTCGTTGTCGTACCAGGACAGGACACGCACGAAGTTGCCTTCCATGACCTTCGTCTGATCAGTTGCGAAGATCGAGGAGTGGCTGTCGTGGTTGAAGTCGCGGGAAACGAGCGGCTCGTCGGTGTAGCCGAGGATGCCCTTGAGCTTGCCGTTTGCAGCAGCCTTGATCGCTTCGTTGATTTCGCCGACGGTCGTTGCCTTCTTGGCGACGAACTTGAAGTCGACGACCGAGACGTTCGGGGTCGGAACGCGGATCGAGGTGCCGTCGAGCTTGCCCTTCAGATGCGGCAGGACGAGGCCAACGGCCTTCGCAGCGCCCGTCGACGTCGGGATCATCGACAGAGCCGCAGCGCGGGCGCGATAAAGATCCTTGTGCATCGTGTCGAGCGTCGGCTGGTCGCCGGTGTAGGAGTGGATGGTGGTCATGAAGCCGTGGTCGATGCCGACAGCGTCATCGAGAACCTTCACGACCGGCACGAGGCAATTCGTCGTGCAGGACGCGTTGGAGATGACCAGGTGGTCCTTGGTCAGCTGGTCGTGGTTGACGCCGAAAACGACGGTCAGGTCGGCACCGTCGGCAGGAGCCGAGACGATGACGCGCTTGGCGCCGGCCGCCAGATGGAGGGCCGCCTTGTCGCGAGCGGTAAAGATGCCGGTGCACTCCATCGCGATGTCGACGCCGAGTTCCTTGTGCGGCAGCGTTGCCGGGTCCTTGATCGCCGTCACCTTTATCGGCTTGCCACCGCCTACGGTGATCGTGTCGCCCTCAACCTTTACCTCGGCAGGGAACTTGCCGTGGATTGAGTCGTAGCGCAGCAGGTGGGCGTTGGTCTCGACCGGGCCGAGGTCGTTGATGGCAACGACTTCGATGTCGGTGCGGCCGGACTCAACGATAGCGCGGAGAACGTTACGGCCGATGCGGCCGAAGCCGTTGATGGCAACCTTTACAGTCATGTGCATTCACTCCCTAGAGATGGGGCTTGCGGATTGAGATGGAGAGCGCCTGAGCGCTCCCTATAGCGCTACGCGCATATGACGCGCGATGGACGCTATAGTACTTGGAAACTGCGCATAATCCTTTCTTCAAATCGGAGCCGATTTGAAGGGTTATGCGCTGAGTTTTGCTTCTGCGGCAGCGACCACGGCGTCCGCGGTGATGCCGAAATGCTTGAAGACTTCCTTGGCCGGGCCGGACGCGCCGAAGCCCTTCATGCCGACGAAAGTGCTTTCCGGCCCGATGAAGGCATCCCAGCCTTCGCGGACGGCAGCTTCGACGGCGATCTTGACCGGCGAGTTGCCGATGACTTCCTTGCGGTAAGCATCCGGCTGCTCGAAGAATAGTTCCGTGCAGGGGACTGAGACGACACGGACGCTGACGCCCTTGGCTTCGAGCGTTGCACGGGCGGCAACGGCGAGCTCAACCTCGGAGCCCGAAGCGAAGATCGTCACCTTTGCGTCGGCCTTGCCGGCGAGCGTGTAGGCGCCCAGTTCGCAAAGATTCTTCTCGCTGTACTCGGTGCGCACCGTCGTCAGGTTCTGGCGGGTGAGCGCGAGTGCGGACGGATGGTTCTTCGCCTTGATGGCAATCTGCCAGCACTCGGCCGTTTCGGTGGCGTCGGCCGGGCGGAAGACCTGCAGGTTCGGAACTGCGCGCAGGCCGGCGATCTGTTCGACCGGCTGGTGGGTCGGGCCGTCTTCGCCGACGCCGATCGAGTCATGCGTCAGGACGTGTACCACGCGGATGCCCATGAGAGCTGCCAGACGGATCGGCGGGCGGCAATAGTCCGAGAAGATCAGGAAACCGCCACCATAAGGAATAAGACCGCCATGCAGCGCGATGCCGTTCATGGCCGAAGCCATGCCGTGCTCGCGGATGCCCCAGTGCATGTAGCGACCGGCAAAATCCGTCGGCGTGATCGAATGCATCTGGCTGGTCTTGGTGTTGTTGGACGGCGTCAGGTCGGCCGAGCCGCCAAGCGTTTCCGGCAGGAAGCCGTTGATGACCTCAAGCGCGTCTTCCGAAGCCTTGCGGGTGGCGATCGTCGGCTTGGTTTCGACGAGCTTCTTCTTGTAGGCGCTGATCGCGGCATCGAAGCCTTCCGGCAGGTTGCCGGCGAAGCGGCGGCTGAACTCAGCCTTGTGCGCGGACCTGGCGAGCCCGTCTTCCCACGACTTGACGAGGTCAACAGAACGGCTGCCGGCAGCGCGCCATGCATCGAGAACGTCGGAGGGAACGACGAAGGGCTCGTATTCCCAGTTCAGCGCCTTGCGGGTGGCTGCGATTTCTTCGGCGCCGAGCGGGTTGCCGTGGACCTTGTGGGTGCCCTGTTTGTTCGGGGCGCCGAAGCCGATGATCGTCTTGCAGGCGATGAAGGTCGGACGGTCGGACTTGTGGGCGGCTTCGATGGCAGCGGCGATGGCAGCCTGGTCGTGACCGTCGATCTCGATCGTGTTCCAGTGGACGGCCTTGAACCGGGCAATCTGGTCGGTCGAGTCCGACAGCGAGACGGCGCCGTCGATGGTGATCGAGTTATTATCCCAGAAGAGAACGAGCTTGTTCAGCTTCAGGTGGCCGGCGAGCGCGATCGCTTCATGGCTGATGCCTTCCATCAGGCAGCCGTCACCGCAGATGGCGTAGGTGTAATGGTCCTGAAGCTCAGAGCCGAATTCATCGCGTAGCTTGCGCTCGGCGATCGCCATGCCAACGGCGTTTGCAATGCCCTGGCCGAGCGGGCCGGTGGTCGTTTCGATGCCGGTCGCGTGGCCGTATTCCGGATGGCCGGCGGTCTTGGAGCCGATCTGACGGAACTGCTTCAGGTCCTCGATCGTCATGTCGGGGTAGCCGGTCAAATAGAGCAGCGAGTACAGCAGCATCGAGCCGTGGCCGGCCGACAGTACGAAGCGGTCACGGTTCGGCCAATGCGGCTTCTTCGGGTCAAACCGCAGATACTTGGTAAACAGAATCGTCGCCACGTCGGCCATGCCCATCGGCATGCCGGGATGCCCGGAATTGGCCTTTTCGACTGCATCCATGGCGAGGAAACGGATTGCATTTGCCATCCGGTCGTTTTGTTCAGGGGAGGTCATGGCTATTCCACGGGTTCCGGTGTCGGGGGATGGCCTCAAGCCTGTGGAGACCATCAATGAGAGCGGGTGACACATAGCAGTTGGAACGGCCAAGTCAACAAATGGAAGGCCCCCCAAAGGCCTCTCCAATCGATTTTAGACATTTGACCATCAGTTTTTACAAAAGTTGAACGGTGCCGCTGCCGGTAGTTTGATTTTCGTCATCCACAGAATAGGTCGGCAGCCGCGGCGCCGGCTTTATTGACGCACCGTTGGCGAGGTGCGTATCCTTTTGGAAATACTGGATCGGTCTCGGGCGCCGATTCGCGGGTCTTGTGCGGGGAACCGGAAGAGACATGACGCCTACAGGCAAAATCATGGAAGCAGCACTTAACGAGCTGCGGCAAGCAATCTCGGGGCTCGAGAACGCAGTTGAGATGCGTATCGAGCACCAACGAGAGCAAGGCGAGATCGAAGGCGAGGTTCGCCGTATTCATGCCGATCGCTCGAAGCTTGCCCAGGAGCTGGATCAGGCCGAGTTCCGCGCGAACCGGCTCGAGGAAGTCAATCGCGAGGTCTCGCGGCGGTTAGTAACCGCCATGGAGACGATCCGCGCGGTTCTGGACCGATAGAAAGGCGCGGCACATGGCGCAGGTAACTGTAACGATCGACGGCAAGGCCTATCGCATGGCCTGCGAGGAAGGGCAGGAAGATCACCTGACAGACCTCGCGACGCGCTTCGACAACTACGTCGGCCATCTCAAGGGCCAATTCGGCGAAATCGGCGACCTTCGCATTACCGTGATGGCAGGCATCATGGTCATGGACGAAATTTCGGAGCTGAACCGCCGCGTCGCGGATCTCGAATCCGAACTGGGCACCCTGCGCAATACCAGCGATACTGTGTTGGCGGCGAATGCCCGCACTGAAGAGAGTCTTGCGGCGGCGCTTGGAGAGGTGACGAGCCGTATCCGCGGCATTACCGACAAGCTGAACGGCAGGGCGCCCGCCGAGCTCAATTAAATAAGGGCGGCCTCCCAGGCCCTCTGGCGCGCCGCGGAAATCGGCCTTATATATCGGAATGCGGTCTGCGCCTCTCGACAGGAACCACAATCCCTGGGGCCATACTCGATCCAAAGGGAGCTGTCCCTGACCAGGCTCGTGGGCCTGGACACACGGTGCCCACCTACGTTTGTAGGCGCCCAGGATCGTAAACATCCATCGGTTGCCGTGGATCGCACTTTCCTTTCTACCCCTTTCGTGCTGTGCTGCTGGCGCAACGCAGATGTGACGCACACTTCACTTGCTTGCAGCGATCCGAATGCTAATTTCCGGAATTATATCGATTTAATTTCCAGGAGATTTCAGATGCAGCTTGGCATGGTGGGTTTGGGCCGCATGGGCAACTACATGGTCCAGCGATTGATGCGCGATGGCCATGAATGCGTCGTCTACGACGCCAAGCCGGAAAGCGTTGCCGATCTCGTCGGCAAGGGGGCCGTCGGCAGTGCCTCTCTTGAAGAGTTCGTCTCGAAGCTGTCGCGGCCACGCGCTGTCTGGCTGATGTTGCCGGCAGCCATCACCGATAAGGTCATTGCCCAGCTTCTGCCGCTGCTGCACGACGATGATATCATCATCGACGGCGGCAACTCATACTATCATGACGATATCCGGCGTGGTGCCGAACTGATCACCAAGGGCATCCACTATGTTGATGTTGGTACCAGTGGCGGTGTCTTCGGCCTGGAACGTGGCTATTGCCTGATGATCGGTGGCGAGAAAGGGATCGTCCAGTCTCTGTCGCCGATCTTTGCGTCTCTGGCGCCGGGGCAGGGGGACATCGCTCCTTCCGCGGGTCGTAGTGCGCATCCGGATAGCACTGCGGAGCAGGGCTATCTCCATTGCGGTCCGCACGGCGCCGGGCACTTCGTCAAGATGGTGCACAATGGCATCGAGTATGGCCTAATGGCCGCCTATGCCGAGGGGCTGAATATCCTGAAGCATGCCAATGTCGGTGCGGTCACGCACGAGGTCGACGCCGAAACCGCACCTTTGGCGCATCCCGAATACTATCGCTACGATCTCAATTTGCCTGATATTGCCGAAGTGTGGCGCCGCGGCAGCGTCATTACGTCGTGGCTGCTCGATCTGACGGCCGACGCGCTGCATGCGGATCCCGTCCTCACGAAGTATACCGGCCGCGTTTCCGATTCCGGCGAGGGCCGCTGGACGATCATGGCTGCGATCGATGAAAGTGTGCCGACGCCGGTCCTGAGCGCCGCGCTCCACGGCCGATTCTCGTCGCGCGACAATGACGAGTTCGCCAACAAGGTGCTCTCGGCGATGCGTGCGGGCTTCGGCGGCCACGTCGAGAAGCCAAAGGCATAGAGCCGCGATCCCTTGCTATTAATTAAGCCCGCGCAGCGTCATCTGCGCGGGCTTTTCTTTCATACAGCACGATATATTGTTGAGAGATCGTATCGGGGGTAAGGAAGATGGGTTTCGCAATTGGCGCACGTGGGATGTTGCAGCGGCTGATATCGGCGGTGTTCGTGCTTGCCGTCGCGGGGGCTGCTGTCGCCCAAACTGCCACTCCTCCTTCGGTCCCCCCTGCAACCACCGCTGCTCAACCACCGGCGGAAGTTCGGCAGATGCTCGAGCTGATGCAAACGCGGCAGGTGAAAGAGTGGATGGCGACCCAAATGAAGGCGGCGCCGACTGCCACCCAGACAGAAGCTGGCGAAATGTCGGCGCTCTCGGAACTCGTCGGTCACGCCCGCCGCCATGTCGAAATGGTCTCCGATGCCGCAATGGAGCTTCCCGGTGAAGTCGAGTCCGCTTCTGATATCGTCGAGCGTGAGGTTGCGCCGACCGGTTGGGTGCTGATAACGACGAAAGTCATTGCCCTCTTTCTGACCGGAGCGGTTGTCGAGCTGCTGTTCCGTCTGGTCGTGCCGAAGCCGCGAATCCGACGGACCGACGACGAAGTCGTCACCGTTGCCCATCACGCTACAGCAAACCTGCTTTATCGCATTGTCCCGGCAATCGTCTTTTCCATGGCGACATTGGTACCTTTGCTTGCTTTCAACTGGCCGCCTGTCACGCGATCCATGGCCATCGCGATTGCGATCGCGCTCGTGGTTGCCCGCTTTACCATCGCGTTCGGACGGCTCCTAGTCGCCCTTGCCACCTTGCCGCGCGCGGATGGCGAGCGCCAGATTTCGCGAGCCCAGGCCCTTTTCTGGTTCCGGCGTTGCGCGCTCTTCGTGATTTACTTCGCGTTCGGCTGGGCAGCGATCCAATTGATGGTGCCGCTTGGCTTTTCCGAAGGCGCGCGCTACTTCGTCGCCTACATCCTCGGTATCGGGCTGTTTGCCATCGCGGTCGAGGCAGTCTGGTCCCGCCCGGTTGAGGAGGGACAGCATCGTAGCATCGGCGTTTCCTGGGGACTGACGCTCTATTTCGCTCTGCTCTGGATTCTCTGGGTTTCGGGGTTCAACCTACTGCTGTGGCTCGGGATTTATGCCGTGCTTTTGCCGCGCGCACTTTCCGTCGCAACGCTGGCGGTTCGTTCCTTGCATCAGGCGGAGGCAGGCTTTCTCGCCGGGCGCCGGATCGCTACCGTGCTGCTTGACCGCGGTGTTCGCGCGCTCATCATCACAGCTGCAGCCTTCTGGTTCGGTCGCATGATCGGGCTTGTGGCCGACCGGATGGCGGCGGGAGAGACCATGATCGACCGCCTTGCCCGTGGTGCGATCGGCGGCATCGTCATCCTGCTGGCTGCCGATTTGTTGTGGCACCTGGCGCGTGCCTACATCAACGGCAAGCTCGATGACTCTCGTATCGAAGGCGCGATGACGGACGAGGAGAGGGCCAGCCGCGCCCGCCTGCAAACCTTGTTGCCGATTTTCCGCAATATTCTCGCCGTCGTTATCGCGGTTATTGCTGTTCTCATGGTGCTCTCGGGCCTGGGTGTCCAGATCGGTCCGCTGATTGCGGGCGCCGGGGTGGTCGGCGTTGCCGTCGGTTTCGGGGCGCAGACCATCGTGAAGGACGTCATCAGCGGCATGTTCTATCTTTGGGACGATGCCTTTCGCGTCGGCGAGTATATCGAGAGCGGCAGCCACAAGGGCGTCGTCGAGGCCTTCAGCCTGCGTTCGGTGCGGCTGCGGCATCACCGTGGGCCGCTGACGACGGTGCCCTTCGGCGAACTCGGCGCGGTCAAGAACCTCAACCGTGACTGGACCATCGATAAGATCACCCTCAACGTGACCTACGACACCGACCTTGTGAAGGCGAAGAAGGTGATCAAGCAGATCGGGCAGCAGTTGCTGGATAATCCCGATTACAGCCCGCACATCATCGAAACACTGAAGATGAAGGGCGTTGAACAGTTCGGCGAGTTTGCGATCGTCATCCGGCTGGCAATGATGACCAAGCCCGGCGAACAGTTCGTCATCCGCCGCAATGCGTTGGCCATGATCCGCAATGCCTTCAAGGAAAACGGCATCGAATTTGCTGTGCCGACGGTGCAGGTTTCCAGCGAAGGGCACGAGGCTGAGGCACACGCCGCCGCCGCCCGTCACCTTTCGCAACGCCCAAGTTCGGATGAGCCTGCAGTGTAGCGTCCGACGTCCTTGCTCTCGGATCAAGCCGACCTCGCGCAATCCTCCTATTGCCGCCCCAGCCTTGTCAACGTTACGAAATTGCAATGTGCGCGGGCGCGCCCTGCGCCAAATTTGCCCCAATTGGAGATGAAGCAGGCGACAACGGTGGGTCAGGGCGGGGCAGGCTACGCATTCATAGAGCTTGCGGGCCGCCCATGTTACGTGTTTCGAACATGATTCCCACCAAACTGGAATATTGCGACGGTACGAGATGTCGGGACACGGCAAGTTGGAAGAAATCGAAGACGCCGACGAATCTTCGGTGCGTAGATTGTTCAGACGCTATCGCGCGCTCCTGACGGCATTGGCGACACTCGCGCTGTTCTGTCTCGTTGGCTTTGCGATTGTGCAGCTGACGAACGAGGTGCGTTACGACGATGTGGTTCAGGCGCTGGCTGACACCAAGGTCAGCTCGATCGTGCTTGCGCTGGTCTTCACCGGCCTGAGCTTCCTCGCCCTTGTCTTCTATGACGTGAACGCCATCGAATATGTTGGCCGCAAGCTGCCGTTTCCACAGGTGGCGCTGACCGGCTTCAGCGCCTATGCGGTCGGCAACACGGCAGGTTTTGGCGCACTGAGCGGCGGTGCAATCCGGTATCGCGCCTATTCGCGCCTCGGCTTGACGCCTGAGGAGATCGGCCGGGTCATTGCATTCGTGACGCTGTCGTTCGGGCTCGGGCTTGCAGGGGTCGCGGCAATCGCGCTCCTGATCATTGCTGATGAAATCGCGCCACTGATCAATGTCGGTAGCCTCACTCTCAGGCTGTTGGCCGGTGCCGTCATCGCGGGCCTTGGCGTCATCATGTTCATGGGGCGCGACGGGCGGGCGATCCACCTTGGGCCGATCGAGATCCGACTGCCGGACTCGCGTACTTGGTCGCGGCAGTTTCTGGTCACCGCCTTCGACATCGCCGCCTCGGCGACCGTCCTCTATGTGCTGCTGCCGCAGGCGGCGATCAGCTGGCCGGTGTTCCTGGCCGTCTATGCGATTGCTGTCGGCCTTGGCGTCTTGAGTCACGTGCCAGCCGGTCTCGGCGTGTTCGAGACCGTTATCATCGCCTCGCTCGGCAGTGCTGTGAACATCGATGCTGTGCTTGGCTCGCTGGTGCTCTATCGCCTGATATATCATGTTCTGCCGCTGTTGATCGCCGTCCTTGCGGTGTCGGCGACCGAGCTCCGCCGATTTGCGGATCACCCGGTTGCGTCAGGCATCCGGCGGATTGGCATCCGGTTGATGCCGCAGTTGCTCTCGACGCTGTCGCTGCTCCTCGGCGTCATGCTGGTCTTCTCGAGCGTGACGCCGACGCCGGACCAGAACCTCGCGTTTCTTGCGAACTATCTGCCGCTGCCGATCGTCGAAGGCGCGCATTTCCTGTCGAGCGTTCTGGGGCTGGCGTTGGTCGTTGCCGCACGGGGCCTCGGCCAGAAGCTCGACGGCGCCTGGTGGGTATCGATCCTGTCGGCCGCAGCGGCGTTGACGCTATCTCTGCTGAAGGCGATTGCGCTGGTCGAGGCATGTTTCCTCGGCTTCCTGATTTTCGGCCTCTTCGTCAGCCGCCGACTGTTCCGCAGACATGCGTCCCTTCTCAACCAGACGCTGACGGCATCGTGGCTGACGGCCATCGCCGTCATCTGCGTCGGTGCGATCGTGATCCTGCTCTTCGTCTACCGCGACGTCGAGTACAGCAGCGAGCTCTGGTGGCAGTTCGAATTCGCCGATGAAGCGCCACGTGGTCTGCGTGCTGTGCTCGGCATCTCCATCATTTCCTCGGCGATTGCGATCTTCAGCCTCCTTCGTCCGGTCGCGGTCAAACCGGAGCCCGCGTCAACGGATGCCTTGCAGCGGGCGGTGGACATCGTCGAGAAGCAGCGCTTCGCCGACGCCAATCTGGTGCGCATGGGCGACAAGAGCATCATGTTTTCCGAGAAAGGCGACGCCTTCATCATGTACGGCAGGCAGGGGCGATCGTGGATCGCTCTTTTCGATCCGATCGGCGAGCGCAGCGCCATTCCAGAGCTGGTCTGGCGTTTCGTGGAGTCCGCGCGAGCCGCCGGCTGCCGCGCGGTCTTTTACCAGATCTCGCCGGCGCTTCTTTCCCACTGTGCCGATGCGGGCCTGCGCGCGTTCAAACTGGGTGAGCTTGCCGTCGCCGATCTGAAGACTTTCGAGATGAAAGGCGGCAAGTGGGCAAACCTGCGGCAAACCGCGAGCCGTGCGCAGCGTGACGGCCTTGAATTCGAGGTGATCGCGCCGGAAAACGTTCCCGCTGCGATGGATGCGCTTGCCGCGGTCTCGAATGCCTGGCTCGAGGATCACAATGCCAAGGAGAAGGGTTTCTCGCTCGGTGCGTTCGATCCTGACTATATCGTTGCCCAGCCGGTTGGCATCCTGAAGCGTGAAGGCAGGATTGTCGCCTTCGCCAATATCCTGATAACGGCAGCGAAGGACGAGGGGACCATCGACTTGATGCGGTTCTCACCGGATGCGCCGAAGGGGGCGATGGACTTCCTCTTCGTCCAGATCATGGAATACCTGCGCGACCAGGGATTTTCGCATTTCAATCTCGGCATGGCGCCGCTCTCGGGCATGTCGAAGCGCGAGATGGCACCGGTATGGGACCGCATCGGCAGCACTGTCTTCGAGCACGGCGAGCGGTTTTATAACTTCAAGGGCCTCAGGGCTTTCAAATCAAAGTTTCACCCGCAATGGCATCCGCGATATCTTGCGGTTTCGGGTGGAGGCAATCCGATGCTCGCTCTGATGGACGCAACATTCCTGATCGGCGGCGGATTGAGAGGGGTAGTGAGGAAATGATGAAAAGACACCTTCTTGCAGCCGTCTGCGCCCTGTCACTGTCCGTTCCGGCTGCAATGGCGGCGACCGAGACGACGCAGAGCTTTGAGACCGGGCTTATCCCTTCTCCGCATATCTTCCTGCCCGATGGCGACGTGAAAGGGGCCGTCGTGCTGATATCGGATGGTGCCGGCTGGGGCGACAACGAAAAGGCGGAGGCCGACCGGCTCGTCGAACAAGGGGCCGTCGTCATCGGCATCGACTTCGCCTCCTACATGGAAGCGCTCAGGAACTACGACGTCAGCCAGAATGATGGCTGCATCTACATGGTGTCCGATATTGAATCGCTGAGCCAGCAGGTCCAGCGCGCGGCTGGTAACAGCGCATACCATCTGCCGATCGTGGCCGGCGTCGGCGAGGGCGGCGCGCTGGCACTCGCAATTGCTGCGCAGACCCCCGATGCGACCATCGGCCAAACGCTGGTGATCGATCCGGTTGCGGGCATCCCGCTTACCAAGGAGCTCTGCACGCCGGCGAAGAAGCAGACGGTCGGCGATCGCATGATCTATGGGCTTAGCGACACATCGCTGCCGGACCCGATCATCGCGTCGTTCACGGCATCAGCAAACAAGGACGGTCGCGCGCATGTCGAGGAGCTCAAGAAGCAGCATTCCGACATCGAGATTCGCGACTCCGGCGATGATGCGCAGACCACGCTTGGCGACATGCTCTCGGACCTGATCGACGCCTCCGGCAGTGCCGACAATCCGCTCGGCCTGCCGCTCACCATTCTGGATGCCAAGCCGGCCTTCGATACGATGGCGATCATTTACTCCGGTGACGGCGGCTGGCGCGACATCGATAAGGAGGTCGGTGCGGCGCTGCAGAAGCAGGGCGTCCCTGTCGTCGGCGTCGACTCGCTTCATTATTTCTGGTCGGAACGGGAGCCGCAGCAAACGGCAGACGATCTCAGCAAGATTATCGAGCTTTATCGCAAGCAGTGGAAGGTGAAGCACGTTCTGCTCATCGGCTATTCCTTCGGCGCCGACGTCGTGCCTGCCGCCTATTCACGTCTGAAGCCTGCCGCCAAGGCGGCTATCGCGCAGATGTCGCTGCTGTCTCTCTCGCACGAGGTGGATTACCAGATCTCCGTCATGGGATGGCTCGGCCAGAAGACCGAAGGTGCCGGTGGCGACCCGGTTGATGACCTGAAGAAGGTCGATCCGAAGATCGTCCAGTGCATCTACGGAAAGGAAGATGACGACGAGGTGGCTTGCCCTGATCTGAAGGACAGCGGTGTGGATGTGATCGCCCTTGCCGGCGACCACCACTTTGATGAGAACTATGAGCTCCTGAGCAAGACGATCATCGACGGGCTGAAGGCGCGACTGCAGGACTAGAGCGCATCGTTCCCTTCAGAGGTTAGCGCATCAAATAGTCTTCACTCCAGCCGAGAGCGGCGAGATCGCCGCTCCGGAAGCGACCATCGTCTGCAACGATGAATTCGTCGAGCTGTGGCGGCGGCACGCTCGTTCCCGCCAGCATCGCGTGAACCTGGCCGCGATGATGCGTCTGATGCTGGAACAGATGGTTCAAAACGTCCTCCATCCGCTCGCGCTGGATGCGTTCGGTGCGATGGATCTCGGTCACCGACGCCAGCTTTTCCGGGGTGGCGGCTTCGCAGAGCGCGACCAGCCGACGATCGACTTTGGCCTGCTCTGCTGCAAGCTTTGCGATATCGTCGAACGGTTCCTCGACGTCCCAGGCGGCAGGCCCAAGCATGCCGCCTTCGAGCGCATCGATGTAAAACCAGTCGACCGTCAGAATATGGTTGAGTGTCGCCTTGATCGACGGAAAGAAGCTTACCCGCGCAGCCTCGAACTCTCCCGGCAGCAACCGGCCGCAAGCCTCATGCAGCCGGTGGTTCGCAAGCGCATTGTTAAAGGCAAGTTTGCGGGCGGTCCTGCAGGGGTCGAACGTCGGCATCAGATAACTCCCTTCTTGACGGGGCCACCCGCAAGCGTCAGTCGTCTTCCTGGAACAAACGAAACTGCGCCGCTTCGAGATCCTTCGGGGGCTGCATGCCGAGATGCTTCCAGGCGGTCGCCGTGAGAACGCGGCCGCGTGGGGTACGCTGGATGAAGCCCTGCTGAATCATGTAAGGCTCGATGATGTCCTCGATCGCATCGCGCGGTTCGGAGAGCCCCGCGGCGATGGTCTCGATTCCAACGGGGCCGCCGCCGAAATTGACCGCGATCATGTTGAGATAACGCTTGTCGAGCTGGTCGAGGCCCATATTGTCGACGAGCAGCCGCGTCAACGCCTCGTCGGCAATCTCGCGGGTGACGGCCTCGGCCTTCGCCACTTCGGCGAAATCGCGCACGCGGCGTAACAGGCGACCGGCAATACGCGGCGTGCCGCGGGCGCGACGGGCGATTTCCCGCGCACCCTCATCGGTCATGGGAAGGTTCATCAGGCGCGCGCCGCGACGCACGATCAGCTCCAGTTCCTCGACGGTGTAGAAGCTCAGACGGACGGGAATGCCGAAACGGTCGCGCAGCGGCGTGGTCAAAAGGCCGAGACGCGTCGTTGCCGCGACGAGGGTGAATTTCGACAGGTCGATCTTGACCGAGCGCGCGGCAGGGCCTTCGCCGATGATGAGATCGAGCTGGAAATCCTCCATCGCGGGATAAAGGATTTCCTCGACAGCCGGGTTGAGGCGGTGGATTTCGTCGATGAAGAGCACGTCGCGCTCCTCGAGATTGGTCAGAAGGGCCGCAAGATCGCCTGCCTTGGCGATAACCGGGCCGGAGGTGGAGCGGAAATTGACGCCGAGTTCCTTCGCCATGATCTGCGCAAGCGTTGTCTTGCCGAGGCCGGGCGGGCCGACGAAAAGCACATGGTCGAGTGCTTCGCCGCGATTCTTCGCCGCCTCTATGAAGACCTTCAGGTTCGCACGCGCCTCCGCCTGGCCGGTGAACTCATCAAGCGATTGCGGCCGCAGCGTCACATCCAGGTCCTCTCCTCGCTTTTCCGAGGATATCAGGCGCGCGGCTTCACTCATGCTGACATTTCCCAATCTTCAAACGCTCGTGACCAATACACCAAGCCAGCGGCTTTGACACCCGCCTGGGCAGAGGGATCAGCGAGCCAATTCCTTCAACCCGAGCCGGATGAGCTTCGCGCTGTCAGCGCCTTCACCGGCGGTTTTCATCGCTGCGGCAACGGCGTTGGCGGCCTGATCACGCGAATAACCGAGGTTTGTCAGCGCGGAAACCGCGTCCGCGACCGGGGCGGCGGCGACGCCTTCGCCGAGCTCCTGCTTGAGGCCGATGGTGCCGGAGGCTTCGCCTGCGAAGGCCGGCGCCTTATTCTTAAGTTCGGTGACGATGCGCACGGCAACCTTGGGGCCAACACCCTGGGCGCGCGAGACGGCCGTACGATCCTGCAGCGCGATGGCGTTGGCAAGTTCGCTCGGGGGCAGCGTCGACAGCACGGCGAGAGCCACCTTCGCACCAACCCCCTGAACGCTTTGCAGAAGATTGAACCATTCCCTCTCCAGGGCGGTCATGAAACCGAAGAGTTTCAATTGGTCTTCGCGAACGTAGGTCTCAATGAAGAGCACGCAGGCCTCGCCCACCGAACCGAGGCGGGACAGGGTGCGCGCCGAGCAGAAGGCGACGTAGCAGACGCCGTGGACATCAACGAGGACATAGTCGTCGCCGATTTCTTCGATGGTGCCTTTAAGCTTGCCGATCATGCATTTGGTCCGTTCGGTGGGTTCTCAGTGAAGATTAGCCGGCAAGCGCTGCCTGCCGCATGCGGCTGCTACCGCGGTTGTGAGCATGGCAGATGGCGATCGCCAGCGCGTCGGCCGCGTCGTCGCCTTTGAATTCGACCTTCGGCATCAGGATCTTCAGCATCATGTGGATCTGTTTCTTCTCGCCGTGGCCGACGCCGATGACCGCCTTCTTGACGGCGTTCGGGGCATATTCGGCAACCGGCAGGCCGGCGCGAGCGGGGACGAGCATTGCAATGCCACGGGCCTGGCCGAGCTTCAGCGTCGCAACGGCATCCTTGTTGACGAAAGTTTGTTCGACTGCAGCCTCATCCGGCTGGTAGCTATGCACGACATCCGCCAATCCATCGTGCAGTTGGCAAAGGCGCGAGGCTAGATCCATGTCTCCGTCCGAGGTCACCGTGCCGGATGCGACAAAGCGCAAGGAGTTGCCGAGCGTGTCGATAATTCCCCAGCCCGTGCGGCGCAGGCCCGGATCGACGCCGATGATGCGAATCGTATTTTGCATGCTTCACCCTATTGCAGTCACGAAATAACTGCCATCGATAAGTGAACAAAACAAAAACATTCGTTGTTTTTCAGGGCGGCTGTTTACGGCAATTTAAGCTCCATAGCCGACTTTGAACCATAAAATGTCAGAGGAGCTCCCTTCCACAGAAGGCAAGGCTCCCGTGTTCTGTTTACAGGTCAACCGGTCGGACGTTCCGCGTTCTGCCGGCATGTGCCGTTCCGGAAGGGTTCATCGTTCATGGTTCAGAGATTTCAATCCCTGTCCTTCAAGGTCATCGCTACCTTCATTCTGCTCACCGCGCTCTCGATTGCGGTCATCAACGTTCTCGCTTACTTCGCCAGCAGCCGTATTTCCGGCGAACAGGCCCTCAAGGCAAAGGAGAGCGTCCTGATCTTCCGCGGCGACATGCTGCAGGATCAGCTGAAGCAACTGGAAAACCAGGCAAACTCGATTGCGCGCATCGAAGCGCTGCAGATGTCGATCACGAGCCTGAAGAGCGGCTGGAAGACCATCGAGAAGACGTCGGGCGATACCCGCGCCGAATTGAAGAAGGTGTTCATTACCAACAATCCGAACCCGGCCGACCAGCGCGAGAAGCTGATGAAGCCGGAGGCGCCAAGCGGCTTCTACTATTCCAACCATGAGACGACGCAGAGCGAAGTGGCTCGGGACCTCGAAAACACCGCCTTCAGCGACCTGCTGATTGCCGATCTCGACGCGAACGTCCTCTACTCCTACAAGAAGAACGACGATTTCGCCGAAAACCTGAAGACCGATGCATGGAAGTCGACCGGCGCCGGTCTCGCCTTCGCCAAGGCGATCGAGAACACCGCGAAGGCGACGGATGATTCCGCCCCCACGGGCTTCTCCGGTCTTCGCGTCGATGCCGCAAGCGGCAAGTCGGCAATCTTCTATGCCGTGCCGATCGTCAAGCTCGGCGCCGCGAAGGGCGTGATGCTCTTCAAGGTGCGCGAAGACATCATTACCAGCATTCTCGCCAAGGGCATCGTGGCCGACAGCACGGCGCAGGCGGCAATCATCTCGGATGACGGCTCGGCGATTGGCGTCAAGGCGACCGGCCAGCTCGTGACGCTCGATACCGCGCCTTTCACATTCGCGAAGGACGCGTTGTCGGCAAAGGGCATGACGGTCGACGACTTCGATCGCGCCGATGGCTCGGCGCGAGCCTATGTCCGCGGCATCGATTATAAGGGTTCGCGCTTCCTCGTCGTGGAAAGCGTGCGCCTCAGCGAGCTTAACGCCGGCTCCTTGGAAATCGCCACTCTGCTGACGATGATCGCGTTCGGTGTCCTCGTCGTCATGGCCGTTGCGACGTGGGCAATCACCAAGTTGCTCTTCTCGCCGCTTGCTCGCCTTGCCGGCGCCACCCGCGATGTTGCCGATGGCAACCTCGAAGTCGAGATCGGTAGCCAAAACCGCGGCGACGAAATCGGCACGATGGCCAAGGCCTTGGCGCGGTTCAAGCAGTCGCTGGTCGAAAGCCGCGAGCTCGAAGCGGCCAGCAACGAAACGCGAGCGCGCGCGGAACGGGATCGCCAGCAACATATGGCCGAGCGCGAGGCTGAGGCCCGGACACTGCAGGAGGTCGTTCAAGCGATCGACGAGGGTCTGCACCATCTTGCCAATGGCGATCTTGCCTATCAGATCGAGACGCGCTTCCCGAACGAACTCGAAAGCCTTCGCGTCAATTTCAATGAAGCCTTGGCGGTGCTCAGCGAAACGATGACGGCAATCGGCGGCAACTCCATGGCGGTGCGTGCGGGCTCCGAGGAAATGCGCACCGGTGCCGATGAGCTGGCCGGCCGCACTGAGCGTCAGGCCGCCTCGATCACCGAGACTGCAAACGCCATCGATGCAATCACCCAGTCGGTCCGCGTTCAGATCGAGCGTGCCGAACAGGCCGAACGGATCGCCCGTGACGCCAAGCGGGAGACGACCGGCTCCAGCCAGATCATGCGCGAGACGGTTGCCGCGATGGAGGCGATCCAGGCCTCGTCGCGCCAGATCAATTCGATCATCGCCGTTATCGATGCGATTGCCTTCCAGACCAACCTTTTGGCGCTCAATGCCGGCGTCGAGGCAGCGCGCGCAGGCGAATCCGGCAAGGGCTTTGCAGTCGTCGCCATGGAAGTGCGTGAACTGGCGCAGCGTTCATCGAGCGCTGCAAAGGAGATCGCGAGCCTGCTGCAAAAGTCCACGCATGAGGTGGAAATGGGCGTATCCCTCGTCGAGCGTGCCGGCGACGCGCTGACCGGGATCGGCAGCCATGTCGAGGCGATCAACGGCCAGATCAGCGAGATCATGGAAACGACCCGCGAGGAAGCCGACACGCTGCGCCAGATCAACACGGCGGTATCCGAACTGGAGGCGATGACGCAGCAGAACGCTGCCATGGTCGAGGAAACAACGGCAGCGATTCACCGGCTAGCCACCGAAGCGGTCGAAATGGACCGTCAGCTGGCGAATTTTACGCTGACGCAGGTGCACCAGAGTGCCGAGGTGCACGTCCTTAGACGTCGGGCCTGAGCAGGGCGATTGGCAGAGTGAACGAAAGGGCCGGGAGACCGGCCCTCTTTCTTTTCCGAGTTGTTTGGAATGGGCGGCATCCAGACCTACATAAACCTGTCCTTTCAACGACCGACAGGCTTCGCCATGGTTCCCTTTTCCATTCTTGATCTCTCTCCCGTTCCAGAAGGCGGGACGATCCGCCAGTCGCTCGAGAGTTCGGCGCGCATGGCGCAGAAGGCCGAAGAATTCGGATACAGCCGTTTCTGGCTGGCGGAACATCATGGCATGCCGGGGATTGCCAGCGCGGCGACGGCTGTCGTGATCGGCCATGTCGGCGCCGCGACCAAGCGCATTCGTATCGGCTCGGGCGGCATCATGCTACCGAACCATTCGCCGTTGGTCATTGCCGAGCAATTCGGGACGCTGGAGGCGCTGTTCCCGGGCCGGGTCGATCTCGGTCTTGGCCGGGCGCCCGGCACCGACATGCGTACCGCACAGGCGCTGCGGCGCAATCTCGACGCCGGGGCGCAGAGCTTCCCGAACGATGTCGTCGAGTTGCAGCAGCTGCTTGGCGCGCCGATTGAGAACCAGGCGACCCTCGCTGTTCCAGGCATGAATTCCAATGTGCCGATCTGGCTGCTTGGCTCCAGCCTCTATAGCGCACAGCTCGCCGCGATGCTCGGGCTGCCCTATGCCTTCGCCTCGCACTTCGCGCCGGATTCGCTGCTCGATGCCATCGACATCTACCGCAGCCGATTCAAGCCGTCTGCCGTGCTCGACAAGCCCTATGTCATGGTCGGCGTCATGGGTTCAGTCGCCGCGACGGATGAGGAGGCGCAGTATCATTTCACCTCCGCCCAGCAGCAGTTCGTCAACCTGCGTCGCAACGTGCGCGGTCAGTTCCCGCGCCCGGTCGAGGATATGGAGAGCTTCTGGTCGCCGATGGAAAAGCTGACCGTGGAGCATACGCTTCGCTACGCCGTCGTCGGTTCGCAGAAGACGGCTGAAGCAAAGCTCACGCAGTTCCTGGCCGAGACGGAAGCCGACGAGGTCATCATTTCGATGCCGATCCATGACGTCGAGGCAAGATTGAAATCGGTCGAGCTTTTTGCTGGGCTCGGAAACTTCCTCCGCGCTGCGGCCTAATGTCGCGCATCCCGGGCGGTTCAGGTCCCACAGCCATTTGTGTGAATTGACTTAACGCAGCCGGACCATAGCTTTGCTTGATCACACATGTCGTTTGCACGACATTGTGGCGATACAAATGTGATGGACGGCGCACGCCGCAAATCGCGCGCGGTCGGTTTCGAGCAACCTTTGGAGGATCAGGCTTGCTATGCGTTACCGTGGTCTTGCTGTTTTGATTTCACTGATCTGTCTTCCCGCCTCGGCCGCCATTGCCCAAGAAGGCGATGCGGCGGCCGGGGAAACGGTATTCAAGAAGTGCGCGGTCTGTCATGTGGCGGATACCGACAAGAACAAGGTGGGTCCGTCGTTGAACCACCTGTTCGGCCGAACCGCCGGCACGCATCCGAATTTTGCCTATTCGCCCGCGATGAAGGCCGCAGGCACAGCCGGGTTGGTCTGGGATGAAAATTCGTTACGCGATTATCTTCACAACCCAAAGCTGAAGGTTAAGGGCACGAAGATGGTGTTCATCGGTCTGAAGGACGACGGCGAAATTCTCAATCTGATCGCCTATCTCAAGCAATTCTCGAAATAAAATCAGCTTATTGAAGCTTCGTCGACAGTCTGGCGAGGTTCCTCTCGTGCCATTGCCGTGATGTCCTGTTTATGAGATAGTCCTAACGTAAGTGCCGACGGATTGCGGGTAATTTCCGCGGCCGGCAGGGGCTTGGGAGGAACGCATGGTTGTCGTGCTGGTTCTCGTTCTGATCGTTGTCGGGTCGGTGGCATTCCACTTGTTCAGCCCGTGGTGGTGGACTCCGATCGCCTCGAACTGGAACTACATCGACAATACCATCATCATCACGTTCTGGATCACCGGTATCGTCTTCGTCGCCGTGATCTCTTTCATGGCCTATTGCATCTATCGTTTTCGGCATAAGCCCGGTAACCGGGCGGCCTACGAGCCGGAGAACAAGCGCCTGGAATGGTGGCTTGCCGGCAGCACGGCCCTTGGCGTGGGAGCGATGCTCGCGCCGGGCCTCGTCGTCTGGAACCAGTTCATCACCGTCCCGGCGGGAGCGGCAGAAGTCGAAGTCATCGGTCAGCAATGGCTGTGGAATTTCCGGTTGCCGGGCGCCGACGGTCAGCTGGGCAGGGCGGACAATCGTGCCGTTTCCGCCGACAACCCTCTCGGCGTGATCAGGAACGATCCAGCCGGCCTGGACGACATCATCATCGCAGGCGGCGAACTGCATCTCCCGATCGGCAAGCCGATCCGTGTCCACCTGCGCTCGATCGACGTGCTGCATGATTTCTATGTTCCGGAGTTCCGCGCCAAGATGGACATGATCCCAGGCTCGGTCACCTATTTCTGGTTCACGCCGACGCGAACGGGCACCTTCGAGGTGTTGTGCGCGGAGCTTTGCGGCGTTGCACATGCGCAGATGCGAGGAACGGTCGTCGTCGACGAGGCGGACGCCTATCAGGAGTGGCTGGCGCAGCAACAGACATTCTCGCAGCTGATGGCAGCGGTTGAACCGGCCGAGTAGGCCGGCGTCGCGGCCGAGGAGCGGCCGTGACGGGAGGAGGAAGGAAGGCATCCGATGGTTGATATTCCGACCAGTGCCGGCGACGTCATCCCGCCCGCCGAGGTCGCGGACGTCGAGCTCTATCATCCGAAGAGCTGGTGGACGAAGTATGTCTTCAGCCAGGATGCCAAGGTCATCGCCATCCAGTATTCCCTGACGGCGTTCGCCATTGGTTTCGTAGCGCTCGTTCTATCCTGGCTGATACGCCTGCAGCTCGGCTTTCCCGGCTATTTTTCCTTCATCGACGCGGATCATTATTACCAGTTCATCACCATGCACGGCATGATCATGGTGATCTATCTGCTGACGGCGCTCTTTCTCGGCGGCTTCGGGAACTACCTCATTCCGCTGATGGTCGGCGCGCGCGACATGGTGTTCCCCTATGCGAACATGCTGAGCTATTGGCTCTACCTGCTCGCCGTCATCGTGCTCGTCGCGGGCTTTTTCGCGCCGGGCGGTCCAACGGGTGCGGGCTGGACGCTCTATCCGCCGCAGGCATTGACATCAGGCACGCCGGGTGGGCGCGACTGGGGCATCATCCTGATGCTGTCGTCGCTCATCATCTTCATCATCGGCTTCACGATGGGCGGGCTGAACTACGTCGTCACCGTACTGCAGGGGCGGGCGCGCGGCATGACACTGATGCGGATGCCATTGACCGTCTGGGGCATTTTCACCGCGACCGTGATGGCGTTGCTTGCCTTTCCGGCGCTCTTCGTCGCGGCGGTCATGATGCTGTTTGATCGGCTGCTCGGCACCAGCTTCTTCATGCCGGCAATTGTCGAAATGGGCGAGCAACTCCCGTCGGACGGTGGAAGCCCGATCCTCTTCCAGCACCTCTTCTGGTTCTTCGGGCACCCCGAGGTCTATATCGTGGCGCTTCCCGCCTTCGGCATCGTCTCCGATCTTATCAGTACGCACGCGCGCAAGAACATTTTCGGCTACCGGATGATGGTCTGGGCGATCGTGATCATCGGAGCCCTGAGCTTCGTCGTCTGGGCGCACCACATGTATGTCAGCGGCATGAACCCGAACTTCGGATTCTTCTTTGCCACGACGACCCTGATCATAGCCGTGCCGACTGCGATCAAGGTCTACAACTGGGTGCTCACGCTGTGGCGAGGCGACATCCACCTGACACTGCCGATGCTGTTTGCCATCGCGTTCATTGTGACATTCGTCAATGGCGGTTTGACGGGACTGTTCCTTGGCAACGTCGTGGTCGACGTGCCGTTGTCCGATACGATGTTCGTGGTCGCGCACTTCCACATGGTGATGGGTGTGGCTCCCATCATGGTGGTCTTTGGCGCGATCTATCACTGGTATCCGAAGATCACCGGGCGGATGCTGGACGAGGTTCTCGGGAGGATCCATTTCTGGGTCACCTTCGTCGGCGCCTACGCGATCTTCTTCCCCATGCACTACGTTGGTCTCGTGGGTGTGCCGCGCCGCTATTTCGAGCTTGGCGACACGGTCTTCATTCCGCCGTCAGTGCATACGCTGAGCATGTTCATTTCGGTCGCCGCGCTTGTTGTCGGCGCGGCGCAGATGGTGTTCCTGTTCAATCTTGTTTGGAGCCTGTTCCACGGTCGCGAGGCCGGCGGCAACCCGTGGCGCGCGACGACGCTCGAATGGCAGACGCCTGAGACGCCGCCTGCTCATGGCAACTGGGGCAAGGATCTTCCGATCGTCTATCGCTGGGCCTACGATTACAGCGTACCCGGCGCTCCCGAAGACTTCATACCCCAGAACCAGCCGCCCATGGTCGGACTGTCGAGGGCGCCGGCATGACCGTCATCCTCGTCTTTCTCGCGGGAGTAGCCGCGATCATCATCTGGTGGCTCTCCGGGCAAAGGTTGATGTCGAAGCCATGGGCGGAGATCGGGACGCTTGACGACATCCAGGGCGCAGCGAGGCCGCCGATTCCCGTCGCCAAGTTCGGTCTCGGCATTTTTCTCGCGGTTGTCGGTGCACTCTTTTCTCTGTTGGCCAGCGCGTATCTTTCGCGAATGAGCGGCTCCGATTGGTGGGCGATCCCCATTCCGCGGCTTCTATGGGCAAATACAGCCATGCTGATCGGCAGCTGTGCAGCTCTGCAATGGGCTGTCGTCGAAGCGCGCCGCGGCGCCGACGAAGGCGTGCGACTGGGGCTCGACGTGGCGCTCGCCACCACGGTTCTTTTCCTCGCCGGGCAGATCGTGGCCTGGCTGCAGCTCGTCGCGGCGGGCTATCTGCTCGTCGACAATCCGGCGAACAGCTTCTTCTACATGCTGACCGGGCTGCATGGCCTCCACATTGTCGGCGGGTTGGCAGTGCTGGCGCGGACCAGAGTGAGATCGCGCGGAGCGGGCACCGCGACATCAGCCAGGCTGCGCCTCGGCATCGAGCTCTGCGCCACCTACTGGCATTTCATGCTCGTCGTTTGGCTGCTTCTCTTCGCACTCTTCACTGGCTTGGCGAACGACTTCGTCGATCTTTGCCGCCAACTCGTTTCCTAAGGGGTAGACGATGGCCGAATTGACCCGAATGGACACCGAAGATGTAGCCCTTCATCCCCCCGCAGGTCTGCGAGGGGTCGCGGCCGATTTTGCCTCGGACCAGCGGGCATTCAAGAACGTTTCCTGGGGTAAGGCCATGATGTGGATCTTTCTCCTCAGCGACACCTTCATCTTCGGCTGCTTCCTGCTCGCCTACATGACCGCGCGAATGTCGACTCCGGTGCCGTGGCCCAATCCAAGCGAAGTCTTTGCGCTTCATATCGGCGGGCAGGACGTTCCGCTGATCCTGATCGCGATCATGACCTTCGTTCTGATCAGCAGCAGTGGCACGATGGCCATGGCCGTCAACTTCGGTTATCGCCGTGAGCGCGGAAAAACGGCTGCCTTAATGCTTCTGACTGCAATACTTGGCGCCACATTTGTCGGAATGCAGGCCTTCGAATGGACGAAGCTCATCACCGAAGGCGTGCGCCCCTGGGAAAACCCATGGGGGGCGGCACAATTCGGATCATCCTTCTTCATGATCACCGGCTTTCACGGGACGCACGTGACCTTCGGCGTGATCTTCTTGCTGATTACCGCGCGCAAAGTCTTGCGCGGGGACTTCGATACCGGTCGGCGCGGCTTCTTCACCAGCCGCAAGGGCAATTATGAGATCGTCGAGATCATGGGCCTCTATTGGCACTTCGTCGACCTCGTCTGGGTCTTCATCTTCGCGTTTTTCTATCTGTGGTGAGGTCGCAATATGGCACAGGCACAAGCGCATTCCGGCCAACAGCATCCGATCCGGCTCTACCTCGTCGTCTGGGGATTGCTTTTCGTCCTCAGCACCTTTTCCTATCTCGTCGATTATCTCGGCATTCAGGGCTATCTGCGCTGGACGCTCATCATCGTCTTCATGATGCTGAAAGCGGGGCTGATCGTTGCCATCTTCATGCACATGGCATGGGAGCGGCTGGCGCTCGTCTACGCGATAATGTTGCCGCCGCTGCTCGTTCTGGTCTTCGTGGCGATGATGGCGTCCGAGTCGCACTACACGATCTTCACCCGGCTTGCCTTCCTCGGCGGCGCCGGTTCCTGACCGGCGCGCCGTGGCTAGGGATAACCAAGCTGTCACCGATCCATCGGATGTGAATGGACGGCCGAAAACAACAAAGCCGGCCACGTTTCCGTGACCGGCTTGCAGAAAAAATGGTGATTGGTCAAGCCGAAAGCTTGGCCAGAACTTCTTCGTCGACTTCGAAGTTCGAGTAGACGTTCTGGACGTCGTCATCGTCTTCGAGGCTGTCGATGAGCTTCAGCAGCGATTGCGCCTTTTCCTCGTCGACCGGCACGTTGTTCTGCGCACGCCAGACGGCCTTGACGGTCTCGGCTTCACCGAGAGAGCCTTCGAGGGCCTTGGCGACTTCACCGAGAGATTCGAAGGCGGTCGTGATGTAGTGGCCTTCTTCATCGGTTTCGACGTCGTCGGCACCGGCTTCGATGGCAGCTTCCATCACCCTGTCGGCATCGCCAGCGGCAAGCTTGTAGGTGATCTCGCCGACGTGATCGAAAGAGAAGGAAACCGAGCCGGTTTCGCCGAGTGCGCCGCCGGCCTTCGTAAAGATCGAACGGACGTTCGACGCGGTACGGTTGCGGTTGTCGGTCAGGGCTTCGACGATGATCGCCGTTCCGCCCGGGCCGTAACCTTCGTAGCGGACCTCATCGTAATTCTCGCTGTCGGCACCGGCTGCCTTTTTGATGGCGCGGTCGATATTGTCCTTCGGCATGGACTGGGCCTTGGCGTTCTGGATAGCCAGGCGCAGGCGGGCGTTCATCGTCGGGTCGGGCAGGCCGGCCTTGGCGGCAACGGTGATTTCGCGCGCGAGTTTGGAGAACATTTTCGACCGCACGGCATCCTGACGGCCCTTGCGATGCATGATGTTTTTAAACTGTGAATGGCCAGCCATGGCACCCCTGTTCACGTCCTATTGTCGGAATGGGCCGCCTTATAAGAGCGAAATGGGCGGTATTCAAGGGAAAACGGCTTCATTCTCCCGGGACTCGCTCGTCCGGAATTACGGAACAAAGCCCCGAAGCTGGCGTTTCAAAACACGGACCCTTGAAACGGAAGGAAGTGCTATGGCTAGTTTCAACGAGGCGCGGAAACACCCAGCACGTCAGCTCTGGGATCAGGTCAACGACATTCATGCCGGCATGCTCGGCGTGGACGGAGTGGACATGCATATGCAGCCAATGGCGCCACATGCCGATCCGAAGACCAATACGATCTGGTTCTACTCGAAATCGGACGCAGAAATCGCCCGTGCCATCAAGCCGGGCACCAGGGCACATTTCTGCGTCGTCGGAAAGCATCACGACTATCACGCTTGCCTTGCCGGCAAGATCGAGGTGCGGTCCGATCCGTCGAAGATCAATGAGTATTGGAATTCCGTCGTCGCCGCCTGGTATGAGGACGGCAAGAAGGATCCGAAGCTGACGATGCTAGTGATGCATGTTGACGACGCGGAGATCTGGGTCTCTACCGGCAGTAAGCTCAAATTCGGTTGGGAGATTGCCAAGGCCAATCTCGATGATGACAAGATGCCCGATGTCGGCATCCGGCAGCACTTGCAGTTCGCTTGAGAATACTAGACCCGGCGTGATCCCTAGCCCTAACTGGAATATGGAATACTTTCAGTCGCAAATATCTGTCGCGAAATTGGCGAAACAAATTCGGACATGATGGGGAACAGCTAGAAGTCGATTTGCTTTGCTCTAACAGGCGCTGTCCTTTACGGCAGATGGAAGCCATAGCTTGATCTGTTGATCCGTGAGGTTAGCACCACACAACATGGTCGCTACACGGCAGCCTTTCAGGGCAGATGCCTGCACAAGAATGGCCGCGAGCCCCGCCGCCCCGGCTGGCTCGACGAGACGCTCCCAAGTATCATGAGCAAACCGCATTGCGTCCAGAAGTTGATCATCATCAACGAGAACGACGTCATCGATAGTATCTTTAAGCCATTCGATCGCGGACGGCACGGGATTCCGGACGGCAATTCCATCGGCAATCGTGCGTGCCTCCGACGTCGAGATCACGTCACCCGCATTGTAGGACAGAGCCATGCATGGCGCACCCTTTGCGGCGACGGCGATGACCCTTGTTCGCGGTGATCGCGATTTGAACCAGCATCCTATTCCGGCCGCCAAAGCACCGTTTCCAAGCGGGATGAAAACGGCGTCGATGTTTTCGACGTTTTCAGTCAGTTCCGCCGCAATCGTTCCAGCCCCTTCCGCAATGGCTGCACTCGCGCCGTCCTCGACGAACTGCAGCTTCCGTTCGACGGCGTAGATTTTGGCAGCCTCCTTCGCAGCGTCAAAATCCTCCCCGGCGAGAAAGACCTCTGCCCCAAACCTGCGCATGGCCTCGATCTTCAGCGGATTGGCGTTTAGACTGGCAAAGACGATCAGAGGTCGCCCATGCCGCGCGGCATTATAAGCAAGCCCCTGACCGAAGTTCCCGGCCGATGCCGAGACCAGAGGAGTTCTCTCGTCGGCGAGATCGGCGAGAAAATATCCCGTACCTCGCCCCTTGAAGCTGCGGATCGGATTTTCCGTTTCGTCTTTGACGACTAGCGACAGCGCGAGCCTATCGGAACACAGCAAATCGGTGTTCAGAAAAATCGGATCGATGCGCTTGCGTGCGTCTTCGATGTTGATGGCTGAGAGAGGTGCTTGTTTTGTCATGGAGCGATGGTATGAATTTATGACGCGGGAAAATCGCGCCAATATCAAATTTATAGCGGATTTTCCGCGTAGAAGCTTGGTTATGCGCTGTGGACGATATTGACCGAACTATTCTTTCGATGCTGCAGGAGAATGCCGACATTCCCGGCAAGGTCATTGCTGATGCGGTCAATCTTTCTACCTCGGCCATCGAACGCCGAATCAGCAAATTGAAGCAGGATGGGATCATCGAGAGGATCGTGGCGGTGGTCAGTCCGAAAGCCGTCGATCGCACCCTGTCCGTTCTGGTCGAGCTTGAAATCCAGAACGAACATCGACACACGCTGCAACAATTCCAGCGATGGTTGGACCGTGCGCCTGAAGTTCAGTCATGCTGGTATGTGACCGGCGATATGGATTATGTGCTGCTTGTAGCCGTCCGCAACCTTGAGGAATATAACAACTTCATTGAGCGACTTATGAGTGAACAACAAGCGCTCGTGCGAAAATACAAGAGCCTGATCGCACTCAAAACGGTCAAGCACGGCCTGGGACTTCCCGTCATTGAATGAAAAGGCCTTTTACTGGCGTGGCCTATGTAGCGATCTTGTCGAAAGGGGTTGGGGCGATCCAGGTCTTTTAATGCATGCCTTTCGCCACATAGATCAGCGGCTTTTTCGGCAAGGTGCGCAGCGACACGGTGATCGTGTTCGTCGGTGCGTAGCTGATATCGAAATCGGGTCCGAACATCGACAGGAAGCTTTGCAGCGGCCTCGGCTGGTGCATCGGCAGGATGAGAGAGGCGCGCAGCCGCTTGATGACCCGGCTCATGCTGTCCGAACCCATCGTCAGGCCACCATCCACCGGAACCATCACGACATCCAGTCTGCCGATCTCCGTGTAGTGGGTTTCCGTCAGTTCGTAATGCAGATGGCCGAGATGACCGATGCAGAGACCGGCCACCTCGAAGATGAAGATCGAGTTCCCATCCTGCTGCGGCGCGCCGAAACCGCCCCTGATATCGGTAGTGACGTTGCGGATGTAGGTGTCGCCGACCACGAGGTTTACCTTCGCCTTTTCCCCTGGCACGTCGCTCCATCCATGAAGCACGTATTTAATGGCCGGGTCGGTCACCAAACTATAATGCGAGGAATGGGCGCGATTCATGGTGACGACCATCGGAACGTGCGGCGGCGAATACCAGCCGCTGTAGTCGGTCGCGATCGTTACGCCGCCCGGCGTTTCGATAAGGAAGGTGGAATGTCCGATGTAGGTCAACGTGACCGATTGGTCGGCAGCGCCGGCGCCAGCAATCGGTGCTGGGCCCGTGAAACTGGCAAAAGTCGCTTGCGGGATCGATTGGGCGATGGCCTGGCACTGGCTGACGTTTCTTCGTTCCTCCTGGGCCGCGGCTGCCTCCGCGGCGACCAAGACCATCAGGCAGGCGATTGCGAAGACAAGAAAACGCGGCGTCATGCCACTTCCTCCAGCGCTCTCACGGTAAGCTCGGGAGGATGCGGCAAGGCGCCGCAGCGGTCCAGTTGAAATCCCGAGCCACTGCTCACTTTTGCGTCATGGCGCGAGGCTGCCTGAACTAACGCCAAAACTCCGGAATGGTTTCGGCGAGCCGAGGACCGAGGCGCAGCGGCGCGATCTTTTCCGCGAGGCCGGTCGCATCCGATATCTCGACGCCGACGCCACAGATGGTGGCCGGGCCGGTCGCCGCCTCCATGCGGCCTTTCGGCATTTTGGAGATGAAACGGTTCAGCGGCTCCTCCTTGTCCATGCCGAGGGAGGAATCGTAGTCACCACACATGCCTGCGTCGGACATGTAGGCGGTGCCGCCGTTCAGGATCTGATGATCGGCCGTCGGGACATGGGTGTGCGTACCGACGACGAAGCTGGCGCGGCCGTCGACGAAATGGCCGAAGCACTGCTTCTCGCTGGTCGCTTCGGCGTGAAAGTCGAAAATGATTGCATCCGCCTGCTCCTTGAGAGGGCAGGCATCCAGGATCGTCTCGGCGGATTTGAAGGGATCGTCGAGTTCGGGATGCATGAAAACGCGGCCCATGACATTTGCGACAAGCACGCGTGCACCGTTGCGGGCATAAAAAAGCCCCGAGCCGCGCCCCGGCGTGCCCTGCGGGTAGTTGGCCGGTCGCAGGAACTGGTCATGACGTCCGGCAAAGGCGACGGCTTCCTTCTGATCCCAGACGTGGTTGCCCGTCGTGACGACATCGGCGCCCGCGTTGATCGTCTCGAGGAAGATATCCTCGGTGATGCCGAAACCGCCTGCAGCGTTCTCGCCGTTGACGACGACGAAATCGAGCTTCAGGTCAGAAATGAGGCCGGGGAGACGGTTCCAGACGGCGGTGCGTCCGGTCTTACCCACCATGTCACCCAGAAAAAGCAGTCGCATTGCTATCCAATCCAAGAGGCAAAAAAGCGCAGCCCGCTTTCTGTCAGGAGGGCGTCCAGGCTGACGTCGTGCGGCTCGTCGGGCACATGTGCCACTTCCTGGCAGTCGAATGCAATGCCGATCAGTTTCGGATGCAGGCCTTTTTGCCGCAAACGCTCGATGGCGCGGTCATAATGGCCGGCGCCATAGCCGATGCGGTGGCCGCGATTGTCGAAAGCGGAGAGAGGCACCAGCATGATCTCGGGATCGAGCACGGCGGCGTCCGCGGGCGGACCCGAGGTACCGAAGCCGGTGCTGACCAGTGGGACGCCGCGCACCAGCTCGCGAAAGACAATCGTCTGCTTGTCGAGGATGGCGGGTACGCAAAGCCGTGCTCCACGCGTCTGGAACCGTGCCATAAGCGGCCGGATATCCGCTTCGGAGCGGATCGGCAGGAAGCCGGACACGGTCGTCCCGGGCTCGAATGCGACGGCCTCGCCGGCATGCTCGGCCATGGCAAGGCTCATCTCGATGCGAGTATCTTCCGGGATCGCGTCGCGCAGTGCGAGCCGTCCGGTACGCATTTCGGTTTTCAATTCTCTCGGGGTCATGCGGTCCATCGCGCTGTTTTCAGCAGACGATAAAGGTCTTGCCGATCATTTCAACGGGTCAATGCGACCTTTGACCGCCTGCCTGAGTCGATCAGGTCAAATCGTGATACTGGTTGGTCTGACTGAGGCGCCGGCCTGTGCCTCAAGCGGATAGGCGTCCGTGCCCGATCCCTGCTGGCCGGTTCTTGCGCGCAGTTCGCGCATCGCCTTGTCCATCAGCTGCCGGACTTCTTGCAGGATGGCCTTGAACTCTTCCATCGTCTTGCGATCTTCGGTCGAGATACCGGCAGATGCCTGCCTTCCATCTTCGATCACGCTTTGGTAGGCATTGCGTGCGGCGGTTGCGCCATCGGGTACGTCTGTCTGCTCCGCGCTACCGTCGGAGCTATCCGAAGAAGCCGTTTCGGTTGTCGCCGACGCATAGGTCGTAGCGTCTGTCGCGCTCGCCCCGGTATCGGCGGTTGCAACGGTGGCATTGGCTGCAGATGCGGGGGGCGTCGCGCTGGCAGCGACAGCCGAGGCAAACTCCGCCGCAGCGGCGCTGATCTTGTGAGCAAGTTCGGCCGCAAGCCGGGCGACGACCTCTGGCGGGTAGCCGCCGCTCTTCAGCATTTCGAGCTGCTGCTTGGCTTCCTCAAGCTTGCGTGCGGCACGGACTTTCGCGGCTTCGGCCGATGTCGTCATGCTTTCGCGCAGGCTTTCCTGCGCCTTTGCCGAATTCTGCAATATCTTCAGTCGCGCGCTGGTGCCGTCGGCCGGCGTATTGAGATTATCGGCCGAGTAGGTGTTGCGCAGGATGTTGAGCGCTGATGCGGAACCGACTTGCATACTATCCTCCGGATTGCACTATCCGTGGCAGTCTGCAACTTCAGGCTTGCGTGGGCCTGTGCGCCGTTACCTGCCGCCTATGTGCCCGTGGCCAGCGCATGGATCGTTTCATTAAACAGGGGCATGCCCCCAGGCAACCAACCGAGCGCGCGGATTTTCGCCGTGTCCATCGGTGTGAGCAGCGATTTGTCGGCGGGGAGCGGCAGCCTGTTCAGGCAATCGTGCTCCCATCGAATGGGTTCCAGGATGTCCCAGGTATCCAGCGCCACGTCGGACACGTTGAAGGTCTCGCCGGAGATACGCGGGGGGTCTGTTTCCAACATGAGCCGCACCGCTTTGCCGACGTCTTTTCCGTGGACCTCGGTGCCGGCACGTGAAGGCAAGGGACGACCAGCGAGGTAATCTCCGATCAGCTTGTCCCATTTGCCGGGTCGAAGGTCGCCGTAGACGCCGGTCAATCGGAGACTGGCCGTTGCGAAACCCGGCGCTGCAAGATGTGCCAGACTGCGTTCGGCATCCAGTTTGACCTGACCATAAAGGGTCTCCGGCTTGTCAAGCATCCCTTCTTTCAGCGTGGTTCCAGGCGCGTGCTCTCCATAGGCGGCACGGCTGGAAATGAAGATGCAACGCCGCGTGCCGGCGCGTTTTGCCGCTTCGAAAAGCCGGACGCTGCCGTCCAGATTGAAGCGCTTGAACGTCTCCGGGTCGTTACCCTCCCCACCGCGGTATTTGCCGGGCACGTGGTGGAAGGCGGCGTGAACGAAAAAATAGGCGTCGTCGAAGGCTTCGATATGATCGTGGGCCGGATCGAGCGAGAGCGGGGCGAACTCGACCGGGCGCGAAAAGAAGCGTGGCAGCGGCGCGTGGCGGCCGCCGATGATCACGGTATAGCCGCCGGCGAGCAGTTCTTCGACGATGTAGCGTCCGACGAAACCCGTTCCGCCCGATACCAGTACCTTCATGCCGCCTCTTTGGGGTTGGCCATTGCCGAGATATCCGGCGGATCATCGCCGGCATAGAACGCGTGCCACAGGTCGATCAGCGGCCGCAGTTTCTCGGCCTTCGGATGATTCGCCTCCCATGGCTTCTCGTACTGGTAGTGCAGGACGGAAATGCTCTGCCAGTCCCAAAGCCGAGGCATGGTGAACCATACATATTGGAGCATGTTGAAATAGACCGGCAGGCCGTGCCAATCCGGGAAAAAATCCTGCAGGAAGGTCTGGTCCGTCCGCTTCCAGAACATGCCTGGCTTATCCAGTCGCTCCAGCATGCGCTGAAACGTGGCTTCGGACGGTTGCGCGACGAAGACGCCGGAATTCAGTCGGTGGAAGTCTGCAAGAGATTCGTAGACATTCGGGGCGGCCGAAAACTCCGGATAGCGAAAGAGCTTGTCGATGTTGCGCAGCACGATCGCATCGGCATCGATGAAGACGCAGCTGGTGTACTCGGTCAGCTGCCAGAGGCGCAGCTTGCAGAAGTTGTCGAGCGGCGAGTGAAACTCCGGCTTGCGTCCCTTCGTGAAGGGGGCCGCGGCGTGCAGATTGGATCGAGCATGGCGCTCATTGAACTCGACTGACAGCGGCATATGCTTGACCGGCACCAGGCGGCAGTCGAGCTGCAGGAGCGGGGCAAGACTGGCCAGCTCAGCGCCTGGCGTATGGAGGATGACGATGTCGGCAGGGGTGTCGGTTCGGCGCAACGACGCCGCGAGCGCCTTGGCACCCATGGCGTAGTCGTTGTTGGTGACGAGGGTGACGTAGGCGTGCCGCAGGGACTCACTCATGAAACGGACTTCAGCCTCTTGCCTTCCGGATCGTGGTTGATCGTGGCGGCAATGTCTTTCGTCCAGGCGGAAACGGCGGGCACGCGCGACCGATCGACGCGATAGCTAAACTTCTTGGCGACGTCGACGATTTCACTGAGAAGCCCCGCCCGCAGGGTGATCGGATCGAGGCCAAGATTACGGAACTTCTCGTTCTTGACGATGAGCTCATTCTCCGGCGCCTCCTTGCGCGGGTTCGGCAGCCAGGCGATCTCGGCACCACTCATCTTGGCGATCATTTCCGCCAGATCGCGCACGCGATGCGTCTCCGTCATCTGGTTGAAGATGTCGACACGGGCGCCGCGGGCTGGCGGATTGTTCAACGCCAGCTCGATGCAGCGTACGGAATCCTGGATGTGGATGAAGGCGCGGGTCTGGCCGCCGGTGCCGTGAACGGTCAGCGGGTATCCAATCGCCGCCTGGATCAGGAACCGGTTCAGCACGGTGCCGTAGTCGCCATCATAGTCGAAGCGATTGATGAGTTGGGCGTGCCGGCGCGTCTGCTCGGTGTGCGTGCCCCAGACAATCCCCTGGTGCAGGTCCGTGATGCGCAGACCGTCGTTCTTGGCGTAGAAATGGAAAAGCAACTGATCCAGGCACTTGGTCATGTGATAGATCGAGCCGGGATTGGAGGGATAGAGGATTTCCTGGCTGACGGTCTCGCCATCCGCCGTCTCGATGCCAACGGGCAGATAGCCCTCGGGGATCGCCGCCCCGACCGTCGAATAGCCGTAGACGCCCATCGTACCGAGGTGGATCAGATGCGCGTCGAGCTGGAGTTCGACGAGCGCATTCAGGAGGTTATGGGTGGCGTTGACGTTGTTGTTGACGGTGTAGTTCTTGTGGCGGTCGCTCTTCATGGAGTAGGGGGCGGCACGCTGCTCAGCGAAATGAATGACGGCATCCGGACGGTTTTCGGCCAGCCACTTCTTCAGGAGCTCGTAGTCCTTGGCGAGATCGATCAGGTTGAAGTGAACGCGCCGGCCAGTTTCGGCGTGCCAAATGCGCGTGCGCTCCTGGATCGAGTCCATCGGCGTCAGCGACTGGACCCCGAGTTCGGTGTCGATCCACCGTCGCGAGAGATTGTCGAGGATATGAATGTCGTGTCCCGCGTCGGAGAGATGCAATGATGTCGGCCAGCCGATGAATCCGTCTCCGCCCATCACTGCAATCTTCATCGCGTCGTCTCCTGCTTGATTGTCTCTGTCAAAAAATACTTAGGAAGCGTGACAATTGTTCAATGCTTGCAAGGCGGAAAGTCTTCCGCCAAAGAGGGCGCGTGACTTTGGAGAAAATTATGGCGGACAACGGTTTTTCGATTTCGGGTGAACTCACGGAAACGGGTCACCGGCTCCTGCAGCGCGTCTATTACGAGGACACGGATTTTTCCGGCCTCGTCTACCATGCTCGCTATCTGCACTTCCTCGAGCGCGGCCGCACCGATTACCTCCGTTGTCTCGGCGTCGAGCAGCGCGAACTCATCAATTCGGACGAGGAGGGGCTTGTCTTCGTCGTCCACCGCATGGAGATCGACTTCAAGCAACCGGCGCGGATGGATGACATCCTGATGGTGCTGACCCACACCGAAAAAGCGGGTGGCGCCAAGATGGTCCTCAATCAGGAAATCCGGCGCGGCGAAACGCTGCTGATCGCCGCCAAGGTGATCATCGCCGTCATCAACGCCAATGCGAGGCCGCGACGACTGCCCGAAGCGCTTGCCGAGAAATTTCTGGAAGGCAGCAAGCCGCTCCGTGGACCGTGAGCCTTTGCGGCCGCAGCGCGTCCCGCCGTTTCAACATCGTTTGCCTGCGGCGATTCGCGCAGGTTAATCGCGAAGCGATGAAAAGACGCTGGATTCCGGCCTTGCATAAACATGAGTTTTGTGTGAAGGAATTCGCGCGCTGGAAGATAAGCGCTGTTGTGGTCATCGACCTAGATCTGACCAAGTAATCCAAGGGATAAATCTTTCGCCGATAGTTTCGCTGTCATGATCCGGCGCTAACGAACTGTTAACCATAATAGTGTCTTACTCGGATTGTCAGAGTTTGTGCGGTGCACGCCTTCCTTTGACCAAATTTGACGGCAAGGAAGGCGGATAAGAGCTTGGAAGCTTGACCAGGGCTTTGGGCGGCGGCCGCCAGACACTTCTTGCGAGATCACTTTGTGCCGCCCGGTCAAGTACCGGGCGTTTGGATTCGGGGATTTTGGATCAATGGAACAAGTAGGATTGGCAGCAGCAACGGCCGACGTCAGCCTCTGGTCGCTGTTTATGCAGGCAGGTCTCGTCGTCAAGCTGGTCATGCTCGGGCTCATCGCAGCCTCGGTCTGGACCTGGGCGATTGTCATCGACAAGTATCTGGCTTACGGCCGCGCGCGGCGCCAGTTCGACAAGTTCGAGCAGGTGTTCTGGTCGGGTCAGTCGCTGGAAGAGCTTTATCGGACGCTGTCGGAACGCAACAACACCGGCCTTGCCTCGATCTTCGTCTCTGCCATGCGCGAATGGAAGAAGTCGTTCGAGCGCGGCGCGCGCTCCCCGATCGGTCTGCAGATGCGTATCGACCGCGCCATGGACGTCACGCTCGCTCGTGAATCCGAATTCCTCTCAGCCCGTCTCGGCTCGCTGGCGACAATCGGTTCTGCCGGTCCGTTCATCGGCCTCTTCGGTACGGTCGTCGGTATCATGACCTCGTTCCAGGCGATCGCCGGCTCGAAGTCGACGAACCTCGCGGTCGTTGCCCCTGGTATCGCGGAAGCGCTGCTCGCAACCGCAATCGGCCTTGTTGCCGCTATCCCAGCCGTTATCGCCTACAACAAGTTCACTGCCGATGCCGGCAAGCTCTCTGCTCGCATGGAAGGCTTCGCGGATGAATTTTCTGCCATCCTTTCGCGCCAGATCGACGAGAAACTGCAGCCGCGTCAGGCCGCGCAGTAATCGACGGGAACGGAGTCAACGATATGGGTATGGGTGCTCCAAGCGGTGGCGGTAGCGGCAGTGGCCGCGGTGGTCGTCGTCGCGGTGGCCACAGAGGTGGTGCCATCTCCGAAATCAACGTGACGCCGCTCGTCGACGTTATGCTCGTGCTTTTGATCATCTTCATGGTCGCCGCACCGATGATGACCGTCGGCGTGCCGGTCGATCTGCCGGAAACGCAGGCGAAGGCGCTGAATTCCGAAACGCAGCCGATCACGATCTCGGTCAAGAATGACGGCCAGGTCTTCCTGCAGGAAACGCCGATCCCGGCCGAGGAGATTGCCGCGAAGCTCGAGGCGATCGCAACGACCGGCTACAATGAGCGCATCTTCGTTCGCGGCGACGCGACCGCGCCTTATGGCGTGATCGCCGACGTCATGGCCCGCATCCAGGGTGCCGGCTACAAGAACATCGGTCTCGTGACGCAGCAGAAGAAGGACCAATAGCAAACGCTATGAAGGCCAGTATCGTCACATCTGCGGCTCTGCACTGTGCACTGCTTGCCTGGGCACTGATCTCGATCGGCTCCCCGGAGCAGTTCAAAGTCGAGGATTTCGAGGCGATGCCCGTCGATCTCGTGCCTGTCGAAGAGATGTCGCAGCTGCAGCAGGGTGACAAGACGGCGCCCCCGAAGGAAAAGGCGGCGCCGAAGCCGACGACCAAGCCGGCGACAGTCGATAACGCGGAAAACATGGGCGATAACAATATCGACCTCAAGACGCCGCCGGTCCCGAACGCCAAGCCCAGCAACAATGAGAGCGCTGCTGCCCCGAAGGCGGCCGAAAAGCCTCTTCCGCAGAACGATCCCGTGCCCAACGAGGTGAAGGAGATCATGAAGGAGGAGACGGACGTCGAGCCGAAGCAGGTCGCTTCCATCACGCCGCCGAAGCCGGAAATCACCCCGCCGACCCCGACGCCGCCGAAGGCTGAGGAACCGCCGCAGGAACAGGCCGAGCCGCCGAAGCCGGACGCTGAGGCGCTGCCGGACAAGGTTCCGACTCCGGTCGTGAAGCCGCAGCCAAAACCACCGGAACAGAAGCCAGCCGAAAAGCCCCCGGAAAAGAAAACCGAGGACCAGGCGACGGCCGACGACAAGCCGACGGACAAGAAGAAGGCTGAGAAGAAGCAGGAGAAGGCCAAGTCTGCCTCTTCCAAGCAGAGCGATTTCAACGCTGACGATATTGCGGCTCTGCTGAACAAGCAGGATCCTTCTTCCGGCGGCGCCAAGCGCTCGACAGAAGTTGCGTCGCTCGGTGCAAAGAAGACCACGAGCGGCTCCAAGCTCTCGATGAGTGAGATGGACGCGCTGCGCAGCGCGATTGCCGGCAACTGGTCGGTTATCCCCGGGATGGAAGGCGCAAGCGAAGTTCGCATCAAGGTCCACATGAAGCTAGACCCTGATGGCAACATCATCGGCTCACCCGAGGTTGAAGCGACCGGCGGCACAAACGAGGCGACGCGGATGGCGTTGGCAAGCGGTGCCAAGCGCGCCGTCATGAAGTCGTCGCCCTTCACGAACCTTCCGAAAGACAAATATGACGCCTGGGGCGAAGTTATCGTCAACTTCGATCCTAGCGATCTAGCCCTTTAAAATGCTGAAAGGCTTGTCCTCCATGACCAAGTGTTCCCTCATCCGCGCCTTGATGGTCGCCGTCGGCATGATAACCACTGCGGTTGTCGCCACGCCGGCGAACGCGCTTGTCGAAATCAACATCAACAAGGGTAACGTCGAGCCGCTGCCGATCGCGATCACTGATTTCCTGCAGGGTGACATGGGCGCGCAGGTATCGCAGGTTATCGCTGCCGATCTCCAGCGCTCCGGCCTCTTCGCGCCGATCAACAAGAACGCCTTCATCGAGAAGATCTCCAACCCGGATGCCGCTCCGCGCTTCGAGGACTGGAAGGTCATTAATGCACAGGCCCTCGTCACCGGTCGCGTGACGCAGGAAAGCGACGGCCGCCTCCGCGCCGAGTTCCGCCTCTGGGATACGTTTGCCGGCACGCAGATGACCGGTCAGCAGTTCTATACGCAGCCGGAGAACTGGCGCCGCGTAGCCCATATTATCGCCGATGCGATCTACAAGCAGATCACCGGCGAGGAGGGCTACTTCGATACCCGCGTCGTCTTCGTGTCCGAATCCGGCACCAAGCAGGATCGCAAGCGTCAGCTCGCCATCATGGACCAGGATGGCTTCAACGTCCGCATGTTGACGAACGGCAGCGACCTCGTTCTGACGCCGCGCTTCTCGCCGAACCGTCAGGAAGTCACATACATGTCCTTCGCCAACCAGCAGCCGCGGGTCTACCTGCTGCAGCTTGAGACGGGACAGCGCGAGGTCGTCGGCAACTTTCCGGGCATGACCTTCTCGCCGCGCTTCTCGCCCGATGGCCAGAAGGTCGTGATGAGCCTGCAGCAGGAAGGCAACGCCAATATCTACACGATGGACCTGCGTTCGCGCACCACGACGCGCCTGACCTCGACAGCCGCGATCGATACGTCGCCGTCCTATTCGCCGGATGGCGGGCGCATCGTGTTCGAAAGCGACCGCGGCGGCAAGCAGCAGATCTACGTCATGAACGCCGACGGCTCCGGCCAGACGCGCATCTCCTTCGGTGACGGCAACTACTCCACGCCGGTCTGGTCTCCGCGCGGCGATCTGATTGCCTTCACCAAGCAGTCGGGTGGCAAGTTCTCGATCGGTGTGATGAAGCCGGACGGTTCGGGCGAGCGCATCCTGACGACGGGCTTCCACAACGAAGGCCCGACCTGGGCGCCGAATGGCCGCGTCATCATGTTCTTCCGCCAGGCGGCGGGTGCCGGTGGTCCGCAGCTCTACTCGATCGATCTGACAGGCTACAACGAGCAACTCATCAAGACCCCGACCTACGCTTCGGACCCAGCCTGGTCGCCGCTTCTCGAGTAGTAAAGCTTGTGAATGTGCCTTTTTGTCGCCGCAAAAATCCCTGATTGGGGCGACTGAGGGACAAATCAACCATCTGTTAACCATAATTCTTGAATGCCGATTAACCCAACGAGGTTACAGTCCGGCAACCTTAATCAAGTCGCAAGGAGACCGGCCATGAGCCGAATTCACACCCCGGCAATGAGCCGCATGCAGAATTTTGCCCGTAACCCCGTCATGATCGCGCTTGTCGCCGGTCTTGCTCTGGCCGGTTGCGCCAACAAGAAGAACATGGCGAACAGTGCAGGCGACCTCGGCCTTGGCGCCGGAGCCGCAACGCCTGGTTCCGCCCAGGACTTTACCGTCAACGTCGGCGACCGCATCTTCTTCGACACTGACTCCACCTCGATCCGCGCGGACGCTTCCCAGACGCTCGATCGTCAGGCTCAGTGGCTTGCCCGCTATCCGAAGTACGCGATCACCATCGAAGGCCACGCCGACGAACGCGGTACGCGCGAATACAACCTCGCTCTCGGTGCTCGCCGTGCAGCCGCCACCAAGGATTACCTTGCTTCGCGTGGTGTTCCGGCTCAGCGCATGAAGACGATCTCCTACGGCAAGGAACGTCCGGTTGCCGTCTGCGACGATATTTCCTGCTGGTCGCAGAACCGCCGTGCCGTTACCGTTCTCGGTGGCGCCGGTATGTAATTGCCGGGAAATATTACAATTTCGAAAGGGCGGCTCCATCGCGGGCCGCCTTTTCTTTTTGAACACACTTTGGCCAGTTTCCGTTGCTTTTTGAAAGCAATTGGAAAAATCTCCTGTTCGCGCCAATGGGCGCGAAGAATCACAGGGACAGGACAAACCATATGAAAAAACTTGTCGTTGCGGGCATGCTGTGCCTCGCGGCCGTGGCCGGGGCGGGCCAATCGGCGAATGCGACGTCGCTCTTTGGGTGGCAGATCGGCGGCAAGGCCGCGGATCGGCAGCCGCAGGCACCGGTTGTAAACGTGCAGGCCGCCGGCGGCGCCGAAGTTCGCGTCCAGCAGTTGGAAGAGCAGCTGCGTCAGCTGAACGGCCGCATCGAGGAGATGAGCTTCCAGCTCCTGCAGATGCAGGAAACGATCCGCAAGGCGCAGGAAGACAATGAATTCCGTTTCCAGGAGCTGGAAAAGGGCGGCGGCGGTAGTGCCGGCAGCAGCTCCAAGACGATGAAAAAGAGCGAGGCCAATGTGCCTCCTCCGGTTCAAGGTCAGAGCGGTGGTGACGATGTCGCCCGCGTTATCCAAGCACCGCAGGGAGCCGAGACGGCTCCCTCGACCGATGTTCCGGCAAACGATGGCCTCGGCCAGCCGCCGAAGCAGCTCGGTTCGATGGAGTTCGACCAGAACGGCAATCCGATCGGTGGCTCGGTCAACGAGGGTGCCACAGTTGGATCCGGCCCGCTTCCGGGCGTCGATTCCGGCCGCTCGTCGCAGACTGCCTCGCTCGGCAGCGAAGCCGACCAGTACAAGGCTGCCTATGGCCACGTCCTTTCGGGTGACTACTCGACGGCCGAGCAGGAGTTCACTCAGTACATCGCTCAATACCCGAGCAGTGCTCGAGCAGCCGATGCCAATTTCTGGCTTGGCGAGGCGCTCTACTCGCAGGGCAAGTACAACGAGGCCGCCAAGACGTTCCTCGATGCTCACAAGAAGTATGGCAGCTCTGAAAAGGCGCCGGAAATGCTGCTGAAGCTCGGCATGTCGCTTGCCGCGCTCGACAATACGGAAACCGCATGCGCCACGCTGCGCGAAGTTTCGAAGCGTTATCCCAAGGCTTCTCGTGCCGTGATAACCAAGGTTGCCAGCGAGCAAAAGCGTCTCGCCTGCTAAGGACTTCCGGTTTGCGCCCGGACGGCCCCCTTCTACCCGAGACGGCAGCACGCCGTTTTCTTGACTCGCTGATCAAGCCCTCGCGCATCCTTGTCGCGATTTCGGGTGGAAGCGATTCAACTGGCCTGCTTCTGGCGCTCGCCGAAGCACTCGAGGCCGCGCCCAACTCGAAAATATCCCTTTGTGCCGCAACCGTCGACCATGCGTTGCGGACAGACTCGGCCGAGGAGGCGCACCAGGTTGCAGCCTTCTGTCGGTCGCTCGATATTCCGCACCTCACCAAGACATGGCGCGGTGAAAAGCCCAAGACTGGTACGATGCTGGCGGCACGCGAAGCCCGTTACGCTCTGCTTGCCGATGCCGCTGAAAGCCTGAACGCAGATATTGTCGTGACCGCGCATACAGCCGACGATCAGCGCGAGACACTCGCCATGCGACGGGAGCGTTCAGAACAGCCAAGCACCGGCATTGCCGATCTCGTTCTCTTTGATCGCCGCTTGTGGGTAGCTCGACCGTTGCTTGGTTGCCAGCGGGAGGCGATCCGCGATTACCTTCGCGCGCGGCAGGTCGCCTGGATCGACGACCCAAGCAATGAGGACCCGAAGTACGAACGTGTGCGGATACGGTCGCGCCTTGCTGAAGAGGCTGATGTTGTTCCGGCTCCGGACGAGGTGGGCGATTTACGAGCGGGCGTCGCCGTTTTGGCGGCTCGATGGTTGGATCAGTATTTCGTTTTACATTCTCCCTTGATCGGCCACGTGATCCCGGCCGGGCTCGTCGCCGAAAGGCAGATCCTTAGCTACGCCGTCGCCCGCCTTGCAGCGGTATTTGGTGGGCAAGCGTTCGCGCTCGGTCGCAAGCAGATAGACGATGTGCTGGCGTTTATCGAAAAAGGTGGGGTGGGCCGGATGACGGCGGGGAGGGTGGTTTTCGACCTTCGGCGCGACGGGCTCTTTCTCGTTCGCGAGAACCGCGGCATCCTGCCGTTGACGCTGGCACCCGCCACGCGCGCTGTCTGGGACGGCCGATTCCTGGTTGAAAACGCAGCTCAAACGGAAATCGGCATCGTTGCTGGCAAAACAGTGGCACAGAGCGGTCAACTACCTAGGGGCGTCGTCAGGCGGGCCCTGGTGGCCATCCCACGTATCGTCGACGTGGCAGGACACGAGGCTCCTGGCAGTATTGCGGAGAAAGTCCGGATCACAGCCTATTTTTCGCCCTTCGACCGTTTTTTGACACGATTTGATTTCATCTTTGCGGAGAGCCTTGCGGCTGCCTTTGGAACACGCCCCTATCCAAAACCGCCTTTAGGTCGTATTGACGGAAAATCTATCTAACAGTCCAGTTTGCCTTGGCAATCACCTGCGGCAATCCTATGTTAGAGGCCAAATAAGACGGTCGCCATGAGGCGGTTGTTCCAGTGCTGGGGAGTTCGATGAACCCTAACTTACGTAATTTCGCCTTGTGGGCAATCATAGCGCTTCTGCTGATTGCTCTGTTCAGCATGTTCCAGACGTCGCCGGCGCAGACCAGCTCCCGCGAAATCCCTTACTCGCAGTTCCTGCGTGAAGTGGATGCGGGCCGCGTCAAGGAAGTCGTCGTCACGGGCAACCGCGTTTCCGGCAGCTATGTTGAAAACGGCACCACCTTCCAGACCTATACGCCAGTCGTTGACGACAACCTGCTCGATCGTCTGCAGCAGAAGAATGTTCTCGTTTCCGCGCGCCCGGAAACCGATGGTTCGTCGGGCTTCCTGAGCTATATCGGCACGCTGTTGCCGATGCTTCTGATCCTTGGCGTCTGGCTGTTCTTCATGCGGCAGATGCAGGGCGGTTCGCGCGGCGCGATGGGCTTCGGCAAGTCCAAGGCTAAGCTTCTGACCGAAGCGCATGGCCGCGTGACCTTCGATGACGTCGCAGGCGTGGACGAAGCCAAGCAAGACCTCGAGGAAATCGTCGAATTCCTGCGCGATCCGCAGAAGTTCCAGCGTCTCGGCGGCAAGATTCCGCGCGGTGTTCTGCTGGTTGGCCCTCCCGGTACCGGTAAGACACTGCTCGCCCGCTCTGTCGCCGGTGAAGCAAACGTTCCGTTCTTCACGATCTCGGGCTCCGACTTCGTCGAAATGTTCGTCGGCGTCGGCGCGAGCCGTGTCCGCGACATGTTCGAACAGGCCAAGAAGAATGCGCCTTGCATCATCTTTATCGACGAAATCGATGCCGTCGGTCGCCATCGTGGCGCCGGTCTCGGCGGCGGTAACGACGAACGCGAGCAGACGTTGAACCAGCTGCTGGTCGAAATGGACGGCTTCGAGGCAAACGAAGGCATCATCTTGATCGCGGCGACCAACCGGCCCGACGTTCTCGATCCGGCGCTTTTGCGTCCGGGCCGTTTCGACCGTCAGGTCGTCGTTCCGAACCCCGACATCGTCGGCCGCGAGCGTATCCTCAAGGTGCATGCCCGCAACGTGCCGCTGGCACCGAATGTCGATCTCAAGGTTCTGGCGCGCGGTACGCCCGGCTTCTCCGGTGCCGATCTGATGAACCTCGTCAACGAAGCTGCCCTGATGGCTGCGCGCCGCAATAAGCGCGTCGTCACCATGCAGGAGTTCGAAGACGCCAAAGACAAGATCATGATGGGTGCCGAGCGCCGCTCTTCGGCGATGACCGAAGCGGAGAAGAAGCTCACGGCCTATCACGAAGCTGGTCATGCGATCACAGCGCTCAACGTTGCCGTCGCCGATCCGTTGCACAAGGCAACGATCATCCCGCGCGGCCGCGCGCTTGGCATGGTCATGCAGCTCCCCGAGGGCGATCGCTACTCGATGAGCTACAAGTGGATGGTCTCGCGCCTCTGCATCATGATGGGCGGCCGCGTCGCCGAAGAGCTGACGTTCGGTAAGGAGAATATCACTTCGGGTGCATCCTCGGACATCGAGCAGGCCACCAAGCTTGCCCGTGCGATGGTGACCCAGTGGGGCTTCTCCGACGAGCTCGGCCAGGTCGCCTACGGGGAGAACCAGCAGGAGGTCTTCCTCGGCCATTCTGTTTCGCAGTCGAAGAATGTCTCCGAAGCGACAGCCCAGAAGATCGACAATGAAGTGCGCCGCCTGATCGACGAAGCCTACACTCAGGCTCGCGACATCTTGACGGACAAGCACGACGAGTTCGTTGCGCTTGCCGAAGGCCTGCTCGAATACGAGACGCTGACTGGCGAGGAAATCAAGGCGCTGATTCGTGGCGAGAAGCCGTCGCGCGATCTCGGTGACGATGCACCGCCCAGCCGCGGCTCTGCTGTGCCGAAGACCGGTACGCGGCCGGTGGCAAAGGGTGACGAGCCGGAAGCCGGCTTGGAGCCGCAGCCACATTGATTTCTCTTGAAGAATGACGGCAAGGCCGGGGTCCATTCTGGACGCCGGCCTTTTGTGTCGGTAACGCGATGTAATGGGTTTTCTTGCTAATTTACGTGATGGTCACCGCGATTTGTGTCATGCCGGTGACATAGCGAGGCCTCATTTGGGGCTCTTGTAGCGATATTCCGCCTGTGGCGGCTGATTTTTTGCAAGTGATGATGCGCAGCCTGAAGGCGCGCCAAGGCACAGGGGTGCATATGAAAAGACGCTATTTCGGTACGGATGGCATTCGCGGTCAATCCAACGTGTTCCCGATGACACCGGATCTTGCGATGCGGGTCGGCATTGCAGTTGGGACGATCTTTCGCCGAGGCAACCATCGTCACCGCGTCGTCATAGGTAAGGACACGCGCCTTTCGGGCTACATGTTGGAAAACGCGATGGTTGCCGGCTTCACCGCTGCCGGCGTCGATGCGTTCGTTCTCGGTCCTATCCCGACACCGGCCGTGGCGATGCTGACACGTTCGCTGCGCGCCGACATTGGTGTCATGATCTCTGCCTCCCACAATCCCTATCAGGACAATGGCATCAAGCTCTTCGGGCCTGATGGCTACAAGCTTTCCGACGATCTGGAATCGCAGATCGAAGACCTGCTTGAAAAGGATCTCTCCACGCAGCTTGCGAAGGCCGATGATATCGGCCGCGCCAAGCGCGTTGACGGCGTTCACGACCGCTATATCGAGCATGCCAAGCGTACGCTGCCGCGCGACGTCACATTGCAGGGCTTGAGGATCGCGATCGACTGCGCAAACGGGGCCGCCTACAAGGTGGCGCCTGCCGTGCTCTGGGAGCTCGGTGCTGATGTCGTGACCATCGGCAACGAGCCGAACGGCACGAACATCAACCTCAATTGTGGCTCCACGAGCCCGGTCGCGCTGCAGAAGAAGGTCGACGAAGTGCGCGCCGATATTGGCATTGCGCTCGATGGCGACGCCGACCGTGTCATCATCGTCGACGAGAACGGTGCGGTCGTCGACGGTGACCAGCTGATGGCCGTCATCGCCGAAAGCTATGCCGAGAGCCAGCAGCTTCGCGGCGGCGGTATCGTCGCGACGGTCATGTCGAATCTCGGGTTGGAGCGCTTCCTCGGCGATAAGGGACTTGGCCTTGTGCGTACGATGGTTGGTGACCGTTACGTTGTCGAACACATGCGCCAGCACAACTACAATGTCGGCGGCGAGCAGTCCGGCCACATCGTGCTGTCCGACTATGGCACGACGGGCGACGGTCTCGTGGCGGCCCTGCAGATTCTTGCTGCGGTCAAGCGGACCGGCAAGACGGTGAGCGAAGTTTGCCGTCGCTTCGATCCCGTGCCCCAACTGCTACGCAACGTCCGCATCTCCGGCGGCAAGCCGCTGGAGGATATCCTGGTGCAGAAGGCGATCGCCGATGCAGAGGCCGAGCTTGCCAAGAACGGCCGCCTCGTCATCCGTCCGTCCGGCACCGAGCCACTGATCCGTGTCATGGCCGAGGGCGACGACCGCGCTCAGATTGAACGCATCGTCAATGATCTGACCGGCGTGATCGGTGGGGTGCGCGACGCGGCGTGAAGGCGGCCGTGCATGGCGGATGTCGATTCGACCCCGCTATGCACCTTTTTGCCTAAGGTCATGATGAATATCTTGTAAACTTAATCGGACATTAACTCTGATTTGCAAGACTTCGGGACGAATAAGAGCCGTATGCGGTCGATTGGCACGCGGACTATTTGTGTTCCTGGAGAATTATTATGAAGAGATTTTTGATTGCCGTGGCTACGGTGCTGGTGGGAACTACCCCAGTTCTCGCGGCCGATCTCTATGTTGACCCGCCGGCACCGGCGCCTGTCTTCGGCGGATGGTATTTGCGCGGCGAATTGGGCATGAGCAACCAGCGTCTTGGCGGGTTGCAACAAGAATTATTTGACGAAGTCGAGCTCCATCCATTTCTGGACGATGGCGGCTTCGACAGCGCGCCGTTGGGTGGCCTCGGTGTAGGCTATCAATTCAACCAGTGGCTACGCGCTGACGCGATCGTCCAGTATCGCGGCAAAGCCGACTTCTCCGCACTCGATCGTTATGGACACACCGATGCATCCGGGACGGCTGTTTGGGATGGCACCAATGACTATGACGGTGCCAAGTCGGAATGGCTGCTGATGGCCAACGCCTATGTCGATCTAGGCACCTGGTACGGCATCACGCCATATGTCGGAGCCGGTGTCGGTACCTCCCGCAACACCATCTCCGGTTTCAGGGACATTAACGTCCCGACGCAAGGCGTCGCTTATGCCGATAGCGACTCCACCTGGAACTTTGCCTGGGCGCTGCATGCGGGCCTCGGCTATCAAGTGACAGACCGTCTTACCGTCGATTTCGGTTATACCTACCTTGATCTAGGCGATGCAAAGACCGGCCGGATCCACTCCTATGACAACACGGTGGACACCGGGCCGATGCATTTCAACAACATTACCTCGCACGATTTCAAACTCGCCTTGCGCTACTCATTGCAATAACCAACCACGTTCTTTGTTGCATGAGTTCTCACTTACAAGGCTGCCTTCACGGCAGCCTTTTTCGCGTGGGTCGAACGCTGATCGCAGTTAACGAATATGGTTAACCGCGCGTTAGCATCTCGCTGGAATAATGTCTGCGTAGTCAGTCATGCGGGCGTTCTATTGCCCGGCCGGGAATTTGCAATGAAATCGTCCAAAGTGATCCTCGCCACTGTAGCAAGCCTTATGCTGCTCGGCAGTCCGGTGGCGGCGGAAGAACCACTGATTGCGGACGTACCGGAGGTTAGCATTGCCGGCAGCTCAATGACGACCGGATGGTATCTTCGGGGTGATCTCGGCTATGCGCCGTGGACGGGCAACGAAAAACCGACTTATCACGTCGGTGGTGCCGGCGAGGGCGAGTTCGATCCTGCGCGCTTCTCCCAGCCCGTTTCCGGTGGCGTCGGGATCGGTTATCAATTCACCGACATCTGGCGCGCCGATTTAACGACAGATTTCTTCAAGAGCGATTTTTCCGGTACAGCACGCCTCGATCTGCCTTGTGCGGCCTCTGCTCCCGCCGGAACCGGTTGCGCCTACGGCACACGTGCCGATGTTCGGACGTATGGCATCATGACAAACGGCTACGCCGACCTTGCGACCGTTGCCGGCTTCACCCCCTATGTCGGTGCCGGCTTGGGGATAACTAACGTCAGATGGGGGAGCGTGAGATCCCAACCGGAGTGCGTCGACGGCGCCTCGACATGCGCGGCAGCCACGTTCGCCCCACAGAATTTGAATGGCGAAAACAGCTGGCGCTTCACCTATGCCCTGATGGTTGGCGTCAGCTATGAAGTCGCCGATAACATCAAGGTCGATTTTGGCTATCGCTTTTCCGATATTGCCGGCGGCAGCATGTTTACAGGTCCCTACGCGGAAAGCGGGCGCGATCACGGGATGACCCGGCACGAAGTCCGTGTCGGCCTGCGCGTTGCTGGCTGGTAGGCCGGCCGATCCGCGACGCAATGACGCGTATAGACCAAAAATTTCTCTCGTTGCGCCGCCGACTGCTTGACTTCGATCTCACCGCCCTATAACGACGGCGGCGGGACACTCCTCCCCAACGAGGAGCTATCTATCTGGAAGGATAGCACATGGCGAAGACCGCAAAGCCGGACGTACGTCCGCAAAACACCCATTTTTCTTCTGGCCCTTGCTCGAAGCGCCCCGGTTGGTCGCTCGAAGCCCTTTCCGACGCGCCGCTTGGCCGTTCGCACCGCGCGAAGATCGGAAAGACGAAGCTCAAGCAGGCCATCGATCTCACACGTGAAGTGCTTGAAGTGCCCGCGGATTACCGCATCGGCATCGTTCCTGCCTCCGATACCGGCGCCGTCGAAATGGCGCTCTGGTCGCTGCTCGGCGAGCGTGGCGTCGATATGGTCGCCTGGGAAAGCTTTGGCGCCGGTTGGGTCACCGACGTCGTCAAGCAGCTGAAGCTGAAGGACGTCCGCAAGATCGAAGCCGGTTACGGCGAGTTGCCTGATCTTTCGACCATAGATTTCGACCGGGACGTCGTCTTCACATGGAACGGCACCACCTCGGGCGTTCGCGTTCCGAACGGCGATTTCATTCCCGCCGACCGCAAGGGTCTGACGATCTGCGATGCGACCTCGGCCGCCTTCGCGCAGAACCTCGATTTCGCCAAGCTCGATGTCGTCACCTTCTCCTGGCAGAAGGTTCTCGGCGGCGAGGGCGCCCATGGCGTCATCATCCTGTCGCCGCGCGCCGTCGAGCGCCTGACGACCTATGCACCGGCTTGGCCGTTGCCGAAGATCTTCCGCATGACCTCGGGCGGCAAGCTGATCGAGGGCATCTTCACCGGCGAAACTATCAACACGCCGTCGATGCTTTGCGTCGAAGACTATATCGATGCGCTGCTGTGGTCGAAGCAGGTCGGCGGTCTCAAGGGCCTGATGGCCCGCGCTGATGCCAATGCCAAGGTCATCGCCGACTTCGTCGCTGCCAACGACTGGATCGCCAACCTTGCGGTGAAGGCTGAGACGGCTTCGAACACCTCCGTCTGCCTGAAGATCACCGACAAGGACGTTCTGGCACTCGACGCCGACGGCCAGGCGAACTTCGCCAAGGGCATCGTCAGCCTGCTCGACAAGGAAGGTGTCGCCTATGACATCGGCCACTATCGCGACGCGCCGTCCGGCCTTCGCATCTGGGCAGGTGCGACCATCGAAACTGCTGACATGCAGAAGCTGATGCCGTGGTTGACCTGGGCGTTCGAGACCCAGAAGGCTACGCTTTCCCAGGTCGCTGCCTGAGTTGATCGCATCCGGCTCCGCCGAATGGGCGGAGCCTCGCATCCTGATTTCATCCATCGTTGAACTTTTTGAAGGAAGCCCCCAATGGCACCTCGCGTTCTCGTATCCGACGAACTGTCGGAAACCGCCGTCCAGATCTTCCGTGATCGCGGCGTCGAAGTCGATTTCCAGCCGCAGCTCGGCAAGGACAAGGACAAGCTCGCCGAAATAATCGGCAATTACGACGGTCTCGCCATCCGCTCCGCTACCAAGGCGACGGAAAAGCTGATCGCCTCCGCGACCAACCTCAAGGTCATCGGTCGCGCCGGCATCGGCGTCGATAACGTCGACATCCCGGCCGCATCGCGCCGCGGCATCATCGTCATGAATACGCCGTTCGGCAATTCGATCACCACCGCCGAGCACGCCATCGCGCTGATGTTCGCGGTCGCCCGCCAGCTGCCGCAGGCCGATGCCTCGACGCAGGCCGGCAAGTGGGAAAAGTCGAAGTTCATGGGTGTCGAAATCACCGGCAAGACGCTTGGCGTCATCGGCGCCGGCAATATCGGCGGCATCGTGTGCAAGAAGGCCATTGGCCTCGGCATGCATGTTCTCGCCTATGATCCTTTCCTGTCGGCCGAACGCGCGCAGGAAATGGGCGTCACCAAGGTCGAACTCGACGAGCTGCTGGCCAAGGCCGATTTCATCACCCTGCACGTGCCGATGACCGACAAGACTCGCGGCATTCTCGGCAAGGAAAACCTCGCCAAGACCAAGCCCGGCGTTCGTATCATCAACTGCGCCCGTGGCGGCCTGGTTGACGAAGCGGCACTCGCCGAAGCCATCAAGTCCGGTCATGTCGCCGGTGCAGGCTTCGACGTCTTCGAAGTCGAGCCCGCCAAGGAAAGCCCGCTCTTCGGCCTGCCAAACGTCGTCTGCACGCCGCATCTCGGCGCCTCGACCACGGAAGCCCAGGAAAACGTTGCGCTGCAGGTTGCCGAGCAGATGTCGGACTACCTGGTGAAGGGTGCCGTTTCCAACGCCATCAACATGCCGTCGATCACGGCTGAGGAAGCGCCGATCCTGAAGCCGTTCATCCGGCTCGCCGACGTTCTCGGCGCCTTCGTCGGCCAGGTCACGGAAGAGCCGATCAAGGAAATCGAAATTCTCTTCGATGGTGCGACCGCCACGATGAACACGCGCGCCCTGACGAGCGCGCTGCTTGCCGGCTTGATCCGCACGCAGGTTGCCGACGTCAACATGGTTTCGGCCCCCGTTATGATCAAGGAAAAGGGTATCGTTCTCTCCGAGGTCAAGCGCGACAAGACGGGCGTCTTCGACGGTTACATCAAACTGACTGTCAAAACCGACTCGATGACACGCTCGATTGCCGGCACGGTGTTCTCGGACGGCAAGCCGCGCTTCATCCAGATCAAGGGCATCAACCTCGATGCCGACGTCGGTTCGCACATGGTCTACATAACCAACACCGACGTCCCCGGCATGATCGGTTTCATCGGTACGACGCTTGGTTCTGCTGGCGTCAACATCGCGAACTTCCAGCTCGGCCGTGACAAGCAGGGCGGTGATGCTATCGCACTGCTCTATGTCGATGGCCCGATCGGCGACGAGGTGCTTGCCAAGCTTACGGCGAATCCGGCGATCCGCCAGGCAAAGCCGCTGGTCTTTGCGGTCGATTAAGTTTTGCTCCCAAGGCAAATGAGAAAGCCCGGCGCGGGAACCGGCGCCGGGCTTTTTCTTTTGTCTCTCGGTCGACCAAGTTGATCACTGTCACGCGGGCGACTATCGTTATCTTTTAGCGGTTTGTTCCAATATCAATTTCAGGAGCTTCCATGACAAAGTCAGCCGTCGCTATTGCCATTGCGCTCACATCGCTTATTGGGCTTTCTTCATGCGCAAACACCGCGAATGGACTTGCCAAGGATGGCAGGGAGGCGGGCAATGCGCTGGATGCCAGCACGCATCGCATTCTCAAGGCCGGCGCGAACTAAATCGCACTGCCGGCCCTCTGCCTGCGCGTAGCGTAGCCCGCCAGACCAAGCGGGCTCGCGATCACTGCGGCGTTGCCGGAGCCGGAGTAGCCGGGGCCGGAGCGGGAGCCGCAGGGGTTGCCGGAGCTTCAGCGGGTGGGTTCGCTGCTGGTGGCGTTGCTGGTGTTGCCGGTGCAGTCGATGCAGGCGGTGGCGAAGCCGGCTCGGAAGCCGTCGGCGCTGGCGCAGCAGGTGCAGTCGTGGTCGATGTACTCTGTGATCTCGGCCAGTAGGTGGCTGCGAGGGCCACGATGACGACGATCGCTGCAAGCACAATCCATATGGTCTTGCTCTTCGACGCCGACGTGTTCATCGGGTTTGGTTTGTTGAAATCATTTGTCATGTTACTCCTCCTCTAAACGTTAACTCCCTGGCGCGTAAAATGTTCCAATACGCGCAAATCTCCGTGAATGCTCTATGAAGGCTGCCGGCGTGATGGGCTCGTATCGGCGGAAGCTCACAAGGGCTTGCAGGCGCCATCTTAGCGATTTTACAGTAACGAACCTCCAATTTACACTTGCTCGTGTCTCGCTTCGCACCGCCGCTTCGCGTGTATCTGGACCTTGACGGTCGGCGGGAGGCCAGGCTCGACAGCCTTGCTGCGGAGAATCTTTTCGATGTTGGAGGCGGGGTGCGAAGAGTATGACGGCAATCCTCTTTGCGGCTCTCTTCGCGAGCAATGCAGGCATGGCTGAAGCGGTAAGCGAACGAGCGGTGCCTGCGTGATCGGATTTCGCAGAGGATGGATCGCCGGTAACGGCGACCCTCACTCGATCGGTTTCAGCAGTCTCAGCGCATTGATGGTGACCAGCACCGTGGCGCCGGTATCGGCCAGAATGGCGGGCCAGAGACCGGTAATGCCTGCAATCGTTGTCACCAGGAACACGGCCTTCAGGCCGAGTGCGATGGTGATGTTTTCGACGATGTTTCGCATGGTGCGCTTGGAGAGCGCAATCATTGCCGCAATGTCGCTGACGCGGCCATGCAGGATCGCAGCGTCAGCGGTTTCGAGCGCCACATCGGTGCCGCCGCCCATAGCGATACCGACATCCGCGGTCGCAAGGGCAGGGGCGTCGTTGATGCCGTCACCGACCTTGGCAACGATCAAGCCGTCACGCTTCAACTCGTTCACGATGCGCTGCTTGTCCTCGGGCATCAGCTCGGCGCGTACCTCGATGCCGAGCTGCCTGCCAATGGCCTCCGCCGTGCGGTGATTGTCGCCGGTGAGCATCACGATCTTGACGCCTGCCTCAGTCAATTCCTCAAGGCCGGACTTGGCGTCATCGCGCGGTTCGTCGCGCATGGCGATGGCTCCCGCCAGCGTGTCGCCGACGATGAGCACGGACACAGTCTTTCCATCGTCATTGAGCGCGCTGATGCGGGTGGTCTGATCGGACGAAAGAGGAATTCGTTCGCCGGCAGCCTTGGGAGATCCGAAGAACACCGGCTGGCCCTCGACCGCCCCGGTGATACCTTTTCCTCCTAGAGCCTTGGCGTCGGTCGCTGCGGGGAGGGTGACCCCCGCCGCTGTTGCCCTTGCCAGGATCGCGAGCGCCAGCGGATGGCTAGATCCTGTCTCAAGCGCAGCCGCATACTTCAGGACTTCCGCTTCGTCTTTTCCAAAAGCGATCACATCGGTCACCTGCGGCTTGCCTTCCGTCAGCGTGCCTGTCTTGTCGAGGGCAACGGCGGTGACTTTGCCAAGGGTCTCAAGGACCGCGCCGCCTTTCATTAGCAGTCCACGGCGCGCGCCCGAAGAAAGCGAGGCGGCAATTGCGGCCGGGGTCGAAATCACCAGGGCGCAGGGGCAACCGATCAGCAATATGGCGAGGCCCTTGTAGATCCACTCGTCCCAAGCGCCACCGGCAAGAAGCGGTGGCAGGATTGCGACAAGAGCAGCGGCGACGACCACACCGGGTGTATAGTAGCGAGAGAAACGATCGATGAAGCGCTCCGTCGGCGCCTTGGATTCCTGCGCCTCCTCCACCAGCCGGACGACGCGGGCTATCGTGTTGTCGGCGGCCGCCGCCGTCACCTTGACCCGAAGTGCTGCGTCACCGTTGACGGTGCCGGCAAAAACCATGTCGCCTTCGCCTTTGCGCACCGGCGTGCTTTCGCCGGTGACTGGCGCTTCGTCGATTGCGCTCTCGCCGGAAAGGACGGTGCCATCCGCTGCGACGCGGTCGCCCGGACGAACCAGAATAGTCGAACCGACAGCGAGGCTTTCGGCTGGCACTTCCCGGGTCGTACCGCCCTCTTCAAGGAAGGCACGCTTCGGTACCAGCGTCGTCAGAGATTGGATGCTCGCGCGCGCCTTGCCGGCGGCGACGCCTTCCAGCAGTTCGCCGACCAGGAACAGGAAGACCACTGTGGCGGCTTCCTCGCCGGCATCGATGACCACTGCGCCGACCGCCGCGATCGTCATCAGCATCTCAATCGAGAAAGGGGTGCCCGCGAAGGCGGCGACGACGGCGCGCCGAGCGATCGGAACAAGCCCGACGAGCATTGCCACGATGAATGCATAGGGTGCAATTGCCGGCACAAGGTGACCAATAGCGTAGGCGACAACGAGCGCTGCGCCGGAAAGGATTGTCAGGCGGCCTTTCTTGCTTTGCCACCAAGGTCCGGCCATCGGGGCGTCGTGACCGTGCAGACCTTCAAGTGCGTCCGTCGCCTTTTTCCCTGCAGGTTCGTGGTCGGCATGATCATGATCAGTGTGGTCATGATGGTGGTGGGCATGGCTCGTCGGTGGGGTTTCCGCCGGCGACCTTCCGACGAGTTGTGAGACGGAATAGCCAAGGCTCGTCACTTTCCGCTCGATGGCGACAAGGTCGCTGTTGCCATTGTGGCGTACGGTCATCGTTCCTGCCGTCACGGAGACCGAAACGTCTTCGACGCCTGGCATACGCCGCACGGCCGTATCGATCTTGGCTGCGCAGCCGGCGCAATCCATGCCGTCAACCCTGTAACGTTTCTCGACCGTTTCACCCATGATCCGCTTCCTTGTCATAAAGAAGCATCCTTCCTACATCCTCTAGCGACTAGAGGTGCAAGAGGAAAATCATGAAAAAGATCACGATCGGCGAAGCCTCCCGGAAAAGCGGCGTCAAGGTACCGACGATCCGCTATTACGAGAGCATCGGCCTCCAGCCAGAGCCGAACCGCAGCGAGGGCAATCAGCGCTCGTACGAGCTGGCAGATCTACGCAGGCTCGCCTTCATCCGTCATGCCCGAGAGCTTGGGTTCGAAGTGGAAGCAATCCGCACACTGCTGACCCTGCAGGACGATCCACATCAGTCCTGCGCTTCCGCCGACGCGATCGCCAAGGCCCGTCTGATCGAAGTCGAGCAGAGAATCCGCAGCCTGATGGCCCTGAAGGCGGAGCTGGAGCTAATGGTGGAAGGCTGCGGTCACGGTCGCGTCGATCAGTGCCGCGTCATCGAGGTTCTTGCGGATCACGGTCAATGTAGTCACCCGCACAACTGACGGTCGGATACCAGATCGGTAAGCTCCAACGAGACGACAATAGGCTGGAAGATATACTGCGTTGCACAATACAAAGGCGTTGCGCCTAAAGTTTGTGCGAACTATGATTCTGATTTTATTTAGCTTTTTTGTCTATAACCTGTCGATCCGCTGCCATTATTTTATGTGATTTCCTCATGACCGGTCTCCAGAAAGCATTTGTTCCGATCGATGCGCCGAATGATGATTTTCAGTCGCTGTTTGCAACCCATCCGTCGCCGATGTGGGTCTACGATCCCGGCAGCCTTCGCTTCCTGATCGTCAACAACGCTGCCGTCGATCTCTACGGCTATTCGCGCCAGGACTATGCGCGCATGACGGTCCTCGACATTAGGCCGGAGCAGGAGCGCAAGCGAATGCTCGATGCCGTGCAGCGTCGAACCGACATGGAACGCGCCGAGCGTTGGACGCATCTGAAGGCCAACGGCGAAACCCTTGAAGTGCTAACCTATGGACGGGCGGTTCGTTTTGACGGGCGGGATGCGATCCTGGCGATTGTTCAGGACCGGACTGAGGTCAACGCAGCCCAGAGGCAGGTGAGCGATACGCGCTCGATGCTCGACAGCATCGTCGACAACCTGCCCGTCGGCGTCTTCGTGAAGGATATGGAAGAAGACGGACGCTATATCCTTTTCAACGAGGCGTGCGGTGGCATCGTCGGCTATGATCCGAAGGACATTGTCGGCAAGAGCGATCGCATCATATTCGACGACAGGCAAACGGACATCTTTCGCGAGCAGGACTCCAGGGCTCTTGGGGCCGGAGCAACCATCAGCTTCGAGGAGACGATGCAGCGTGCCGATGGGACACCGCGGATTCTGCGGACGATCAAGCGTGCACTCCCTGCGCTGGATGGCGGAGCGCCGCGCTATGTGCTCGGCATTTCCCACGACGTGACCGAGGAGCGATCGGTCGAGGCCCGCCTCGCTTATATGGCAATGCATGATGCACTGACCGGCCTGCCGAACCGCGCATTCTTCGCCGATCATATCCAACGGGAAGCACGGATTGCCACCGCGGAAAATCCGCTCGCGCTGCTTTACCTCGATGTCGACCATTTCAAGCACATCAATGACAGCAAGGGCCATGCGGCGGGCGATGCACTGCTCTGCCAGGTCGCCGCGCGTCTGATGCAACTGGTGGCGGACGGCGACCTCGTCGCTCGTCTCGGCGGCGATGAATTCGCGCTTCTTCTGTGTTCGGAGCAACGCGAGAGCATCGAACGCTTTGCCGAACGCCTGCTCAGGTCGTTATCGGCCCCGTTTGATCTCGACGGCGTCAACGAGCACGTCACCTGCAGCATCGGCATTGCGCTTGCGCCTGAGCATGCCGAGGACGACGACGTCCTGATGCGGAACGCGGACCTTGCGCTCTACGCAGCCAAGGAAAGCGGCCGCTCGACTTACCGCTTCTATCTGCCGGAAATGCGCCTGGAAGCAGAGCGCCGGCACATGCTCACGGCCGAACTTCACGAGGCGCTGCTTAAAGGTCAGTTCGAACTTCACTACCAGCCGATCGTGCAACTTGATGACGATGGCCTTGCGGGCTTCGAGGCCTTGATCCGCTGGCGCCATCCCGTTCGAGGACTGGTGCCGCCGATGGAATTCATTCCTCTCGCCGAGGAAACCGGCCTCATCGTTCAGATCGGTGAGTGGGTGCTGCGCGAAGCCTGCCGCGCGGCGGCCGCCTGGCCTAGTCATTTGAAGATCGCGGTCAATCTCTCCGTGTGCCAGTTCCGGCACAACAGCCTGCTTGCGACGGTCGTCTCCGCACTCGACGAGACCGGCCTTCGTCCGGAACGCCTCGAGATCGAGATTACCGAATCCGTCTTCCTTGCCGACGTCGAGCAAAGCCTGCCGCTGCTGCGGGCATTGAAGGAACTTGGTATCCGCATCGCCATTGACGATTTCGGCACCGGCTATTCGTCCTTCAGCTACTTGCGGGCCTTTGCCTTTGATAAGATCAAGCTCGACCGCAGCTTCGTCTCTGGCATTGAAACGGATCCGGGCAATCTGGCGATCGTACGTGCGGTCGTCGGTATCGGCTCCGGCTTCAATGCGACGACGCTTGCGGAAGGGATCGAAACCGAGGAGCAACTGCAGAAATTGCGCGCCGAAGGCTTCAGCGAGGTGCAAGGCTTCCTGCTCGGCAGGCCGATGCTAGAGGCCGAGGCGCAAGCTCTGATCGAAGGCGGCGCCTCGCCCTTGCCAATCGGAGCTCGTGGCTGAAATCGATCGCATCGAAGGTGTCGGCAGTCATGCTGCGATAGCATCCCTGATGGCGCAGCAGAAAGAATGGCCGGGCGGTGATGCAACGTGGGCCTGCGTGAGACTTCCTGCCGGCAGCAACGGTGCGACGATGCTGCACGACATCAGTGTTGCTCCCAACGCTCAGTTAATCTCGGTTTCATCGGTCAGCGACTGACCTCGATGCCGCTGCCGACGGGCAGAAGCACACTGGTAATGCCCGGCTTAGCCCGGATAGCTTTGCCGTATTGCCTGACGTTCTCGTCGCCCGGGCGCAGCATGTTGTCGGCAACGACGATCGCGCCCGGATTGAGCTTGGGATAAAAAGCCTCAAGGCAAGGCAGGTACAAGTCTTTCCAGAGATCCACCAGGACAAAGTCGATGCCATCCATGAGTTCGCCGATCATCTGGACTGCGTCGCCGATCCTGAAATCGATCCAATCGGCAAGCGCGGCCCTTGTCGCCATCTCCTTGGCATGTGTCGACTTGTACTCGTGCAACTCCATGGTGATCAGTTTGCCGCCGGCCCGGGCAGCTTCCGCCAGCCAGATGCCGGAATAGCCGAAGGACGTGCCGAGCTCGAGCATGACCGGCTGCTTGAGGCTCTTGGCGAGAATGTTGATGATCTGCCCGGTTTCGCGGCCGACCGCGCGCAAGCGCATGTCCTGCCCTCCGTCGCGACCGCCGGGCGGAAGCTCGCGTGGGCTGTTTTGCTCCTCGCGGATCATGGCATGATAGGCGTCAAGCACGTCCTGGATCTTGCTATCCATGGTTCGTTCCTCGCTCGGGCGGCGTCCTGAGGTAAACCGCTCCAGAGCGGCCTGTCGGTTGGCGAGTTTTGACCGGCTGGAACGAAAGTTAAACTTTCGCAACAATCGACATTTGCTGGTGGCTGTTGTTGCAGAGCTTTGAGATGTCGACTACATCGGGTTCGTCAATGGCCGGATATCCTGGCCACGTAAGCGTTAACGTCACTCAACGCGTATGATCGAACGGCTCTGCGGCTTCGATCTGCGCGACTGTGTCCTGCGGATCGAGGTGAAGAGCCTCTGAAGGACACAATGGATAACAATCAAAACCCAACTCACAGCCTGCCAGCTCCCCTGGTCGAACGGGTTCGTCACGAACTGCGTCGCCGCTCTCTGACGGTCGCCGAAGTCACCGACATCACGCCGGGCATGCGCCGCATCGTCCTCACGGGTGAAGATCTTGCGGACTTCGTCAGCCTGGCGCCCGATGACCACGTGAAGATTTTCGTTCCCGCGGCCGAGGGCGAACCGCGCCGCGACTACACGCCACGGCGGTACGACAGCAATGCCCGCACATTGACCATCGACTTTGCCTTGCATGAGGCGGGTCCAGTGACCCAATGGGCGATCGATGCGTCTGCGGGCGATACGCTCTCAATCGGTGGGCCGCGCGGCTCAGCGGTGGTCTCCGCAAGTGTGACCCGGTGGCTGCTGGTCGGCGATGAAACTGCCCTGCCGGCCATGGGACGTCGGATCGAGGAAAGCGACGCCGATACAGTGATCACCGCGATCGCGGCGGTGACCGGTCCGGCAGAGAGACAGATCTTCGAAACAAAGGCGGACCTGTATATGCATTGGGCGGACCGTCCCCTTTCGGATGCGACGGACGCCCGGCCGCTCCTGAACATCTTGCGCAGTATAGGCATCGAGCGCGGGACGTTCGTTTGGGTCGCGGCAGAGGCTTCGGTCACGCGTGCCGTCCGCGAGTATCTTGTGACCGAAAGAAGCTATCCGCTGCACTGGATCAAGGCGTCCGGCTATTGGGTGAAGGGGAAGGCAGATACGACTGAGAAGTTCGACTAGAAGCGGGCTGCGAGGCAGGCGACGGCTCGCTGTTCCTTTGGCCCTGTCGATTGACAGACTCTGTAAGCCGCAATAACCAGAGCGGGCCGAAAAATGATCGGCCGGCTGGTTATTCGGGCCCTCGCCCCAGCGGGAATTAGTCGCCAGAAGCGAACCCACGGCACCTGACCTTATCAAGAGGCGGTGCTGTGTCTTCGAAGAAAGCTTCTGGCGCAGTCCACGTCAGCGTGGAGAACAATAGTGACCGATACAAAGACCCTGCTGATCGCCTGCATGATGGCCTTTTGCATGACGGGATTGTTTAGCTTCCTGAAACTTGGACTGACAGCCGAATGGTTGCACGAATGGCCGAAAGCTTTCTTCACCGCCTGGCCGATCGCATTCTGCCTGTCGATTTTCGTGGGCAAGCTTTCCTTCAGGATTGCCGGCCGGATAACCGGTGGTCGATGATCAACGATCCGCGTGTTCGCTACCGGGCACGCGGATTTTCGTTGTGAGGTTGGTCATTTATTCAATACGCCGGATCACCTGCTTCTGGCTTTACGAAGCACTTCTTAGTCGCTTCCTCAGCGGCAGCAGCGAAAGGCCGGCGAGCAGCGCGAAGGCCGCGCCGGCGAGGAAGGTCATCTGGTGTCCGCCCCAATCCCAAAGCGCACCGGCAAGCACGCTCGCGGCGAGAAGCGCGACACCGGCAGTCAGGTTGAAGATGCCGAAGGCGGTTCCGCGCTGCTCGGCGGGTGCGGTATCCGCAACGAGGGTGGCTAACAACCCTTGCGTAAATCCCATGTGGAGACCCCACAGCAATACCCCGATCCCGAGGCCCGCCAACCCGGGAAGAAGCGCAAGGCTGAGGTCGGCGAGAACGAGAAGCACGAGCCCGACAATCAACAGTGTCATTCGGTCGACACGATCCGCCATGACGCCTGCGGGGTAAGCCGAGAACCCATAGGCAATATTCATGACGATCAGGACGATCGGCACGAACATGACGGGAAGTCCCATCTGTTGGGCGTCGAGGATGAGGAAGGCTTCGCTGAAACGTGCGAGGGTGAAGACTGCGGAGACGGCAACGACCAGCCAGTAGATCGCAGGCAACCGGACGAGTTCCGAGCCTCTAAGCGGCACCCGGGCGCGCCGTTGGTCAGCATGTGGCGGTTCCTTAACGACAAAGAGGATGATCGCGACGGAGCAGAACGCTGGGATGACCGCGATCCAGAAGACTGTCGAATAGTGGTCGGCGGTCCACCACATCAAAACAAGAGCCAGCGCTGGCCCAAGGAATGCGCCGACCGTGTCGAGCGACTGGCGCAGACCAAAACTTGCGCCGCGGATTTCCTTCGGGCTGATATCGGCGATCAGGGCGTCGCGCGGCGCCCCCCTGATGCCTTTCCCGATGCGATCTATGAAGCGGGCCGCCACCAGCCAGCCCAGCGACGGCGCCAGGGGAAACACGGGCTTTGTCAACGCAGCCATGCCGTAGCCCAGGGCGACAAGCAGCTTTCGCTTGCCAAGCCAATCGCTCAGTGCTCCGGAAAACACCTTGGTGATGGCGGCGGTCGCCTCGGCAATACCCTCGATCAGCCCGACTGCAAATGCCGAGGTGCCGAGGACGGCAACCATGTAGACCGGCAGCAGCGCGTGGATCATCTCCGAGGAGATGTCCATGAACAGGGAGACGAAGCCAAGAGCCCAGACGCCTTTCGGGATCGCCCGCAGGGCGGCGGGTCTTGAGCCGGCAATGTCGACCATGCGAACTACCTTTCACAAACTAACCCGCCATGGGTTTTCTGCTTTTGAAATCTGACGGCGACCTGAAGACCCTTCAGCTTGGCTGCTGCGGCATCGCCCCAGTTCAGTCGTTACATCTCAATTGCCCGGCAGCGCAAGCGGATGGAAAGTGTTGACATAGCCCATCCACCGTGGATCATATGGCTCATGGGGTCGCGATCACCCCACGAGGCGCCAGCCGAAGAGTCGCGTCCAACGAAACCGCTAACACGGAGGGACGCGCCATGCCGTCATTCACCGAAATCTCGAACGATAAACTGAACCGCCTCATCGGCACGCCGGGTGCGCCTGTCTTGATCGATGTGCGCAATGACGAGGACTTTTCCGCCGATCCCCGTCTCATCCCCGGATCAGTCCGCAGGCCATTCAAGGATGTGGTCCAATGGGGCGCTGAAATTCAAAGCCCGGCCGTCATCGTGTGCCACCATGGCGCCAAGCTCAGCCACGGCGTTGCCGCGCATCTTCGCGTCATGGGAGTGCAAGCCGAAACACTCGAAGGCGGGTTCGAGGCATGGATCAAGGCAGGCGGTCTCGCGGTGCCCGAGGATAAGCTGCCGTCTCGCAACGTGAAGGGGCGGACGGTTTGGGTCACGCGTGCCCGCCCGAAGATCGACCGTATCGCGTGCCCCTGGTTGATCCGCCGCTTCGTGGATCCCTTGGCCGTCTTCCTGTTCGTTCCCACCGCGGAGGTGCTGATGGTCGCCGATCGGTTTGGGGCAACACCCTTCGATATCGAGGACGTCTTCTGGAGCCACCGTGGCGATCGATGCTCGTTCGATATCATGGTGGAGGAGTTCGCCCTTCAATCCGGGCCGCTGCTTAGGCTTGCTACAATCGTCAGGGCTGCAGATACCGGAAGGCTTGATCTCGCGCCCGAAGCGGCGGGATTGCTGGCAGCCTCACTCGGGCTTTCGCGGATGTTTGCCGACGACCTCGAGCAATTGGAGGCAGGCATGACCTTGTACGATGCCTTCTATCGATGGTGCCGGGACGCGACCGAAGAGACCCACAATTGGCCCTCCGTGAAGAAGGGAAGCTGAGATGGCCAACCCTGTCACCGAGCCGCACGCGGAGGGCACGGCGGACAACACGAGCCACGGCATCTCGTTCGGCGAGGCGCTTCGCGTCTGGTTGCGCGTGGCGGCGCTGAGCTTCGGCGGCCCGGCCGGGCAGATCGCCGTCATGCACAGGATCGTCGTCGACGAAAAGAAGTGGATCGGCGAACAGCGCTTTCTGCACGCCCTGAATTACTGCATGCTGTTGCCTGGGCCAGAGGCGCAACAACTCGCGATCTACATCGGCTGGCTTATGCACAGGACGGCAGGAGGGCTTGTGGCCGGCATCCTGTTCGTTTTGCCCGGCTTCCTGTCCATCCTGGCCCTCAGCTACGTCTACGTGCTGTTTGGAAGCGTCGACGCCATCGAAGGCATGTTCTTCGGTCTCAAGGCCGCGGTGCTTGCGGTCGTCGTGCAAGCCGTCATTCGGATCGGGGGCAGGGCGCTCAAGAATCCTGCCATGGTCGCCATCGCCGCCGCCGCATTCATAGGGATCTTTGTTCTTCACGTCCCATTCCCGCTGATCATTCTGGCTGCGGCGATGATAGGTTTCGTGGGTTCCAAATCCGGCTCGAGCCTTTTCCAGGCAGGCAATGGCCACAAGGCAGCCTCCGGCCGTGTCCTGGCTGACGCCGACTCCGCTCTTGGCGAGGAAACGCCGGTCCATGCGCGGCCGAACCTGGTGTGGTCGCTGAATATCTCGGCTGTCTTGCTCACGCTTTGGCTCGGGCCGCTTCTGCTGCTTTATGCCTTCCGCGGCGGAGATGATGTGTTCACGCAGATTGGCGTCTTTTTCAGCAAGATGGCCGTGGTGACCTTCGGTGGCGCATACGCCGTGCTTGCCTATGTCGCGCAGGAGGCGGTTCAGCACTATGGCTGGCTGCGGCCGACGGAGATGCTCGACGGGTTGGGCATGGCCGAGACGACGCCAGGACCGCTGATCATGGTGCTCCAGTTCGTCGGGTTCATGGGCGCCTATCGCGATCCGGGCAGTCTCGATCCGATCACGGCAGCCACGCTGGCTGCGATCCTCGCGACGTGGGTGACGTTCGTACCGTGCTTCCTGTGGATCTTTCTCGGCGCGCCATTCATCGAAAAGCTCAGGGGCAATGCGGCGCTCGCGAGCGCGATGTCGGCCATCACCGCTGCCGTGGTCGGCGTCATACTGAACCTTGCCATCTGGTTCGGTCTGCACTTCCTGTTCACCGAGGCGCGCATCCATCGGTTCGGCCCCATGTGGATCGAGCTGCCCGTCTGGTCGTCGCTGGCCCTGCCTTCGCTCGTTCTCAGCGTCGCCGCAGCCATTGCGATCTTTCGGCTTAGACTGTCGGTTATTCCCACACTGCTCGGATGTGCTGTGGCTGGGATGGCTTGGAGGCTGTTCGGGATACTCTGAAACAATTGCGTAAGGGTTGAAATCTATCTCCGAGATCTCAGCAAATTCCCCGCCTCTTGCGCCGGAACCCAATCCTTTCTATATCCTCGCCAACGAAAGTCCGGCGGCCGATCCCGCGGACATGAAATCCGCCGGCTCTGATGGGCGGATCGCAGCAAGCTTAGAATTGGCAGCCACCCGTGAACACACTGGATTTTGACAAGAAGCCGGAAGATACCCGTGTTGTCGTCGCCATGTCCGGCGGCGTTGATAGCTCCGTGGTCGCAGGCATTCTCAAACGCCAAGGCTACGACGTGCTCGGCATTACGCTGCAGCTTTATGATCACGGCGCGGCCGTTCACCGCGCCGGTTCCTGCTGTGCCGGCCAGGATATCGACGATGCCCGTCGCGTTTGCGAGACGCTCGGCATCCCGCACTACGTGCTGGATTACGAGAAGCGGTTTCGTGACACGGTGATCAATCCGTTCATGGAAAGCTATGTCGCGGGCGAGACGCCGATCCCCTGCGTCTCGTGCAATCAGACCGTCAAGTTTGCCGACCTGCTCGCGACCGCGAAGGAACTCGGCGCCGACGCGCTGGCGACCGGCCACTACATCCGCTCGCGGCCCAATCCGGTGCCTGGCAATCCCGGCCGCCGCGCCCTTTATCGTCCTGCTGACGCCGACCGCGACCAGAGCTACTTCCTGTTCGCGACGACGCAGGAGCAGATCGACTATCTGCGCTTTCCGCTTGGCGGCCTGCCCAAGGCCGAAACCCGCAAGCTTGCTGAAGAGATGGGCCTTGTGGTCGCCAAGAAGGCTGACAGCCAGGACATCTGTTTCGTGCCGCAGGGCAAATATTCCGACATCATCAACAAGCTGAAGCCGAATTCGGCGCTTGCAGGCGAGATCGTCCATCTCGACGGCCGCGTGCTGGGGCAGCATGAAGGCATCCTGCACTACACCATCGGCCAGCGCCGCGGTATCGGCATCGCGACTGGCGAGCCGCTCTATGTCGTCTACCTCGATGCCCGGTCCCGCCGGGTCATCGTCGGGCCCAAGGAAGCGCTGGAGACACACCGCGTCTATCTGCGCGATGTCAACTGGCTCGGCGACGAACCGCTTGCTGCGGCTGCCTCGGACGAAGGCTTCGCATGCTTTGCCAAGGTCCGCTCGACGCGTGCCCCGACACCGGCCGTCCTGCACGCCGATGCGAGCGGCATCTATGTCGATCTAGCGATCGGCGAAGCCGGCGTTGCACCAGGCCAGGCCTGTGCGCTTTATTCAGCGCCCGGCGACAACGCCCGCGTTTACGGCGGTGGTTTCATCGAGCGCTCCGAGCGGGAACCGGCAGCGGAAGCCTCGCTGAAGGCGCTGCTGGCCAGCCCCGTCGCCGCCTGAAAATGCCTGTGGCATTTTCTCGATCATGTGCTTGACACAAAGCCGAAGCGCACCTTATAAGCCGCTCATCCCACGGGCCACCGCATTGCGAACGGCACCGTTGACCAGTGGCGGAGTAGCTCAGTAGGTCAGAGCAGAGGAATCATAATCCTTGTGTCGGGGGTTCAAATCCCTCCTCCGCTACCATACGTCCCTTGTCCATACCGAAGACATAGGTAACAAAACGTACCTAAGACATGGTGGACTGCACCCCTTTGGTGAGACAGCAGTAACAGTTCTCCCGGCTGTGACTTGCGTCTCGTGTCTCTTGCCAGGCTTCGCAGGCGAGAAGATAACGCGCCGCCTGGTCGGCAGGGGAACGACGCGTGTCTGGAAGTCCATTCGGCCTCGCCGCCGTGTCGTCCCATGGCATGGATCACGATTCGCCGTTTACCGCTTGCCCGCGGGCCACTTTGAGGCCATTCTCAGATCGGATCCTGGCTGTGCGGTAAGACGAGAGGTCAGGCTTGCAACGCTCAATCTCGACCTCGAAGCACTTGCCGTGGCGCCTTATCTCGACTGATCCCTGAGCGAGGAGGTTGTCCATGTCCACGCGCTATGTCGACCATCCGCTACAACCGGGCGACCGGGCCCCGAACGTTGTGTTTGATGCGATCTCGTGCGAGGGGAAGATCGCACTTGATGATTTTCGTGGCCGCAGCCCATTGTTGATCGGTTTGTTTCGAGGCCTGCATTGTCCGTTCTGCCGGCGCCATGTCGCGGCCATGGCACATCTCAACCCGATGCTGCGTGAGAAAGGCGTCCAATCCCTGGCAGTGGTAAACACCCCGGTCGAACGCGCGCGGCTCTATTTCCGTTACCATCCGATACCCGATCTTCTTGCTGCTTCCGACCCGGTACGGGCTTCGCACCAAGCCTTCGGCTTACGCGAGGTCGGGATCGACACGGTCATGGCGATACGGATCGATCTTCCAGGCGAGTTGCCCGAGCCTATGGGCGTGATGGCAATGGACGAGTTTCTCAACAAGAAGGAAGGATATCAGATTACGCAAGCCGATCAGCAGATGATGACTGCCGACCAGGGGCAGCTTGTCGGTCAGTTCCTAATCGACCGGGAGGGCATCGTACGCTGGAGCTTCACTGAAGTTCTGGAGGCTGGGCTCCATACATTCAAGGCACCGAATTCCGAGGACTTGATGTCGGTAGCTTCCCAAGTCGCACATTAACAACGAAAAGGCCGAAAGTGGACCATTCATACTGTAAACCGCCCTATGACGAACTGGGGGATGGGTGAAAACGATCCTCCGCTACCATCTTTATTACAGATAGTTCTGTGTTTGACCGAGCCGGAAAGCTAACCCTTTGTAGCCGGTCGCTTCATTGCGGAATTCTTCGAGATCATGATCAACGGACTTGACGCGTTGCCGCTTGTTGCGGCCGAATAGCGGTGGGCAATAGTCGTAAACTCGGCGCGACCAAGGTCCAATGCCGACCTTGCATCATTCACCTATATTTCCGTTGCCAGGGTACTCCCGGTGGCTCGGGCCGGATGTTGAGGGGGATCGCGTCGGTTCGAACCAAAGGGAACCTCGCAGTTCGGCTACCGCAGGCTGCGAGGTTCCCCTTTGAGACATCAAGAAAAGAAGTCGGTCCTATTAGCGGGCCCCTGAGGCTGGTTCACAGGGCCTGGTCCATTCCTGAGGGTCACACGCCAAGTTGCTCGAAGAAGGTGTACGCTTTACCTGCGACGGGCAACCCGATCAATATACGCTCACTCCGTCTTACTCGCCACTGATGTTCAAGGCATCGGGCGCTAACGCATTGGCAAGCGCGATCGACAGGCCCTCACGCGTCCGGAAGCCGGCTTCGATCAGGTCAAGTGCCGTGGCAATTACCGCCCGAGCGCACTCGCTTTCCGGGTCTATTTGGTTTGTTTGGCACCAGGCTTGGATGACGGACGCGAGGACTTCAACCTCTCCATTGTCCAGTGTGAATGTAGGGAATTGCATGGTGGCGTTCCCCCATAACGACAAGAGCGCTAGACCCTTGATCGAACCGTGCCGTGCATCTGGTCCAACACGATAGTCTACGCCTCATTCGCAAGACGGTCATTAAAAAAGCCTCGCGATCTTGGCGCGCCGAGCCCGTCGACGGAAAGGTCGCGCTCTCGCCCGAGTAGATGAAGAAACGGCGGTATTCGCCAGCACGGAAACTCTGCTGCCGCCGCATTTGTGAGAGCTGCTTCTTGCGCAATATCCAACGCGCCACTAGCATCGCATCGGGTGCAAGAGGGAGGCTGCGCGCTGAGGCGGGATCTACTGCTTCTTCTTGCGACGGCATTGTATTTCGCGATCGTGATCATCGTCGAATTTTATTAGACCGGGAAAAGCGCCGAGGAGGGACAGCAGAGCATGTCGTACTTCGAAGAGCTGATACGCGCTAAGCGCTATTTTAATCGCTGGCTAAGGTATCGGTTGGCTGCTCCGCGAGTTCCAAAGTTGGAGCGCCTCTTTCTTGGAAAAGCCGTCGTGGTCGCTGGCTCCGCACCCTTTTCCACGAGGCCTCAGGGCTGGAACGATTCATTTCGCGTATTGACGATAAATGCCTCCCAGGTGGCGGCCCAAGGTTGGTTAACCCAGCCGCCTGACGCGACATTGATGCAGTTCAATCAGATTGAAGGGCTCAATGCGGCCGCGGTCGAGGTTCGCAAAGTGCTCCAACATAAGAAAACAGGACTACTTTGCGTTCTCAATTGGCGGCACGAGCTCGATCGGCTCGTGAGAGGACTTGATACATTCGACTACCGTTACAACGAATTGATGCTGATCAGCCGCCATGAGCGCATCGCCCTGATGCATCGGATGACGGGAAGACTGAATCTTGAATTGGAGGGCGAGGCCAAGTGGTCAAACGGCATCGTTGGCGCGGCTCTGGCACTCGCAAGTGGCGCGGCGAATGTGATTCTCACCGGCATCGATCCGCTCTCGAAGGGCCACCAATACAATTCGCTAAATCTTTCTCGCATGCATCGAGAAACCGACCTGCAAGCGCTTCAGATATTCCGTGAGCAGAGGCTCCCGGTCTTTACCGCCGACCCGCACGTCGCTCAGTCTACGAAACTGGCACTTTGGCCTCCTCGAGGGATCTAGCACTTCAACGTCCACGCAGTCTGACCAGCCGAGCCGGCGCGCCGACATAGATGCCGCCAGGAACCGTGGTTCCCTTGACGACGCTATTGGCTCCGATCACGCAACCGCGACCGATATGGGCGCCGGCCAATATCTTAGCGCCGGCTCCGATCCAGACGTCGTCCTCAATCACGACCGGTGCTTTCCGTAGCGGTTGGTCCTTTATGGGGGCAACCGGATCGTCGAAACCATGCTCGAAAGAAACAATGGCGGTTTGAGCAGCGATCCGTACGCCATTCCCGATGCGGATACCCCCGTGGCCGAGCAGTACCGCAAAGTCGTTGAGTGAAACATTGTTGCCGATCTCGACGTGTCCGCTCTGGGCGTCGATCACGACGCCGTAGCGCATCGAGACGCGATCGCCAATTGCTATCGTTCCTTTTCGCCATCTGAAACGTGGCCAATACAGCATTTTGGGTTTCGCTCCGATCGTGAGGCGCCCACCGGAGAAAACCGAGTAAAATTTGACGAGCGCGCCAAGGTTCACTGCTTATACCGGGGCCAACTGCGGCTCGATCGCGAGCGCCTTGTCGAGCCACTTTTGGGCATACTCGACATCCTGCCAGTTCTTGAACCAAGGGCCGCCTTTGGTGTAGTGCCCTTAACTTCGTCGGCAATATCTTCGCGGGAATTCCATCCAATACAGACCGAAAGTTCTGCCACCAGCCCTCTCCCTTGAATTAGCCTCTGCTGAGGGTGGACGACGAACGTTTGCAAAGTCAAGGCCGCGCCGAGTCGGAATCGGCAGCGACCGCATCAAAGGGCGCTAAAACAACGGTTCCCACGCGGTCGATTGGCGTCTTCGTGGAACGACCTGTCCCGATGCTCCGTGTTGCGCCGTTCACGCTGAGGCCAGCTCAGTTCCGACGATGGTTGAACTACGTCCAAAGACGAACTTGGCGACGAGAGCGCGAACCGCAAGGATTGCACTTGAAGAGGCGCTTGGCTTGCATCTTGAGGGCCAGCATCTTGAGGATCGAGAGTGGCGCACGATTTCAATTGGGAACCGGGCATTGGTGACCCTACAATCGGGGGATGGATTACCGTCATCCTGTACCTGCTGGCCTGTGCGAGCTGCTGGAAGACGACCGGGGTCGTCGCTCGGCAATGTTGGAACGAACGATCCGACGGCTATATCTGGCGTGCCATCTCCGTGGTGTTTTTCTTTCTCGGCATAAACAAGCAGCTCGATCTCCAGTCTGCGATGACGGAACTGGGCCGCATGGTCGCTGTCTCTGGCGGGTGGTATGAGCAACGCCGGGCAATGCAAGTCGATTTTATTATCGGTGTAGCCGTCATGTGCGCGGCCACCGTACCGGTTTTTCTCTTCTGGGCCAGAAAATCCCCGATCCAGACTTGGCTAGCGCTCGTCGGTTCAACGTTTGTATTGGGGTATGTGCTAATTCGAGCGGCATCCTTTCATCATTTTGACCGCTTCATCAGTAGCTATTTCTTAGGCTTCAAGTGGAATTGGATTCTGGAAATGACTGGGATCGCGATGGTGTTGCTTGCGAGCGAGTCGCGACGAGCAAAAGTCTTTCAGCAAATGGGTCGGCGGGTCGCCCGCTGACAGGCGCTTGCGATCGCCAGCAGGCGCGGCTCGGGTCCTTATTTTTCATTTCTCTGGTGCGGACTGAATTTCAACCTGTCGCCTTGGCACTAGCGCGCTACGGTTTGCTCCAAACCATGATGATAATCGTAAACTGGGCCTTTCTATAGTTCACCAAAACGCCGCAGCAGTCGCCACTAAAGCCGCAATCGATAGTATCCACCAGAACAATTCCGTTCCGTTCCGGTCCGTGCACTGCCACCCATAGCATTCTCTTCGCGGGCAATGCGCAATCACGATCATTCATTTCCAGGAGCGGGCGCTTTAAGCTGTAAATAAGACGTAGGTACTCCGCGGGAGTCCCTTGGAGGACCGCATTCCCAAAAATGCGCCAACGATCGCACAACGAAAGTCGCTTTTAACTACAGCGATGGTGCTATGGCGACAACGGACGCTGGCGGTCGGCGTCGCGTCAACCATTGAAGACGCTCGAAAAAAGGGCGGCGTCACGTAGCATCGACACGGCTTAGCGTGATCCCGGAGATGGGTTGAAACGGGCTTCGCTACCAGTCGAATGACGCATTTTCTTCTGTGGAACTTCTCGTAAACTTCGACTTTGGGCCTTTCTCTGCTGCTTACGCTATGCACGATGGTGGCCTACAAGGCGTGTCATCATTGCCGCTTAAACGGCTCGTCGAAATCACGGATCGGATTTGAGAATGGCGAAGAAGCCGAAGCTGGAGCATTCCGACCTTGCTGGTGAGTTTACCGATGATGGCGTGACGGTGCTCGTCGACATCTTCCGCCCGGCAGGCACGAATGGCGACTGGAAAATGGAAGTCGTGACCCAGCACGAGGACCTCATCGAATGGGAGGAGCCTTTTGCCACCGATCGCGAGGCGTTTGACGAGTTTCTGGCGACGGTCGCACGCGAGGGAATCAGAACATTTCTGGAAGAAGAGGACCCGTCGGTCCACTAACCCTTGTCTGGTCGCGTGACGGCGCGCGGCTGGCTGGATAAATCCCGCCCCTCACGTTCCGGAAAATTGGCCCGCTCTCGGGCCGGCCAGCGTTACTTGCCAGGCGCTCCTGTTGCTGAAGTCCTGGCTCGCCAAAAAAGTATATCCTGTGCTTTCCCAAGGTTTTACTTTGCCTGCGAGATTGTCGAGGACATAGTCGCCGGACCTCAGTCGTGCCAGCAGGACGACATGGTTGTTGCCGCCGCGGTCGATGACGACCGAAAGCGCCAGCTTGTTCGACGCAAAGCCGGCGCCGAGCAGCGTTTTCAGTTTCAGCAGAGCGTAGTCTTCGCAGTCGCCTTTGTTGTTAATGGGCAGCGACCAGTATTCCGGTTTCCCTGATGTCTGTGCGTCCGCTGCCGGCGCGACACCGGCGTTGACCTGCCGATTGACCTTTTGAAGCAAAGGCATAGCCTCTTCGTCAGTCATCTCGCGACCGCCGCTTCCACGGCAAAGCCAAGCGTAGCGCGCGCATGCCGAGGGAAAGCCAATCGGCGCTCCGATCGCGCGTGATGCGCGAAGCGTGGATCCTGCATAGCTCTCACCAGCAAACGCTGTGAAAACAAGTGTGAACGCTGCGAAAGCTGCCAAGGCCCGCATCGAAAACATCCTTTCGGCTGAGTGCTGGATGGTCAATTATACACTTCAAGCTGCTGCGTTTAATTAGGATTTTATATTTTAAAGGTTAAACATATACTAACGTTCTACGCTCGATTTGCGAAAGTTATTCTTCTTTTTACTTTATTATCACTGTATAAATCCTCCTGTTAACCCTTTGTTAACTGTGGGAGTGAGTAACTATGGGTAAAGAATTACTGGCGATTTCTGCCGGCATCTCTTTTCTTCTTGCCGGAACCAGCCTTGCAAGTGCACAGAGCCAGCGGCTCAATTGTCAGGTGGTGCGGCCAGGCACGATTGAGGAACGATTGTGTGGGCCGGTAGCGTCCATCAATCTTAACCCTTTTGCCGATCCTGATCATCACGGTGACCGACTGCTGGGAGGCAGGCGGACCGCAAGCAATTCCTCTGGGGGAGGGAATGGCGGCGGCTCCAACGCCGGTAGCGGCGACGCCGGCAGTGGCGGCAGCAACGGAAGCGGCAGTAACGGAAGCGGCGGCAACGGAAATGGCGGCAACGGCAACACGGGCGAAGGTCCCGGTGACGCCGGCGATGACGATAGCGGCCGCAGCAGCGGCAATGGCAATGGCAATGGCAATGGGAATGGTGACGACGGCGGTAATGGCAGCAGCAGCGGTGATCATCATGGCGGAGCACACCATCACCATGGTCCGAAAGACCACCACGGTCTCAAGGATCATGGCCCGCGCGGTGACGGTCCTAAAGGTCACCACGGTCCGAACGGTGACGGCCCGAGAGATCATCACGGCTCTAAGGGGGGCGGTCCCCAGGGCGATGGTCCAAAAAACCAGCACGCCTCCAAGGGCGACAGTCAGCATGGTGGTCGTAACCAGGGCGGTGAGAACCGAGGCGGCGGTAGCGAGGGTGGCGGCAACCAAGGCGGCAACCAGGGTGGCGGCAACCAAGGGGGCGACAACCAGGGTGGCGGCAACCAGGGTGGCGGCAGCC
>NZ_AKKA01000122.1 GCF_000282035.1 Rhizobium sp. CF122
CTTCCGTCAGCCAGTCCTGCGGATATTCCGCCTGGACGATGCGGATATCGCCCAGCTCGCCAGTGGCGATCATCTCGCGTGCCTGACGAACCATCGGATAGCCGGTGTAGTTGTGAGTCAGGATGAAAAGAGCGCCGCTTTCGTCGGCCACCTTCTTCAGCTTCTTGGCGTCGGCAAGGTTCGAGGTCAGCGGCTTGTCGCAGATGACGTGAATGCCGCGACGCAGGAATTCCTTGGCGGCGTCATAATGTACATGGTTCGGCGTGACGATCGAAACGGCCTCGATTCCGTTTTTCAGCTTCGCTTCGCGGATCGCCATTTCGCGGTAGCTCGAATAGGTGCGCGACGGATCGAGGCCGAGGTCGCGGCCCGATGCGATCGCCTTCTCGGGCGTCGACGACAGCGCGCCGGCGATCAGGTCGTACTGGTCGTCGATGCGGGCAGCGATGCGATGGACGGCGCCGATGAACGCGCCTGCACCGCCGCCGACCATGCCGAGACGGATGCGCGGTTCTCGCGCCTGTTCTGTGAATGCTTCAATTGCCATTGGTTCCTCCAAAAATGCGTAGGGCAAAAAACAGCCCGTCCCTCGGTGGCTGGGGAAGGGAGAACCCCTTCCCGCTGCGTTCCAAGCGGCCCTTCCTGTAGAGAAGGGCCGCGGCCTTAGAGACCGAGCATGCGTCGGTTGGCCGCTTGGTCCGTGCCGCCGGCGGCGAAGTCGTCGAATGCCTTTTCCGTGACGCGGATGATGTGCGCCTTGACGAACTCGGCGCCTTCGCGTGCGCCGTCTTCCGGATGCTTCAGCGCGCATTCCCACTCGACCACGGCCCAGCCGTCGAAGTTGTTGGCCGTCATCTTCGAGAAGACCGCGCCGAAATCGACCTGACCGTCGCCGAGCGAGCGGAAGCGGCCGGCGCGTTCCACCCAGCCCTGGTAACCGCCATAGACGCCCTGGCGGCCGGTCGGGTTAAACTCGGCATCCTTGACGTGGAACATCTTGATCCGGTCCTTGTAGATGTCGATGTTCTCGAGATAGTCGAGGCACTGCAGGATGTAGTGCGACGGATCGTAGAGCATGTTGGCGCGCGGATGGTTGCCGACGCGCTCCAGGAACATCTCGTAGGTGATGCCATCGTGCAGGTCTTCGCCGGGATGGATTTCGTAGCAGACGTCGACGCCGTTCTCGTCGGCGTGATCGAGGATCGGCTTCCAGCGGCGGGCAAGCTCGTCGAAGGCGGTTTCGACGAGACCGGCGGGGCGCTGGGGCCACGGATAGACGAACGGCCAAGCGAGCGCGCCGGAGAAGGTCGCATGTGCCTTGATGCCGAGGTGCTTCGAGGTCGTCAGCGCCATCTTGACCTGTTCGACAGCCCATTCCTGACGCGCCTTCGGATTACCGCGCACCTCGGGTGCCGCAAAGCCGTCGAACGCTTCGTCGTAGGCCGGATGCACCGCGACAAGCTGGCCCTGAAGATGGGTGGAAAGCTCGGTGACTTCGACGCCGTTCTGCCGTGCCACGCCGGCGAATTCGTCGCAATAATCCTTCGAGGAAGCCGCCTTCTTAAGGTCGATCAGCTGGCCGGCCCAGGTCGGAACCTGCACGCCCTTGTAACCGATGTCGGCCGCCCATTTGGTGATCGAATCCCACGAGTTGAAAGGCGCCGCATCGCCCGCGAACTGTCCAAGGAACAGGCCTGGGCCCTTGATCGTTTTCATGTCAATTCCTCCCTAAAAGATGACCGTAAACGTTTCTGGTAGAGTTCTAGCACGCGATTTGAAGTCTGCAAGCCGATTTCGGCGAAACTGCAAATTTGCCCGGCCGGGCGAAAATCGAAGGCGGCCGACTTAACCACGGCCTGTCTCGAGCCGCAAGATGTACGTACCGCATTTCCCCTTTCCACCACGTCACGCCTATACCATCTGCTTTCGATCCGAGCCCCCATCGGGCCTTGCGGCGGTAGACATCACGCCGTGCCGTGCTACTGTCTTTGGACCAGGAGGTTGGCGCATGACGCGGCGTCTGGCAGCGATCTTGGATGCGGATGTTGTCGGCTTCTCCCGGCTGATGGGCTTTGACGAAACCGGCACTTTCGCGACGCTGAAAGCGCACAACGGCGAAGTCATCGTCCCCAGCATTAGCAGGCATCATGGACGCGTCGTCAAATTTGTCGGCGACGGTACGCTGGCGGAATTTGCGAGCGTGGTCGATGCCGTTGGCTGCGCTATGGAAATTCAGAGAGCATTGCTTCAACGCAACGAGGCCATCGAGCCGGATCAACGCATGTTGTGGCGAATTGGCATCCACGTTGATGACGTACTGGTCGAGGACGAGGAGATCTTCGGCGATGGCGTGAACGTCGCCGCAAGCCTGCAGGCGCTGGCGCCGCCGGGCGGAATCTGCGTCTCTCAACAGGTCAACGACCAGATCCGGTCGAAGCTCGACTTCCGGGCAATCGATTTCGGCAACCGCAAGCTCAAGAACATCGAGCGGCCGATCCGTGTCTGGCGGTGGACGACGGAAAGCGAACAGCTTCCATCGCTTGCCGCGCCGAAGGAAGAGGCCGCCCGACCCGTGCGCAATCGCCCCTCGATCGCCGTGCTGCCCTTCAGCAACATGTCGAGCATCGAGGAACAGGAACATTTCTCGGACGGTTTCACGGACGAGCTGATCGCCACGCTGGCCCGCTGTCGCTGGTTGCTGGTCGCCGCCCGCAACTCCTCCTTCAGCTACAAGGGCCGGCAGGCCAATGCGCAGCAGGTGGCGGAGGACCTTGGCGTCAAATACGTGCTCGAAGGCAGCGTGCGCCGCGCGGCCGATCGCGTTCGTATCACCGCGCAATTGCTGAACGGTACGGATGGCACGCTGCTCTGGGCGGAACGCTACGACCGAACGTTGGCCGACATCTTCGAGGTTCAGGACCAGCTCGCTTCTGAGATCACCGGAACGATCGAACCGGAGTTGGGCTCCATCGAGTTCGCCGCCCTTCGTGGCCGCACGGTGTTCGACATGGATGCCTGGGAAATCTACCTGAAGGGACTCTGGCATCTGTACCGGTTCACGCTTGACGAACTGAAGACCGCAAAGGCGCTTTTCGAGCAGGCAATCGGCATTGATCCGACCTTCGCGCAGGCGCAGGCCCGCTTGGCCTACGTTCACATTCAGCTCGGCTGGTATGGCCCTCTCGACGAACGAGCCGAGCGCATCTGCGAGGCGATCGACCTTGCCGAACGGGCGATCGGACTGGATCAGAAGGAACCCGCCGCGCACCTCGCCTTGGGCAGAGCGCTTGCGCTTGATGGGGCGACGGAGGCGGGAATAGCGCATCTGCGCAACGCCTTGCAGCTGGATCAGAGTTTTGCGCAGGCTCACTTCGCGCTCGGCCAGGTCCTCTGCTACGTCGAGCGCCCCGCGGAAGGCATCGCCGAGATCAAGGAAGCGTTCCGTCTCAGTCCTCGCGATCCGCATCTTTGGACCTTCCATAACATTCTCGCGATCGCGAACTATCAATTGGGCGACATGGCGGAAGCGGCCAAAGCAGCCCGCGCATCGCTCCGCTCACCGAATGCCACCTTCTGGCCGGCGATCGTTCTGGTTGCGACCCTCGGAAGGCAAGGCGAAATAGACGAGGCCCGAGAAGCAATTTCCAGGCTTCATCGTTTCCGGCCGGGAATGAGCTGTGCCGACGCCCGGCGGGAATTCTATTTCGGTGACAATCCTGTGATGACCGAAGCCTTCATCGACCGCTTCATCGCCGATCTCGCCAACGCCGGCCTGCCTGACTAGCAAGTGGCACGATCAAGGAACGGCGCCCGTCCTGTCGAACGGGCGCCGCACTGAATTTTTCAGATCAGAACGGAGAGTCCGGGAAGTAGAAATCCTTGGCGTTATCCTTCGTCACCAGCGTCGCGTCGAGGACGAAGGTACCGCGCACCGGAACCTGGCCATAGAGGCCGGCAGCCGTCAGCTCCATTGCCGTGCCGACCATTGCCGGCGGATAGAGAACGTCGACCGGGATCATCTTATCGCCGTCCATGACCTTCTTGACCATGTCCTTGGAGCCAGCGCCGGCAACGACATACTTGATATCGGTACGCTTGGCCTGCTCGATCGCCTGCAGCACGCCGACAGCCATGTCGTCATCCTGGCACCAAACCACGTCGATCTTTGGATACTTCGTCAAGTAGTCCTGCATGACCTTGAAGGCATCGTCGCGGTTCCAGTTGCCGTACTGACGGTCAAGAACCTTGACCTTGGAGCCGGCAATGCCCTTATCGAAGCCGTCCTGGCGCTGCTGATCGATCGGGATCGGCAGACCGCGGATGACGACGACTTCGGCGTCCGGCGTCTGCGCAGCGATGTACTTGCCGGCGACTTCGCCGAGCGCCGGGTTGTTGCCAGCAACGTAAAGGTCGCGGACGGTGTCATCGTTGGTCGATGGCGCACGGTCGACAAGAGCAACGTACTTGCCCTTGCCCTTGACTTCCTTGATGGCGTTGACGAGCGGATCCGGATCCGACGGCAGGATAACGAGTGCATCGATGCCCTGCGTGTCAAGATCTTGCACGGCGTTGGCCTGGCTGGCGGCATCCGGCGAGGTCTTGACGATGACATTCAGGCCCGGATGCTGTTCCATCAGCTTCTTGGCGATGCGTTCGGCATGGAACACGACGCCCGAGGTCCAACCATGGTCGGCGGCCGGAATGGAGACGCCGATGGTGAACTTCTTGTCCTGTGCGTATGCGGCACCCGCCAGCGTGACGGCCGCAACCGCAAGACCCAACATGAGTTTGCGCATTCTATTTCCTCCCAATAAACGTCAGGGACTTTTTCCTACCCGTCAACCGGACGCCCTGTGATCCCGGCCAATTCCTGGAGCCAGTCCGCCTACGATTTGCGGACCAGCGAGCGCTGCACCAGCATGGCGATAATGATGATCGCACCCTGGATCGCACCGATGAGATATTCGCTGATAAAGTTCGACAGCAGCATGATGTTGCCGACGAGCTCGAGAATGAAGGCGCCGCAGATCGTGCCCCAGACACGGCCGGCACCACCCTTCAGCGCCGTACCGCCGACGACGACGGCGGTGATTGCCTGCAGCTCCCACAAGATACCGGTCGTTGCCGAGGTCGATCCAAGGCGCGGCACATAAAGAAGCACGGCGATGGCAACACAGAGCCCCTGGATGACGAAGGCGATCGTGCGCACGCGATTGACCGCAATGCCGGAGTAGCGCGCCACATCGCTGTTGGAACCGACGGCGACGACATGCCGGCCGTAGCGTGTGCGGTAGAGGATGAAGGCTGCCACTGCAGTCACGGCCAGGATCACGACAATCGGCACCGGCACGCCGAGAATGCTGCCAAAATAGGCCGGGCGATAGAGCGTCTGGATGTCGGGCGAACGCAGCGTGATCGCCCCGCCTTGGCTGAGCCACGTCGTCAGGCCGCGATAGATACCCATGGTGCCGAGCGTGGCGATGAACGGCTCGATCCTGCCGACCGTGGTGATCAGACCATTCGCAAGCCCGCAGAGCGCGCCAGCAACCAGCGTGAACAAGACCGCAGCGGCCAGCATCAACGTCGGATCGGCAATCACGCCGGAATTCATCAACAGGATCATCAGGCTGGCGACGAAGGCCACCATCGAGCCGACAGAAAGATCAAGATCGCCCGCGGAGATCACGAAGGTGGCACCGACGGCAATGATGGCGATGAAGGCGCAGCGCGTCGCGACGTTCAAAAGGTTGGTGATGCCAATGAAGTTCGGATTGACCAGCGCGCCGACGATCAACAGCAGTATCAGGGCTGCAAAGGGCGCAACCGCCCGCAGATCGATATCCCGCCAGGGGCGACGCCTGATTTCCCTGGTCTCCTCGTGCACACTCATCTCCAAACTAACCTCCCGCCCCAATTTTGATGGGCATCATACCTGTGCGGCGCTGAGCGCAGCCGCCTCCCGCCAGCGTCAGGCGGCTTTCTTCTTCAATCCGGCTGCGTAGCGCATGATCTCCTGCTCGGAGATCTCGTCGCCCTCGAGTACGCCGACGATCCGCCCCTCACGCATCACGGCGACGCGTGTGCAGAGCCCGATCACCTCAGGCATCTCTGAGGAGACGACAATGATGGATCGACCGTCGCGCGCCAGCGCCGAGATGAAATGATAGATCTGCTGCTTGGTGCCGACATCGATGCCGCGCGTCGGCTCGTCGATGATGATGATCTCGGGCTCGGTCTCCATGACCTTGGCAAGCAGCAGCTTTTGCTGATTGCCACCGGACATACGGCCGGCAACGATATTGGTGTCGCGAACGCGAATATCGAAGCGCCGCCGCGCCTTGGCGAGCGCCGCCGCCTCGCTGCTCGGGCTGAGATAGCCGTGCCGCGAATGCTGGCCGAGCGACTGAAGCGTCAGATTGGTCATCATGCCCGAACGCAGGAGCAGGCCCTTCGACTTGCGATCCTTCGTCATGTAGGCAAGCCCGGCGCCGTTGACGGCATGCACATCGCCCGAAAGCACGGTTTCGCCGCGAATGACGACCTCGCCGGATGCGCGGGCGCGAAGCCCGGCGATCGCCTCCATCAGCTCCGTGCGGCCGGAGCCGATCATCCCGGAAAATCCGATGATCTCACCCTTCCGGACCTCGAAGCTGGCATTCTGCACGTAGCCCGTCGAAACGCCCTCGACCCGAAGGACGACTTCCTCGTCGACATTGGGCTCCACCTTGGTCGGATAGAGGCTTGAAAGCTCGCGCCCGACCATCAGCTGGGCGATGGATTCGCCGTCGAGCATCGAGGTGGGGGCCGTCTTGACCCATTGCCCGTCGCGCAGCACTGTCACCCGGTCGGTGAGCTCCATCACTTCATCGAGCTTGTGCGACACGAAGATGAAGCTCGTTCCCTTGTCGCGCAGCTTGCGCACCTGCCGAAACAGGAAATTCGTCTCTTCCCGCGAGAGCACGGCTGTCGGCTCGTCCATGATGACGACGCGGGCATCACGGCTGATTGCCTTGGCGATTTCCACCATTTGCTTGTCAGCGATCGACAGCGTGCCGACGGTGGCATTCTCATCGACATGCGAACCGAGGAGATCGAGCGCCTTGCGGGTCTCGGCACGCATATACTTGCGATCGAGCACGCCGAAACGCGTGACTTCACGACCGAGGTAGAGGCTCTCGGTGACAGTGAGATGCTCGGCGAGATTGAATTCCTGATGGATGAGGACGATGCCGAGCGCTTCGGCCGCACCATTGGCCGGCAGTACGACCGGCTTGCCGTCGAGCAAGATGTCGCCCGAACTCGGCTGCTCGAACCCAGACATGACCTTGACCAGCGTCGATTTGCCGGCGCCGTTTTCGCCCATGAGAGCATGGATCTCACCGGCACGCAGATCGAAATTGACACTGAAGAGGACTTGCACGCCGCTGAACGACTTGCAGATGCGCCGCGCGGACAACACCACAGGCGCGGCGTCGACAGAATCCACACTCATTGACTGGCTTCCTCCCTGCGGCTCCCATCCGCTTGAAGCCATATGTAAACCTTTACACGATGCATGTAAAGGTTTACATCGTTGTTACACACAGATCTGCCGGTCCCGGCGTTTGACCTCTCGGCAAGTCTGTGTAGTGTCGCGGCGAAGGCATCCCAAGGCAGGACGCAGTGTCGAATTCCACGCCCGCAACCATAGAAGACGTCGCTCGGATCGCCGAGGTTTCGATCGCGACGGTATCGCGGGCGATCCACACGCCGGAGAAAGTCGCCAACTCCACGCGCCTGAAAGTCAACCAGGCGATCGCCATCACCGGTTACACCACCAACTTCATGGCACGCAGCCTGCGGCTCGGCCGGTCGAACATGATTCTAGTGGTCGCCCCAGATATCGGCGACCCGAACTTCTCCAACATTCTCGTCGGCCTGGAGAACGAGGCCCGCGCTCATGGCTACGGCATTCTGATCGGCCATACGCAGAATGACGCGCAACGCGGCCTTGAATATCTGAAGTTCCTGAATTCGAACCAGGCCGCCGGGCTGATCCTCTTTACCGGCATCCTGCCCTTCGGCCACCAAACGATGACCGCCCGCCTGCCGCCGAGCGTCGGCGTCTTCGAGCCCGTTTTCAACGGCGGCATCCCCTATGTCGGCGTCGACGACGTGGAGGGCGCCAGAAAGGCGGTCGACCTGCTGCTGGCCGAGGGCCACCGCAAGATCGCCTTCATCGGCGATTCGCGCACGCGCCTTGCCTATAGCCGGCGGCGTCAGGGCTATGATGCGGGACTCGATGCGGCGGGCGTTGCACCCGATATGCGCATCGTGCTGGAAGGCGACGGGACACTGGAAAGCGGCCGCCATGCCGTCGAACAGCTGTTCATGCGCGACACGCTGCCGACTGCCTTCATGTGCGTGAACGACCAGACGGCGATCGGCGTGATGATCGGCCTTGGCGCTCGCGGCTACGATATCCCGAACGACTTCTCGGTGACCGGCTTTGACGATGTGCCACAGGCCGTCTTCATGTCGCCGCCGCTGACCACCATCCGCCAGCCGCGGACATTGATCGGCAAACAAGCCATGGCGCTCCTTTTGGAATTTCTCTCCGACGGCCAGCCGGCGGAGACCGAAATCCTGTTGCGGCCGGACCTTGTGGTGCGCAATTCCGTTGGAGCGCCTTCGCGTCGGTGGACGAAACGCTGACGCCAGCAGCTAAGCCTCCGGACGCTGACACGGACGTCCCGCCGCACTTGGCGGCGGGAACAGTGGCCTTCGTGCCGCAACTGGCTATTGGCTATTGCGACTTTTGAGGATCGTCCGCCGGGTTGACGTACTTAATGCTCCATGGGCCGTTGGTGTTGATTTGGACGACAGTCTCATCGTCGAAGTAAACGAAATGCGCCGTGCCCGGCGGCAAGGCAAAGAAACTGCCCGCAGGCAGTGCCTTCGTGGCGCTCCGATCGGCAGTTTTGCCCATGCCCAATTTGGCAGCCCCGGATATGACCGTGACCACTTCATAGCCTGGATGCGTGTGCGGTGGGATCGCATACCCCGACGGCACTTTGAGCCGAAGGGCAAACAAGCCTTTCTTGGTGGGATTGCCGAACAAGACCGCCGCTTGCGCTCCGGCTGGAAGCGTTTTGGGGGCCTCGATCCATTTGACATCAGCGGGAGCGAACATTGTGTGCGCATCCTCTGCCAAGGCAAAGGCAGCGGTCCCACAGACTCCAATCCAACCGAGTGCGAATATCGATGCGATTTTCATGATATCCTCCCTCTTCCCGGGCCCTTCACCTCGGCCGCATGCTGGGGCAGGCTCGCGAAAGCCAAGGATACGTCCGCGGACCATCCCTAAGCAAGCATTCCTCGGTCATCCGATCGAATGTCGGCAAGTCATTTCACCCGCTTGAACACCCATTTCACGACGTATTCGCCGCTTCGCTTCATCTTCGTTTTCGTCTTGACCTGGACCGGCCCTCCCAGAGCCGCCTCGGCGGCTTCAAACGCCTGCCGCGCCTCGGCCATTGCCGTGTGATAGACGCTGTTGTCGCGCTTGGGGCTGTCTGCGACGGCCTGCACGAGGGCGGTCCAATCACGTTCACTGTCGCCCATGTATCAGCCCTCCCGTTTGCAGCAAGGTGGTCTGCGCTCACCGCCGCTTGCCGCGCAAGCCACAATGATGGTTGGTGTTACCTCGCTGTGCCGAGGTGGGGAACTGGTCGATATCCTAACCAGACTGGTAGTCGTTGCGGTTCATGTCGATCGAGCCGAAGATACGCGGGACGCGCCATCCGGCAACTGCATCGCCGTCGTCGTGCTACTCGACAAGCCCGAACATAGGGCCGAACCCGCCATGCCAGGATTTGTCATTGCGCCCCATCTCCGGACTGTAGAAGCCGACACCTCGACCACCATCGAGAAACAGCGCATCACGGCACGCCAAATGGTCGCGAAACAACCGCGCGAAATCATGGAAATTCACCTCGTCTTCGCTGACCGCGAAGCGCACCGCGCCATCGCCGCAGACGCCGACTCCGCCGCGACGAGTCCGGTCCGTCGATCCGACGATAAAGATCGGGTTTAGTTTATTGTCGATGACAAGCATCGGACCGGACTGGGTAGCGAAACGGACCGCGGGACGGCGCTTCAGGAATTCCTGCGTAGGAAGTACTCCGGCGCCGGCGCCATCGAGAAAGAACACGCCATTCGGCCTTTTATAGAAATTCGGCACCGAACCAGCGGCGGATCCATCGCTACGCGCCCTGTTGGCAGGTCGCAATTCTCGGCCATCCTCGACATAAAGACCGATCGGCGAAAAGTCGGGCAGATACATGCCGGCATTGACCGCAAACGCCAAAGTCCGCCCCTTGCCGCGAACGGCCTCGGCAACGCTGGCGAAATAGCGGTACGGCTCTCCATCCGCGCTCTTCCAGAACAAGCGGAGATCGCCCTTTCCTTTCTCGATGGTGCAGACGATATACGCCTCCCCTTCGAAGGTGTCCTGCCCGCAGGGCTGGGCGGAAGCCACGTTCGTAGATGTCGCTACAGCAAGCATCGTGGCCGCGGCAAGCATACCTTGTCTGAGATAGGCCATCGCTGCCATGTCCTTTCTGTCGGATCCCTTCGGCCGCCCGCAAATGCGCCCGAGCGCCAGCAGCGTATCTCGCCGCACGCTTCAAGGCCATCGCCGCGGGCCGCCGCGATCAACGAAAAAGGCCAGAAAGCTTTCGCTCCCCGGCCTTCTCCCCCACAATCAACCGCCGATCAGACGTAACGGTTGACGATGTTTTCGAGCAGTTCCTGTTTGCCGGACTTCGGCTGTGGGTTGATGTCCTTGGCTTCGACCCACTCGGCGATCTGCTCGAGCGAGTATTCGCCGCGGGCAAGCTTCTGGCCTTCGGCCGAATCCCAACCGGCATAGCGGGCGTCGAGCGGGCCGGAGAGTGCCTTGTCCTCGATCATCTTGGCTGCAGCCTTGAGACCGCGGGCGCAGGCATCCATGCCGCCGATATGGCCGATCAGCAGATCTTCCGGATCGAGCGACTGGCGGCGCAGCTTGGCGTCGAAGTTGGTGCCGCCGGTGGTGAAGCCGCCGCCCTGCAGGACGTAGTAGTAGGCGAGCGCCATCTCCGGAACGTTGTTCGGGAACTGGTCGGTATCCCAGCCCGACTGGTAGTCGTTGCGGTTCATGTCGATCGAGCCGAAAATACCGAGGGCGTTGGCGAGCGCCAGCTCATGCTCGAAGGAGTGGCCGGCGAGGATCGCATGGCCCTGCTCGATGTTGACCTTCACTTCGTTTTCGAGGCCGTGCTTCTTGAGCAAGCCGTAGACCGTCGCGACGTCGTAGTCGTACTGGTGCTTGGTCGGTTCCTGCGGCTTGGGCTCGATCAGGATCGTGCCCTTGTAGCCGATCTTGTGCTTGTACTCGACGACGAGGTTGAGGAAGCGGCCGAGATGGTCGAGTTCCTTCTTGAGGTCGGTGTTGAGCAGGGTCTCATAGCCTTCGCGGCCGCCCCAGAGAACGTAGTTGGCGCCGCCGAGCCTGGCCGTGGCGTCCATGCAGGTCTTCACCGTCGCGGCGGAGTAAGCGAAAACATCCGGATCGGGATTGGTCGCGGCACCCGACATGAAGCGGCGGTTCGAGAAGAGGTTCGCCGTGCCCCAGAGCAGCTTGACGCCGGTGGCGGCCTGTTTCTCGGCGAAGTAGTCGACGATCTCGTTCAGGTTTTTGGTGTTTTCTGCGAAGTTCTTGCCTTCCGGACGCACGTCCGCGTCATGGAAGCAGTAGAACGGCGCGTCGAGCAGCTGGAAGAGTTCGAACGCAACGTCGGCCTTCAGCTTGGCAGCCTTCATCGTGTCCTCGAACCACGGGCGCAGGAAGGTCTGGCCGCCGAAGGGGTCGCCGCCCTGCCAGGCGAAGGTGTGCCAATAGGCGACGGCGAAGCGCAGGTGGTCTTCCAGGCGCTTGCCGAGAACGACTTCGTCCTTGTTGTAGTGGCGGAAGGCGAGCGGATTGGTACTGTCCGGGCCCTCATACTTGATCTTCTGGATGTCGCCGAAAAATCCGGTGCTCATCTCGTGTCTCCTCAGGTTTCGATTTGTTGTTCTGGGTTCAATGCTGCAGCGATTTGATCGCCGGATAGAGCGCGCGATAGCGATTGTAGGCATCTTCATAAGCGCCGGAGAGCGCCGCGACGGGCTCGATCGTGCCCGCCGTCTTCGGCGGTGTGCAGACGGCAACCGGATTAGCGCCGGTCGCCGCGATCAGGCCGAGACGCGCCGCGCCGAATGCCGCGCCAAAATCGCCATCGGCAGGCAGATCGACCGGCACGCCGAGCGCCGTGGCGATCGAGGCCAGCCAGTAGCGCGAGCGCGAGCCGCCGCCGATGGCGGTAACGCGGGAAATATCCGTGCCCGCCGAGCGTAGCGCTTCCAGATTGTCGCGGATGGCGAAGGAAACGCCCTCAAGAACGGCCTGGGTCAGCACCACGCGGCTGCTCTCATGCTCGAGACCGATGAACGCGCCGCGGATGACGGCATCGTTGTGCGGCGTGCGCTCGCCGGAGAGATAGGGAAGGAAGGTGACGCCCGAAGGCGCCTTCAGTGTTTCACCGAGTTCAGTGGTCAGATCCGCCGCCGACTTGCCGGTGACGCTGGAGTGCCAGTTCAGCGCGTCCGTCGCAGAGAGAATGACCCCCATCTGATGCCAGGTGCCAGGCAGCGCATGGCAGAACGCATGCACGGCGCTTTCCGGCTTCGGCAGATAGGCGGCGTTGGCCGCAAAGAGAACGCCCGAGGTGCCGAGCGACACGAAGGCCGCGCCATCGCTGACCGTGCCCATACCGCAGGCCGAGGCCGCGTTGTCGCCCGCGCCGCCCGCAACGACGACGCCTCCCGAAATACCCCACTTGCCGGCCAGCTCGCCGCGAAGCTTGCCACCCTGCTCCGTGCCCTCGACCAGATGAGGCATCTGCTTTTCATCAAGGCCGGTGGCCGCAAGAAGCTCCGATGACCATTTGCGTTTTCCGGTATCGAGCCAGGAGGTGCCGGCCGAATCCGACATCTCGGAGATGTGCTCGCCAGTCAACCAAAGACGCAGGTAGTCCTTCGGCAGTAGCACCTTGGCGACCTTCGCGAAAATGTCAGGCTCATGCTTGGCAACCCAGGCAAGCTTGGGCGCGGTGAAGCCGGGGAAAACAATATTGCCGGTCAGCTTGCGGAAACGCGGATCGGAATCCAGAGCAGCCGCTTCGACATAGGAACGCGTATCGTTCCAGAGAATGCAGGGGCGCAGCACCTTGTCGTCGGCGTCGAGCAGCGTCGCCCCGTGCATCTGGCCGGAGAGGCCGATGCCCATCACGGCGGCGAGCTCCTGCGGATGCTTTGCCTTCAGCGCGGCAACGGCCTCTTCCGTCGCGCGGATCCAGTGCGATGGCTCCTGCTCCGACCAGCCGGAATGCGGGCGCGAGACGTCGAGCGAACCATTGGCCGAGCCGATGATCTTCTGATCGCCGTCGATCAGCATGGCTTTGACGCCGGAGGTTCCGAGATCGAGACCCAGATACATGTGTTTCTCCCTTTGCCGTTACGGCAGATTGTCTTTTAGAAATATGTCGAGACGAATGCGCTCCTGCGCCGCGATGACGGGGAGCCCGTCCGCCTTCGCCTTGAGGACGCGGATGGCGCTGCGCACCTCATGGCCCGCATCCTGGTTCAGAATTGCGTCGATCGTTCCGTCGAGGAGTGCGGCGCGGGTATGCGCCGTTAATTCATGGGCGATAACCGTCAGCGACCGATCGACCGCCTTCTCCTTCAGTGCCCTAATCAGCCCGCGGTTGCCGGCGCCGAGGCTGTAGACGCCGATGATGCCACTTTTCTTCGACAACGCATCTGCCACCAGCATATGGGCCATCTCCGGATCGTCGCGGCCTTCGATGACGGGCAGGATGGAGAGCGAAGGAAATTCCTCGGCCGTGACGGCGACGAAACCCTCGAGGCGTTCGCGATGGTCGCGCACCAGCATCGAGCCGGCAAGCACAGCGATCTCACCCTTGGCGCCGCCGAGGAACCGCCCGAGAAGCCGTGCGGCCGTGCGGCCCGCGGCAATATTGTCGACGCCGGCATAGTGATGGCGCTGCGAACCAGTGAGATCCGAGACCAGCGTCACGACGGGAATACCGTCCTTCACCAGTCGGTCGACGGCCTCGCGGACCTCAGGCGCATCGGTGGCGACAAGCGCGATCCCCGAGGGTCGCTGTTCGCTCAGCTCATCCAAAACCTTCACGAGTGCAGCGGGATCGAACGCCGGCACTTCGAGGGTGCGAATATCCGTTCGCTCCACGGACGAACGCGCGGCGGCCGCACGTACCTCGTTGTTCAGCCCGTGCATGAAGGAATTGTCGCTGGCCGGCAGGATGAAGACGAGCGGATAAGTGCGGCCTTTGGCGAGGTTGGCAGCAGCGACATCCCTGATGTAACCGATCTCGCGAATGGCGTTCTCGACCTTCTCGCGCGTCACGTGGCGCACGCCCGGACGTTGGTTCAAAACCCGGTCGACGGTCGCCAGGCTGACGCCTGCCGCAGCAGCGATATCGTGGACTGTTGGTCTCATCTTTCCTCCTGACGAGACCTTTAGCTCCAAATCTGATGTACGTAAATCAAAATTTGCAAACGTTTCCGTTCACGTCAAATCTTTGTACAAAAACAAAGGCCGGCCTGGTATGCCGGGCCGGCCTTGACGTTGATCTAAAAAGGGAATCAGTGGCCTCCGCCACCACCGCCGCCACCTTGGGGCGCAGGTTTGTCGAGCATCGCAACGCCGAGGATCATTGCCAGGAATAGCACTGTCAACAACAGGAAGATGTCGCTGAACGACAGTACCATCGCCTGCTTGGTCACGAGCCCGACCATCTGCTTGATCGCAACCACAGCGCCATCCATGCCATAGGTATCGAATTTCGCCGTCATGTTTTTCAGCTGGTCGAGCGCCGCCGGGCTGCTCCAATCGAAATTCTCGCGCAGCCGCTCGTAGTGAACGTCCTGCCGGTTCGTCAGCACCGTGTTGATGACCGCCAGACCGACGGCGCCACCAAGGTTGCGCGTCAGGTTGAAGAGCCCGGATGCACCGCGCATACGGGCTGGCGGCATCGTGCCAAGCGCGATGTTGTTGATCGGCACCATGCACATCATCAGCCCGAAACCACGGAAGAGCTGGGGAATGAAGAGCTCGTAGAAGTCCCAGTCCTGGGTCAGATGCGTCATGATGTAGGTGCCGGCTGCGAAGCTCGCGAGGCCGATCACCATCATTAGCCGCAGGTCCATCTTCGTCGACAGCTTTCCGGCGATTGGCGCCGTGAAGAACATCGCAAGGCCGGACACGAACATGGTCTCGCCGATCATCAGCGAGTCGTAGCCGCGGATGCGCCCGAGATAGACGGGATAGATATAGGTCAAGCCGTAGAGACCGATGCCCATGACGAACGAGAACACGGAGCCGAAGGCGAAGTTCCGGTTCGAGAAGGCCCTAAGGTCGACCACCGGGAATTCCACGGTGAAGGCCCGATAGAAGAAGACGACGGCTGCAATTGCAGAGGCGATCGCGCCCATAAAGATGTAATTATCGTTGAACCAGTCGTTGGAGTTGCCTTCCTCCAGCACGTATTCAAGGGCGCCGAGGAAGACCCCCATCGACAGCAGGCCCCACCAATCGAACTTCTTGATCAGCGCGAATTCCGGCTTGTCGAAATCGATGAAATTCCAGGTAACGATCGTCACGATGATGCCGGGAACGATGTTGACCAGGAACAGCCAGTGCCAGGAGAAGGCGTGGCTGAGATAGCCGCCGACAGTCGGGCCGATCGTCGGGGCAAGCGTGGCGATCAGGCCGATGATCGGCGACACGATGCTCCGCTTGGAAGGCGGGAAGATCGTGAATGCGGCTGCAAAGACCGACGGAATCATACCGCCACCGATGAAGCCCTGGATGGCGCGATAGACGATCATCTGGTCAATATTCGTCGCCGTCGCGCAGAGCGCACTCGAAAGCGTGAAGCCGGCCGCCGAAATCGCGAAGAGGTATCGTGTCGAGATGATGCGCGCGAGCGTGCCGGAGAGCGGAATCATAATGACTTCGGCGATCAGATACGAGGTCTGCACCCAACCTATCTCGTCCGAGCCGGCGCTGAGGCCCGCCTGAATCTCGGCCAGAGACGCCGATACGATCTGAATGTCGAGGATCGACATGAACATGCCGACCACCATCGCGAAGAAGGCGATGAGCTTGCGCGGGTCCATCTGCTCCGCGGCCGCCGGAGCGGCCGGGATTGTTCCAACTGTTGCACTCGCGGCCATGGGCCTACCTCGTCGGGATTTACTTGGCCGCATCCGGCGCTGTGCGCGTATCGACGTCGACGACAACGCTGAGGCCGGCGCGCAGACGGCCGCTATCGAGAGCGTCCTGCGGCAGCGAGATGCGAACCGGCACGCGCTGAATGATCTTCGTGAAGTTGCCCGTCGCGTTTTCCGGGGGCAGCAGCGAAAAGACGGAGCCGGATGCCGGCGAGATCGATTCGACCGTGCCGACGATCGGGTGATCGTCATAGGCATCCACGTGGACGTTGACCTTCGAGCCCGGAACCAGATGCTGGATCTGCGTTTCCTTGAAGTTCGCGTCGATAAAGAGTTCGCGGACAGGGACGAGCGCCATCAGGCGCTGGCCGGGCGACACAAGATCGCCTTCCTGGACCGAACGGTTGCCGACGACGCCGTCATATGGCGCCTTCAGCACCGTGAAGGAGAGGTCGCGGGCAGCTTTGTCGCGTGAAAGCTCGAGCTGGCGGATCGTGCCTTCCGCTTCGCGGCGCTGCGCCTGCAGCAGGGTGATATTTGCCTGCGCGGATGCGATCGCTGCATCGCCGCCGATGAGGTTCGCCTTGGCCTGGTCGAGCGCGATGTTGGCGGCATCGAGGTTAGCGGTGGTGCCGACCGACTTGGATTGCAGTTCGGCGGCACGGGTCTGAGTGATCTGCGCACCGCGAACAGTGGCTTCCAAAGCCGTCTTCTGGGCTTTGGCCTGATCGAGGCTTGCCTCTCCACCGGCGATCTGCGCATCGATGCGCTGCAGCGAGAGCTTTTCGGTATCGAGGGAAGCGACCGCCTGGTCGAGGGCCAGCTTGTAGTCGCCATCGTCGAGCGACGCCAGAACATCGCCCGCCTTGACCTTCTGGTTGGCAACGACATTCACCTTGGCGACATAGCCCGTAACCTTCGGCGAAATGGTCGCGATGTCGCCTTCGATGTAGGCATCGTCCGTCGAGACGAGGAAACGGCCCGTCGTCCACCAATCGTAGCCGTACCAGGCAGCGCCCGCCAGAAGCGCGAGGCCTATGATCGGCAATGCGAAGCCGCGCTTTTTCTTCTGCTCGGCCGGAGCCGCCTGCGTATCGGCGGGAGCTTGCGGCGCACGCGGTGCTTCCGCGGTGGGAACAACTGCTTCCTGAGCCCGGCCTTCGGCTTCAGCGGGTTCGCTGACGATGCGGGCAACAGTGGCTTTTGGGCTGGACGACATAGGGGCTACCGGTAATGGAGTGAATTTAATCGAACTGAACGGTTCGGTTCAGTTGACATAGAACCTTTTTGCATTCATATCAAGATGTATCGAACCGCCCGGTTCGATTTTGTTAACGAAACGTTCGCGGATGCGAATATGGTTAAGGAGCGATGACAGAGCTTTCCGATACGCGCGCAGACGAGTCTCCCTCGACAGGCGGCCGATGGGCCGCGGGCGAAGACCCTGCCAAGCGCAAGCAAATTCTCGACGGTGCCCGCCGCGTTTTCATGAAGCTCGGCTTCGATGCCGCGAGCATGAACGATGTAACGCGCGAAGCCGGAGTTTCAAAGGGAACGCTCTATGTCTACTTCGCCAACAAGGAAGAGCTCTTCACGGCAATGATGGAGAGCGAGCGAGCGGCTTTCGTCGCCAGCGTGCGCAATACTCTCAAGCAATCCAGCGATCCAGACGTTGCCCTGCATGACTTTGGGATGACCTTTGTCAGCCACCTGACCGAGGACAAGGTCATCAACGCGATGCGCACCGTCATCGGCGTGCGCGACCGCATGCCGCACCTCTGTCAGCGCTTTTTCACCGGCCCGGAGAACATCCGGACGGTGTTGAAGGACTTCCTGACAAGCCAGGTCGAGGCTGGCCGTTTCGAGATCGACGACATCGAGCTTGCCGCCCGCCAGTTCCTGGAACTCTGCGGTGGAAGCTTCTTCAAGCTGCGCCTGTTCGGCGACATGGACGCCCCGCCTCCGCGCGAGGAGATGGATCGCGTGGTCAATGGCGCCATCCGCGTTTTCACTGCGGCCTACGGCGTCAAGAAGCAGTCCTGAACCCGAGCGCTGCGACGATCGTTCGGCCCTCATGCGCGGATGGGCATGTCGGAAATCTGCATCCCCATCAAGGAATAAAAGTCGTCTGGCTTTCGTATATCCCCTTGCGCGCTTGCCAAGGTAGGCGGCGTCCGTACATTGCGAGCGTCAAATCTATGTGGCGCAAGGGGATATACGCCAATGCAAGACATCATGATGCTCGTTCAGGACCCGGCCGCCTGGGTGGCCCTCGTCACCCTCGTGGTGATGGAAGTGGTCCTCGGGATCGACAACCTCATCTTCATCTCTATTCTCACCAACAAGCTGCCGCCTGAGCATCGCGAGAAAGCGCGAAAGGTCGGCATTGGCCTCGCCCTTGTGATGCGACTTGCCCTCCTTGGCACCATTGCCTGGATCGTGAAGCTGACGACGCCAATCTTCGAACTGTTCGGCCACGGCTTCTCCTGGAAGGACATCATCCTGATCGCCGGCGGTCTCTTCCTGCTCTGGAAGGCGACGAAAGAAATCCACCACAACGTCGATCCGGCCGATCACAACGAGGATTTCATTGCCACGGCAGCGACGGCCGGCTTTACGGCCGCGATCGGCCAGATCCTGTTGCTCGACCTCGTCTTCTCGGTGGATAGCATCATCACCGCCGTCGGCATGACGCCGCATCTGCCGATCATGGTCGTCGCTGTGATTGCAGCCGTGACCGTCATGCTGGTCGCGGCAACGCCGCTCGCGAACTTCATCGAGAGGAACCCGACTATCGTCATGCTGGCCCTCGCCTTCCTAATGATGATCGGCACGACCCTGATCGCCGAGGGCATGGGCTTCCACGTGCCGAAGGGCTACGTCTACGCTGCAATGGCCTTCTCAGCATTGGTGGAGGTGCTCAACATGCTCGCCCGCAACGCCCGTCAGCGAAAGAAGGCCGGCGGACACTAACCGCCGACTGGCCTGCAGAATCAAGGCGCGCGGCCAAACCCGGCCGCGCGCCTAAGCATATCCCCAAGCGCCAGCGATTGCTCCAACGGCGTCGATTTCATCATCGACATTCTGAACGCGCGGCAGTCGTTCCGGCGCAATAGCCGCGCAGACCGGCCTTAGGCGGTCTTTGCAAGCTCCTTGTCGATCGCCGAGACCAGCCGCTGGTCCTCGGCAGTCACATCCGGCGCAAATCGCGCAGCAACCTTGCCATCGCGACCGATCAGGAACTTTTCGAAGTTCCAGAGGATTTCATTGTTGTCGCCGGTCGCAAGGCCGTTGTTGCGCAGCCGCTCCCGCATCGGGCCTTCGCCAACGGCGGTCTCGACAGCGGCCGTCAGCTGCTGGTAAAGCGGATGCTGGTCCTCGCCCTTCACCGAGATCTTCGAGAAGATCGGAAACTTCACGTCATACGTCAGGGTGCAGAATTCAATGATCTCGGCATCCGTGCCCGGCTCCTGCCCCTTGAAATTGTTCGCCGGAAAGGCGGCAATCACGAAGCCACGCTCGCGCTTGTCCTCATAGAGCTTCTCGAGCCCTTCATATTGGACTGTCAGGCCGCATTTGGAGGCCACATTGACGACCAGGATCACCTTGCCGCGGTGATCATTCAGCGTCGTCTCGCGACCATCAGCCAGCTTCACGGGTATACTCAAAAGATCAGTCATCACCATCTCCAGCGTGAATTTCGCCGCGGAAGCTATACCCACCCATGCGTTTGTCCAGCGGGCAGATGCAGTCCACTGGCAAAATCAATCAAAACAGCTAGTTTGGCCCGAGAGCACGGGAGGGCGCGACGGAAGATGGTGCTGGAATTGCTGGTGGCGGTCGTTGTCTTCGCTTTGCTTATGACAGCCTCGATCGGAACGATGCTGACCTACTCGAAGCTGCCGGTGCATCACCGTCAGGACGAAACCAATACCGTCGTCCGGCTGGTCGCCAACATTTTCGTCGTCATGACCTCTCTCGTCTTTGGCTTGATGATTAATTCCTCAAAGAACACCTTTGCCGAGATCGACAAGAATGTGCACGCCTTCGCAACGCAGATCATCCTTCTCGATCGAACCCTGCGCACCTATGGCCTCGAAGCCAACGAAACCCGTAAGCGTCTGGAAAACTACGTCGAAAAAGCCCTGACCAATCCGGCCCGCGCCGCCCCCGACCCATTGGTTAAAAGTGACCGCACGACCGAATTTGCACTCAATGCCGTCGGAGACAGTCTTTCGCTGATCAGGCCGTCCGACCCAGGGCATGTTGCACTCTGGAACGACGCCCGCCAGCAGTACCAAAGGATCGTCGAGCAGCGCTGGGTTATCGTCGAACAGTCGGAAGGTGTCATTCCAAGGCCGCTCATCAGCATGCTGACAGCGTGGCTGACCTTGATCTTTGCCAGCTTCGGCTATCGCGCGCCGAGAAACATCATCGTCGTCGTGATGTTCACCATCTCCGCGCTTCTCATATCGCTATCAATCTTCGTCGTGCTGGATATGGACATCCCGTTCGCGGGCTGGATCCAGATCTCCGACACGCCTCTTCGCAGGGCGCTGGCCGAGCTCCAGCAATAGCAATTCCGAAATGCCGCGCCGCCTTGAACAAGACAGCACGCCTGACTCTGCAATCAAACTCAGCGAACAGCAACCGTCGGCCAATCGATGAGATCGGCCTTGGCTCCGGCAAGCGTCTCGCGGCTGCGGGACACGACGTCGTGGGGGAAGCCGAGCGGTATGGCGCTCGCGTCGTCGAGGCGCCGGACCTGATCTTGATTAAGCTTCACGTCGAGCGCTGCGAGGTTGTCGGAAAGCTGCGCTGCCGTGCGCGGTCCGATGATCGGGAGCGTGCCCTTGTGCAGTACCCAGGCAATAGCCACCTGGCCGGCCGGCACGCCGGTTTCCTCGGCGATGGCAAGCACGGCGTCGACCGTTGCCGTCTTGCGCGCATCGCTCTCGGAGTGGATGACGACGCCGAGCCCCTGCTTGCGGCCGGTTTCGCCCTTGCGGTACTTACCGGTCAGCAACCCACCGCCGAGTGGCGACCAGCCGACTGTGCCAAGACCAAAGGCCGCCGCCATCGGCAGAAGTTCGCGCTCGGCCGTGCGCTCGACAAGGCTGTATTCCAACTGCAGGGCCGACAGCGGCGCCCAGCCGCGCAGTTCCGCAAGCGTGGCACCCGTCGCCACCCGCCAGGCCGGAAAGTCTGAAAGGCCAGCATAGAGTATCTTGCCCGAGTGGACGAGATCGTCGAAACCGCGCATGATCTCGTCGATCGGTGTCACGGCATCCGGCATGTGTGCCCAGAGGAGATCGATCCGATCGGTGCCGAGCCGCTTCAGGCTTGCCTCCACCGACTGCACCATGGCCTTGCGGCTGTTGCCGGTACCCTGCAGCCCCGCCCCATGACGATCGCCAAGCGAGAACTTCGTCGCCACGACGATGTCGTCGCGGTCACTGGCGATGAATTCGCCAAGCATCGTTTCCGACTGGCCGAATTGGTACTGGTCGGCCGTGTCGACAAAGTTGCCGCCGGCATTGCGGTAACCATCGAACACGACCTTGGCTTCTTCTCGGCCCGATCCGTAGCCCCAGCCCGTTCCGAAGTTGCCGGTGCCGAGTGCCATGCTGGAGACGCGAAGGCCGGTCCGGCCGAAGATCCTGTAGCGCATTGTCATTGCCTTCCCTCATCTATTTTTAAATGACGATCGTCATTCATTTGCATTTAAATGACGGACGTCATATAATTTGTCAAGAGCAGATGATGAGAACCTAGAATGCGCCCGACCAAGGAACAGGCAAACCAAAACCGCCAGCGGATCGTCGACACGGCCGGCCGGCTGTTTCGCGAGAAGGGAATTCACGCTGTCGGCGTCGATGAAGTCATGAAGGGCGCCGGGCTGACGCATGGCGGCTTCTACGGCCACTTCAAGTCGAAGGGCGACCTTGCCGCGGAGGCGGTCAGCCACGCCTTGCAGGAGAGCCTGCGCACCGAGCCTGCCTATGCCACACTCGGTGCCTTGGCGAAGAATTATCTGTCGAAGGCTCATCGCGATGCGGCCGAGAACGGCTGCACCGTCGCGGCTCTTGGCCCCGAAATCGCCCGTCTCCCGAAGGGACAGCGTGGCGGCATCGCCGACTACGTTCGTGCACGCATCGAGCAGGTTGAACAAATCCAGACGCAACAAGGCGAAACGGTCGATCGCGGCAAGGCCATAGCCGATCTCTCAAGCCTCGTCGGGGCTCTCGTCATGGCGCGTGCCGTCGACGATCCTGCCCTCTCCGACGAAATCCTCGCGCAAACCATCTGCGTCCTTTCCGAGCAGGATTAGGAACTTTTGCACTCGGCGCAGCATTGATTAGTCCGGGAAGGCTTACAGATACCAATGCGGCGGGCAGCCGCCCGTTGTCCGTCGCCCAGCCTCAAGTCGCCGGAGTCGCATGACAACGCATCAGATCCTCGCCTTCGGCGTCATCGGCCTGATGATGGCAGTCTTCATCTGGGACCGATTCCGCTATGATCTGGTTGCCTGCTGCTCGCTTGTCCTGGCGGTGGCGGTCGGCATCGTTCCATTCGATAGGGCATTTTCGGGTTTCAGCGATGACATCGTCATCATCGTCGGCAGTGCGCTTATCGTCAGCGCCGGCGTCGCACGCTCGGGAATCGTCGATACGACGATCAAGCGCTTCTTCCCCAACCTGAACAAGCTGCATGCGCAGCTCGCCCTGCTGCTCATTGTCGTCGCGGTTCTTTCCGCCTTCATCAAGAACATCGGCGCGCTTGCGATCATGATCCCGGTCGCTTTCCAGTTTGCCCGCAGAACCGGGAGATCGCCATCGCTCTACCTGATGCCCATGAGCTTTGCCGCCCTTCTCGGCGGGCTGATGACCCAGATCGGCACCTCGCCGAACATCGTGGTCTCTCGGCTTCGCGGCGAGATTAGCGGCGCGCCCTTCACCATGTTCGACTTCACGCCCGTCGGCGCGACGCTCACGCTGGTCGGTATTGTCTTTCTGATCTTTTTCCGCCGGCTCGTTCCCGAGCGGCAGAACGAGAACCCGTCGCTGGAGGAAGCGCTGGACTTTAAGAACTACTTCTCCGAAGCGACGGTGGTGGAGGGCTCGGGCTTTGAGGGCATGGAACTCAACGGCATCCTGCAGCTCGGCGATGGAGAAGTGGTCGCAACGGCAATCCTGCGCGGGCATTCGCGTCTCTCACCATTCCCTGACATCCTCCTGAAAGCAGGAGACACGATCCTACTGGAGGGGCGCCCGGAGGCGCTCGACCGCGTCGTTTCCAACGCCAAACTCAAGCTTGCCGGCAAGCCGATACCCGAGGCGAAAGACGAGGGAGACGTCACCTCCATCGAAGCCGTCGTCTCGTCGGAGTCGATGCTGATCGGCTGGTCCGCGCGGCAGCTCTCACTGTGGAACCGTCGTCGGATCAACCTGCTTGCCGTCAGCCGCCACGGCCACCGGCTGACGGAGCGGCTGAGCGAAGTGACGCTGCGCGCCGGCGATGTGCTTGTGCTGCAGGGCAGCCGCCGAAACCTGCCTGCCTTCCTGCAGGAATTCTCGTGCCTTCCCTTGGCCCAACGCGACATCATGCTCGGCACGCCGCGCAGGGCCTATATGCCGCTGCTGATCCTCGCGGCCGCGATGGGTGTAACGGCGGCCGGAATGGTCCCGGTTTCAGTTGCCTTCTTCTGTGCGGCGCTGGCGATGGTCGTCTTCCGGGTGATCCCGCTCGCGGAAGTCTACAAAGCGGTGGACGGGCCAATCCTGATTATGCTTGCGGCCTTGATCCCCGTCTCCGACACATTGCGAACGTCCGGTGGCAGCGATCTGATTGCCGGATGGCTTGGCCACTTTGCGGCCCAGATGCCGCCCTACGGGGCATTGGCGCTGATCCTGATTACCGCCATGGCGGTGACACCGTTCCTCAACAATGCGGCGACGGTCCTGGTCATGGCGCCGATTGCGGCGAGCTTTGCCCAAACGCTCGGCTATAGACCTGAAGCTTTCCTGATGGCGGTCGCCATCGGCGCCGGCTGCGATTTCCTGACCCCGATCGGCCACCAGTGCAACACGCTGGTCTTCGGTCCCGGCGGCTATCGCTTCAGCGATTACCCGCGTCTCGGCCTGCCGCTGTCCTTCATCATCGTCCTCTTCAGCGTACCCGCGCTGCTCCATGTCTGGCCCGTCCACTGACACGATTGCCCATTTTCCTTGACGCGCGCGGTCGAATATGGCCTTAAGGCCAGCCAAATGGGCAATCGGAGATGAACGGGGGCAACGCCCTTTTCCGGCCGGTTTCCTGATCCAGTTATCTGCATTCCTTCCGGCCGAGCGTCGCTTTCTCTGGAAAGCCGCCCGGCATCATTTGACGGGCACATAAAATGACAGTTTCCGGCGTCCGCGTCCGCATTGCTCCCTCGCCGACCGGCGAGCCGCATGTCGGCACTGCTTATATCGCACTCTTCAATTATCTTTTCGCTAAGAAGAACGGCGGCGAGTTCATCCTGCGCATCGAAGACACCGATGCCACGCGCTCGACCCCGGAATTCGAGACGAAGGTGTTGGACGCGCTGAAATGGTGCGGCCTCGAATGGAAGGAAGGCCCGGATATCGGCGGCCCCTATGGCCCCTACCGCCAGTCCGACCGCAAGGACATCTACACCCCCTACGGCCAGGAATTGCTGGACAAGGGCCATGCCTTCCGCTGTTTCTGCACGCCCGAGCGTCTGGAAAAGATGCGCGAAGAGCAGCGCGCCGCCGGCAAGGCACCGAAGTATGACGGTCTCTGCCTGAAATACTCGGCCGAAGAAGTCAGCGCCAAGATGGCAGCTGGCGAAGGCTCAGTCATCCGCATGAAGATCCCGACCGAGGGCTCCTGCGACTTCACCGACGGCGTCTATGGCGATGTCAGCATTCCGTGGGATTCGGTCGACATGCAGGTCCTGATTAAGGGCGACGGCATGCCGACCTATCACATGGCAAACGTCATCGACGACCATCTGATGAAGATCACCCACGTCGCGCGCGGCGAAGAGTGGCTGGCATCGGTGCCGAAGCACATCCTGCTTTACCGCTATTTCGGCTGGGAACAGCCGGTGTTCATGCACCTGTCGCTGATGCGCAACGCCGACAAGTCGAAGCTGTCGAAGCGCAAGAACCCGACCTCGATCTCCTATTACTCCGCTCTCGGCTATATCCCGGAAGCGCTGATGAACTTCCTCGGCCTGTTCTTCGTGCAGATCGCTGAAGGCGAAGAGCTGTTGACGATGGACGAGCTCTCCGAGAAGTTCGACCCCGAGAACCTCTCCAAGGCCGGCGCGATCTTCGACATCCAGAAGCTCGACTGGCTGAACGGCCGCTGGATCCGCGAGAAGCTGTCAGAAGAGGAATTCCAGGCCCGCGTGCTCGACTGGGCAATGGAGAACGACCGCCTGAAGGCCGGTCTTCGCCTGTCGCAGTCGCGTATCTCCAAGCTCGGCGAATTGCCCGATCTCGCCGGCTTCCTGCTGAAGTCCGATCTCGGCGTCGATCCTTCGGCCTTCGCCAAGATCAAGTCGCCGCCGGAAGAGATCCTCGAGATTCTCAACACCGTTCAGCCGGACCTCGAAAAGATCCTCGAATGGAACGTCCAAACGATCGAGGCTGAACTGCGCGCGATTGCCGAGCGCATGGGCAAGAAGCTAAAGGTCGTTGTAGCACCGCTCTTCGTTGCCGTTTCCGGCTCGGCGCGCTCGCTGCCGCTCTTCGACTCTATGGCTATCCTTGGTCGCTCCGTCGTGCGCCAGCGGCTGAAACTAGCCGCCCAGGCAGTCGCTTCCCTCGTCGGCCCGAAGAACTGAACCGGACGTTTGCATCATGACCGAAAAGACCGAAACAGCGACCCTTTCCTCAGACGCAACCGAAGTCCGTGCCCAGAAGCTGAAGCTGCTGCGCGAGCAGATCGGCGACGTCTATCCGGCGCATTTCCACCGGACCATGACCAATGCCGAACTGGCGGAGAAGTACAAGGACCTCGAATCCGACGTGGAGACGCAGGATATCGTGACCGTCGCCGGCCGCGTCTATTCCTCGCGGAACTCCGGCATGTTCATGGATATCCATGACGCCTCCGGCAAGATACAGATCTTCAGCCACAAGGATGTGACGCCCGAGGAAGCGCGCAACATGCTTGCGATGATCGATATCGGCGACATCATCGGCGTGACGGGCACTGTGCGCCGCACCAAGCGCGGCGAGTTGTCGATCAACGCCCGCGAAATCATCATGCTGACGAAGTCGCTGCTACCGATGCCGGAGAAGTGGCACGGCGTTTCCGACGTCGAAATCCGCTATCGCAAGCGTCATCTCGACATCATGACCAACGAGGAATCGAAACTGCGCTTCCAGCAGCGTTCGAAGATCGTCTCCGGCATCCGTCGCTTCATGGAAAACGACGGCTTCATGGAAGTCGAGACGCCGATGCTGCATTCGGTCTATGGCGGCGCCACCGCCGAGCCGTTCAAGACGCATCACAACACGCTGAAGCTCGACATGTACCTGCGCATCGCGCCGGAACTGTTCCTGAAGCGTACGCTGGTTTCCGGCCTCACCGACAAGGTGTTCGAGATCAACCGCAACTTCCGCAACGAAGGCGTCTCGACCCGGCACAATCCTGAATTCACGATGATGGAGTGCTACTGGGCCTATGCCGACTACGAGGACATCATGGACCTCGTCGAGCGGCTGTTCGAAAGCCTGGCGCTGTCGATCCACGGCACGACGGAATTCCCCTTCGGCGACAAGACGATCTCCTTCAAGGGGCCATTCAAGCGCGTCCCGATGCCCGATGCCGTCAAGGAAGTCACCGGCATCGACTTCCTCGCCATCAAGACCGACGAGGAAGCCCGCGCCGCCGCCAAGGCTGCCGGCTTCGCGGTCGAGAAGGATTGGACCTGGGGCGAATGCCTTGCCTTCATCTTCGAGGAGAAGGTCGAGGCAACGCTCATCCAGCCATCGCACGTCACGCATTTCCCGAAGGACATCTCGCCCTTCGCCAAGGAAGTGCCGGGGGAGCCGCGCCTCGTCGAACGCTTCGAGACTTATTGCAACGCCTGGGAACTCGGCAACGCCTTCTCGGAACTCAACGATCCGGAAGAACAGCGCCGCCGCATGGTCGAGCAGCTGGAGCAGGCTCATGCTCGCGGTGAAAAGGAAAAGCAGCTGGACGACGAATTCCTCGATGCGATCGACCAGGGCATGCCGCCGGCCGGTGGCCTCGGCATCGGCGTCGACCGTCTGATCATGCTCCTGACCGACGCCCCGTCGATCCGCGACGTCATTCTTTTCCCGGCTCGCCGCAAGGCTGACTGACCCGGCTCATATGGAACAGAAAAGGCGGCGGCCCGCTGGGCTCGCCGCCTTTTTCTTTTTCGAAACGTTAGTGACCGGCAGCCGGTGCCGCTTTCTCCGCCGCAGGCGCCGAGCCGTGCCCGCCGCCCTCGGTCGGCTTTTCTTCCTTCGCCGCTTCTCTCGTCTCATCCTTGCTCTCGCCACCCTTCGTGGCAGCGACAGCGATCGGATCGATACAGTCGGAGTATTCCCTGAAGGATGCGTTCAGGGCGGTGATTTCTTCTTCAGGCAAATCGACGCGTTCGCCGAAGAACAGCCCATTGGCGGCAGCCGACCCGTCGTAATAGCGGGCGGTGTATGTCTTGGCCTCCGCGCTTTCAAGGACGGGATCGGGATGTGGAATGTAGACGACGTCGGCGCCTATCGCCCGGCCGCGAATGTCGGATCGCAGCGTCGGCCCATTGGTATCGAGGACGACGACCTGCACCAGATCCGGCTTCTGCGCGTCGTAGATCGCCTTGGCCACGCGAAGCGCAGTCTTGACCCGCGTCATGCCGTCGGTCGGCTCGGTCTTGATATATTTGCGGATCCAGACGCGGTTCTGCTTCTTGATGGTGACGAGATTGACATCGGTGCAGGAGAGACCGTTCATCGTTTCTGCGGAAAGGCCGAGGATCTTATCTTTGCCGATATAAAGCGCGGCACCGCCGGAGACGCCCCCAAGGAGAGCGACTCCAGCGATGATAAACACCAATTTCCGGGAGGGCCGGAAGATGCGCAGTAGGGCCTTCACGCCAACTGCTCCGCCATTAACAAGCTCCAACGCAATACGAGTGGTTTCGACGCTAGAGAAATGACGTTTCCGAATACTTAAATGCGGCCTCCAAGTTTGCGTCAGTATGGGTTTAGTACCAAAAAAGGTCCAAGCTTTCCCTGTGCTTGCCAATATCCTCGCGGCCATGCTCTAACGACGCATGGCCTTCACGCTTCGCCAGATCCAGTATTTCGTCGCCGTCGCCGAGCAGGGCTCCGTAACGCGCGCTGCGCAGAACCTTTCGATCTCGCAATCCTCGGTTACGGAAGCCATCAAGGAGCTGGAAACCGACCTCGGCGTCGAGCTCTTCGAGCGCCATCCGCGTGGCCTCACGATCACTCACAATGGCCATCAGTTCCTCCGTCACGCGACGAAAATCCTGGCGAGCGTATCGGATGCGCGCACCAGTTTCTCGGGCAAAGAGAACGAGCTCTCCGGCACGCTCAACATCGGTGTGACCTCGCTCGTCGCGGGCTACGTGCTCTCCGACCTCTTGGCCCGCTATCGCCGCGCCTGCCCCGGCGTCGAAGTCAGTGCCATCGAGGACAATGGCGGCTATCTCGAGCACCTGCTGGTCGGCGGCGAGCTGGATGTTGCGGTCATGGTCATCTCCAACCTGCGCGATCGCATGGCCTTGCAGGCGGAAATCCTGGAGACCTCGCCCTATCGTCTTTGGCTGCCCATGGGCCATCCACTCGTCTCCGCCGACATCATTTCCGTCGCCGATATCGCTCGCGAGCCGCTGATCATGCTGACGGTTGACGAAATCGAGGAGAACACCGGGAAGCTGCTGTCGGCGCTGGGCGCGCGCCCGCATGTCGCCTTCCGCACCCGCTCCGTCGAAGCAGTGCGCAGCCTGGTCGCCACCGGCGCCGGTGTGGCGCTTCTGCCCGATCTCGTCTACCGCCCCTGGTCGCTGGAAGGCGATCGCATCGAGAGCCGCGACGTGTCCGGCTCGCTGCCGGTCGTCCAAGTCGGCATGGTCTGGCGCAAGGGCTCCAGCCTGCCGCAGGCGGCGCGCGACTTCGTGGGCATCGCGGAAGCACTGCGATCCGGCCGACCTCGCTAGCCATTCAGGCGCGATATCGGAAATTCCGATATCGCCTTTCTGATAAATGAATTTGCGAAACCGGAAAATTCGGCGCATTTTTTCAACCGGGAACATAACGCCACGAAAAGTGGCACAACCGGGAGACAGATGATGAAATATCTTCTGAAATCGTGCACCTCTGCCCTAGCGAGCCTAAGCTTGCTGACGCAGGTTGCCGCCGCCGAACCGCTGAAGGCATTGGGCAAGGGTGAGGGTGCGGTCAGCATTGTGGCCTGGGCCGGCTATATCGAACGCGGCGAAACCGACAAGAGCTACGACTGGGTTACCGCCTTCGAAAAAGAAACCGGCTGCAAGGTCTCCGTCAAGACCGCGGCAACCTCCGACGAAATGGTCTCGCTGATGAATGAAGGAGGCTTCGATCTCGTCACCGCCTCCGGCGATGCATCGCTTCGCCTGATCGCTGGCAAGCGCGTGCAGCCGATCAACACCGACCTAATCCCGAGCTTCAAGAACGTCGATCCGCGCTTGCAGAAGGGCGCTTGGTACACGGTCAACGACGTCCACTACGGCGTTCCCTACCTCTGGGGCCCGAACGTGCTGATGTACAACACCGATGCCTTCAAGGGTAAGGCACCGACCAGCTGGAAGGTCGTTTTCGAGGAGGAGACCCTTCCGGACGGCAAGTCCAACAAGGGTCGCGTTCAGGCCTATGATGGACCGATCTATGTCGCCGATGCCGCGCTCTACCTGATGGCTCACAAGCCGGACCTTGGAATCAAGGATCCCTATGAGCTAAACGAAGACCAGTACAAGGCCGCCCTCGACCTGCTGCGCGGCCAGCGCAAGCTCGTTTCGCGCTACTGGCACGACGCGATGATCCAGATCGACGACTTCAAGAACGAAGGCGTCGTGGCCGCCGGGTCCTGGCCGTTCCAGGTCAACCTGATGCAGGCCGACAAGCAGAAGATCGCTTCCACCTTCCCGGAAGAAGGCGTGACCGGCTGGGCTGACACGACCATGCTGCACGCCGACAGTCAACATCCGAACTGCGCCTACATGTGGATGGAACACTCGCTGCAGGCCAAGGTGCAGGGCGACGCCGCTGCTTGGTTCGGCGCCGTACCGTCCGTTCCCGCTGCCTGCAAGGGCAACGAGCTGCTGACCGACGGCGGTTGCGCCACCAACGGCTACGAAAACTTCGCGAAGATAAAGTTCTGGAAGACGCCGACCGCGAAGTGCACGACGCAGAACGAATGCGTGCCCTACCATCGCTGGGTCTCGGACTATATCGGCGTGATCGGCGGACGATAATCCCGTCCGCAACCTCTTCTTCTCCTCGCTCGGGGAGAAACGCCCTGCGAGGGCAGACGAGGGGGCAACCGTGCAAAAGAGCGGACGTCAGCGCGGGGGCGCGATGACGGAACGCCGAGTTGTCCCCCTCGTTGGAGCCTTCTGGGCCACCTTCTTCCCGCTGCGAAGAAGACAAAACAGACACCACATTCCGGAGCTTGTCATGACACCCGCCGTCCGTTTCCAAAAGGTCTCGCGCTATTTCGGGCAGGTCCGCGCCGTTGACGGCGTCGATCTCGAAATCGCGCCCGGCGAATTCTTCGCCATGCTTGGCCCTTCCGGATCCGGCAAGACCACCTGCCTGCGCCTGATCGCAGGCTTCGAGCAGCCGACGGGCGGTCACATCGAAATCTTCGGCGAGACGGCCGAGGGTATTCCGCCCTATCGCCGCAACGTCAATACCGTCTTCCAGGACTACGCGCTCTTCCCGCATCTCAATATCCTCGACAACGTCGCTTACGGGTTGATGGTCAAGGGCGTCGGCAAGGCCGAACGCACCAAAGCCGCCGAACAGGCGCTGGAACTGGTGAAGCTTCCCGGCTATGGCGCGCGCAGGCCCGGACAGCTTTCCGGCGGCCAGCGGCAGCGCGTGGCGCTCGCCCGCGCCCTCGTCAACAAGCCGAAGGTCCTCCTCCTCGACGAACCGCTCGGCGCGCTCGACCTGAAGCTGCGCGAGCAGATGCAGGAAGAGCTGAAGAGCCTGCAGCGCGCACTTGGCATCACCTTCATCTTCGTCACCCATGACCAGGGCGAGGCCCTGTCGATGGCCGACCACGTCGCCGTCTTCAACAATGGCGGCATCGTCCAGGAAGGCACCCCGCACGACATCTATCGCCGCCCGAAGACCCGCTTCGTGGCCGATTTCGTCGGGTCCTCCAATGTGATCGCACCCGATCTGATGACCTCGCTCGGCGGCGAGAAGCGTTGGGCGAGCCTACGCCCGGAAGCAATCCACCTCGCCGGCGAAGGCGTCGAGGCGCGCGTCGAGCATGCAAGCTTCCTCGGCTCGGCGACCCGCCTCTCGGTCGATATTCGCGGCAGCCGGCTGCACGTCATGCTGCCGGCCGGCGCCAACGTGCCGGATGTCGGCACAAGCGTCCGCCTCGCCTGGCAGCCCGTCGACGTGCATTACATGGATGACGCAGCATGACAGCGCTTGCCCTCGCCAAGCCGGCCCAATTGCGCGAAACCTCGATCCTTCCCGGTCGCGGCGGTTTCTTCGGCAGGCTCTCCGATGCCTTCTGGCGGCGTCCAAAGCTGCTGCTCTTCCTGATGCTGACACCGCCGCTGCTGTGGCTCGGCATCATCTACATCGGCTCGCTGATTGCGTTGCTCCTGCAGAGTTTCTTCTCGATCGATGATTTCTCCGGTCTGGTGAACTACGAGTTCACGCTCGCGACCTACGCGCAGCTGTTCAGTCCGGCGAACTTCGACATCATCATCCGAACCATCGCCATGGCGGCGATCGTGACGCTGGCTTCTGCCATCATCGCCTTTCCCATCGCCTACTACGCCGCCCGCTATGCGCAGGGTAAATGGAAGGCGCTGTTCTATCTCGGTATCATGCTGCCGCTCTGGTCGAGCTATCTCGTGAAGATCTACGCGTGGAAACTCATTCTTGCCAAGGAAGGCATCCTGACCTGGATCTTCGCCAAGCTGCACCTCTCCTGGCTGCTCGACGGTGTCCTCAACCTGCCCGTTATCGGCGGCAATTCGCTGTCGGTCAGCTATCTCGGCACCTTTCTCGTCTTCGTCTATGTCTGGCTGCCCTACATGATCCTGCCAACGCAGGCAGCTCTCGAACGCGTCCCGGGCAACCTCATCGAGGCCTCGTCTGACCTCGGCGCGACGCCGAGCCAGACCTTCCGCACCGTGCTCTTCCCGCTGGCGCTGCCCGGTATCGTCGCAGGCTCGATCTTCACCTTCTCGCTGACGTTGGGCGACTACATCATTCCGCAGATCATCGGTTCATCGCGCCTCTTCATTGGCCAGGCAGTCTATGCTCAGCAGGGAACGGCGGGCAACGTCCCGCTGGCTGCCGCCTTCTCCGTCGTGCCGATCGTCATCATGGCCATCTATCTCTGGCTAGCCAAGAAACAGGGGGCCTTCGATGCGCTCTGATTGTAACCAGTCCTCTCCGCTCCCTCTGAAGATCGCTGCCGCCGGCGGGCTGCTCTTCCTGCACCTGCCGATCCTCCTGATCTTCGTCTACGCCTTCACCACCGAGGAGAAGAGCTATCAGTGGCCGCCGCCGGGCCTGACGACGCAGTGGTTCGCCGTCGCGTGGAACCGCCCCGACGTCTGGGCAGCACTCGCTCTCTCCGTACAGGTCGCCGTAATCGCCACGGCCATCGCCCTGGTGCTCGGCACGCTTTGCGCCGCCGCTGTCAGCCAGACGAAGTTCTTCGGTCGTGAAGCGATCTCGCTTCTGGTCATCCTGCCGATCGCGTTGCCCGGCATTATCACCGGCATTGCGCTGCGCTCGGCCTTCAGCCTGTTCGACATCCCCTTCTCGGTCTGGACGATCGTGCTCGGCCACGCGACCTTCTGTGTCGTGGTCGTTTACAACAACGCCGTCGCCCGCTTCCGTCGCACCTCCGGATCGCTGATCGAGGCGTCGATGGATCTTGGCGCCGACAGCTTCCAGACCTTCCGCCACGTGATCCTGCCGAATATCGGCACGGCGCTCTTAGCCGGCGGCATGCTCGCCTTTGCGCTGTCGTTCGACGAAGTCATCGTCACCACCTTCACCGGCGGTCAGCAATCCACACTGCCAATCTGGATGCTCGAAGAACTCATCCGCCCGCGCCAGCGCCCGGTCACCAACGTGGTCGCAATGGTCGTCGTGCTCGTCACTTTCCTGCCGATCCTGGCAGCCTACTACCTCACCCGCGACGGCGATCAGGTCGCCGGAGCCGGCAAATAATAAGGGAGAACATCATGGACACCGCGATGCTGATTGGATCCCGCTTCGAAGCGGGCACGGAAACGGAAGAGCACATCCTGAACCCGAAGACGGGCGAGACGGTGCTTGACCTGCCGGAAGCCTCGCTTGGCCAGATCGACGCCGCCGTCGATGCCGCGGAAAGCGCCTTCAGGAGCTGGTCGCAGACGACGCCCGCTGAACGCTCGGGCTACCTCCTGAGGATCGCAGATGCGATCGAGAAGGACGCGCAGGGGTTTGCCGCACTCGAAGCGCTGAACTGCGGCAAACCGATCAACGCCGTGCTGAACGATGAAATACCTGCGATCGTCGATTGTTACCGCTTCTTTGCCGGTGCCGTCCGCAACCTGCACGGTCCGGTCGCCGGCGAGTATCTGCCGGGCCATACCTCGATGATCCGCCGCGATCCGGTCGGCATCGTTGGTTCGATTGCACCGTGGAACTACCCGCTGATGATGATGGCCTGGAAGCTGGCGCCCGCGATCGCCGGCGGCAACACTGTCGTCTTCAAGCCCTCCGAGCAGACGCCGCTGACCGCGCTGAAGATGGCCAAGCTGCTTGCCGATATCCTGCCCGAAGGCGTGGTCAACGTCATCCTCGGCCGCGGCGAGAGCGTCGGCAATGCCCTGATCAACCATCCAAAGATCGGCATGGTGTCGATCACCGGCGATGTTGCCACCGGCAAGAAGGTGCTGCAGGCAGCCGCCAAGACCGTCAAGCGCACGCATCTGGAGCTCGGCGGCAAGGCGCCGGTCATCGTCTTCGACGACGCCGATATCGACGCCGTCGTCTCAGGCATTCGCACCTTTGGCTACTACAATGCCGGCCAGGATTGCACCGCCGCCTGCCGCATCTATGCCGACGCCAAGGTCTACGACAGGTTCGTCGCCGACCTCTCCTCAGCCGTCTCCTCGATCAGGTTCAACCAGGCCGACGATACCGAAAACGAGATCGGTCCGCTGATCTCCAAGCGCCAGCGCGACCGCGTCGAGAGCTTCGTCACACGCGCTGCCGAACACAAGCACATGGAAATCACTACCGGCGGCAAGACCTCGGGCGAGAAAGGCTTCTTTTACACACCAACGGTCATCGCCGGCGCCACGCAGGACGACGAAATCGTTCGCCGCGAGGTGTTTGGCCCCGTCGTCTCGGTCACCCGCTTCACTGATGTCGAGGATGCCGTCACCTGGGCAAACGACAGCGATTATGGCCTCGCCTCCTCGGTCTGGACCAAGGACGTCAGCCGCGGCATGAAAACGGCCGCCCGACTGCAATATGGCTGCACCTGGATCAACACCCACTTCATGCTGGTCAACGAGATGCCGCATGGCGGCTTGAAGCAGTCCGGCTACGGCAAGGACATGTCGGTCTACGCGCTGGAGGACTACACTGCCGTCCGCCACGTGATGATCAATCACGGCTGAGCCGGAGCTGCCTCGCGCCGCCGCTGCAACACGCGGCGGCGTCCTTTCGGTTTCGGCCACACCTCGCCTTAAGCGATGTGGAACAATTTTCCTCGTACTTCGTCATCTAAGCGATGAGCAGAGAGGAAAATTCCAATGCTTAAATGGGCCCTTATATTCTTCGTTGTTTCGCTAATCGCCGGTTTCTTCGGCTTCTCCGGCATATCGGCCGCAACGGCGACGATTGCTCGCGTTCTCTTCGGCATTGCGCTGGTGATCTTCCTGATCTTCCTCGTCCTGGCGCTGATCGCCGGCAATGCGGTGCTTTAGCCCGCGCGTTGTGCGGAAAAGGGAGGCACCGAATCCCTGAAGCCTTTCAGGGACACCGCGCCAAGGCCCTGGAAGGCAAGCCCGCGCGCCGATGCTTCAGCCGCAGCACGCGTATTGAAGCAAACAAGCGTCTGCGAAGGTCCCGCAAGGGCCGAAACGCGCGCTGCAAGGTTGACTGTCCGCCCGAAGATATCGCCGTCGCGCGGCACCACCTGTCCCGTCGCGACACCAACCCGCACCGGAGGTAACTCATCCGACCGACTTTGCTCCACCAACGAGAGCGATGCTTCCACGGCCGAGGCCGCATCCGGAAACAGCATCATCACGCCATCCCCCAGTGGCTTAATGATGCGCCCGTCGAAGCTGCGTGAAAGGCGTTGTGCGATCGCCTCGAACCGTGCGGCCTTTTCGGCGGCCGGCACATCGCCGATCTCCTGCGTTAGCCCCGTGAAGCCGGAGAGATCGGCGAAGGCGACAGCAGGCAAGCTCGCCTCGTCACCGGATTCCAAGCCGTGCTCGCGCAGAGCGTCCTGCAGCCTCCCGACAATATTGTCGAAAACCGCTTCTTCCAGCATCCGTCGCTGCAGCAGGAAGAGTATCCGGAAACCGATCCGCTGCAGCGCCAGCCGCTTGGCGGCAGAGATCTCCAGAAGCTTGTGGTAGCTCAGGCCGGCATTCAGCATGGGCTCCTCGACCTCACCGCGGAAGAGGTCGCGCATCGTGTCGACGCAGCGGCGAACCGAATGACCGAAGACGCGCAGCACCCGTTCCATCCCGGCGGCCGAGGCGCCGAGCTGCGTGCACTCCGCCACAAGCTGGATGAACTCCACGTCGTCTTCGCGAAGCAGCTGATCCGCCTGCAGAAGCGGCAGGCTGGCATTCGCCCTCAGAGCGTTCAGCATGTCGAGGTTGAGTTGTCCCGCCGTCACCTCGACCGAGACCGCCGCCTCGCTCATCGTCACCGGCTCGAATATCAACTGGCTTGCAAACTCAAACGAAAATATCTGCCGCTTCAATCCCTCGGCAAGAACATTGAGGCCGATGCCAGCGTCCCGCAGCGCGAGGATCAGCCGAAGCCGGCTGACGTCGCTCGGCGCATAGCCGGTGACTCCAGGCGTGATGATCTGCAGGCGCTCGAGATCGCTGAGGCTGGCATCGTCGCAGCCGGCAAGCACCAACAATCTCTCGCGCGGCAACGCTTCCATGACAGCAACCTCTGGCGGCAGAGATTGCTTCATACATCAGATTGACGCGCCCCTCCACGCAGCCAAATGGGTTAGAGGAGGCTCGCCCCGACATTGATGGCAAGCGCCAGGATCGTCGTGTTAAAAAGGAACGACAGGATGGAATGCAGCAGCGTCAGCTTGCGCATGGTCACCGATGTTGTCACGACGTCGGCCGTCTGCGAGGCGACGCCGATAGTGAAGGAGTAGTAGAGGAAGTCCCAATAGACCGGCTCGTCATTGCCTTCCGGAAACTTCAGCCCTTCCCCCTTGTCCTCCCCGCCATAGAAGTGATGCGCGTAGTGTACAGTGAACAAGGTATGCAGGAATGCCCAGGAGATCAGAATCGTGGCGATTGCACCAAGCGCTCGTACGAGTGCTTCGCCGGCCTCAGCCTCCTTGGCTGTATGAAGCTCCAGGGCGATGCCGGCGATGCTGGCGAGCGCCGCCAGGATCGAGAGTGCCAGCAGGAAGACGTCTGAAAAGTCGAGATCCTCCGCCCGCTTGCGGATGCTGGCAACGCTCGCACGCAACATCCGGCGCCAGGTGAGCGCCGTAAACACGATGGCGCTCACGTTCCAGCCGAAAATCAGGTTCTGCGGGTTGACCTGGCGACTGGTGAGCAGCAGGAACGTCACCAGCCCGGCGGCCACGGCAACGACGAACACCATGTGCTTGCGCACTTGCCCCATGAGCCGACTTTCCCGGTCCCCCGCACCTTCCGCCATCACTGTCCTACCGCTGCAAGATCGCCCCTTGATATCAGCTTGATGGCAGCGGGAGCAATATGATCTCAGCCGGTCCAGCCACCGTCGACGACATGGATCTGACCTGTCGTGAAGCCGGATTCGTCACCAGCGAGATAGGTCACGAGAGCAGCAATTTCCTCTGGGGTTGCAATGCGTCCCATCGGTTGGCGGGCGATGAAATCCTTCAGCGCCTTTTCGTAGTCGCCAGTGGCGCGCAGGCGATCGTGCAGAGAGGGGCTGTCCACCGTGCCGGGGCAGATCGCGTTGGCGCGGATGCCCTTGGCGACAAAGTCAGAGGCAATCGACTTGGTGAGACCGATCACGGCTGCCTTCGATGCACTATAGGCGAAACGATTGGGAACGCCCTTCACGCTGGAAGCAACCGAGGCCATGTTGACGATGGACCCCTTGCCCTTCTCCAGCATCCCGGGAAGGAAAGTACGGCAGGTCGTATACATCGCCTTGGCGTTCAGGTTGAAGGAGAAGTCCCAGTCCTTCTCGTCACATTCGAGGATCGAGCCGGCATGAACGAAGCCGGCGCAATTGAAGAGAACGTCGATCGGGCCGATCTCGGCTGCGAGGGCGCGGACGGCATCACCATCGAGCACGTTGAGAACGTGCTTCTCAGCGCCTTCCAGCGTGGAAAGCGTCTTTTCGTTGATATCGGTCGCATAGACATGCGCGCCAAGCGAAAGGAAGCGCTCAGCGCTCGCTCGACCGATACCCTGCCCTGCCGCCGTGATGACGACCTTCTTGCCTTCCAGACCGTGGCTCATACATCCTCCCAAAATTCCAGCGCTTGCGGCGCATTCATTCATATGCAAACAATATATTCAAATTGGCGTCAACCTCTATAAGCACGCTTCGCTCGCCGGAGAAACCCTAGTCGATCTCGTGCCGACGGGCATGGGAAATCTGACCATCAAGGTATCACCGCGCGGATACCGCAGTTCGGCGCAGACAACATGGCATGAATGGGAGGAACCGCATGCTTTTCGATACACACCTGCACGTCGTCGATCGGCAGGCGCTCGACTATCCCTGGCTCTCCGGCGCGGGTGACCTCAACCGGGACAGTCTCTACGAGGACTACGCGCGTGATGCGATGCGCTGCGGCATCACCAATGTCCTGCATATGGAAGTCGACGTAGCACCCGCGCGCATCGATGACGAAACCAATTATGTCAGGGAGGTCAGTCGCCGCCCGGGCAGCCTGGTGCGCGGCGTCATCGCCGCCTGCCGGCCGGAGGAGCATGGATTCGCGGCTTGTCTCGAACGGTCACTTGCCGATCCCTTCGTGAAGGGGTTCCGCCGCGTTCTGCATGTGGCGCCCGACGATACAGCCGTACGACCACTGTTCCGCGAAAACATCAAGCGGCTATCCACAACGCGCATGACGTTCGACCTCTGTGTCTTCCCGCATCAATTCGAAACCATCCTCGCGCTTGTCGATCATTGCCCGGATGTTCGCTTCATTCTCGACCATTGCGCCAACCCGCCGATCAAGGACGGCATGAGCGAAGTGTGGCGCAAGGGTGTCACGGAATTCTCGCGCCGCTCGAATGTGACCGCAAAGATCTCTGGCGTTATCGCGTATGGCGATCTCGAAAACTGGTCGGTCGACAGCCTGCGTCCCTATGTCGAGCATACGATCGAGAGCTTCGGCTGGGATCGCGTCGTCTGGGGCAGCGACTGGCCGGTTTGCACGCTGGGCGGCGGGTTGACACCCTGGGTCGCTGCCACCCATGCGCTGACAGCAGGCTGCAGCCCTGAGGAGCGCGACAAGCTCTATCAGGCCAACGCCAAGCGCATCTGGTCGATCTGAATCGGGTAGGAGGGAGCCTTGCGGCGTCCCTCCTCCCACACCACCGTGCGAACGGTTCCGTACACGGCGGTT
>NZ_AKKA01000123.1 GCF_000282035.1 Rhizobium sp. CF122
GGCGTCAGCAACAAGCACTGAGCTTTCAGGTTTGTGACAGGTTGATGACAGAGTTCTTGCCGCGGGGACCGTGAACCGGTATTCGCAATTTCTGACTGGTGGCGGCAACGGCCGCCATCGACGGACGACGAGGGCACTTGATGAAACCTGCCGTGACAAAACTCACCGGCATCAGCCACTTTCTGGCAGCCGCCGGCTATTCGATCGGCGGCTTCCGGCGGCTGATCAAAGAGGCTGCGTTCCGGCAGGAGCTGCTGTTCTTCGCGGTTTCGTTGATCCTCTTGATTGCTGTCGGCGCGACGCTTTCGGAGCTGATGATCGCCATCGTGCTGTTTCTCGCCCTCTTCGCCGTCGAGGCGCTGAACACGGCGATCGAGGAGGTCATCGACAGGATTTCCCCGGAGATCTCGATGGTTGGAAAGCACGCCAAGGATCTCGGATCGTTTGCCGTCGTCTGCATGATCGCCGCCTGCGGCGTGTTCCTGTTGTTCACGATCGGGAAGCATCTGTTGTTTGGGTGATGACGTCTGCAACCGGCAGTGGACTTTAGGTTGTATCTGTTATTTAATGCATCTTTAAGATGCGTTTAGAATGTCACTCTATCCTCGGGCGCAACGCCGGGGGATGCGATGTCAACGAGCGGTCAGGACTTCACAGACGATCCTGATTTCAAGCGGATCGTCGATTAAATCGTTACGCAAAGCTCCTGCGCTTGCGTGAGACCGCCGGCGCATCCTCGACGGCCGGGACGGTCTGCAGCACGCGCTTGGCCGGCAGGATGGCGATGACTTCGGTGCCTTCGCGCAGCTTCGACTTAAGGATGAACTGGCCGTCGTGCTTGGCAAGGATCGCCTGAACGATCGGCAGGCCGAGGCCGGTGCCCTGTTCGGCGCTCTTGATTGCGATCGAGCCCTGGCCGAAGGCGGAGAGGACTACCGGGATCTCTTCTTCGGGAATCCCGGGACCGTTGTCCTTGATGGAGATGTATTGGCCGCCGCCCGCCGTCCAGCCGACCTTGACGTGGATTTCGCCCGCCTGCGGGGTGAACTTTACGGCATTTGAAAGGAGGTTGAGAATGACCTGGCGCAGCGACTTCTCGTCAGCCCAAACGGCTGGCAATTCAAGCTCGAACTGCTGCGAGATGGTGATGTTCTTGCCGCGGGCCCGCAGCTGTACCATGCCGATGCAGTCTTCCGAAATATTCAGCAGCGAAACCGCTTCCTCGCTTAGCTCGTATTTTCCGGCCTCGATGCGTGAGAGATCGAGGATCTCGTTGATGAGATTCAGCAGATGTTCACCGGAGCGGTGGATGTCGCTGGTGTATTCCTTGTAAGTGGGGTTGTTGAGCGGCCCCATCACCTCCGCGGACATGACCTCCGAGAAGCCGAGGATGGCATTGAGCGGCGTTCTCAGTTCATGTGACATGGAGGCGAGGAAGCGGGACTTTGCCAGGTTGGCCTCCTCCGCCCGGCGGCGGGCCTCATCCGACATCGACTTGGCGACTTCGAGCTCGGCGATCAGATCGTCTTTCTCGGCCTGATAGGCGAGGATCTTCAGGTTGGACTGGAAGAGCCGGTCACTGATGTAGTTGAAGAGGATGACCGTCGTTGTGAAGATGGCCGTCAGGCTGATCTCGAGGATTTCGCGGGAGAGGCCGGCCTTGGCAACCAATCCGAGAACGACAGGCGCGAAGGTAATGAGCACTGACGGCGTCAGCATGAAATTCGACATTGCTGTAATAGAGAGCGCAATGAGCAGCGTGGCGCCCTTGTAGAGCAGGAAGCTCGACGGTTCGCACGTGGTGCAATCCTGCAGGGCGAACACAGCCCAGCAGCAGCCAACCATGAATTGCCCAAGCAAGAGAACACGGCGCCATTTGCGCGCCGTCGTCGTATTGATTTCCTGCCCGCGGGCGCGGCGCGCGAGAAACACGTTTGTGGCATGGGCCGTCAGCGTCAGCAGCGCCCACAGAAAGATTTGAGTGTTTTCCGTGAAATAGACGCCGAGAGCGGCGATGATCGTAACAAAGAGCGGTACGATCGATGCGCCCTGGAGGACGGCATTTATGTGCATCACGAGCACGTCGCGATCGAATGCGCCGCTTGCCGCGTGGCTCGACTGGAGGCGCTCCCGCGTCAGCCGAACAGCCTTCGACACTGGCTTGTTTCGGTGACTGCGTGACTTGTCGACGATATTCTTATCGGTCGATGTGCTAACGCCAGTACTCATTGTGCACGTTGAAACTTGATCCGCGGGTGGCTACACCCTAGACCGCAATTCTTAAGATGATGTTAGCCATCTTTGCCAAGGATTTGTTTTTTAAGGAGGCGAAAGCGTGACACGCGGTTTGCGAGTGATGCGCGACGGCGTGACGGCGCTGGCTCTGCTGGCATTCCTGTGGCTGATTGCGGCCAAGCTGAGCGATCACGCCGAAACTGTCCATTCCGGCCAGTTTCGTGCGGCTGACGGCGATAGCCTGAACCTCGGCAAGGAGCGGATGCGGCTTTACGGCATCGATGCGCCCGAACTCAGTCAGACATGCGAACGGGCAGGCATTGCATGGACCTGCGGGCAGCAGGCGAAGCGGACACTGCAGGCTCTTGTCGCGCCGACCGACACGCAATGTAGCGGAACCGGGCGGGACCGTTTCGATCGCTTGCTGGTGGTCTGTCATGCCGGTGGCGTAGATTTAAACGCCGAAATGGTGCGCCGGGGCATGGCGGTATCCTATGGAGCCTATGGTGACGAGGAGGCGTGGGCGAAGGCAGAGAAGGCCGGGCTCTGGGCGGGCACGTTCGAGATGCCTCGAAGCGTACGGGACCATACGCCGCGACCAGATGCCCGCGGCATCATGGGATTGCTCGGATGGTGATCGAGAAAAACGCCTCTGACGAGCGGGCGCTCGATATTCTTCGGCGGGAGATCGCCGCCTGTCGTATCTGTCGAGACGCGCCGCTTGGCGGGGCGGACACTCGTTTGCCGCACGAGCCGCGGCCGGTCGCGGTGATGTCGTCGAAGGCGAGGATACTGATCGCGGGGCAGGCGCCGGGCCTCAAGGTTCACGAGAGCGGCATTCCGTTCAACGATGCGTCCGGCGATCGCCTGCGCGACTGGTTGCAGGTCGATCGGGAGACGTTCTACGATTGCGACTGTTTCGCCATCGTGCCGATGGGCTTCTGTTTTCCCGGCTATGACGCCAAGGGCAGCGACCTGCCGCCGCGGCGCGAATGTGCACCGCATTGGCGGAGCCGGGTGATCTCGACAATGCCGCAGATCGAACTTGTGCTGGCAATCGGCCAATATGCGCAGGCTTGGCATATGGGCGCGGAGCGTCGCGAAAACATGACCGAGACGGTGCGGGCGTGGCAAACGACGTTGTCGCGTCCGCACTTGCCCGGGATCTTGCCGCTGCCCCATCCGAGCTGGCGCAACACTGGCTGGATCAAGCGCAATCCGTGGTTCGAGGCGGAGCTCCTGCCAGTTCTGCGGGAGCGCGTAAAACTCTTGATCGACTGAAACAAAATTCTTTTAAACTGCCGGAATCGCGTTATACAGAGAAAATAATTCGAAGGGGCTTTGTTGTATGGACCGTCTTGACCGCAAGATCCTGCGCCTTTTGCAGGAAGATTCGACCTTGGCCGTTGCCGATCTCGCCAAGAAGGTCGGGCTTTCAACGACACCGTGCTGGCGGCGCATCCAGAAGATGGAAGAGGACGGCGTGATCAAGCGTCGCGTCGCCATCCTTGATCCGGAAAAGGTCAACACGAAGGTCACGGTCTTTGTCTCGATCCGCACGGCAACGCACTCGATCGAGTGGCTGCGGCGCTTTTCGGAAGTCGTTGCCGATTTCCCCGAAGTGGTCGAGTTCTATCGCATGAGTGGCGACGTGGATTATCTGCTGCGCGTGGTCGTGCCTGACATTGCCGCCTATGACGCCTTCTACAAGCGGATGATCGCAAAGATCGAGATCCGCGATGTTTCGTCCGCCTTCGCCATGGAGCAGATCAAGTATTCGACGCAGCTGCCGCTTGACTACATGATCCTCGACAACGCCAAGTCGAACGAGGACTGACAGACGGCTGCGGCCATCTGTTATTCGCTCTGGCGAAGGTTCCTGAGCCGGTCGAACAGAACCGCAAGCACGATCGCGCCGCCGATGAAGGTGCCTTGCCAGAAGGCGTTGATCCCCAAGAGACCAAGGCTGTTGCGGATAACCTCGATCAATGCTGCGCCAACGATGGCGCCGAAGGCGGTGCCGACGCCGCCGGCGAGGTTTGCGCCGCCGATCACGGCTGCGGCAATCACCTGCAATTCCATGCCCGCGCCGATGTTTGTGGTTACCGCACCAAGCCAGCCGGTCTGGATGATGCCGGCAACACCGGCTGATAAGGCCGAGATCATATAGACCGCGACTTTGATCTTCCTGACTGGCACACCGGTCAGCGTCGCAGCGTGTTCGTTTCCACCGATGGCGAAGACGTAGCGGCCAAAGCGCGTCCAGCGCAGCACGAAGCCGGTCAGAAGCGCCAGCACGGCCATGTAAAGCACAGGATTGGCGATGCCGAGCCATGCACCGCCGCCGAGCGCCAGCAGCTTGTCGTGATCCGGGCCGAACTGGAAGACGACGGTGTTGTTCGAGGCCACCATTGCGAGGCTGCGGGCAATGGACAGCATGCCGAGCGTGACGACGAACGGCGGGAATCCGAGATAAGCGATCAGGATGCCGTTGAATGCGCCGATTACCAGCGCCGTGCCGATCGAGGCGGCAATGCCCGTTCCGATGCCGTAGCCGGCATGCATGGTAACCGCCAGCACCATACTGCAGAGGCAAAGCACCGACCCAACCGATAGGTCGATGCCTCCGGTGACGATGACCAGCGTCATGCCGAGAGCAATAACCGCGACAAACGTGACGTTACGCGTGATGTTGTAAAGGTTGGTGGGCGTGGCGAAGGAGCTCGTGGCGAAGGAGAGGAAAATGCAGGCGAGGATAACGGCCATGAGGACCCAGAAGGTCTGGCTCGCGAAAATGGACGAGAGCCAGTTGCGCTGCTTCTGCGCGATCGTCTGATCTAGAGTTATTGCCATGGTCGACCTTCGCTTACATTAGGTAGGTAACGTGCGCTAATCACACCTGTTCGATTGCGCCTGTTATGAGCCCAGTGACTTCCTCCGGCGAACTCGCCGTTATCGGTTTGTCGGCAACTTTGCGCCCGCGCCGCATGACAATCACGCGATCAGCAACCGAGAAGACATCAGGCATGCGGTGGCTGATCAGAATGACCGCGATGCCGCGATCGCGCAGTTGACGGATGTGAGCAAGAACCTCGGCAACCTGGCGCACGGAGATGGCGGCCGTCGGCTCGTCCATGAGCACGAGCTTTGCTTCCGCCAGCATAGTGCGGGCGATCGCGACGGCCTGGCGCTGACCACCCGACATCTGTTTGACCAGATCTCGCGGCCGCGTCTCCGATTTCAGGTCCTTGAAGATTTCGCCGGCGCGCTTGTACATTGTCTTGTAGTCGAGAATGCGTAAGGGCCCGAAACCGCGGCGCATCTCGCGGCCTAGAAATACGTTGGCGGCCGCCGTCAGATTGTTGCAGAGCGCGAGGTCCTGGTGGACGATCTCGATGCCCCGCTGCCGGGCTTCTACCGGCCGATGCAGGACTAGGTCTTCGTCGTCGAGCCGCATCGTTCCGTGGCTTGGACGGAAATTGCCGGCAATCATTTTCACGAGCGTCGATTTGCCGGCGCCATTGTCGCCCATCAACCCAACGACCTCTCCCGCCTCCAGCGAAAAAGAGACGTCGTTGACCGCCTGTATGGCCCCGAAATGTTTCGAGATGTTCGCGAGCTCGAGAACTGCCACCAGCTGTCTAGCCTCCCAAAGCCGCGACCGTGTTTCAGCCGCGATTTCACCCGCCAGTTTCCTCCCTGCGAGCGCTTTCAACATTACCCAGAACCGCGTGAGACCGTCAATCGGATGCTGCTAATTTACGGTCTCCGCTACAATTATTCGTTTTATAGTACAATTTCGTTGACGCGCGGAAGTGTCTGTATATTAGCTGTTGATGGAGGAGAGCATGCTGATCCTTGTCACCGGTGCAACGGGCAAGGTCGGGCAGCACTTCATCGCTGGGCTGCTCGACGATCCGCGATTTTCGAAGGCGCGCATTCGCGCGCTTTGTCATAACCGCTTGTGCCCAGAAACCGAACGTGTCGAGGCGGTGCGGGGCTCGATCAGCGATCGCGGAGTGGTGACGCGTGCGCTTGCTGATGTCACGCATGTCGTGCATCTCGCGACATGCAAGGAGACGCCTGATGACGTCATGGACGTCACCGTCAAAGGACTTTTCTGGCTTCTCGAGGGCTTCAGGACAAGCGCCACTGCGCGCCAATTCATTCTCATCGGCGGCGATGCGGGGATAGGCCACTTTTTCTATCGCCATGAGGCGCCAATCACCGAAGCTACGCCACACCAGGCTTATCCCGGTTGCTATGCGCTATCGAAGGTACTGGAAGAGGTGATGCTGGAGCAGTTCAAGAACCAGTATGGCATCAATGGCTGCTGCCTGCGGGCGCCATGGATCATGGAGAAGGACGATTTCAAGTTCACATTGTCGTTCGGTGATGATGTTTTCGGCGGACCGGACTGGAAGACGCTCGTTCCGGCGGGCGACGCCGCGCGCCATGTCCGGGAGCAGACGGTTCCGCTGTTGCGTGATGCCGATGGCCGCCCCTTGAAGCGCAATTTCGTTCACGTCGACGACCTTGTTGCGGCGATCCTTGCCGCGCTCGACAATCCACGCGCGAGAGGTCAACTGTTCAACATTTGCATGGATCGACCCGTCGACTACGGCGAGGTTGCCGCCCACCTTGCGCGCACACGCGGCCTTGGCTCCGTCGACATACCGAGCCAGTTCCATTCGAACTGGATGGACAACAGCAAGGCCAAATATTTGCTCGGATGGCGGCCCGTCTACGATCTGGAAATGCTTATCGACTCGGCCTGGGGGTATGTGCGTTCGGAGGAGGATCCTCGCATCGTCTGGTATCCGGGTTGATCATGTGGCGGGCGATGGCGTCCGCCATTTTTCAATGGGAGGAAGAAGCTATGAGGAAGGCATTATTGCTTACGGCCGCGGTGCTGGCGCTGACGGCCGGACAGGCCCTGGCGGCCAAGAAACAGTTGGTCATCGTGGTGAAGGGCCTCGACAACCCGTTCTTCGAGGCGATCAACCAGGGCTGCCAGAAGTGGAACAAGGAAAATCCGGACTCCGAATATGAATGCTTCTACACCGGTCCCGCATCGACCTCCGATGAAGCCGGCGAGGCGCAAATCGTTCAGGACGTACTGGGCAAGGCGGAAACGGCGGCAATCGCCATTTCTCCGTCGAACGCCAAGCTGATCGCGCAGACGCTGAAAACGGCAAACCCAAAGGTGCCTGTCATGACGCTCGACGCCGATCTTGCGGCAGAGGATTCAGCACTGCGCAAGACCTATCTCGGCACCGATAACTATCTGATGGGTGCGCGCATCGGCGAGTACATCAAGAAGGCAAAGCCGAAGGGCGGCAAGATCTGCACGATCGAAGGCAACCCGGGTGCCGACAATATTCTGCGTCGTGCCCAGGGGATGCGTGACACCCTGACGGGCCAGAAAGGCCTGACCGCGCTGAAAGGCGAGGGCGGGTGGACGGAAGTTGCCGGTTGCCCGGTCTTCACGAACGACGACGGCGCCAAGGGCGTTCAGGCCATGACCGACATTCTGGCGGCCAACACGGATCTCGATGCCTTCGGTATCATGGGCGGCTGGCCGCTATTCGGCGCGCCGCAGCCCTACCGCGATCTGTTCAAGCCAATGGCCGACAAGATCGCCAAGAACGAGTTCGTGATCGGTGCCGCCGACACGATCGGCGATGAAGTCGCCATTGCCAAGGACGGCCTCGTGACGGCACTTGTCGGGCAGCGGCCATTTGAAATGGGCTACAAGGCACCATCGGTGATGATGGATCTGATCGCCGGCAAGCCGGTCGACGACCCTGTCTTCACCGGCCTCGACGAGTGCACGAAGGATACCGTCGACACGTGCATCCAGAAATAGTTGGGCAGGAGGGACAGTGGGCGGACGGCGGTCGTCCGCCCGCTGCTCTTTGACGGACGAATGTGGCGGTCACCACGCTGCCGATGTCCGCTCCAGCCTAGCCACGACCTTCTCGCTGGTCAGTTCCCGGACGGCGTCCTTGCCGATCCAGCGTGCGGTCCGGTCGTCCGACGCGGCAAGGCTCTCCGCAAGCCTGAGCGCAGGACCATGGCAGCGGAGGTTGCGTTTGCCGATGTTTCTCAGCGCCCAATTCACCGCCTTGCGCACGAAATTGCGCGGGTCGCCAGCATGTGCCTCTATGAGCGGAAGCCATGCCAACAGCGTCTCGTCCGGCTCTGTCTTCAGATGAACGGCGGCGCCGGCGATCATAGCGAAGGCGGTCCGTCGGACGAACTCCCGGTCATCGGCTGCGAATTCGGGGACAAGCGCCTCGAGACGAGCTTCCACGTAGAGGTCCGCAGCGCAGTCAACGATTTCCCACGAGTTGAAATCATCGGCCCAGGTTCGCGCAATGTCTGATGTCAGCTTCTTGGGTTCCGCTGTGTAGAGAGCGAGCAGGTGGGCTTCGCGGATGTTGCTCTGCCAAAGCTCGAGGGCGCGGCCGTGGTTTCGCTTGACCGCTCTGGCGACTTTTTGGAGATCCGGATTGGATATTCCGAGCGTAGTTTCGGTGACGATACCGAAACTGGCCATCCCGGCGATGTTTTCCTCCGAGCGCAACGTTTGCAGGTGCGCAATCAGCTCTGCGGCGCTGGAGGAAGGACCGATCATTTCTCCAATCGAGCCAACAGCGAGGACGTATCCCATCTGTTGCCGCCCATAGCCTGCACGTCGCCGTAGAACTGGTCGACAAGGGCGGTGACCGGCAGCTTCGCGCCGTTGCGGCGCGCTTCGCTCAGGACGATCCCGAGATCCTTGCGCATCCAGTCGATCGCAAAGCCGAAGTCGTACTTGCCCGCGTTCATCGTCTTGTGCCGGTTCTCCATCTGCCAGGAGCCGGCGGCACCCTTGGAGATAACCTCGACAACCTTCTCGATGTCGAGGCCGGCGCGCTTGCCGAAATGAATCCCTTCCGCGAGCCCCTGGACGAGGCCGGCGATGCAGATCTGGTTGATCATCTTGGTCAGCTGACCGGCGCCAGCCGGTCCCATGAGGCCGACCATGCGGGCGTAGGCATCGATCACCGGCTTCGCCTTCTCGAACGTGGCTTCGTCACCGCCGCACATGACCGTCAGAACGCCATTCTCGGCGCCTGCCTGCCCGCCGGAAACCGGGGCGTCGATAAAGCCACAGCTCTTGTCTTTCGCCGCGGCATAAAGCTCGCGGGCGACTTCCGCGCTCGCGGTGGTGTTGTCGATCAGGATCGCACCCGGCTTCATCGACTCCAGAGCGCCATTCTCACCCATTGTCACTGAGCGGAGATCATCGTCATTGCCGACGCACGTAAAGACGAAATCCGCGGCCTTGGCGGCTTCCGCGGGAGTGGGCGCCGATTTGCCACCGAATTTCTCTGCCCAGGCGGCCGCCTTTTCTGCGGTCCGGTTATAGACCGTGACGTCATGGCCGCCTTTCACCTTGAGATGGCCCGCCATGGGAAACCCCATCACGCCGAGACCGATGAATGCGACTTTTGCCATGTGCCTATCCTTTCGTGAATGCAGGGCACGAGGCTTAGCCGAAAGCACGGCGCGCGGAAAGTCGGGTGGGACGCAAGTGACCTTGAGGTGGAAAAATTTTCCCCGAAAGCGGCGATTACTGGTCCGGATAATCCCGTGAGGGCCGAAAGATCATAAATAAAAATGTCGATTGATTTTATAGAGTTTATCAGAATTGGGATATCGAAACTTGAAGCGGTGAAACCTGCCGGCTTCCAAAGAGGGAACAACCATGATTTCACGACGTCAGACATTGGGGCTTTTCGGCGCCGCGGCGGCCACGGCATTGTTGCCCGGCATCAAGGGCGCGCGTGCGGCAGCAACCGAATTTCGCATCGGCTGGCAGAAGAACGGGGTACTCGCTTTGGCCAAGCGGCGCGGCGCGCTGGAAAAGCGGCTTGCCGACCGAGGCATCACCGTCAGCTGGTCGGAATTCACCTCCGGTCCGCCGCTGCTCGAGGCACTCGGCGCGGGCGCGCTCGATTTCGGTGCGACCGGTGACGTGCCTCCGCTTTTCGCCCAGGCGGCTGGCGGTCATCTCTATTATGTGGGCCTCTATCGAGGCAGTCCCGCAGGCTCGGCAATCCTTGTCAGAAAGGACTCGCCGATCCAGACGCTAGAAGATCTCAAGGGCAAGAAGGTTGCCTTCAAGCGCGGTTCGAGCGCCCATAACGTTACGGTCAAGGCCCTGCGTAAGGCAGGCCTGGCGCCTGAGGACATCGAGGGCGTGGATCTCAGCCCGGCGGATGCGGCGGCTGCCTTCAAGACTGGCAGCATCGACGCCTGGTCGATTTGGGACCCATATCTCGCGATTGCTGAAGCCGATCCGGAAACACGGGTTCTGACAACGGCCGAGGGCATTGTCGACTCCTATAGTTTCTTCCTTGCGAATGCCGAGTTCACCGACGCAAACGCGCAGGTCATCACCGATGTGCTTGATGAACTTAAGCAAGTCGGGCGGTCTGCACAGAGCAATCTCGATCAGACAATCAAGGAGCTCTCCGAAATTACCGGCGTGCCGCAGGAGGTAACGCGCGTGACGCTGACGCGTGCTGGCGCCGATCTTGGCAGCGTATCCGGCATCACGGATGCGGCTGCGGCCTACCAGCAGGGGCTGGCCGATGAGTTCTACAAGCTCGGCATCGTCCCGAAGCAACTGAACACCGGCGATATTATCTGGCGCGCCAAGGCAAGCTGATTTCCATTCCGACTAGAAGGCATGACATCCATGACCGGCAAACACGACCCCATCAATTTCCTCTGGTTCATCCCGACCTCGGGGGACGGCGCCTATCTCGGTTCGAACGAACAGACGCGCGCTCCGGAGATCGGCTATCTCACGCAAATCGCCCAGGCAGCCGATCGCTTGGGCTACTCTGGTGTCCTTCTGCCGACGGGCGTTGCCTGCGAGGAGTCCTTCGTGACAGCCGCCGCACTCGCCGCCAAGACCGAGAAGCTGCAGTTTCTGGTGGCAATTCGTCCTGGCACGGCATCGCCGGCATATTACGCGCGCCTGACGACGACGCTGGACCGCATTTCGAACGGACGTCTGCTGCTCAATATCGTCGTTGGTGGCAGTCCAGCGGAGCTTGCCGGCGACGGCATTCATCTCGCACATGATGAGCGTTATGCCCATGCCGATGAATTCTTCACGGTTTTCGAAGAGCTGTTGGAAAAGGGTGTCGCGAGCTATGACGGCAAGTACATCAAGGCGACAAATGCGCGCCTCGGCTTCCCGTCGGTGCAGAATCCGCGGCCGCCGCTCTACTTCGGTGGTTCGTCGGATGCCGGCATCGATTTCTCGGTCGGCCGCGTCGACAAGTACCTGACATGGGGCGAACCACCGGCGCAGGTTGCCGAAAAGGTTCAGAAGGTGCGCGCCGCTGCCGCGCAAAAGGGCCGCGAAGTCAGCTTCGGCATTCGCCTGCATTTCATCGTCCGCGAAACGGACGAGGAGGCATGGGCAGCGGCCGATCGCCTGATCTCGAAACTTGACGATGAGACGATTCGCGAGGCGCAGGAGCGCTTCGTCAACGAATCCGATTCCGTCGGCCAGAAGCGCATGGCGGCATTGCACGGCGGCCGGCGAGGCAAGTTGGAAGTGTCGCCGAACCTGTGGGCCGGTGTCGGACTGGTGCGCGCCGGGGCAGGAACAGCGCTGGTCGGCTCGCCGAAAACCGTTGCCGCGCGTCTGCGCGAATACCAGGACGTTGGCATCGACACCGTTATTGGGTCGGGCTACCCGCACCTAGAGGAGGCATACCGCGTTGCCGAGCTGCTCTTCCCCGAACTCGGGATCACGCGCCAAGAGCAGCGACACGGCTTCCAGACCGATTTCGGTAAGCATCAGGTCTTCGGCGGCGGCAGCCATGGCGGAAACCTGAAAGTGGTCTCCGGCTCCTGATCCGCCAATTGGCGCCGTCCGCTATCGGGCGGCGCTTCTTCATTGACGACGCACAGGCTTACCATGCCTCTCCAGAAGCTCGGGTGAAGCAAGCAGAAGCGAGGAAAAACCTTCATGTCGACTTTCGATACGCCGATCGGGCGGGCGCTGACCGAACGCGTTGAGCGCAAGGGAAGGCTCCGCGTCTCGCCTCCGGGGCGGGATAAGCTGTTGCCCTTCCTCGTGCCGGTGGCAATTATTGCCGTCTGGCAGTTGGCCTCGTCGGCCGGCTGGATCTCCTCCCGCATCATGCCATCACCCGTGGATGTGGCGATTGCCTTCTGGTCGACGACGATCACAGGACAATTGCCACACGATATCCTCGTCAGCGCCGGTCGCGCCTTTGCCGGTCTGCTGGTCGGCGGCTCGATCGGTTTCCTCCTTGGGATCGCCAACGGCGTCTCGAAAATCTCGGAGCAACTGACGGATACGACGCTGCAGATGCTGCGCACGATCCCGCATCTCGCCATGATCCCGCTGGTCATCCTGTGGTTCGGGATTGGTGAGGAATCCAAGTTGTTCCTGACTTCGCTCGGCGTGCTGTTTCCCATTTATCTCAACACCTATCACGGCGTTCGCAACGTCGATCGTGACCTGATCGAAATGGGCCGTGTCTATGGCATGGGAAGCTGGACCCTATTCAGGAAGGTGATCTTCCCTGGCGCGCTGCCGTCGATCTTCGTCGGGCTGCGTTACGCGCTCGGCATCATGTGGCTGACCTTGATTGTGTCGGAATCAATCGCGGCCTCATCAGGTATTGGTCACATGGCGAACAACGCCCGCGAGTTCATGATGACTGACATCGTCGTGCTGGCGCTGGTGATCTACGCCATTCTCGGCAAGCTTGCCGATGTCGTTGCCCGTGCGCTGGAGCGCCGGGCGCTCAAATGGAACCCGGTTTACCAGAAGTAGGAGAGGCGCCATGACCATCATCGCGCATGAGCGTTTTCAAGGGGCTGTGGACGAGCTCGAATACGAGACCGACCGTGCGACGCCGGCTGGCAGTGGGGCTGCTGCGATCACGCTGAAGGGACTTGAGAAGAGTTTCGGCAGCAATCGCGTGCTGCGCGGCATCAACCTCCACATTCCTGCCGGGCAGTTCGTCGCGGTCATCGGCAAGAGCGGTTGCGGCAAGAGTACGCTGTTGCGCATTCTGATGGGGCTCGACGAGCCGACGAGCGGCGAACTGCATTTCGAGAACGCCGATGGCGCTGATGCTGAAGCGAACGCGAGGATCGTGTTTCAGGAGCCTCGTCTGCTCCCTTGGCTGAGCGTCGCCGAAAACGTAGTAGTCGGCCTTGGCGATGGGGTCGATAAGCGCGTTGCCCTCAGGGAGGCCCAGGCTGTGCTCGGCGAGGTGCAGCTTGCCGAAAAGGCGAACGAATGGCCAGCGCGTCTTTCAGGCGGGCAGCGGCAGCGCGTGGCGCTGGCGCGGGCACTCATCAGCAAGCCCGGCGTGCTGGCACTGGACGAGCCGCTCGGCGCGCTCGACGCGTTGACACGGATCAGCATGCAGGAACTGCTCAATCGCGTCTGGCGGGAGCTAGGCTTTACGGCAGTTCTGGTCACGCACGACGTCAGCGAGGCGGTGCATCTTGCCGATCGTGTGATCGTGCTGGAAGAGGGGCGCGTTGAGCTTGATCTGGCGATTCCCTATCCGCACCCGCGCCGACATGGCAACCCCGCGCTGGCAGAGCTCGAAGGGCGGCTGCTGGCGGCGATCCTGGGGACGGACACCGCCCACTGAACGGCGCCGGTCGTGATGTGCGACGGGCGATCTCAGATTGCGCCGTCGACGATCACCATCGGCGTGCCCTGCGAGCAGCGCTCGATGCGGGCGTCGATCTTGTAGATGTCGCGAAGCATGGCGTCGGTGATGACGTCTGATGTTGGTCCGCTCGCCACCATTGCTCCATTGGCGATGACAATCGTGTTCTCGCAATAGCGCAGCGCATGATTGAGGTCGTGGAGCGCGATGAGCACGATCATTCCGTTGCGGCGGGCAAGGTCGGCGATAAAGCTCAGCACTTCGATCTGCCTGTGGAGGTCGAGCGCGGAGGTCGGCTCGTCCATCAGCAGGACCTCGGGCCTGCGTACCAGTGCCTGTGCGAGAGACACGAGTTGGCGCTGGCCTCCGGAAAGTTCGCCGAGACCACGGAAGGCCAGATTTTCGATACGGAGGGCCTTCAGGATTTCATCGATGCCGTCAAGCTCGTCGTCGGCAACCCGCCAGCCGCTGCCTTGCTTGGCAGACAGAAGGATCGACTCGTAGACGGTCAGGACGGCATTGGCGCCTGTATCTTGCGGCATATAGCAGATCGTCCGTGATCCACGTTCGGTATCGGAAAGCTTGACCAGTCCCGGACCTTTCACCAGCGCCGCGATCCGCTTGAACAGCGTCGATTTGCCTGCCGCGTTGGGGCCGATGATGGCCGTGACGCTGCCGCCTTTCAGGTCGTCGATGCTCACGTTCGATAGAACGGTCGTGCGCCCGTAGGAGGCGCCGACATCTGCGAGAGCCAAGGCTACCATGCGCGCCTCCTATTGCTGAAGATGAGAACGAAGAAGAACGGTACGCCGACGAGCGCCGTAATCACACCGATCGGCAGGATCGCACCTGGGATCAGGATCTTGCTGACGACCGATGTCACCGACAGGAGAAGAGCACCGCAGATGACCGAACCCGGCAGGAAGAAGCGCTGATCCTCGCCTACAACCATGCGGGCGATATGCGGGCCGACGAGCCCGACGAAGCCAATGGTGCCGACGAACGACACTGGGATGGCGGCCAGAAGACTGACGATCATCATCGTTTGTAGACGCAGCCTGCGGACGTTGATGCCGAGGCTGGCCGCCTTGTCGTCGCCGAGCCGCAGGGCCGTCAACGCCCAGGCCTGCCGCATGAAGAGCGGCACGGTGACGACGAGCACGGCAGCGGTGAAATAGACCTTTGCCCAAGTCGCCTTGGTCAGGCTGCCCATGGTCCAGAAGACGACGGCGGCCAACGCCTGTTCAGAGGCGAGATATTCCAATAGCGACAGCGCGGCATTGAAGGTGAAGACGAGGGCGATGCCGAGCAGTACGATCGTTTCGACGCTCACGCCGCGCATCGTCGAGGCGAAGTGAATGAAGAGCGCAGCGGCCATCGCCATCAGGAATGCGTTCAACGGCACCATGTATTCGATCGCGCCCGGAAAGATCGCAACGCCGCCGACAAGCGCCAGGGCGGCGCCGAAGCTCGCGGCGGCGGAAATGCCGAGCGTGAAGGGGCTAGCCAGCGGGTTCGAAAGGATCGTCTGCATCTGCGCACCCGCCACGGAAAGCGAAGCACCGACGGTCACCGCCATCAAGGCGATCGGCATGCGGATATCCCAGATTATAACGCGAAGCTGGTTGGCAGCCGCTGCCGGGTCAAAGAGCGCCGACAGTACGTCCGAAAGCGCATAGTTGGCAGGCCCGAGCGCCATATCGGCCGAGATGCTGAAACAGAGCGCTGCGGTTAGCCCGACGAGGATGAGGATACGGCGAAACGCAAGGGCGCGATATTGCTCGCGCCCTGTCGCTTCAAGCTGGACCTGACTGAATGAGGCCATCAGTTGGAGCCCTTTTCGAGAGAAACGAAATATCCCGGCTGGTAAGTCACCGGCAGGAACCTCTTGTGGAATTCTGCGAAGTTGGCTTCGGGATCGAGATCAGCGAAGAGATCCGGGTGAAACCATTTGGCAAATTGCTGAATCGGGAAGAACTCGTAAGGCGCGCCATAGAACTGGTGCCAGACGCCATGCACGTTGCCGTCCTTAACAGCTTTCAGTTCCGGAAAGGGCGTGCGGGTCATGAGATTTGCCAGCCGCTCGCGGGCCAGCGTCATATCCGCGCCGCGCCCGACGGGCACGAACTGGTTGATGTCGGACTCGGCTGCCCAGTTCGATCCGGTGACGATGACATGCTGCGGATCCGAAACGACAAGTTGTTCGGGATTGAGATCGCCGAACGTTGTCTTGATGACGTCGGCGGCAACGTTGTGGCCGCCCGCCTGTTCGACCATGGCGCCGAAATTGACCGGGCCGAAGGTGCGGCAGCACGTGTTCTCGCCGGAAATGCCAGGCGCGCGTTCGATGAAGACGTGCGGTCGCTTGAGATCCTTGACAGGCGCAAGCCTGTCGGTCACGCGCGCAATCTCGGCGCGGCGATAGGCGATGAACTCCTTTGCACGCTCCTCCGCGCCGAAGAGCTGGCCTAAAATCTCGATCGAAGTCTCGCTGTTCCTGTCGGGATCGATGCGAAAATCGAGGTAGATCACCTTGATGTCGGCGGCTGCCGCTTTCTCTTCGAATCCGCTCTCCTTCGCGGACTTTTCCGCCTCGAGATTGAGCGTAATCACATCCGGTGAGAGCGAGATCGCGGTTTCGAGGCTGAAATCGCCCTGCGGCACATAGCCGAAACGCGGCAGCTTCTCGATCTGCGGGAAACGTTCGGCATAAGCCTTGTAGCTATCAGGGTCTTTCTTGACGAGGTCGTCGCGCCAGCCGACGATGGTACCGAAGGTCTGCTCACCCTTGAGCGCTGCAATCACATGGATCTGACGCGCCTCGCCAACGATGACGCGCTTGGCTGGCAGGTCAATCTCGACCGTGCGACCGGTGACATCGGTGATTTCCGCAGACAGGGCGGGCGTGGTCACGAGCGCAAGCGCAAGGACGGCAATGTGCCGGAGTGTCGTGAGCCGCATGGACACCTCTCAATCTGAAAAAGGAAATAACGGAGCCGCATACGCGCGGCCCGTCTTGCTATGCCGGCGGACCTTCGGTGGTCCTGCCGGTCGCGTCTTACTGGTCGTCCTTCAACGAAACGAAGTAACCCGGCTTGTATTCCAGCGGCAGGAAGCGCGCGTGCAGTTCCTTGAATGTCGCTTCGGGGTCAAGATCGGCGAAGAGATCCGGATGCAGCCACTTTGCGATCTCCTGGATTGCCACGAACTGGTAGGGGTTGTTGTAAAACTGGTGCCAGATGGCGTGAACGTTCTTGTCTTCGACGGCCTTGACGTCGGTGAAGGCAGGGCGTTTCGTCAGGGCCTCGAGCTTGCGGTGCGCTTCCTTGAGGTCAGCGCCATAGCCAACGCCGACCCAGGCGCCGCCCGGAACATACTTGTCCCAGTTGCCACCGGTAATGATGATCTGGTCAGGATTGGAGGCAATGATCTGCTCGGGATTGACGGTGCCGAACGTGCCCGGAATGATGTCCTTGGCCATGTTCTTTCCGCCCGCGATTTCGACCATCTTGCCGAAGTTCTCGTCGCCGAAGGACATGCAGCAATCGTCGGAGTAGCCACCGGCGCGCTCGACGAACACGACGGGCTTGGCCGGATTGTTCTTTTCGAGGACGTCGGTGACGCGCTTGATGCTGTCGACACGGAACTTGATGAAGTCCTCGGCAACGGCCTCCTTGCCCATCAGCTGGCCCATGATGCGCATGCTGGGCTCGGTGTTTTCCATCGGCTTTTCGCGGAAATCTATGTAGACCAGCGGGATGCCGACCTTGGCGAGCTTCTCGATATAGCCGGCTTCTTCGGTTGCTGTCTTGGCATCGACGTTCATCAGAATGACGTCGGGCTTGAGCGCCACGGCCTGCTCGACATCGAAGGTGCCGTCCTTCATGCCGCCGAAGGTCGGAAGCTTGGCGATGTCAGGATACTTCGCGAGATAGGCCTGGTAGGACTCGGGATCTGCCTTGGGCAGGTCGTCGCGCCAGCCGACGACGTGCTCGAAAGGCGCCTCCTTGTCGAGAGCAGCCAGGAAGTAGATCTGCCGTCCCTCGCCAAGAATCATGTGGTTGACGGGCGCGCTCACTTCGACGCTTCGGCCGGTCACGTCCTTGATCGTGATCTTGTCGGCCAGGGCGGGCAGGACCGCGGAGACGACAAAGCCCATTGCAAGCGCTGCTGTTTTGCCTGTAAGTCGCATCGAAAAGTATACCCCCGTGGAAAACTTTTCGTCGTCTATTATTTTATGACTTAAGCAGTCAAGTTATATCTATTAGAACGATTTCAAACTGAAATGGCGACTGGCATGAGCATGAGTGAAACGGGAATTGCAGGCGGGCACAATTATGGACTTCGCGAGGAGATCAAGGCCTACTGGTCAGCACGCGCGGCGACCTTCGATCTGTCTCCTGGGCACGAGATTTTTTCCGAGCCAGAGCGCCTTGCCTGGCATCGCCTGATTCTGAAGCATCTGGGGCCGGGCAACGGCAGGCTGGCGCTCGACCTCGCCAGCGGTACCGGCGTGATTTCCCATCTGATGGACGATCTGGGGTTCAAGGTGACGGGGCTTGATTGGGCCGAGCCGATGCTGGAGCGAGCGCGCGCCAAGGCAAAGGCGAGGGGGCGCTCGATTTCGTTTAGAATGGTCGATGTCGAGAACACGATGGAGCCCGACGAAACCTACGACGTCATCATAACGCGCCATCTGGTCTGGACGCTGGTGGATCCGAAGGCGGCTTTCGCCGAATGGATGCGTGTTTTGAAGCCGGGCGGGACGATCCTCATCGTCGATGGGGATTTCGTGAATGTCAGCCGGGTAGAACGCCTTCTGAAGGCACTCGCGAAGACCATGGAGAGGGCAGGCTTGCTCAAGGCCGATCCGCCGCATGCACCGCCCGAGCTCATGAAAAATCACAGTGACATCGTTTCGCGCGTTCACTTTTCGGAAGGGGCACGGGCGGATCTGGTCGCAGGCATGCTCGGCGACGCCGGCTTCGAAGGGATCACGATCGACACGAACCTGCGTGAAATCCACAGGAGCCAGGCGAAGCACTGGAACTATCTGAAGGCGCTGTCGCGCGGAATCCAGCATCGCTTTGCCATCAGCGCGCGTAAACCGGCCGGCTGAAGACAGCCAAGCAACCGCAACAGCGGGCGCAGTTTCGCGAGGCGGCTAGAACAGCAATGCGTTGAGGGTGACGAGCACGACAAAAGCAACGACGACCAAGGAAGCTCCCCAAGCAACCGTGCGGTTTGCATTGGCCAGGACTTGTGGTCTGGGGCCGCGCTTGGGATTGAATTTGTGCCGACGCTTTAGTGCGGTTCCACCTTGTGAAGATCGCTTCTCTGCAGCCATACCGCCTCACTTGCAGCCGTGGGATTGTTAAGACGCCAATCTATAGCATGAAAGCGGTCCAATATTTAGTGTGCGGTGCTGCCGTCTCGCTCGACGTAGGCCTGGATGCGATCGACCAAAATCTCGGTTCCTTGCCGCCGTGAGCCGCCGTCGGCGTAGCCATCGAGGAAAACGACCTGCTCGGTGAAGAGCATGGTTGTTCCCGATGGAGTCGCCTCGAAGGTGATTGTCGCAAGCGATGCCGAAATGCGCGTTTCGCCGAGCTTCATGTCATAGGCATAGATGATGCGTGCCTGCGGCACGATATCGAGATAGCGCGCCTCATAGGCGTGCGGAACGCCGAAGCTGTCGGCGACGCGGTTTCGCTCCCGGCCGCCGACACGGAAGTCGAGGCTGTATTCGAGGGGCACCCATTCGTCGTGGCAGGCAAACCACTGGCGCTTGGCTTCCGGATCGGCCCAAGCGGCAAAGACGCGTGAGACCGGCGCCCGCATCTTTCGCTCGATCGAGAAGGTTTCGTGCATGGCGGAATATTTCATCATCTCGGTCGTCACTCCGGTTGGTCGTCTGCCAGGAACTGGTCCAGGCGGTCAAAGGCTTTGTTCCAGCTCGCCTTGTGCGCGGCAAGCCAGTGCTCCATCTGCGCCAGTGCATCTTTCTGCAGGCGGTAGGTGCGCACACGGCCGCTCTTTTCCGAGTGGACGAGGCCGCTTTTTTCCAGAACCGCGAGGTGCTTCATAACGGTCGGAAGCGCCATCGACAGAGGTTCCGCGAGCTCCGATACCGAGGCGGGCCCTTGGCCAAGGCGATCGACCATGCCGCGCCGACTGCGGTCCGACAGCGCGCGGAACATCTGATCGAGCGCGGCGGGTTCGTGCATCATTCGGCGGCTTCGTCCGGCCGGAAGCGCGCAGGCAGGCGTTCGCGGTAGGGATAGAACTTGAAGTAGGGGCGCGCCTCTTCCAGGACGCGCGCAAAGGAAGGGCGCGTCAGAAGCCTGTTATAGTAGCCTTGCAGCTTCGCTTGGTCCACGAAGGGAACCAGTGTCTCGGAGTAGAAGAGGGCAGGCGCTGCGGCACAATCGGCCATGGTGAAGCTGTCCCCGGCAATCCATGGGTATTCGCCGAGCTGCCGCTCGATCATGCAGTAGGCTTTGCGCAGCGCCGCCTCAGCCTCGGCTACACGGGCTGGATCGCCGCCGCCACGCAGGCGTTCGCCAACGATTCGCTGCATCGGATCCTGCACATGCAGGTCGAAGAAACGATCCCACAGCCTGACTTCGAGCGCTTTGTCGAAATCGTCTGGGATGAGGGCCGTCCTGCCCGGATAGTACTGATCGAGATACTCGATGATGATTGTCGTTTCGGGGATCGTGCGGTCGCGCGCCTCGTCGCGCAGCACTGGCATCTTCCCGAGTGGCGAGATGCTGAGGAACGCCGCTCTCGATGCCTCGTTTCCGAGATCGACATGAACGGCCTCGAAGGGGGTGGCGTTCTCGTAAAGCGCGATCAAGACTTTGTGGCAGAAGGATGCAAGCGGGTGACTGTGGAGGGAAAGCGACATGCGGCCAGCCTTTCACGCTGTTAAAAACTTGCGTGATTGGCTAAGTATCAGGTCGTCGATGTGGGTTCAATGGAAAAGTTGCGTCATTGGCTAACTATCGGCAGACGGAGGAGGTGTTGGCCCGTTGTCCAGCCGCTTCGAATGCTCGTCAGTTGCGCCTGCCCGACCCAATCAATCGTCTGATAGATCCCACGTCATTTGTCTAGCAACGCAACACAATCACTGATTGCATTCAGTGTCGCAACTGATGCGTCGCGGATCTTTCGCTGCAGACATCAGCCGAGGCGCGCGATCACCAGATGGCCCGGGCTCGGTTGACCATCCTGCATGCGGACGTTGATCTCCCTCATCTCGACGAGTTCGAATCCGGTCGCCGTGAGCCTTTCGCGAATATAAGCCGCCGAATGCAGGAAGCGCTGGTGGGGGCCGACCAGGTAAGGTTGGCCTTTCGCAGATGCCTCGGGCAGTTCCTCCGAGGAGAAGATGAAGAGGCCGCCAGGATTGAGGTTTTCCGCCGCGCCGAAGAACAGCGGCTCCAGTGCGCCGAGGTAGGGCAGGACGTCCGTTGCGGTGATGAGGTCGAATGGATCCTCGTCATTGTCATCGAGGAAGTCTTCGACTTCTGCGACGAAGAGCGTTTCGTAGAGATCCTTCTCGTGGGCAATCTCGACCATGTTTTCGGAGATATCGATGCCGGTCATGTCCTCGCAGAGATCGCCGAGCGCGCTGCCGGTAAGGCCGGTGCCGCAGCCGAGGTCGAGCATACGCTTGAAGGGACCAAGGTTCAGGTCCTGCAGGCGTTGGCGGACCATCATCGGCACGTGGTAGCCGAGCTGTTCCACCAGAACGTCCTCGAAGACCTCGGCATGCTGATCGAACAAGGTCTCGACATAAGCGTCCGGCGCCTTTGTCGGGGTCTCGCCGCGCCCCATGGAGGCGATCCTCACGGCCGCACCGCCATGATCGTCGGGATCGATGGCAAGAACCTCTTCATAGGCCTTCACGGCGGCATCAACATCACCCGCCTTCTCAAGGGCAAGAGCCCGCTCGTAGGCTTCCGCGAGTGCGTCTTCGTCGATCTTCTTGGCCATAGCAATTCACCATCGTTTTTATTCCAGAGCTGCGTCTAAGGCGACTGAATGTCTTTTGCAATGGCGACGTCCGAGGCGCAGAATAAGCATCCCCTAATGGATAAGAACAAAATGGAGGAAATGCCATGGTCGCCGAAATCAGCAAGGCAAGTTTCGAGAAGGAGATGGATAGTCCGCGACCGACGCTCCCGGCCACTCCAGGCGAGATCACGAATACGCTCAGCCATTATTATCGCGGCGAGCTCGGCCGCATGATAAGCTGGCGGGATCGCATCGACCGAACATCGAATTGGGCAATCACAGTCGCGGCGGCACTCCTTTCAGTCTCTCTGTCAACGCCCACGTCACACCATGGCGTGCTGCTTTTCGGGATGATGCTGATAACCCTATTGTTGCTCATCGAAGCGCGCCGCTACCGCTTCTTCGACATTTATCGCTCCCGTGTACGCAAGCTGGAGCGGGGCTATTTCGCGCAGGTTCTTGCGCCGAATGGTGACGCCAGGCCCGATTGGGCCGGGGCCATCGCCAAGAGTTTGCGCAAGCCGCAGTTTCTCTTGAGCTATCCCGGGGCGGTGAAGCGCCGACTGCGGAGAAATTATTGCTGGATGTACCTCATCCTGCTTCTCGCATGGTGCCTGAAGATTACGACACCCAAACTCCAAACCGAAGGAAATCCGCTGACGCAGGCGCATTCATGGAGCTATGTCATCGACAACGCGGCGCTTGGCCCGATTCCGGGTTGGGGCGTACTCTGCATTGTGAGCTTGGCCTATGTCGGCATCCTGTACGGCACACTGCATCGCGAGATGGACGAAGACGAATTCGTCCAGGGGGAGGCTCATGTCTGACCGGCGCTTGCTGCACAGTCAGTTGAGGATGAACTCGCCTCTCAGGGCGCGCCATTCGGTGGCCGAGATGAGTTTTCGGTGTATGTAGCGCACCGAATGCAACGGCCCGTCCAGCTTTTCCTGCCAAAATTTCAGGAAGCTACGCATCTCGGGAAAGTCTGGAGCAAGATCGTAGTCCTGCCAGATGTAGGTCTGAAGGATCGCTTGGTGATCCGGCATCCTGTAGATGATTTGAGCCGTCGTGAGGCCGTAGCCCTGAAGCTGCCTTTGCATGTCCTTGTGCATCGTCGTCTCGCTTCTGGTTCCAAACGATCGCTTGTTAGCGATCTTGGAAATGGAACCATCACATGCTTAACCGAAGCTTGACGAATTGCCAGCGGTTTATGGATTTGTTTTATAATTTCAAATCGTTAGCAGCTATCGTTGGTGAGTGCTGCCAGGTTCTCAGCGTTTCAGGTGGCGGGTGATGCGACGCTCGATCCAGCCCCAGAGGTGGCGCAATGCTTCGACCATGCTGAGGTAGAAGATCGCCGCCCAAAGGTAGGTCTGATAGTCAAAGGTGCGCGAGAAGGCGTAACGCGTTTCACCCATCAGGTCGAGGACGGTGATGATGGCGACGACCGCCGAGCCCTTGATCAGCAAGATGATCTCATTGCCGTAGGGTCGCAAGGCGACGATCAGCGCTTGCGGCAAGATAATCTTGCGGAAGGCGATGACCTTGTGGATGCCGAGCGAGGCTGCGGCTTCGTGCTGGCCGCGCGGAACGCTCTGGATGGCGCCACGTAGGATTTCAGCCTGATAGGCGGCCGTATTGATGGTCATCGCAAACAGGCCGCAAAACCAGGCATCGCGGAAGAACCACCATAGTCCGACGGTTTCCAGCTGCGGACGGAAACTGCCGAGACCATAGTAGATGAGGAAGAGCTGCGCCAACAGCGGCGTGCCGCGGAACACATAGACGTAGCAGTAGGCGATGCCGTTGATGAACCTGTTCTTCGACATGCGGGCAAAGGCTACCGGCAACGACAGGATGGCACCGAAGAACACCGAGATCACCACCAGCGCGATCGTCGTGTACAGACCATGCAGATAGCGAGGGCCATAGCGGGTGAACTTCTCCGGATCCCAGCCGCTCACGACCATGGCGACCAGCGCAGCCGCAAGGGCGGTCCAGAGTGCGACGACGATGTAGCCGGTGATGCGCGTAGCGGTGATCGGCTTGTGCGCTTGCTTCGGCGCCGGCTGTGCCGGAATGAGCGTCTGGGCGTGGCTCATCGGCTAATCTCCGACCGCTTGGCCCACCGCTCGATGTAGCTGAGGCCGAAGGAGGAAATGACAGCAAGGCCGAGATAGAGAGCGCAGGCGACCGCGTAGAACAAAAACGCCTGTTTGGTGACCTTAACAGCCACACCGGTCTGGCGCAGGATATCGGCAAGGCCGATGATAGAGACATAGGATGTGTCCTTGAGCAGGATCATCCAAAGGTTCACGAGGCCGGGAAGGGCGATGCGCACCAGTTGCGGTAGCACGATCAGGAGCAGGGTGCGGCCACGATGAAAGCCCAGCGCGTCGCCGGCTTCGTACTGGCCTTTCGGAATGGCGCGGAACGCCGACAGCAACACTTCCGAGCAATAGGCGGAGAATACGACCGAAAGGGCGATCATCCCGGCGAAGAAGGCGTTGATTTCGATGCGGCCGTCGTAGCCCATGGAGGCGAGGATGGACTGGATCAGAATCTGCATGCCGTAATAGATGATGAACAGCGTCAGCAGTTCAGGCAGGCCGCGGAAGATCGTGGTGTAGATGCCGGCAGCAAGACGGACCGATTTCTCTTCCGATTGCTGGCCCAGCGCCACGAGAAAGCCGATGATCAGTCCAATTGGCAGGGTAACCAGAGCGACCGCAACGGTGACTTTCAGACCGGCGGCGATCTCATCGCCCCAACCAGTGTCGCCACAGGCCAGGATCGTCGAAGAACCGAACCAGGTGAAGAGTCCTGCGGGTCCGCAAAGCGGATCGAAGATGTAACCAATCCAGGCCCAAAATGAGCCTAGTGCGGAAAATAATCCGCCCATGCCAGTTTCCCCTCGCGGTTTGTACCGCTTTGATCTTTCTATTCTTGTCAAACAAAAGTGGCGGAAGAGCAAGCCTTCCGCCATCAGCTTTATGGGCGACCTACAGCTTTTCTTATTCGCCGTAAACGTCGAAGTCGAAGTACTTGTCCTGGATCTTCTTGTATTCACCGCTGGTGCGGATCGCGGCGATCGCCGTGTTCAGTTTTTCACGCAGTGCGTCGTCGCCCTTGCGGACGGCAATGCCTGCACCCACGCCGTTGATTTCCTTGTCGACCGGGAGCGGCGTCAGGATCTTGCAGCATGCGCCGGCATCCGATTTGACCCACTGCGACAGAACGACGATGTCGTCGATGACGGCGTCAACGCGGCCGTTCGCGATGTCGAGCTTGTACTCGTCTGCTGTCGGGTAGAGCTTCAGCTCGGTATCGGGCAGGTGCTTTTCAGCGTAGTTCGAGTGGGTGGTGGAGGTCTGCGCGCCGATCATCTTGCCCTTCAGGCCGGCAACGTCGGTGACGGTCGAATCCTTCGGTACGGCGATTGCCGGCGGGGTGTTGTAATACTTGTTGGTGAAGTCGACGAGCTTCGAGCGCTCCGGCGTGATCGACATGGACGAGATGATCATGTCGAATTTCTTGGCCTGCAGCGCGGGAATGATGCCATCCCAGTCACTGCTGACGATGGTGCATTCGGCCTTCATCTCGGCGCAGAGCGCGCGGGCGATGTCCATGTCGAAGCCCAGGAACTGGCCGCTGGCGTCAACATATTCGAAGGGTGGATAGGTCGAGTCTGTGCCGATTACATACTTCTCGCCATCAGCCATGGCGGCGCCTGCGAAAAGAGACATCGCGGCGACGGAAACGGCGGCAAGAATACGGGTGGAGATACGCATGTTAGTCCTCTCTGTTGGTGCTGCCGCTCGTGTTCTTCTTTTGGACGGCGGCTGAGCAGGGCGGTGCTGGGCACTGCCTTGACGCGATACTCAACCCTTTTTCTATGGAATTGCAACTGGAATCGGAGGGACGCGGCGAAGGGTCAACTATGGCGAAGATGAACAATGCCGCACTGCCACATTCATACCGGGTTAATAGTCCAGTTCCTAAAACTCGTGGAACAAATGCAGTCCTCGCGCGGTTTTCGCCGCGGGTGATTGCCCCAAAATCGGACGTGGCCACGACTGCGTCTCAAGAACATAAAGTCAACGAGGAGCCCCTATGGGAATGAAATCCAGATTGTTTGCCAGTGCCGCCTTTCCGCTGTTGTCGCTGTCGCTTGTAATGCCCCCAGTGCATTCTTTTGCCGCGGTTGCCAGCGTTGAGCAGGTTCGCACGGCGCCGGAGGCGGTCGCGGGCAGCTTCGAGGTTGCGCAGGATGCAGCACCTTCAGACGAAGAGATTCTGAAGAAGCGGCGGAAACAACAGGATGGTGGCGGCGAGCAACAGGCGCCAGCGGCCCAGGAGAAGCCACAACAACAGGAAGCCCCTGCCGAGCAGCCGCAGCAACAGCAGGAAGCGCCTGCCGAAAAGCCCCGCAAGCAGCCTGAGCCGGCAGCCGAAGCGCAGCCCGAGCAACAGGCAGCACCGGCCGAGAAGCCGCGCCGCCAGCAAGAACCTGCCGCCGAACAACAGTCTCAGCAGCAGGAAGAAGCTCCCGTCGAAAAGCCGCGCAAGAAGCGCCAGCCCGCTGCCGAGCAGGCAGAGCCCGCCGCTCCGCAGGAGCAGGTAGCTCCGGCTCAGGAACAGCAGCCCGCGGACAACCAGGAAAAGCCGCGTCGAAATAAGCGCGACAAACAGCCATCGCAACAGGAGGCCGCGCCGCAGCCCCAGACAGAACAGGTCGCCCCGCAGCAGGAGCAGGCTCAGCCGCAGGGTGAAGAGTCGCAGCCCAAGGGTAAGGGAGGCAAACAGCAGGCGACTGAAGGTTCCGAACAGCCGGTAAAGCCGCGCAAGAAGCCGGCCGCCGCTGAAACGCAGCAGCAGGAAACGCAAAAGCCGACAGCGGAACAGACACCCGTTCCACAGGAATCGCCGGCGCCCGAAAAGGCTCCGAAGCCACTGGAAGCTCCGACAGCCGAAAAGCCGCCAGTTCCCGCACAGGAGCCTGCGACAGAGGCCGAGCCTGGCGGCACACAGCCGACCCAGCAGCAAGGCGAGCAGGTGCCCGCACCTCAGCAGGGGGAGCAAGCTCCGGTCCAGCAGCAGGGCGAACAAATCCCGGCTCAGCCAAACGGCGCACCAACCGATCAGCCGGTAACGGGCCAGGCCGAGCAGGCTATCCCGGCACCGGAGAAGATCACGCCCAAGGAACTCGAGCGTCGCAAGGAAATTGCCGCGGATCCGAGCAAGAGCACGGAGACCGTCGTTTTGCCGGTTGAGAACGGTGCCGCCGTTCTCGATAGCGACAAGGACGCCGACCGCTCCGGTGGCATCCAGTCCCGTCGCGATCGTGACAGGCAGCGTGGCCAGGAGCAGAATTTCCGCGTTCCGAAATCCGACGCTGACGCCCAGATCATAACAGAAGGCGCCAAGGCCGCCCCGATCAGGATCGAAGCCGTCACCAGCGAACAGGGCCAGCGTCTCGACAGGCGTCCGCAGTTCGAACAGCCGGAAGGCGCACGCTTCGGCGAGCGCGGCGACGACAATCGCGTGATCATCCAGATCAACAACCAGACGATCATTCGCGGTGATGACGACCGGCGCTTCCTGCGGGATGGCGAACGTCCGATCTACGAGCAGCTGCCGCGGGACCGTTACCGCGAGACGATCGACCGTGACGGCTATCAGATCGTGACGATCCGTAACCGTTATGGCGACATCATTCAGCGGTCGCGCGTCGACAATCGCGGGCGTGAGTCCGTGCTCTACTATTCGCCCGACCTCTATGAAGATCCGGACCGCGGCTACTTCGAGGATCCGGGCCGTGATCTGCCGCCGATGCGCCTGCGCATTCCGCTTGATGACTACATCATGGACACGAGCAGCGACGACGACCGCGACTATTACGACTTCCTGCGCGAACCACCTGTGGAGCCGGTGGAGCGTGTCTATTCGTTGGATGAGGTGAAGTATTCGGCCCGTATCCGCGACAAGGTACGTCGTATCGACCTCGATACGATCACCTTTGCGACGGGTAGTGCCGAGATCCCGATGAGCCAGGCGCGCAGCCTGCGCAAGGTTGCCGATGCGATCAACGAGGTGCTGCGCAAGGACCCGTCGGAAACCTTCCTGATCGAAGGTCACACGGACGCTGTCGGCTCCGACCAGAGCAACCTCGTCCTGTCGGACCAGCGCGCAGAGTCGGTGGCGAACGTCATGACTGACGTCTACGGCATCCCGCCTGAAAACCTGGCAACACAGGGCTACGGCGAGCGTTACCTCAAGGTCAATACGCAGGGGCCGAACCAGGAAAACCGCCGGGTTACCATCCGTCGCGTGACGGCCCTCGTACGCCCAGTCGCCTCGCGCAACTGAGCCGAGAGGCAGAACTGATCGAAAGCCGCCGGAAGACCGGCGGCTTTTTCGTTGTGCGCGAGGCATGGCGCGTCGTGGGAGGGCACCGTTTGACCTGGATGGTATCCGGACTGCGACTGATCCGTCGCTACCTGCAGGCTGGGTTGATGACGGGTGGGATGGAAACGGCACGCAGTG
>NZ_AKKA01000124.1 GCF_000282035.1 Rhizobium sp. CF122
TGGCGGGCGCCGCCAATGTACCCGCAGCAGCGACCGCGCCGGCCCCGGCGGTTCCTGCTTTCTTCATGAATGAACGACGATCCATCAAAAACCTCCCGTATAGATGGTGCTGCGAGGTGAACCCTCGTCTCTGCCCGCAGCAATGGCGGGAACCTAAGCACGGTGGCGACCGTGTTTCAAGCACTGTCCCATTAGTCTTTGGCATCACGACGGCAATATGGCGCCAAGCGCATTTGCATCAAAATCAGCGAGTTAGGCAAGACACGCCCGAGCAACCGGCCGACAGCGCCGCAATTCCGCCCGCGATTGCGCCGAGACGTTGACTTCCAAGCCGTTCTCGGCTCTCACAATAACGAACCGCATCTACCGACCGGGGTTAAAATGACGAAGCCGATCGTCGCCGTTCCTGCCGATATCCGCACCTTCGACGGTGCCACATGGCACGCCGTCCAGCATCAATATGTCCGCGCTGCGCTGAACGCCGCCGGCGTCATGGCCTTCATCATTCCGGCGTTCGAGGAAGGCTACGGCACGGACGCGATTCTGGACCGCGTCGACGGCGTTCTCGTCTCGGGCTCGGCCAGCAACGTGCACCCGTCTTATTACGGCGCAACGGCGACCGACGCCGACGGGCCCTTCGATATCGCGCGTGACGCCACAAGCCTGCCGCTGATCCGCCGCGCCATCGACCGCGCCATTCCGCTGCTCGCAATCTGCCGCGGCATTCAGGAGCTCAACGTCGCGCTGGGCGGCACGCTCGCCAGCGAGATCCAGACCCAGCCGGGCATATGGGATCACCGCACGCCGGCCGAGGTGGACCGTGACGGCAAGTACGCGATCCGCCAGAGCGTCTTCGTCAAGGAAGGCTCCTGCATCGCGGCCATCGTCGGCCCTGGCGAGATTAGGGTGAACTCTCTTCATCGCCAGGCCATCGCCAAGACCGCGCCGCGCCTGCAAGTGGAGGCGGTGGCCGAAGACGGTACGATCGAGGCCGTGTCCGTGATCGATGCTCCGGCCTTTGCGGTCGGGGTTCAATGGCATCCGGAATACTGGGCTGAGACCGACAAGCCATCGAACCAGATCTTCACCGCCTTCGGCGATGCGGTGAGGGGCTACGCTGCAGCCAAACTCTCAAAAGCGGCCGAAAAGACCTCCGCCTGATCGACCCGCAAATCGCCGACGCGTCATCGAGCAACTCACGACGGCAGGGGCCGGCCTGCCCGTTCGCTGACCATGTACGCCGCATACCAGGTGGACCAGTCATCATCGTGCTTGCCGATGCGCTTCTCATGCTCTCCATGGGCGGCCGCCGCCCGGCGCAAAGCTGCCTCAAGATCGGTTGACGACGCAAACAACGTCTCGTCGGCGTCTATTCGGCCAGGCAATCGCGCCGTCACTTCCTGGAACAGCCAGCCGTTGCCATCGGGATCGCTGAACGACGCAAAAGAGGCGTAGCTGCGATGTCCTGGATGCGGTCCCGTCAATCGGGCATTCTCGCCGGCATGATGGAATACGCCGCCAGCATCATGGAACACCTCGCTCACGTCTACGCCATACTTCACAAGTTCGGCGCGAGCCGCCTCGATGTCGGAGACGATAAGATGGAGCCCCTGCGCCGTACCGGGCGCGGCGGCCGTCACATTCTTGCCGAAGATGACGGAGCACGGCGAACCCGGAGGCGTGAATTGAATGACCCGGAAATCGTCGCCCGTGACGACATCGGCGTCGAGCCGCCAACCGAGATTGGCGTAAAACTGCTTGGCACGGTCAACGTCCGACACCGGGACGACGATGACCTCAAGCTTCATGTCGGCCGTCCGCATTGCCGGAGTCCTGACCGTAGTCTCGCTCTGCACAGAAGTATTGCCCATGTTCAGCTCCCTGGTTTGGATACTTTGAGATTGGCAATAAGACCTGGCGAGTGGATCACAGCGGTCACAGGCAGTCGAATCAATTTGTCCCATGCGGGCGCGCGGCAGATCGTTGGCCCTGCCGGATGGCGATAGAGTGACCGTGGGCCTGATGAGACTATTCGAGCAGGCAGAGAAGCGAGAGCAGGAGCTCTGGCCTTTACCCTCGCATGGCCCATCGCAGGCCGACGGTGACCGCCAAGCCTAGTAGCGGCCATATCGCCCAGAACACCCCATGCCATGCCAGCAGATTGATCATGACGATGCCAATGCCGATGACGACCAATCCGGCAATTCGCTGGTCAAAACGGCTCTGCTTGCGGACCCAGGCCATCGCCGAGACGAAGGCAAGGCCGAGAAGTGGCCAGACGGCCCAGAAGATGCCCTGCCACGACACGAGATTGATCGCGATCAAAGCGATGGCGATAACCGCGAACACGCCGCCAATCTTCCGCACCCTCGGACCAAAGGGCTGGCTCGGTTCGGGCGCGGCAGCCGCGGGAAGCGGACGAGCCGGTGGCGCGGGCGCTGTCGACACGTCGTCTCCAATCCGCACAGCATAGCTCGGCACCGCCTCGCTGACGTTCTTCACCGTCAGCGGCCCAAGAAAGTCGAAGCCAACCGCAACCTTGTTGCGGACCTGGTCATAGACCGTGTTGGAAATCACGATGCCACCGGCCGGTGCCGAGGCCTGAAGCCTGGCGGCGATGTTGACGCCATCACCATAAATATCGTCACCCTCGGCGATGACATCGCCGAGATTGATGCCGATCCGGTAGAGCATCCGTCCCTCCGCCGGCCGGGCAGAATTCATGCCGACGAGCTCGTTCTGGACGTCGATGGCAGCGCGCACCGCTTCGACGACGCTCGGAAATTCGGCAATCAGGCCGTCGCCCCAGGTATTGATCACCCGGCCGCCGTGCGCGCCGATCAGGCGCGACATCGCATCGCGCGACCACTTGAGCATGGCGAGAGTACCCTCCTCGTCGGCGCCCATCAGCCGCGTATAGTCCTGAACATCGGCAGAGAAGATGGTCGTCAGCTTGCGTCGCATTTCGTTCATGACGCTTCGTTCCTAACCATGTTCGATCAGCGAGACCCGGCACGGTTGCAGTGAACAGAGCCGGCATCCTGATAGATGTATGCGCAATCCGCTTCGTTCAAGCCGTGCCGCAAGCTTCCGTTTCGCCCGCCCTCAAAAGGACCGGTCGATGGGGCCTCACGCCTTTGGCGGCGTCTCCGGCACGGGCGTCAAAGGTCTGCCCTTTGCGAACCACTCAACGAGATTATCGACGACCAGATCCGCCATCGCATTGCGCGTCGGCACCGAGCCTGACGCAAGGTGCGGCAGAAGCACGGCGTTCGGCAGATCGAGCAGCGAAGCCGGCACATCAGGCTCGTCGTAGAAAACGTCGAGACCTGCGGCACCGATGGTTCCGGACTTCAGGGCGTGAGCAAGCGCATCCTCATCGACCGTCCAGCCACGCCCGACATTGATGAAAACGCCGTCAGGGCCAAGTGCGGAGAGGATTTCCGCATTGATGGTCTTGTGGGTCTGCGGGGTTTTCGGGACGATGGAAATCAGGGTGTCGACGGCCTCGGCGAGATCCTTCAGCGACGGATAGTAGCCGTATGGCGCATCGGCGTGACGCGTGCGGGTGTGGTAGCTGATCTTCACCTTGAAGGGCTCCAGGCGCTTGGCGATCTCCTGGCCGATGCGGCCAAGACCGTAGATTCCGACATGCCGCCCCTTCAGGGAAAAACGCGACAGCGGATAGTTCTGTCCTGGCTTCCAGTTACCGGCACGCAGCCAATTTTCCGCACGCGGGAGTTCGCGGATCGTGTTGAGCAACAGCCCGATCGCAGTATCGGCGACCTCGTTGTTCAGCACATCGGGCGTGTTCGTAACGATCACGCCCTTAGTGGCCGCGTGCTTCGCATCAACGCCGTCATAGCCGACGCCGAAGCTGGAGATCAGCTCGACATTCGGAAGGCCGTCGATCGCAGCCGCATCGAACGTGCCCGAGACGGCGACGCCGCGAATCTTGCCCGCGGCCTCCGCGTCAAGCGTCGCCGGATTGGCTTCGACAACGTCAAAGCTCTCCTTCAGGCGCGTCAGGACGCGCTCGTGTATCTTCCCGGGAACGAGAACAGCGATGCGGGACATGGCATTTCCTCTTGGCTTGCTTACGAGCGCGGACGGTGGGGGCTGGTCGACTGGCGGATGCGCATCTCGGGCTTGATGAGATGGAGGCCGTCCGGCTCGTGACTGCCGGCCAGGCGATCGAGAAGCGCGCGGGCTGCAAGACGTCCGACTTCCGCCTGGCCGTTCCAGACCGTCGTCAGCGCCGGCATCGATATCGACGCTTCCTCGAGATCGTCATAGCCGGTGACGGAGATATCCTTGCCCGGAACGAGACCAGCGCGGGCGATGCCGTTCATCAGGCCGATCGCGACGAGATCGTTCCAGCAGACGGCGGCTGTCGGCTTTTGCGGTAACGACAGGAAATGCACCGCTGCCTCGAAGCCCCCTTGCATCGAGCGTGGGCCGGGAATGCGCAGACCCGGATCCACTTCGATGCCGGCCTTGCGCAGCGCGTTGACGTAGCCTTGATAGCGATCGCGCCCCGTGGACGTCTGGTCGGTGCCGCCGATCATGGCGATCGACCGATGGCCAAGGCCGATCAGATGGTTGGTGGCGAGCGAAATGCCGTAGCTGTCGTCACCCCGATAGGTCGGAAGGTCCAATCCGTCCAACGAGCGGGCAACCAGGATCGCCGGCATGCCGTTGTCTTCAGCGAGCTGCATATCCTCCGGTGGTGTGCCGATTGCCGGCGACATGATGACGCCGTCGCCACCGAGCTGCAGCAACGTTTCGATGAAGGTGCGCTGCTTTTCGACGGAGTCGTAATGGTTCGACAGAATGAAGGTGTGCCGGCTGCGATCGAGCTCGCTTTCAATCGCCTTCAGGATTTCTCCATAGAACGGGTTCATGATGTCGTGCACGACGACGCCGATGATGCCGGAGCGGGACGTCCGCAGGCTGGCAGCGCGGCGATTGTAGATATAGCCGAGCGCCCGCGCCTGTTCCTTGATTTTGTCTCGGGTGGCGCCAGCCACGAGCGGGCTGTCACGTAAGGCAAGAGATACGGTTGCTGTGGAAATGCCGAGCGTTTCGGCGATCGTCGAAAGCTTTATCTTTTGAGCCACGTGTCCTCCCCAGGCAACGCGCGGTTTTTCATGCGCCCGACATTAGAAGAGTCGAGCGTTATTAAAATGTTTAATTAAAAGATTAAACGCAGCGAGGCAATTCGTAATTTCACAAATCTGTCAGATTTCCTCAGGCTCATCGAGAGGAATGGCGGCGGACTGCAAGTTGCCGTCGATTGCCTTCAACAGACGGACAAGATTGCGGATTTCCTTCTCGGAAAATTCCTGGGTTGCCATCCGGTCGCAGGCCGAGGACGCCATTTCGATTGCCTTGACACTGCCGCGGCCAAGTTCGGTCAGATAGACCTTGGTCAGGCGGGCATCGTCGGCATCCGCTTTGCGCTCGAGGAACCCTTGCGCCTCCATGCGCCCGATCGTGCGCGTCATCGTGGGCGCCTTGACGCCAAGCTTCTGCGCCAGCCCGCCGGCGGTCATCCCGTCACTTTCGGCAAGCAAAAGGATCACGCCGTCCTGGCCGGCATAGAGGCCGCTTTCGAGGAGGTTGCGCGACAAGACGGTGCGCATCGACCGAGCCGCCTGCGTCAAAGCCGGCGAAAGATCGACGACTGTATATTCGGTCTGGTCCTTCTTCTTGGACTTCTGCTTCTTTCCGTCCTTGTGCTTCTTCCCCATCGCCATCCCTTTGACTTTGCTGCGTTGCACGCACCTTGCCTGTGCAAGGGAGCCAGAACATTCATAATAGTCTCCCCTAAATCGATTTCGATTTAAGGGGTTATGCGCTAAGCATTGAGAACGCTGCGTTATGACATTGCGCATCATTTCGTCATAAACAAGAGGTCTTAGCCGGATGACGGAGCCTTCTCGCGACTTCGAGGATAACGATCCGAACCTGCCGCCCGCAGACCGCCGCCGATGGATCGCTGTTCTGCCGCTCGGCGCGCATGAGCAACATGGCCCTCACCTGCCCTTCGAGACCGACACGCTGATCGCCAAGGGCATCGTTGCCCGGCTCAAGGCCACCCTTCCCGCCGCCCTGCCGGTGACGTTCCTACCGACCGAAAATGTCGGCTACTCGGTCGAGCATATGGACGTGAAGGGCACGCAAACGCTGACATATGGCGAGGCCATCGAACGCTGGCTGGGCATTGCCCGAAAGCTCTCCGACATGAGCATTCGTAAACTGGTGATGCTGAATGCCCATGGCGGCAACTCGCCGTTGATGACGATCGTTGCGACGGAAGCTCGCGTCCGTTTCAACATGCTAGCGGTGGCGACGAGCTGGACACGCTTCGGCGTTCCCGCCGGTATCATCTCGCCCGAGGCAAAAGCGATCGACATCCACGGCGGCGACGTCGAGACGTCGGTGATGCTGGCGCTTCACCCTGATAAGGTCGACGTGACCAAGGCCGCTGACTTCCCGTCCCGCCAGTCCGACTTTGCCGCCCGCTTCAAACATTTGCGTGCTTACGGCCCACATGCCTTCGGATGGAAAATGTCGGATCTCAGCCCATCAGGCGTGGCAGGCAACGCATCGCTGGCGACAGCGGAAAAAGGCGAGGCACTGATTGCACATTCCGTTAAGGGGTTGGTCGAACTGCTGCAGGACGTCGACGCATTCGACGCAGCAGAGCTTGATTGAAAACCATCCCGTCGCGATGTGATCTTATAACATACAAAACCCTTTGAACTGCCGCTCGCAACTCCTTATATGTGACCGACGAATTTTCAGCCCCGCCCCCGGGCGTGCCATCTCTCGAGGTTCTTATGACCGACGCGATCCCCACCCAGCAGAAGCCAATTCCCGTTACCGTTCTCACCGGCTACCTCGGCGCCGGCAAGACCACCTTGCTCAACCGCATCCTGTCGGAGAACCACGGCAAGAAGTATGCAGTCATCGTCAACGAGTTCGGCGAGATCGGCATCGACAACGACCTCATCGTCGAATCCGACGAAGAGATCTACGAAATGAACAATGGTTGTGTCTGTTGCACCGTGCGCGGCGACCTGATCCGCGTCGTCGAAGGCCTGATGCGCCGCCCCGGCCGTTTCGACGGCATCATCGTTGAAACGACGGGCCTGGCCGATCCGGTTCCGGTCGCCCAGACCTTCTTCATGGATGACGACGTGCGCGCCAAGACGGAACTCGACGCCGTTGTTGCCCTCGTCGACGCCAAGCATCTGCCGCTGCGCCTGAAGGACAGCCGCGAGGCCGAAGACCAGATCGCCTTTGCCGACGTCGTCCTGATCAACAAGACCGACCTCGTAACACCGGAAGAGCTGGCGCAGATCGAAGACATCGTCCACGCCATCAATCCCTCGGCGCGCGTCTACAAGACGAGCCGCTCCGGTGTCGATCTCGCACGCGTTCTCGATCAGGGTGCCTTCAATCTGGAGCGCGCGCTGGAAAACGATCCGCACTTCCTCGATCATGACCACGACGATCACGTCTGCGGTCCGGATTGCGATCATGACCACCATCATCACCATGCGCATGATCACGACCACGATCATGACCATCACCACCATGATCACGACCATGACCACCATCATCATGGCGCCATGTCGCCGATCCATGACGTGACGGTGCAGTCGGTCTCGCTGCGCGGCGGTGAAATGAACCCTGAACGGTTCTTCCCCTGGATCCAGAAGGTCACGCAGACGCAGGGGCCGAACATCCTGCGCCTCAAGGGCATCATCGCCTTCAAGGACGATGCCGAACGCTATGTCGTGCAGGGCGTGCACATGATCGTCGAAGGCGATCACCAGCGCCCGTGGAAGGACGGTGAGAAGCATGAGACCCGGCTCGTCTTCATCGGCCGCGAACTCGATCGCGAAAAGCTCGAAGCCTCCTTCAAGGCTTGCGAGGCGGCAGCCTGATGCCGACAGTTGCCCCGTTCGATCTCGACGGCCATATCCTGGCCGTCGAATTTTTAGGTGACACCCCTTTCTTCGCCAATGCCGCCGGCACCTTCCACCGTCTCGATGGCGGCGAGAAGGTGAGCGAAGCCCATCAGGGCATGCTGAGCTGCATCCGAGATCCCTACAGCGAGAGCCTGATCTCCGGCGGCGAGGACGGCAAGGTGCTGCGCATCGCGGCCGACGCCGGCGTGACCGAGCTTGCCAGCGCGCCGCGCAAGTGGATTTCGCAGCTTGCCGCCGGCCCGCAGGGCGCCGTCGCCTATTCTTATGGCAAGAGCGCTTTCGTGCGCCTCGCCGACGGCACGACCAAGGAATTTACCGAAGAGCGCACCGTCGAAGGCCTGGCCTTTGCCCCGAAGGGCATGCGCATTGCCGCTGCGCGCTATAATGGCGTGTCGCTGCATTGGGTCGGTACCGCTGCCAAGCCCGTCGATCTCGAATGGAAAGGCGCCCACACCGGCGTCACTTTCTCGCCGGATGGTAATTTCCTCGTCACCATGATGCAGGAGAATGCGCTGCATGGCTGGAAGCTCGACGCCAAGGCCGGCGCCGAGACCCGCCACATGCGCATGACGGGCTACCCGGCCAAGGTGAAATCGCTCTCCTGGTCGGCGAAGGGCAAATGGCTTGCCTCCTCAGGCGCGCCGGCCGCGATCGTCTGGCCGTTCCAGGGCAAGGACGGCCCGATGGGCAAGGCACCGCTCGAACTCGGCACCCGCGCCAACATCATGGCGACCTCAGTGACGTTTCACCCTGTCGAAGACATCCTGGCGATCGGTTTCATCGACGGCATGATCCTCGCTGTGCGCATTGCCGACAGCAAGGAAGCGCTGCTGCGCCGCCCTGGCAAGGGCGCGATTACCTCGATGAGCTGGAGCAAGAACGGCAAGCTGCTGGCCTTCGCGTCCGAAGCCGGCGATTGTGGCGTGGTCGATATCGCAGCCTAGGCAAGAGCGTGCCGCCCAAAAATACCGGCTCGAGGTGAGGGATAGCCGAGGCTCCGCAAGGGCAGTGGTGCCTCGTCACCTTTTGCGAAGAGGCCACGCCGCCACCGCACACTGCTCAGGCGGCCTGCTCACCCTCCGACGCTTCGACGCGGTTTCGGCCCCGGCGTTTGGAGGCATATAGCGCCTCATCCGCCTTTCGCAGAAGCTGTTCGAAATCGACATCTGTCTCGCCGGAAGTGGCAACGCCGATGCTGAGGGTCGGAAAGACTGTCAGCCCCGGTACCTGCCCAACGGCCGCTGAAAACGCCAGCCTCATGCTTTCGGCGGTCTGCACCGCCTCGGCATCGGTTATGTCCTTCAGAACGGCCAGGAACTCGTCGCCGCCCTGACGGGACAGCAGATCGCTGGGCCGCAACATCGTCTGCGCCACTCGGGCAAAGAGCCGCAATATGTCGTCGCCCAACACATGGCCGTGTTGGTCGTTCAACTGTTTGAAATTGTCGATATCGATGGCGAGCAGCGCAAACGACTGCGCTCGCTTGAATGGCAGGCGTTGGGCCAGACCGCCGCGATTGAGCGCGCCGGTCAGCGGATCACGATGCGCCAGATCGATGAGCTTGTTCCTGCTGCGCTCGGCGGCCATCAGGACAATCACGACGCTGCGCAGAGCGAAGAAGACCACCGCCGTGGCACCCATCCATCCATGAACAACACTATCGCCGAAGGCGCCCGGTCCGGCGATCTGGCCGGATGCCGCAAACAGACTACGAGCCAGGAAGATCGCCGCCGTCGGCGCATAGAGCCAGGCAAGCAGCCCGGCCGAGAACAGCTTCTCGCGCCGGTGAATGGCGGCGCCTTCCCGCAAGATCGCAAGATCACAGAGGCAGCATACGATTGAAACATAGAAGATACGGGCTGACACCGTGGCGGGATCGACCGTGAAAAGCAGAACGGGCAAGCTGACGCCGGCAACGGCAAGCGCACAGTAGCGTTTGTCGACAAGCCGCTCCGCAAAAACGCGAACGGAAAAGAATGTCAGGAGGTAACCGGCGATCGTCACGACGTTGCCGACGTCAAGGGAGACGAACGAGGGAACGAAATTCCGCAGCGAAACGCACAAGGAGCCAATACCGATCAGGAGGAGATTGCTGATGCCCCACCATGCCGGCCAGCGTCCAAAGCGGCCGGTCCCAAATGCCGCGAGATGCACGCTACCGAGCACGAGGCATGTCATGGCCGAAACGACGTAGATCGTTCTCAGGTCCAGTATCATTTCGGGCGCTCTCCAACCTATGGCCGGCGCACCTTATAACCGCGCTGTTGAATTTTGTTTGTACAGCTCGCTCGTTTTTTAACGATGGGCCGAAATCACTCATCAGGTTGGGCGACTGGCTGCAATAATCTCGGCCAAAAGGCCATGCAGGGCATCCCGGTAGCCGGTGCGTGCGGATGGGCCGCTCTCGTCCGATGTCATCACGACCGTCATGCCAAATGAGGGCACGATGTAGAGCATCTGGCCGCCGTAACCCCAGGCGAAGTGGACCTCTTCGCCGCCGATCTGCCGCGAGAACCAGCCGTAGCCATAGTCGTCGCCGGAGAAGCGGGAATTGGTGCGGTGCTGCCACGACTGCGCGATCCAGTCCGCCGGTACCACCTGCGTGCCGTCAGCCGTCCTGCCGCCGTTGCGGTAGAGCTCGCCGAAAGCCAGCAGCGAGCGAGCAGTCATCGCCATCTGGTTGCCGCCGAGATAGATACCCTGCGGATCCCGCTCCCAGGCGCCGATTCGGAAACCGTCGACAGGCCCGAGCCATTCGCGAGCCAGAGCCAACGTCGATTTCCCGCCGACCTTCGTCAGGATCGCCGAGAGAAGGTGAGTGGAAGCGGTCGAATAGAGCATCTGACCGCCTGGCTCGTCGTCGAAAGGCTGGGCAAGTGCGAAACGCACCCAATTGCGCGAGGCGACCCAGCGGCCGTAGTTCGGACCTGACAGACGACCAAGCCCCGCCTGCATGGAGAGCAGGTTGCCGATGGTAATCTGGTTGAGCCGCGGATCGGGATCGGGATCGGCAGGCAGGTCGGCTTTCAGAATGGATGCAATCTTCTGCTCCGGCCCTTCGAGCAGCCCCTTGTCGATAGCAATGCCGACGAGGCTGGAGACAATCGACTTGGACGCGGACTTGATGTTGACGGATTCGCTCGCCGTGTGGCCGCGATAGCCTTGCTCCGCGACAGTCCGCCCATCCCTGGCGACGATCACCGTCTTCAGCGGTTTCAAATCCGCGCGTGACGATAAACTCCCGAGGAGAACCGCCGTGCGGTCATTCTCCTGCTGCGCGACGGCAGCAAATGGGGACAGCAGAAGAACGACGAAGAAAGCGAGGCGCGTGATCATCCCGCTGAACTAGCGTAGGCGCGCCGCGAAATCATCGCTCGCCCGGCGCGGCTCACGCGGACGTGAAAGTTTATGGTCGGCCGCCGTCGGCGATCGCGAAGCGACACGGCAGGCATAGCCGCGTTCACGGGGCAAGCCGAAGTGCCGCGTTGAGCCATTGCTCCGCGACGGGCAACCCAACGGGATGGGCAGACGGCTGAGGTATTGCTGTATGGTGTGTCAGGCTGCTCCGCCTGCCCGACCGCAGCCGGCTTGACCAGCACGGCAGGAACGTCTCCCGACCTGGCTTCTCCGGCTGGATTACCCGCCCCGACGGCGTGAGACCCACCTTCTGCGGCCGCCGTCGAGCGCAGAAATATGAACGGTGGACGCACGGTTCATGAACCCGGCTCCCTGCCCGACGACAAGCCGATCATAGATCAGCCTGCACCGCGCGTGGAAAACTTCTGCCGAAATTTTCATCTAAATGATTGAAATAATTGCAGATCCATCAGAACAGACCGTGAATATCATACTCACCGAGCCGAAACTCAGGTGTTGCTAAAATATCATTAATTTTAGCTCTCACAGTTTTTTGTTCATCTGGCGTTCAGAAAACTCTTTGGAAAGCCACTTTTTGAGCCCACATTGAACTCCTGAGAATAGGAGTGCATGAATGATTCTAAGGGCCACTGCCGCAGCGACTATATTCGCGGTCTATGCTTTCACGATGTTCTTCATCGCCGCTATACCTGAAAATGTCGTTCAGACTGCCGGAACACAATTGATCGACGCAAGCGTCGTGAAGTGATCGAAGCCTAAGGGGGCAAGCAGTCGTAAAAGTTTAGGCTACGCGTTCGCCGGTCTTCCGGCGCCTCTAAACTTGATTTCCGAAACCGGGAAAAAAGGCCTCTCCCCGTCGGGGAGAGGCCGTGCCGATCACGCCGCCCTGCGGACCGGCGCGCTTGCCAGCATCCGTCCCGAGGGAACGATCATGCCGGCAGCACCGTCAAGCCAGCCTTCGGTGAGCTCCAGCGCCAGGAAGCGCGAGCGTTCGAAGGGACCCGGCATGACGAGATGTTGAGCCTTCTCGGCAAAAAAGCCGAACCGCTCGTAGTAAGGGGCATCGCCGACGAGCAGGATCGCACCGTGCCCACGGTTTTTCGCTTCCAGAACGGCAGCGCGCATCAGCGCCGAGCCGACGCCCTTGCCTTCGAAGCTGGAATCGACTGCCAGCGGTCCGAGCAGCAGCGCATTGATCGGCGTGCCCTCGGCATTGACGCCAGCCTCGACATTCCACAGACGCACGGTGCCGATGACATGGCCGTCACGATCACGCGCAACCAGCGCCAGACCTTCCGCCGGAACGCGACCGCGGCGGATCTTCTCCGACGACTTATTGCGACGGTTCGGGCCCATGACGCGATCGAGCAAATTCTCGCGCGCCACGACATCGCCGGCATTCTCGGCGTCGATGGTGAAAACAGAAGGCGCAAAGAATGCGCGGACAGAATCAAGAACAGCGGCCATCGTGGCCTCCCGTACCCAAAACCGTTATGAGCGGCGATTGATATGAATTGTGAGAGTGCCGCCCCGGCTGGCTACGGGGCGAGCTCTATTAGATGACGTAGGCCTTCAGCGGCTCGAAGCCGTTGAACGCGACCGCCGAGTAGGTGGTCGTGTAGGCGCCAGTGCCCTCGATCAGGATCTCGTCGCCGATCGAAAGAGAGATCGGCAGCGGATAGAGATTCTTTTCATACAGCACGTCGGCCGAATCGCAGGTCGGGCCGGCAATCACGCAAGGCTCCATTTCGTCGCCGTCGCGCTCGGTGCGGATCGGGTAGCGAATGGCTTCGTCCATCGTTTCGGCGAGACCGCCGAACTTGCCGATGTCGAGGAACACCCAGCGCGCAGCGTCGTTGTCCGACTTCTTCGAGATCAGCACGACTTCCGTCTTGATGACACCGGCGTTGCCGACCATGCCGCGACCCGGCTCGATGATCGTCTTCGGAATCTGGTTGCCGAAGTGATCACGCAGGCTCTGGTAGATCGCACGACCGTAAGCTTCCGCCGACGGAACGTCGCGCAGATACTTGGTCGGGAAGCCGCCGCCCATGTTGACCATCTGCAGGTGGATACCCTGCTTGGCCAGCTGAACGAAGACGCGCTTGGCATCGGAAAGCGCCGCATCCCAGGCATCGACCTTGGTCATCTGCGAGCCGACATGGAACGATACGCCGTAGGACTCGAGGCCCAGCTGGTGCGCGTAGACAAGAACGTCGACGGCCATCTGCGGCACGCAGCCGAACTTGCGCGATAGCGGCCATTCAGCACCTTCGCCATCCGTCAGAACGCGGCAGAACACGCGGGCGCCGGGAGCGGCACGCGAGATCTTCTCGACTTCCTCGTGGCTGTCGACCGCAAAGAGGCTGATGCCGAGCGCATGCGCGCGGGCAACGTCGCGTTCCTTCTTGATCGTATTGCCGTAAGAAATACGGGCAGCGGTCGCACCGGCGTTGAGCGCCATTTCGATTTCAGCGACAGACGCGCAATCGAAGTTGGAACCCATGTCGGCGAGCAGCTTCAGGACCTCAGGAGCCGGGTTTGCCTTGACGGCATAGTAGATCGCGCTGTCCGGCATCGCATGGCGGAAAGCAGAGAAGTTGTCGCGCACGACGTCGAGGTCGACCACGAGGCAGGGACCATCGGGACGTCGGGTTGCGAGAAAGTCGCGGATGCGCTGGGTCGTCATATCAATCCCTCTTCCAATTCCAGAGCTCCGGGAAACCCGGAGGACAAAGGGCAACCAATCACCCGCATAGGAACCAGCCGGTGGAGACCCCGGAACCTTAGCAAGCGCTTGGATCGCGCAAATGATGAATCAACGCCGCATAAGCGACATGGATCCGGCTTTGTCTGCCATGGATTGGAGGGAGAATCCCAACCGCACTTCCGGCAATGAAGGTGTGCCTCTTCAGTAACCCCCGCTGATGGAAAGCAGGGAGAGAACAAAAAGGCCCGCACCGTCGTTGCTTCAGGCGTCCTCGCATTTTCCGGTTGGCCGGAATAGCGACTGGAGGGGTTAATTCCAGGTACCTTACCGATTTCCTCACCAATTCGAGGGTTCGGCGGACACCCATGGGCACGTGCGACTTTGGGCTGACCACGAGATAGGAATATTCACCGTCATAATCAAGCGGTTTTTTCGCATCTCCCGGCAGAAAATAATTGAACAATACACCGCAATTTGTTCAACGTGGTGAAACGGCAAGCAAGCAATTGATTTGACTGCCGGTTCGACGCGCTCGGAGACATCAGCCATGGACACCCTCACCCGCATCCGCGCCTTCATCGATGTCGTTGAAGCAGAAGGCTTTTCGGCCGCGGCGCGGCGCACCGGCCGTTCCAAGGCGCTGCTGTCCAAATACGTGCGTGAATTGGAGGACGAACTCGGTGCCCTGCTGCTGAACCGCACCACCCGCCAGTTCTCCATGACCGAGGCCGGTCACACCTACTATCGTACTGCTTCCGATATCCTCAAGGAGATCGACAACCTCGCCGATCTCGTGCGCGAGAATAATGCGCAATTGAAAGGCCGGTTGAAGATCTCGGTGCCACGCACCTTTGTCGATGCCGATGTCGGACAATCGCTGATCGATTTCGCCAAGGAAAACCCCGATCTCGCCCTCGATATCGCGGCCGACGACAGGTTCGTCGATCTGATCGAGGAAGGCTTCGACGTCGCGATCCGCGTGACCAAGCTCGAGGACTCCGGTATGATCGCCCGCAAGATTTCGGATTTCCGCGTCCATCTTTGCGCAACGCCAGACTTCATAGAGCGTCATCCCGATCTCGCCCACCCCTCGGATCTCTCGAACGTCCCCTTCATCATCGACACCAACTCGCGCAGTCAGGGCAGCATCCGTTTCTACAATCCGGACAACAGCTCCTTCGCGGTTGCCGTCGCCGGCCCCATGGAAGTCAACAGCCCGCATGCGACGCTGCGCGCGGCGCTTGCCGGCATTGGCGTTGCGCTGATCCCTGATTTCATCGCCCGCAAGCCGATCGAAGACGGAGAGCTGGTGACGCTGTTCAACGATTACATTCCGACCGATCGCGGCATCTATGCCGTTTATCCGCACCGGCGCTATCTGCCGGCCAAGGTGCGGATCTTCGTCGATTATCTTCACAATTGGTTCAGGAAGCACCCCTGATCGGCCGGGCGCTCCGCGCTGGTCCCAATTCCGTCCCATTTTCTGGCGAGGAATCACGGTGAACAACGGGATCCCCCAGCAAGAGCACGCATGAAGAAATCGACACTCCTGATGGCGTCGCTCCTGTCGCTTCTGCCAGCCGCCGCCTTTGCACACCCGCACGTGTTCGTCGAGGCGCGGCTGGAGGTCGTCGCCGACGATGACGGCAATGTTGCCGAACTGCGCAACGTCTGGCGCTTCGACGAGGTCTTCTCGTCATCCGTCGTGATGGATTTCGACAAGAACACTGACCTGAAGCTCGATCCGAACGAACTGGCCGAGGTCGGCAAGACCGTGCGGGATTCTCTGGTCGACTACGACTACTACATGAACCTCACGATGAACGGTAAGAACATCAAGGTGGGGAAGCCCGATCTGATCCATGTGGATTACAAGCAGGGCCAGCTCCTGATGTTCTTCGCGGTCAAGCCAGCGGAAAAAATGCCGCTCAAGGGCCGCCTGACCTTCGGCGTCTACGACCCGACGCTCTATACGTCGATCGACTTTCCGAGCGACAATGAGCTGGTCCTGGTCGGAGACAGCTTCAAGAGCTGCAAGCACCAGGTCGTTCGCCCGGATGCAGACCAGGTGATCGCCGAGAACAAGCAGTCCCTAACCGACGCTTTCTTCAACGATCCGACGGGGACGAACATGTCGAAGCTCTTTGCGACGCGACTGGACGTGACATGCTGAGGCACCGCCTTCGGCCGCTTGCCCTGGAAATAGCACTCGCGCTCATCGCGGGCATGGCCGTTGCACATGCGCAGTCGCCGCTCGGCATCGGCACGTCGGAGCCGAGCTTCCAGCCGACCGGCGGCCCGCTGGCACCGATTCTACTCTATGTGAACGCGCAGCAGCAGGCCTTCTATCGCGCGCTGACGGGCGCGCTCCGCGCCATGCGCGAGGATTCGTGGCATCTCTGGACACTGATCGGCCTCTCCTTCGCCTATGGCGTCTTTCATGCCGCCGGGCCCGGACACGGCAAGGCCGTCATCTCTTCCTACATGATCGCCAACGAAATCGAGCTGAGGCGCGGCGTATCGATCTCCTTCGTGTCCGCCTTCCTCCAGGGAGTGGTCGCAATCGCGCTGGTCGGCGGAGCGTGGTTGGTGCTGCGCGGCACCGGCATTACCCTAACGGCAGCGACGCAGGCGATGGAGATCGCCAGCTTCATCATGGTCACCCTCTTCGGGTGCTGGCTGCTGTTTCGCAAACTGCGCGCGATCATCGGCGGCATGCCACGCCGCGAGGTTATGGCAACCTCCTCCGGCCCCGTCAGCATGATGCTGGACTGGAAGGAGAATGAGGAACAAAAGCAGGGCTCGAGCTACGCCTTCGGCGAGGCAGACGCGCTCAAGGCCGGACACAAATTCATTGCAGGCATGGCCTGCGAGACCTGTGGCCAATCACACATGCCAGACCCCTCCCTACTTGGCGCGGAAAAGTTCAATATCCGGGAAGCCTGGTCGGCCATCATCGCGGTCGGCCTGCGCCCATGCTCCGGCGCGCTGCTGGTAATGACCTTCTCGCTGCTGAACGGCCTCTATCTCGGCGGGGTCCTGTCGGTGATCGCGATGTCGTTCGGCACAGCTATAACAGTCGCACTCCTGGCAACGCTCGCCGTTGCCGCCAAGGGCACGGCGATGCGGCTCGCAGGCCGAGGCTCTGCCGCCTCGATCTGGATCGGCAATACGATAGAAATTCTAGGCGCCCTGCTGGTGATTGCCATGGGCGCGCTGCTGCTCGGCGCCTCGCTGCAGAGCTAGTCAAACGCCTGCAGCGCTACTTGCCGCGCCGGCGCTGATAGCGTGCTCTCAGCCAGAAGACAACGAAGAAGGCAAGGATCAGGCAGGCGCCGACGCCAGCCGCCAGATAAGGTGAGTAGCTGCCGAGTGCGAGCACAATGGTCGGCATGAAATAGAGGACCAGGCCAGCCGCCACGAGGATGATGGCCGCCGCAATCGCCTGCGAACGGCCTTCCGATTTCGGAGCCGTCATGCGGCTGATTCCTTGCTGATCTCGGCGCGGATCTCTTCCAGCCGGCGCTTCTGCTTGCCGTCCGGATCGAAATTGTCAGGCGACAGCCAGGCCTCGAACGCTGCGTTCAAGACGGGCCATTCGGAATCGATCATCGAAAACCACGCCGTATCGCGGTTTCGGCCCTTGGAGATCATATGCTGGCGAAACACGCCTTCGAAGGTGAAACCGTAGCGGGCCGCCGTCGTTTTGCTCGCCTCGTTCAGATTATCGCACTTCCACTCGTAGCGCCGGTAGCCGAGTGCCTCGAAGATATGCTTGGCCATGAGATAGTGAACTTCCGTGGAGAGCGGCGAGCGCTTCATGTCGGGACCGTGCGCGACGCCGCCGACCTCGATCACGCCATTGGCCGGATCGGCCCGCATGTAGTTCGCCATGCCGACGATCTTGCCGGAGCTGTTGTCACGGAAGATGTGCGTCAGCCAGCCCGATTTGGAGTAGACCGAATGAAGCCAGTTGGCGAAATCATCCATCCCGGTGAAATCGGGCTGCGCAAAATAACGCAGCAGCGGGTTGATGCCCATGCCGCCGAGGCCATCCCACAGCGCTTGCAGATGCTGCTCGCGGACATAGGGTTCGACGGTGACAAAACGCCCCTTGAGGGTCACCGGCCGGGGTTCCGGGCAACCCTTGAAATTCGATAGATCGCGCATGCGCTCCTCCAGATAAGGAGACATGGCTTAGGCCAGCCGTCCGGGAAAGGCAACTGGCCGTTTGATACGCTTACAAACCGACCTTGGCAGAGGAAACCGTCGCCTCGATGTGGTCGACCAGCGCATCCGGAAGACCGAGGCGACCGGCCAGCAGATCAAGGTAGCCGCGCTCGGCGCGCGAATCCGGCTCGATGGTCAGCCGCGAGGCGGTGTAGAGCTCCACCCGTTGCTCCTCGGTGACGGCGGCTGCGACCAGCGCATCGATATCCGTCGGCTGCGACAGCTCCCGTTCGACGAAGAAGGCAGCTTCACCACTGACATCCGCGGCCTTGACCTTGTCGAGGATGAGGGCGCGTTCGCCGTCGTCGATATGGCCGTCGGCCTTTGCCGCCGCGATCATGGCGCGGATGAGAACGAGCACGAATTCGTTGCTTTGCGCAGGCGAGGCCGCACCGAACCCCGACTCGGCGGGCGGCGGCAGCACAGCCGTCTTTGGCGGCGGCGCATCGGATGGCGTCGCCGGTGCCTGCCCTGCCTGATAGTTCTTGTAGGCCTGGTAGCCGAGACCCGCGATCGCGGCGAGACCGCCGATAGCAAGCGCATTGCCGGCCATGCTGCGGCCGGTCTTGGTCCCCAGAAGCACGGTTGCCAGCGCGCCTGCCTTCCACGGATTGTCCTTGGCCATCTGGACCGCGTCACCCGCCCGGTCCCGGACGGAACCGCCGACACCCGGCACCTGCGAACCCAAGAACTGCTCAAGAAGCTTCCTCGCGTCGAACATTCCTCATCATCTCCCTGTCTAGAGGCCAGAGGGGAGATAGGTATCGGCAGCGAAAATACCAAATGCAGGCGGAGCATCCGCCTGCATTGAACGCAGTTTTCTCCGAAATCAGCCCTTCAACGCTGCCGCTTCCGACGCGAGCTTGGTGATGCCGGCCCAATCGCCAGCGGCGATCAGTTCCTTCGGCGCAACCCAGGAGCCGCCGACGCAGATGACGTTCGGCAGCGACAGGTAGTCCATCGCGTTCTTCAGCGAGATGCCGCCCGTCGGGCAGAAAACGGTGCCGGCGAGCGGCGAGGACAGCGCCTTGAGATAGGCGGCGCCACCGGCCTGCTCTGCCGGGAAGAACTTCAGGACCTGATAGCCTTCTTCGCGCAGCGCCATGACTTCGCTGGCGGTCGCAGCACCCGGCAACAGGGGAACGGACGAAGCGCTTGCGGCATCGAGCAGTTCCTGCGTCGCGCCGGGGCTGACGATGAACTTCGAGCCGGCAGCGACCGCGGCGTCCCAATGAGCGGCATTGAGGATGGTGCCGGCTCCGACCTCGGCGCCTTCGACCTCGTCGGCAACGGCGCGGACGGCATCGAGTGCGGCCGACGTGCGCATGGTGATCTCGATTGCCTTCAGACCGCCTGCGACAAGGGCACGCGCCAGCAAAACGGCGGACTTGACGTCGTCGACGATCAGGACCGGGACAACAGGCTGGAGTTTCAGGATGGAAAGGAGCTTTTCTGTCTTCTCGCCCATGGCCGCGTGATCCTTTTGAACCGATTGAATTCGGGACCGAAATAACCCCAAGGGTAAGCTTTGTCGAGCCGAAACCCTTCTTTGGAATAGAATGGGTACCCATGGCGATAAAATTAGGCTAGCGTAATAAAATCGTCACACAAGGTTCACCGGGAATGGCGAAAGAAATCGAGCGGAAGTTTCTGGTGCACAGCGATGCCTGGCGCTCTGGAGCGGAGACGAAATCCCTTTTAAAACAAGGCTATATCGCCTCGATGGATGATCGGTCCGTGCGCGTGCGCGTGCTCGACAACGCGAAGGCACGGTTGACGGTCAAGATCGGCCGCAGCGCGATGACCCGCGAGGAATTCGAATACGATATCCCCGTCGCCGACGCCGAACAGTTGCTTGACGACGCGATCGGCATCATCATCGAGAAAACCCGTTATCGCGTCCCCCACGGCGGTTTTGTCTGGGAGGTTGACGTGTTTGCCGGACAGCACCGTGGCTTGGTGATCGCCGAAGTGGAGATGCGCTCGGAGAGCGACAACCCCGCGCTGCCTTCATGGATCGGCCGCGAGGTGACAGGAGATTTCCGCTATTCAAACCAGGCGCTTGCCACTGAATACGAGCACGATCGGCATGCCCTTTCGCATACGGCCTGACCACAGTTTCACCGCAGAGTTCAGGAAGGCCGCTGGCGGCCAGCTTTCTCATGCGATCCGTACGCTTGAAGAAAGACCAGAGGGCAAGCACGAGGCGATCCACGCTTTTCGCAAAAACCTGAAGCGTGTGCGCTCCCTTTATCGCCTGGTGGCCAGCGAAGTCTCGGAGTTTCGCGAACACGAGAACGCCCGGCTTCGTGATGTAGCGATGTCTCTTTCGGCGATCCGAGATGCGACAGCGCTGATCGAGACCGCCGCCTACCTGAAGAAAAACGCCCGCAACACAGGAGAGGCGAAAGCACTTGGCCGCATTGTCGCAGCACTGGAAAGCCGGCGCGACCACATGGCCGACGCCGAGGTGGATATCGACAGGAAGCTCACTAAAGCGCCGGAGGTGCTGAGGGACGCCATTGCAGCGCTGGAAGAGGTCCACTTCAACGGCGGCCCGCGTCGGAATGCACAGCTTGTCGCCAAGGGCTGGCGCAAGACAACGCTGAAGGCGAGGAAAGCCATCGAGCATTGCCAGGCCGAGGCCTCAGCGGAAGCCTTTCACACATTGCGCAAGCGGGCACAGGACTACCGGGCATACCATCGGCTGCTTCGGCCGCTTTGGCCGGCAGCGATGAAGGCGAAATACGAGGTGACGAGCAGCCTGATCGATCTGCTCGGTCATATCCATGACCTCGACGTGCTCTGCGCATTGGTGGAGGCCGAGCCGCAACATTTTCCCAATGCCGACGATCTCGCGCGCCTGCTCGATGCGATCATCTTCCGCCAGCAGGAGGACCGACATGCGGCACTGGAACGGGCAGAGGACGTCTTCGCCGATGATCCGCAGGAGGAAGCGGACCGGATCGAATTGCTCTGGCGAGCTCAGGTGAGCTGAAACGCCCCAATTGCGCAGACGGCCCGAAAGCTGTATTTGCAGCCGCATGACAGACACGCTGACCCAATCGACGGCAGCGGCGAGCCCCTTCCTCGTCGCGGCACTTTATCATTTCGTTTCCGTGCCGCGCTTTGAAAGCTTGCGCGAGCCGCTGCAGGCGCTTTGCGAAGAAAACGGCGTGAAGGGGACGCTGCTTCTGGCGCATGAAGGGATCAACGGCACGATCGCCGGACCGGACGCGGGTATCAAGACAGTGCTCGCCTATCTGCGTGCGCAGCCGGAATTTGCCGCTCTCGAGCACAAGGAGAGCCGCGCATCGAAGATGCCCTTCCTGCGCATGAAGGTGAAGCTCAAGAAAGAGATCGTCACCATGGGCGTCGAGAACATCGACCCCAACAAGGTGGTCGGTACCTACGTGGCACCGCAGGACTGGAATGCGCTGATCTCCGATCCGGATACCATCGTCATCGACACGCGCAACGATTACGAGACGGCGATCGGCATTTTTCGCGGCGCGCTTGATCCGCAGACCAAGACCTTCCGCGAGTTTCCAGACTGGGTGCGCAACAATACAGGCCTCCACAACAAGCCGAGGATTGCCATGTATTGCACCGGCGGCATCCGCTGCGAGAAGGCCACCGCCTTCATGAAGGAACGGGGCTTCGACGAGGTCTACCACCTCAAGGGCGGTATCCTGAAATATCTCGAGGAAATCCCGCAGGAAGAAAGCCTCTGGGACGGCGCCTGCTTCGTCTTCGACGAGCGCGTGTCGGTCGAGCACGGGCTGAAGGAGGGCGAGCACAAGCTTTGCCACGCCTGCCGCAATCCGATCACTACTGAAGAGACTACTTCACCCCACTACGAGGAAGGCGTCTCCTGCAGCAACTGTTACAGCACGCGCAGTGAGGACGACCGCCTGCGCTACCGCCAAAGACAGCATCAGATCGCGCTTGCCAAGAAGCGCGGTCAGAAGCACATCGGAACCTGATCAGGCTGCATTGGTGCGGCGCGTTGTGACCTTCGCCGCGCGGGCCTGCATCAGCCGCTCGGTGATCTGATCGGCCGGCATCGGCCGGCCAAAGAAGTAGCCTTGCAACGTGTCGCAGCCGAAGAGCCGCACTGCAATGCCCTGCTCCTCGGTCTCAATACCCTCGGCCGTGACCGGTATATCGAGCGAGCGGGCCAGCGCCACTGTCGCCTGCAGCATTTCGCGCTGGCTGTCGCTTTCCAGGATATCCATGACCAGCGAGCGGTCGATCTTGATCCGGTCAAAACCGAACTGGCGCAGATAACCGATGGACGAGAAGCCCGAACCGAAGTCATCAAGCGCAATTTTGACACCCAACGCCTTCAGCCGCTCGATCGCTTGGCGTGTGCGCTGCGGGTTCTGGATCATATAGCCTTCGGTGACTTCGAGCGTCACCCGCTTGGCCTCGATCTCTGTCTGCTTCAAGACGTAGCGGACATAGTCGGCAAAGGCGGGGTTGCGGAATTGCCCCGGAGAAACGTTGACCGAGATACGCAGTTCCGGCCACTGCTTGGCGGTTTCGCAGGCCTTGCGCAGCACGAAAAGCCCTAGCGCCTCGATAAGCCCGCTGGTTTCCGCGACAGGAATGAAGACCTCAGGCGAGACCGGTCCGTGACCCGGTCGGTTCCACCGCACCAATGCCTCGACGCCGGTCATTTCATGGGTCGCCGCATCGATCAGCGGCTGATAGGCGATCTGCAAGTCGCCGCCTTCGATCGCCATCCGCAAATCGAGTTCCAGCGCATTGCGCTCTTCGCGATCGGCGTCCATGGCAGGGTCGTAAAGTGTCATGCGTGCACGGCCAGCTTCCTTGGCCTTATACATGGCAAGGTCGGCCCGGCGCACCAGCTCTTCACGGTCGATCGTGCCACCTTCCGACATCGCGATACCGATGCTCGCGCCGATGACGACGACGCGTCGACCGATCTCCAGCGGCTCCGCCAGGAAATCCAGTATCTGCTCGGAAAGCTGCAGGGCAACCGCCTGTTCGCTCTCGGAAACGAAAGCAATGGCAAACTCATCGCCGCCGATACGGGCGAGAACGGCGTTCTCCGGAATGAGCACGTTAAGGCCAGCGGCGACCGCGCGGATCAGCTGGTCGCCGGTGCCATGGCCATAAGCGTCGTTGACTTCCTTGAAGCCATCGAGATCGAGATAGAGGATAAGCACGTTGCGACGTGTCTGTGCCGCCTCGTCAACGAAGGCGTCGATTGCCGTTCCAAGCCCGTCGCGGTTCAGCAGGCCACTCAACCGATCACGATTGGCTTCCTCGCGGGCATTGATTTCTTCCGCCTTGAGGCGCCGCAGCGCCAGCCAGCCGATGATGAGCAGAACGACGAAGAACAGGCCGACAAGCCCGAGCGCCTCGACGACCATTGGACGAACTTCGCCATAGCCGATATCGCCGGGAGCCCGCGACATCCAGATAAGCTTTCCAAGGGCAACCGATTGCGCGTCCGAGATTGTCACCGAATAGGGGGCTTCGAAGTTCGGAGCGACCAGTTTCAACCCACCGATAACATAAGTCGCACCAAGCTCGGCGACCTTGTCGGCACTAAGGTGCCGCGCGAATATGAGGTAGCGATGTTTTCCGGCCGGCACGTCAAGCGCACCGGATTTCTCGCGAACGAGCGCCACACCGACTGCCGCGATACCGGCCTTGGTGCCAATGAAGCCCGTCGCTTCCGGATTGTCCTGTGGCCCCGCAGCCTTTGCCTTGTTGAAAAGCATCCAGAGCGATGGGGAGAAGAATTCGTCCAGCGAGCCGTCCATCGGCTTGCCTTCCCGATACGCCATGATCGGTTTCTTCTCATCATCGATGACGATCGCCATGTCGAAGAGGGAGCTGTTGACCGACATTTCGCCGTAGTTGCTGATCGTCCAGGCCATACCATCGGCCGTATAGACGTTCACCGCGGCATCGTCCCAGGCCGCGTAGTCGTTGAGCGTCGCGCCCAACTGCATCTCGAAGGTCTTCAGTGCGCCGGATATGGTTTCCCACGAACGCTCGTCGTCCAGCACATTCGATCGCTCCGCAACGCGTTCAAGCGCGCTGAGCACCATGACCGTGACAATCGCGACGACAATGGCAAAAGAAAAAAGCACGCCGGCAACGGTCGCATGACGACCGATGCCCGAAATTTTTCTGCTGCCCTCGAAAATTGCCCGCATTCACTGCTCCCCGATCAAGGAAGTCTGCCAGCGAATGGCTCAAAAAACGGTTAAAGGGCGATATAACGATTAATCGTCTACGATTTGGCAAAAGCGTGCGAATAACGCAGACACGCGTATATTTTATCAATAGTTTCAAAAGCTTGAGAAAACAAGCTAGATCCCGGCGCGATTGATTGCAGCGCAGAATTTTACAAGCGCTGATACAAGAAGACCGCTTTGGACGCTCTCGGCGAGGACGGCGGCCTGTACGTCCTCCGATTTGCCGAGCAACGAGATCGGTAGAAAGGCCTCGTCGACAAGCCGAAACGACATTGTCTTCACGACCTCGGTCAGTTGGTCCAGCGCGAAATCGCCGCGATGCGAGGCATGCGCGATCATCGCGGGCTTGAACGGCACCTCGTCGCGGGAGACCAGCCAATCCAGCGCGTTCTTCAGTCCGCCCGGCAGGCCATGGGCATATTCCGGGCAGGCGATGACGATGCCATCGCACGCACGGACCTTGGTCGCGAATTCTTCAACAACGACAGGCGTGTTCTCGCCCTCGCGATCAGGGTTGAAGATCGGCAGCTCGCCGATGAGCTCGCTGATCTCAATCGAAACGCCTGCCGGCGCATTGTCGCGCAGCGCTTCGAGCAGCCGGCGATTGGTCGAAGCCTTTCGCTGGCTGCCGCAGAGCGCATAAAGGAAGAGCGGCTTTTCCATGCGCCCGGTTTAAGCCACGGCGCCGATTCGCGCCATGCGCTCGTCAGCTGCTCTTGTGGTTGCCCTTCGGGAACTGTGCGGCAAGTTCGCTGTACCACTTGCCACTCTTCTTCACGGTGCGGACCTGGGTGTCATAGTCGACATGCACGAGACCGAAGCGCATGCGATAACCCTCTGCCCACTCGAAATTGTCCATCAGACTCCAGGCGAAGTAGCCGCGCATCGGATAGCCGTCCTTGATCAGGTCGGCGACGACATCGAGGTGCTCGCTATAGTAGTCGAGGCGCGGCTGGTCATCGACCTCACCGTTGACGACGCCCATGTCGTAGCAGGCGCCGTTCTCCGTGATGTAGCACTCCGGCAGCTCGTAGCGGCGATAGAGATCCTCGACGACGTTCTTCAGGCCGGGCGCGTAGACTTCCCAGCCGATATCGGTCTTCACGTCGCTGGCGCGCGGCGCCTCGACCGTCCAGGGGAAGTCGCCGTTCTTATCAGGATCGTCGGCAACGCGTAGCGGCGTGTAGTAGTTGAGACCCCACCAGTCGAGCTTCTGATTGATGATCCTGAGGTCGCCCTCTTGCACGACCGGCATGCGGTCGCCGAGCGCTTCCAGGAACTCTTTCGGATATTCGCCCATGAAGACCGGATCGAAGAAGGCGCCGTTATGGAACTGGTGCGCGCGTTCGCCCGCCGCCTTGTCGGCTGCGCTGTCAGAGCCCGGCATGACGGACATCGCATTGAGTACGAGCCCGACCGGCACGTTCGGCGCCTCGGCCCGGATCGCCTCGACGCCGAGGCCATGCGCGAGGTTCATATGGTGCATGGCGTGGAGCGCGGCTTGCATGTTGCGCTCGCCCGGCGCATGAATGCCGTAGAGGTGGCTGAGCCAGACGATGCACCACGGCTCGTTGAAGGTCGCGACGCTGTCGAGGCGGTCGCCAAGGCGGGCCATCACGGTCTTGGCGTAGCGCTGGAACGCGTAGGCCGTCGAGCGCGCCGTCCAGCCGCCGTCGCCGGCGAGAAGCAGCGGCAGATCCCAATGGTAGAGCGTTGCGAAGGTCTTGATGCCGCGCGCCTTGCAGCCATCGACGAGACGATCGTAGAAATCGAGCCCCGCCTCGTTCACCGGACCGGTGCCGTCAGGGATGATGCGTGGCCAGGCGATCGAGAAGCGATAGGCTTCGACGCCCATGGACTTGATGAGATCGAGATCCTGATCGAGCCGATTGTAATGATCGCAGGCGACATCGCCGTTGTCGCGGTTGAAGACGCGGCCCGGCATGTTGCAGAAGGCGTCCCAGATGGAAGGCTTGCGGCCGTCTGCCTTGGAAGCGCCCTCGATCTGGAACGCTGCCGTCGCAACGCCAAAGGTGAAATCGCCCGGGAAGCAGGCAGCAAGGGTCTTCGGATCGATCATGGAAATCCCATTCTTTTGGTTTCGAGGGCGGTTTAGCCAAGCGAGCGGGCGTTGTACAGGGTGGAAATGACAGCGCTGTAACGTTTCAGTCGCGCCCTTGCCGCCGTTCCGCGTGCTGCCGATGCCACTGCCTTGCATTACACGTCTTTTCGCGAAACAACCCTCTCATGAGCATTCCCGCGACACATCCTTTCACCTTCGACCCCACCTACGGCATGACGCTTGCCGACTTAAAGGCAATCGTCCCGCCGGAGGCGCCGCCGGGCTTCGACGGGTTCTGGCAGGCCCGATACGAAAAGGCGATCGCTACCGACCCGCAGCCGGTGCTCAGAAAGAGCAAGCTGACGCATCCTGACTGGCAGGTTGTCGACATCGCCTACACCTCCACCGGTGGCTTCGAGATCGGCGGCTGGTTGCTTTTGCCGCGCGAACGGCCGGTGCGCCGCGGGCTGGTGGTGGGCCACGGCTACGGCGGTCGCGACGCGCCGGATTTCGACCTGCCGGTCGAGGAGGCGGCCATTCTCTTCCCCTGCTCCCGCGGCCTGTCGCTTAGCGCCCGCCCGCCAATCCCGCTTGATGCGTCTGGCCACGTCCTGCAGGGCATAGACCGTCCGGACACCTACATCATCGGTGGCTGTGTCGATGATCTCTGGCTTGCCGTTTCAACGCTCCTGACACTCTATCCGTGGCTTGCCGGTCACATCGGTTACAGCGGCATCAGCTTCGGCGGCGGCATCGGTGCACTGGCGATCCCATTCGATCCGCGCATCAGCCGCGGCCACCTCGTCGTCCCAACCTTCGGCGACCGGGAGCAATGGCTGACCCTGCCGACCGTCGGCAGCGCCTTTTCCGTGCAGACCTATCAGAAGACTCATGGAAGCGTGCTTAAGACCCTGCGCATGTTCGACGCGGCAACTGCCGCAAGCCGGATCAAGGTGCCGATGCTGGCAGCCGTCGCCCTCTTCGACCCCGCCGTCGCACCGCCCTGCCAGTACGCGGTGGCCAACGCCCTGCCGACATCAAAGTATAATGAAACCTTCATATTGGATGCTGGACACTTCGATTATCCTGGAAGCACCGAGCAGAACGCGATTCTGCGTGAGAAAGTCCGAGATTTTTTCAAGGTGTTATGAACCGGGAATATTTGCGCTGGCATAGTCCGCGCCTGCATCGCGAGATGGAGCTACTGGTGTTCGGCCATGCCGGCGCCAAGGTGCTGATGTTTCCGACGCGCGAGGGACGTTTCTGGGAATATGAGAGGCTCGGTCTTGTTGAAAGCCTTGCCGACAAGCTGCAAGCCGGCCAACTGCAACTCTATTGCATCGAGGGGCTGGCCGCAGAGACCTTCTACGGCTTCGACCGGCATCCGGCCGAACGCATCCGTCGCCACACGGCCTTCGAAGAGTATATCCTGAATGAAGTCCTGCCGCTCATGGCGTCGAAGAACGGACATGAATGCACCATCGTGCATGGCTGCAGCCTCGGCGCTTTCCAGGCCGCGAGCCTCGTCTTTCGGCATCCGCTCCTGTTCCGCAAGCTCGTCGCCTTTTCCGGCCGCTACGACCTGACGATAAGGGTCGAATCCTTCGGCGATCTGTTTGACGGCTATTACGATGATGCGGTCTATTTCCACACGCCGACGCACTTCCTGCCGGGGCTCCATGGCGGCCGGCAGCTGGCGAAGCTGCGCGAGGTCGAGATTGTCCTGACCATCGGTGACGCCGACCCTTTCCTGGACAACAACTATCACCTCAGCCGTCTGCTTGCGGAAAAGCAGGTCGGCCATCAGCTCCATGTCTGGGAAGGCCGTGCTCACCGGGCAGGGGCCTGGCGCAAGATGGCGGGCCTCTATATTTGACACCGCACTCAGCGCCTAGAGGAGAACCTCTTCGCCAAGCGGAAGCTGAAACCGCCGAGATATGTCGATATTCTCCAGAAACACCTCGTCGTGACTGACGACAAGCAGCGCACCGTCATAGGCTTGCAGACCCGCCTCCACGGCGGCGATGGAATCGATGTCGAGATGGTTCGTCG
>NZ_AKKA01000125.1:2500-5000 GCF_000282035.1 Rhizobium sp. CF122
GTTGAAACCATGGATGGCCTAGCCGGCCGGATATGGTGGAGGGACTGGAGGTAGGAAGGAAGCTTGTCGCTCTGGATCGTTTGTTGTTCGTTGTCCGCCAGGACAATGTCTGATGAACGATCGGATTACCGTTGCCTGACCGCGCGGTATCGGATCCAATCTCGAGAAGCTGGTCTTAAAGATGAGATTGCAAGCGAACTGCTCGGCGTAGTTCCAATAAAGCAGTCTTGTCGAACACGTCGATGGCATTGTTGGATTGACTGGGTTGTAAAAGGTAACCCGGTCTGTTGCTGTTTCCTTCGGGATGCGGGCAACGAGATGATGAGCATTGGCAATGAGAACGATTAAGTGTCGTAAGGGCATTTGGTGGATGCCTTGGCATGCACAGGCGATGAAGGACGTGATACGCTGCGAAAAGCCGTGGGGAGCTGCGAATAAGCTTTGATCCATGGATCTCCGAATGGGGCAACCCACCTTAAATGCTTGGAAAATCTAAGTTGTGCTTCGGTACGGCTTAGGTTTCCAAGCATTGTGATAAGGTATCTGCACCTGAATAAAATAGGGTGTAAGAAGCGAACGCAGGGAACTGAAACATCTAAGTACCTGCAGGAAAGGACATCAACCGAGACTCCGCAAGTAGTGGCGAGCGAACGCGGACCAGGCCAGTGGCAATTGTGGTTAAAGTGGAACAAGCTGGAAAGCTTGGCCGTAGTGGGTGACAGCCCCGTACGCGTAGATACCATGATTGTCCTAGAGTAGGGCGGGACACGAGAAATCCTGTCTGAACATGGGGAGACCACTCTCCAAGCCTAAGTACTCGTGCATGACCGATAGCGAACAAGTACCGTGAGGGAAAGGTGAAAAGCACCCCGACAAGGGGAGTGAAATAGAACCTGAAACCGGATGCCTACAAACAGTCGGAGCCCGCAAGGGTGACGGCGTACCTTTTGTATAATGGGTCAACGACTTAGTGTAACAAGCAAGCTTAAGCCGGTAGGTGTAGGCGAAGCGAAAGCGAGTCTGAATAGGGCGATTTAGTTTGTTGCATTAGACCCGAAACCGAGTGATCTAGCCATGAGCAGGTTGAAGGTTGGGTAACACCAACTGGAGGACCGAACCCGCATCTGTTGCAATAGATTGGGATGACTTGTGGCTAGGGGTGAAAGGCCAATCAAACTCGGAAATAGCTGGTTCTCCGCGAAATCTATTTAGGTAGAGCGTCGACCGAATACCCCCGGGGGTAGAGCACTGGATGGGCTATGGGGACTCACCGTCTTACTGATCCTAACCAAACTCCGAATACCGGGGAGTACTAGTCGGCAGACACACGGCGGGTGCTAACGTCCGTCGTGAAAAGGGCAACAACCCTAACCTCCAGCTAAGGTCCCCAAGTCATGGCTAAGTGGGAAAGGATGTGAGGATCCCAAAACAACCAGGATGTTGGCTTAGAAGCAGCCATCATTTAAAGAAAGCGTAACAGCTCACTGGTCTAAATAAGGGTCTTTGCGCCGAAAATGTAACGGGGCTGAAGCCATGCACCGAAGCTGAGGATGTGTAGCAATACACGTGGTAGCGGAGCGTTCCGTAAGCTGATGAAGGGAGACCCGTGAGGGCTCCTGGAGGTATCGGAAGTGCGAATGTTGACATGAGTAACGATAAAGAGGGTGAGAGACCCTCTCGCCGAAAGACCAAGGGTTCCTGCTTAAAGTTAATCTGAGCAGGGTTAGCCGGCCCCTAAGACGAGGCGGACACGCGTAGTCGATGGGAACCACGTTAATATTCGTGGGCCTGGTGGTAGTGACGGATTGCTCAACTTGTGAGGTCTTATTGGATTGATCTTGCAGGGACGCGGTTCCAGGAAATAGCTCCACCGTATAGACCGTACCCGAAACCGACACAGGTGGTCAGGTAGAGTATACCAAGGCGCTTGAGAGAACTATGTTGAAGGAACTCGGCAAATTGCACGCGTAACTTCGGAAGAAGCGTGACCCCATGATACGCAAGTATGGTGGGGTGGCACAGACCAGGGGGTAGCGACTGTTTATCAAAAACACAGGGCTCTGCGAAGTCGCAAGACGACGTATAGGGTCTGACGCCTGCCCGGTGCTGGAAGGTTAAGAGGAGAGGTGCAAGCTTTGAATCGAAGCCCCAGTAAACGGCGGCCGTAACTATAACGGTCCTAAGGTAGCGAAATTCCTTGTCGGGTAAGTTCCGACCTGCACGAATGGCGTAACGACTTCCCCGCTGTCTCCAACATAGACTCAGTGAAATTGAATTCCCCGTGAAGATGCGGGGTTCCTGCGGTCAGACGGAAAGACCCCGTGCACCTTTACTATAGCTTTACACTGGCATTCGTGTCGGCATGTGTAGGATAGGTGGTAGGCTTTGAAGCGGGGACGCCAGTTTCCGTGGAGCCATCCTTGAAATACCACCCTTATCGTCATGGATGTCTAACCGCGGTCCGTTATCCGGATCCGGGACAGTGTATGGTGGGTAGTTT
>NZ_AKKA01000126.1 GCF_000282035.1 Rhizobium sp. CF122
CGTAGCCAGTGGCGGCGAAGCCGTAACCCTGTGCAATGACCAGTCCACCAAGCCAAGCCCCCAGCGCATTCGCGATGTTGAACGCGGAGTGGTGCGAAGCCGCAGCAAGCGTCTGCGCATCCGCGGCGACATCCATGAGCCGGGTTTGGACGGCGGGACCGGCGGCAAAGCCGCACCCGATGCAGAATACGCAAAGCGCCAGCATGAAGGGATTGGCCGCCGTCAGGGAGAACAGCGTCAGCACGACGATGTTGAACACTAGGCTGCCGCCGATCGTTCCCATCAGCGACTTGTCGGCGAGCCAGGAGCCGACGACGTTGCCGACATTCATGCCGATGCCGAAGATGATCAGCATCACGGCGACCATACTCTCCGGCAGCATCGCGACCTGCGTTGTGGTCGGCGCGATGTAGCTGAACATGGCAAACATCCCACCGAAGCCGACGGATGCCGTGGCGAGCGTCAACAGGACCTGCGGACGCTTGAAGGCCCCGAGTTCCCGCTTGAAGCTTGCACCCTCGGCAACACGGTCGCGCGGCACGTAGTGCCAGATCAGAGCAACCGTCAGAAGGCCGACGATGCCGACGATCGTGAAGGCAAGACGCCAGTTGAGCGACTGCCCGAACACGGTGGCGAGCGGCGTCCCGAGCAGGGTCGCAACCGTCAGCCCGAGCATGACGCGGCCGACAGCGCGGGCGCGTTTGTGCGTTGGCACCATGGATGCAGCGACGATCGCGGCGACGCCGAAGTAGGCACCATGCGGCAGGCCCGTTATGAAGCGCATCACCGTGAAGCTCTCGAAGGTGGGGGCCATCGCGCTCAAGATGTTGCCGATTGCAAAGATGCCCATGACGAGCAGGAGCAGCGAGCGGCGCGCCATTTTCGCAGCAAGCACCGCGATGATCGGAGCGCCGACAACGACACCGAGTGCATAGGCGCTGATCACGTAGCCTGCCTGCGGCGTCGTCACAGAAAAGGTGTCGGCCACGTTAGGTAGCAGGCCCATGATCGCGAATTCGCCGGTGCCGATGCCAAAGCCACCGCAGGCAAGCGCCACCTGCACGAGTGCGATCGCCATCGGCGATGGCGCTTCGACCACAGAGCTCGTCTCAATGGAATCGTTTACGGCGACCTGACTCAAGAGGCACTCCTTGGCATTCGATGCGTGACGTACGGGACGAGGGCGCATGCGCAGCCGTGACCGGTAAGCCGGAGATGAAGGGAAATGGAGGTATCCTCCATTGTCTTATCTATCGACGAATGGCTGCGGGGCGTCGAGTGCGTTTTCTGCAGTGCAGCGTTCCCCGATATGCATACGTCCCTTGCAAATTTGGCGGTTCTGTCCCCGCTCCTGAAGTCCGCGGGAGCGCGCTTCAGCTTGAAATCGCTGGTGCAAGAACCATCTCTTAGCAGCGCGGGATAGGCCGTCGCCTCTCGCTGCGGATAACAGGAACTCTATGAAACTTATCGGCTTTTTCAATCGAGATGGCGGGACGTTCAGGACCACCGATATGGAGGCCTATGAAAGCCGGGCCGAAACGGTCTTCAGAGAGGCCGGCCATGATTTCGATGCGATCGTCTTCTCCGGCAAGGAGATCGTGCCGGCCATGGAGCGTGCAGCTCGCCGCGACGACATCGACGGCATCGTCGCCGGCGGCGGAGACGGCACCATCTCGGCGGCGGCGTCCATTGCTTGGAAGAACGGTGTGGCACTTGGCGTGGTGCCTGCCGGAACGATGAACCTTTTCGCCCGTTCCTTGCGCGTTCCCCTCGATATCTGGCTGGCGCTTGAGACACTCGCCTTTGGCGAAGTCGACCAGGTTGATATTGCCAGCGCCAACGGGCGACCGTTCATTCATCAATTCTCAGCCGGGCTCCATGCGCGCATGGTGCGCTATCGAAATTCCTACACATACCGCTCGCGTCTCGGAAAGCTGGGAGCAAGCGCGCGTGCCGCCTTCGGTGTCGTGCTCAATCCGCCCGAATTCGAGGTCGACTTTGAAGCCGCGGGCGTTTACGAGCGCCGCCGCGTTTCCGCGGTCTCGGTTTCGAACAACCCTTTCGGCCAGAATGCCTTGCTTTATGCAGACAGCCTGACCAGCGGCGAACTAGGCTTCTATACCGCTAAGCCGCTGAAACCGCTCGGGGTCGCACGCCTGGCGGTCGACCTCTTGAGAGGCAAGGTGAAGGAGAATGCGGACGTGATGATAATGCATCCGGCACAAGTGCATTTGCACTTTCCGAAGCTGCATTCAAAGGCGAATTGCGTGATGGATGGCGAGTTGCGTCCTCTGGAGCGGGACGTTGCGTTGAGATTGCATCCCGGCGAACTCAAGGTCTTGGTCCAGCAAGGACTTGCAGCGCAGATTAACGAAGCCGAGCGGCGCGAAGTCGCTCCCTAGCAACTCCATGTTGCGGGATTTTTAGACCGGGTACTTGACGCGCGGCAGCCTGATCGCCGCACTTACAGGTCCGATGATCGTCAAGCATTGAAAGACGTCAACTACAGGCGCGGTAGGTAGGTGCGATAGTCGAAGTCGGAGACCGTGCGCAGGTAGGTGATAGCCTCCTTACGCTTGGTGTCTCCGTAGAGCTTTTGGTAGCGATCCCCGAATATGTCGGCGATGAACGGCGACGCCCTGAAAGTTTCGATGGCTGTCAGGAAGTCGTGGGTCAGTTGCGTCGTATGCGCAGGCGTGTGCGACGGCGTCGTCTCCTCGCCGGGATCGAGCTCGGAATCGATGCCAAGCAGCATGCCGCCGAGAATGGCAGCAAGCAGCAGATAGGGGTTTGCGTCGGCTCCGGCCACGCGGTGTTCAATGCGAGCGGCCGGGCCATTCAGATCGGGTATGCGGACCGCCGTGCCACGGTGACCGTAGCCCCAGGTCAGGTCGACTGGGGCGAACGAGCCGGGCTGGAAGCGACGATAGGAGTTGGCGAACGGTGCGAAGACGAGTTGCGCATCCCGCATGGTTTGAAGCAGGCCGGCGCAGACGGATTTCAGCTTTCGCGGTTCGTCGCCTTTTGCATCGAGAATATTGTTTCCATCCTTGTCGATGACGCTGGCGTGTACGTGAAGGCCCGAACCGGCATGATCGGAGTAGGGCTTGGCCATGCAGGTCGACTTTAGCCCGTGCTTGCGCGCAGCCTGTTCCACAATACGCTTCAGATAGATGCAGTCGTCGGCGGCGGCGAGGGCGTCGGGGCGATGCAGCAAATTGATCTCGAACTGTCCGGGGCCGAATTCCGCCGTTGTCGCATCCGCCGGCAACCCTTGCGCCTTGGCATAGGAGCGTACGGTTTGCAGATAGTCGTCGAGCGCATCGACGGCGCTCATGTCGTAGAGCTGGAAGCCGTTCGGCTCGCCGCGATAAGTGAGATTGAGAGGCGGCGAAGGCCGGCCGGTCTCGCGCCAATCCGGTTCGACGACGTAGAATTCGAGTTCGGTCGCGACGACTGGCGTCAGACCGCGCGCTTCATATCGCTTCAGCACGGATGCAAGGATAGCGCGGGGATCCATGAAGCTCGGCGTGCCGTCGAACTCGTGCATGGTTGCAAGCACCTGCATCGAACCCTCGGGCGCCCATGGCATCGGAGCCAAGCTGCGCTCGTCCGGAATGCAATTGCCATCCGGATCGCCTACGGAAAGCGAGAGGCCGGTAATGTCGTCGTTGTCGTCGCCCCAGATATCGAGCGACTGCGTCGACGACGGCAGACGCACTTCGCCGTCCCAGATCTTCTTCTGGGTATCGAGCGGAATCTGCTTCCCGCGCAGGTCACCATTCATGCCAACGAGCAGGAGCTCGATGCGCGGGTCGCCACCCACTGTCGTGCCATGAATCTTGTCGTCTGCCATGATCTTGAAAATCCCCGCGGAGAAGGCCAAGGTCGTAGCCTATTGGGAAGAGGCTTTCAATCTCCGAAGGTGTTTTGCAAATCATGTCCGATACTTACGCGCGCTCCAATCTCGCCGCTATCGACGCGGCACATCACCTGCATCCGTTCTCCGACATGGGAAAGCTGAATGCTGATGGCACGCGCATCATACAGCGCGGCGAGGGAGTTTATATCTGGGACGGCCAAGGCAAACGCTATCTGGATGGCTTTGCAGGACTGTGGTGCGTCAACGTTGGCTACGGGCGCAGGGAGATCACCGACGCCGTTGCCCGGCAGATGAATGAGCTGCCCTATTACAACACCTTCTTCGGCACGACGACGACACCAACCACACTGCTGGCCGAGAAGGTCACATCCCGCGCCGGGCCTGACTTCAACCATGTCTTTTTCACCGGCTCAGGCTCCGAGGCGAACGACACATGGTTTCGTATGGCACGCGTCTATTGGAGCGCGGTCGGCAAGGCTTCGAAGAAGATCGTGATCGCCCGGAAGAACGGTTACCACGGCTCTACGGTTGCCGGCGCCAGCCTCGGTGGTATGAAGTATATGCATGAGCAGGGCGACCTGCCGATACCGGGAATTGCGCACATCGGACAACCTTACTGGTACGGCGAGGGCGGCGAGCTGTCTCAGGCCGAGTTCGGCCTGAAGGTGGCACGTGAGCTGGAGGCGAAGATCGACGAACTCGGCGAAGAGAATGTCGCGGCGTTCGTGGCTGAGCCGATTCAGGGTGCCGCAGGTGTCATCATCCCGCCCGAAACCTACTGGCCGGAGATCGCCCGCATATGCAAGTCGCGCAACATCCTCCTTGTCTGCGATGAGGTGATTTGCGGCTTCGGCCGTCTAGGGGAATGGTTCGGCCATCAGTATTTCGGCGTCGAACCTGACTTGGCACCGATCGCCAAGGGACTTTCCTCGGGTTATCTCCCGATCGGTGGCGTGCTCGTCAGCGACCGCATCGCTGACGTTCTGATCAACGAGGTCGGGGACTTCAACCATGGCTTCACCTACTCCGGTCACCCCGTCTGCGCCGCCGCAGCGCTCGAAAATCTCCGCATCATCGAGGACGAAAGGCTCGTCGAACGCGTTCGTGACGACATCGGTCCGTACTTTGGCACGGTCTGGGGCGCTCTTGGTGAGCACGATCTCGTTGGCGAGGCCGTGAGCGTCGGCCTCATGGGCGCGCTTCAATTGACTTCTGACAAGGCAAGCCGCATGCGCTTCGAAAAGCCGGATGCGGTCGGCGCGCTGGTGCGCAATCATGCTCTCGCAAACGGACTTGTTCTGCGCGCCACGGGAGACCGGATGCTGGCTTCACCGCCTCTCGTTATTAGGTACGAGGAGGTGGATGAGATGGCGCGTATTACGAAGATCGCGCTTGATGCCGCATGGCAGGAACTGAGAAGGTAGGTGCTACAGTCAGCGTGGATAGATCCAAGCGTAGCCAAAGAGGCGCTGGTCTTCCGGTCGTCCGTGAACATAGCCGACACTCATGTGCTTCACCGCCACAGCCGAATATTGCGAGCCGAGATTTCTCTGTACCCATGCATCCAATTCCGGCTGCAAAGCCGTCCCCTCCTTGGAGGTGAGCCAGACGGCTAGGATTGGTTTCTCGGCCGTCCACTCATGGTCAACCTCCAGATTGCCGAAAAACGTGCATAGCGTTGGGACGTCGGGTAGTTGCAGACGCAGGTTGCCGGATGCGGCCCAGCCATCGGTTAGCACGAGCCCGGGGCGCTTGCCTTCCTCGGCAAGAATCCTGCTGACGAACTCCTCGTAGGGCGCATTGTAGGCCTCCGGTCGGCCGAAAAGCGTCGGTACATTCGCGCGCACGAAAACCAGCGACGGCACCACGATCATCACTGCAAGCGGCACGACAAAGAAGCGCTTTGCGAAATCCTCGGCTCGAATCCCGCGCGCCTGCATCTTCAGGCAAAATGCGATCGGCATCAGGAATAGGAGGGGCAGCACCCACCGGTCACGCATGGACGTTATGCCGATGGCGAAAACCAGCAACAGAACCTGCAGCCCAATCACCAGGAAGATGGTGTCGAAAAAGTGAGCCCAAACTGTCGTCGGTCGCAAATTGCGGAGAAATTTCTTGCCGAAGATGATCGCATATACCGCAACGAGCGGCGCCATGATCACGAGGACCTGCCCGAAGAACTCTGTCGGCCCCTTGATCAGCTTAGCGAGTGTGCCAGTGGGCGCTTCTTGCGCCATGGTATTTAGTGTGCGAGTTGCGGCCAAGCCTAGATTGTCGAGCAGCCAAAGGCCATGCGGTAGGAAGATGAGGACCGCAATAGCCAGCGACAACAGAAAACGCCTGTCGAACAGCCGCTTCAGTCCGTCCGGATGCAGGAACACCGCAACCAGTGCGGCGGAAACAACGAGGGTGAAGTTGTACTTCGTCAGCATGCCGAGGCCAAGCGTCACGCCGATCATCACGTAGGAGAGCAGCGACGGCGCCTTCAGCGTTTTGACGATGCTGTAGAGAAGCAGGTTGATCATCAGCATCTGGGCGACCGTATGGGTCAGGTCCCTTTGTGCCTGCCAGAAAACCTGCGGAATCACGAACAGCGAAAGCGTCGCGATGGCGGCGAACAACCGGTCATCGAGTACGAGTTTTGCGAGCTTGTAGTAGCTCAGGAAAAGAAAAAACAGGACAAGGTTCTTGGCTGCGGCAATCGTTGCGATCGACAGTCCGAGGACGGACACGACCATGGCCTGGAACCAATTATAGAGCGGCGGCTGAGTGTCGTAGCCGGCAACGAGCCACTGCGAGAAGAACGCCTGCTGGGATTCATCTACTCGCAGGCCGTTTGGCACCAGCAGACGGACGATGAAGCTGACAACGAAATATGCCGCCAGCAGAAGGACAATGGTATCCGGCTTCCGAGCCAGCAGATTACGCATTCTCGCTTCCATCGAAGACTTGGCGGACGATGTAGTTCGGTGAGGTGTCGTCGCGATAGTAGGTGCGGGCGATCATCTCTGCGAGAATACCTGTCGTGATCAGTTGGACCGACGAAAGCATGAAGACGACGCCGACCATCAGCATCGGGCGGGTGCCGATATCGTTGCCCAGGATGAATTTGTCGACGAACAGATACAGCATAATCAGCGCGGAGATCGCACCGAGGCCGAGGCCCAGCGAGCCGAAGAAGTGGCCCGGCCGTGCCTTGTAGCGCATGAAGAACATGACAGAGAGCAGGTCGAGGATAACGCGGAAGGTGCGCGAGATGCCGTACTTGGACTGCCCGTGCTGACGGGCATGGTGGGTCACGACCATCTCGCCGATGCGCGAGCTCGGCACGACGCCGGCAACCCAGGCGGGGATGAAGCGGTGCATTTCGCCCATCAGCTTCACTTGCTTGATGATCGAGGCACGGTAGATTTTCAGGCTGCAGCCATAGTCGTGCAGTTTCACACCGGTAATGCGCCCGATCAGGTAGTTGGCGCACCATGACGGGATCTTGCGCAGCAGCAGGCCGTCCTGCCGGTTCCTGCGCCAGCCGACGAGAAGATCCAGTTGGCGGCGCTCGAGTTCAGCGACCATGGACGGAATGTCCTTCGGATCGTTCTGCAGGTCGCCGTCCATGGTGGCGATCAACCGCCCTGTCGCGGCGTCGATGCCGGCCTGCATTGCGGCGGTCTGGCCGAAGTTGCGCTGCAGCTCGACAATCCGCAGGACAAGGCCCTCGCGGCCGATATTCTTGCGCGCATTTGCTAGTGTCGCATCCGTGCTGCCGTCGTCAATCAGGATCAGTTCCCAGTGATCAGGATAACCTGTCATGGCCAAGCAGATGCGATCGATAAGTGGGCCGACGCTCTCTTCCTCGTTAAAGACAGGCACAACCAGCGACAATTCGACCGGCCGCATCGCTTCCACGAGGCCTTGACGCGAGTCTACCGTTGTCTGCACGTTTGATTTCTCCTACAAGGCGCACGGGCGCAGGCGGCTTCAGCCGCAATAGTCAGGAAAGCCTACTATATGAAGTTTCCGGTTGTTGCCAGCCGACAATCCTGGTTTATCCGCAATCGAATGACGCTGCTGACGATCGCAATTGTGGCCGCTTATGCGCTTTTCATCCAGTGGTTCTGGGGTTGGTCGGTCATTCTCGGACAATGGGCTGAAGTGGGTACAATCTCGGTTGCCAGCGCCCTGATTTTGCTTACCAGCACCTACTTCCTCAGGACCTGGCGCATCTATGACTACTTCCCGCGTGAGACGGCCGGGCGCTTCAAAATACTCTTCCGCGTTACGCAGATCCACAACCTCCTGAACATCATGCTGCCGTTTCGAACCGGAGAGACCAGCTTTCCGGTCTTGATGCGCACCGAGTTCGGTATCCCGCTGGCGCGGGGCACGTCTGCGCTTTTCGTGATGCGTTTGCTTGACCTGCACGCCTTGCTGGCTGCCGCCGGCATAGGCTTTGCAATCGCATCACCGCACCAGATCATTGCATGGCTTGTTTGGACCGCCCTCCTGGCGCTTCCAGTGGCCGCTTTTGCACTCAGGCAACCTTTATTGCGGTTTGCGAGCAGGATTCTGCCGGCGAAGGCGAAGAAGCTCGTAGTCGAAATCGAGAGGGGGCTCCCGGTCGATGCCGCGGCTTTCACGCGCGCCTGGGTGATGACCGTTGTCAACTGGCTCGTCAAGGTGTTGGTACTTGCTTGGGCCCTCAATCTCATGGGTGTTTTGCCGATGGCTGCAAGCTTCGGCGGCGCGCTTGGCGGCGAGCTTTCGTCGGTGCTTCCGGTGCATGCGCCCGGTGGTGTCGGCACCTATCCTGCTGGGATAACCGCCGGTGCCGTCGCCCTTGGTGCGTCCAGTGAAAAGACGGCGCTCGCTGCCTTGGCACAGGCAAGCATCAATGCACATCTGCTGATCATCGTTTCGGCCCTGACAGGGACGGCAATATCACTGCCGCTCGGTCGCAACCGAAAGCTCTGAGATTCGCTTCTTCAGGAATGCCCGCTCAGGCGCTTGCTGACATAGCCCCAGGGCTGCCTCGTATGCCGCAATCGCATCCGCTCTCCGTCCCAGTTGCCTTAGAAAATCGGCGCGGGCCGAATGCGCCAGGTGGTAACTCTCCAGCTCTCCTGCCTGCAGGATTGCGTCAACGAGTTGCAGACCTCTTTCGGCTCCCTCCACCATCGCCACTGCGACTGCCCTGTTGAGTTCGGCAATCGGCGACGACTGAGCTGATAGCAAGAGATCGTAGTAGTTGACGATGCGCCGCCAGTCTGTTTTTTCAGGCGTTTCGGCTTGCGCGTGCTCTGCGGCGATGGCCGCCTGCAGCGTGTAGACGCCAACCTCGCCATTCCGCATCGCGCCCTCGAGGCGTGCGAGACCCTCACGAATCTTTTCCCGGTCCCAAAGCTTGCGATCCTGATCGACCAGGAGAATGAGGGTTCCCTCCGAGCCTCGCCTGGCGGCGCGACGCGAATCCTGAAGCAGCAGAAGGGCAAGTAATCCCGAGACATCGGGATGCGGTAAGAGACGCGCCAGCAGCCGTGTGAGGCGGATGGCTTCCAAGGTCAGGTCGGCTCGGACAACTTCGTCGCCGGACGAAGCGGAGTAGCCCTCGTTGAAAACCAGATAGATGACATGCAGCACCCGGTCGAGCCGCTCGGGCAGTTCGCCACGCTCCGGGACCTCGTAGGGAATTTTAGCCGTGCGAATCTTGTTCTTTGCCCGCACGATACGCTGTGCCACGGTGGGGGCGGGGACGAGAAACGCGTGAGCGATCTCCTCGGTCGTGAGCCCACATATCTCGCGGAGCGCCATCGCCATCTGCGCGTCAGCCGGTATCACCGGGTGGCAGCACGTGAAGATCAGGCGGAGCATGTCGTCTTCGATCAGATCCATGTTGCCGATCTCCGTTTCGTCGAAAGATCCGTACAGACTTTCCTCGATATCTTTTACAGACATATCGAAACGGGACCGGCGCCTGATATGGTCGATCGCGCGAAACCGTCCGGCGGAAACAAGCCAGCCGAAGGGGTTTGCCGGAACACCATCGCGAGGCCATGTGCGTGCAGCGGCCGCAAACGCGTCATGCAAGGCTTCTTCGGCCCTGTCAAAATCGCCGAGGAGACGGATGAGCGTCGCTAGCACCCGGCGAGATTGCGATCGGTAGATATCCTCGATCAGACGTTCCAAGGTCTACTCCGGTAGTGTCAATATCCTCACCGGGCGGACCTCCACAGCACCAATTTGTGCGCAGGGAATTCCAGCGGCGATTGCTGTGGCCTCATCCATATCCGAGGCATCGATAACATAGACGCCAGCCAGATGCTCCTTCGTCTCGACATAAGGACCGTCCGTCATGCTGATCTCGTTCTTACGCACCCGCAATACGACGGCCTTATCGGGCGTTTCCAGAGCATCGGCATGGACCAGCGTACCGCGATCGCGCAGGTCTTCGTCAAAGCTGAAATGCGCGCGAACGACGGCTTCGGTTTCGGCCGCGGTCTGGCGACCCTCGATATCAGCCGAATTGTAGATCAGGCAAATATAGCGCATGGCATCACCTTCCGTCTTTGATGGAATAGCCGGGGCGGATCTCAATCGCAGCGTACTTCAGTATCGGCAACGTTGAGACGATCGCCTTGGCTTCCTCCATATCCGCGGCTTCGATCAGCACGAAGCCGCCGAGGTGTTCCTTGATTTCGGCGAAGGGGCCGTCGGTTGCCGTCGTGACGCCTTGCTTCAGGCGCAGGGTTACGGCCGTTTCGGGTGCGTGTAGGGCAAGCGCGGCTTGCAGGACGCCGCGGTCTCGCCAATGGTCGTCGCTTACGATGCATTCTTGCGTCAGCGCATCCCACTCTTCCTGCGGTACGAGCTTGCTCCTCTCGGTATCGAACCAGATCTGGCAGAGATATTTCATAACGTCTCCCTCAATTGTGGACCGGAATATCGTAGATCGGCCGAACCTCGATTGATCCCAATTTTGCGAGTGGGATGCCGGCCGCAACGCGAATGGCATCGTTCAGATCTTTCGCATCGATCAGAATGAAGCCGCCGAGCTGCTCTTTCGTTTCCGCGTAAGGCCCGTCAGTCACAGACATCTCGTCGTTGCGGACGCGGACAGTTACGGCATTCTTCGGTGATTGCAGCGCATGCGCGGCAAGCATATGCCCGCTGGCGATCAGATCATCGTCGTAGGTGAGGGACGCCCTGTCGAGATTCCTTTTCTCTTCATCGGTCATGGCTTCAAGCTTTGCAGGCTCGAACCAGACTTGGCAGAGATATTTCATCGTTCGCTCTCCCTGGCTGCCAACAATCATTGGACGATCAGCCTAGGGCGATTTCGACAGGATGCGAACGAATCTTTTTACGGAAGTTTGCGTCGAAACAAGCAGGCTGGTTTCGACCAAGTGTCGTCAGCAACATGGAGTGACGACGATGGGTCTTTTCGAGATTGTGCTGGCGAACTGCATCCGCGCAGGTCGCCAACAGAAAAAGCAGCATCATCGGGCCGATGCGGAATTGCCGACGACGGGGGCCGTGATCACCCGGTTTGCTGCGGCCGCAGCCTTCCTGGCGGTTGCTATCCTAGTGCTTGATACTGCCGGTGAGCGTTATGAGCGTCAGCTCGCAACCAATGCGGTTGCCGCCACACGCCAGTAACGAAACGGCCTATTGAAAGGCCGTTTCGAAGAAGCTTCTGAGCTTGCGCGAATGCAGCGCTTCCGGCGGCATCGCGGCGAGCTTCTGGATCGCACGGATACCGATCTGCAGATGCTGGTTGACCTGCGTCCTGTAGAAGGCAGTCGCCATACCCGGCAGCTTCAATTCGCCATGTAGCGGTTTGTCGGATACGCAGAGCAGCGTGCCGTAGGGCACGCGGAAGCGGAAGCCGTTTGCCGCAATCGTCGCCGATTCCATGTCGAGCGCAATGGCACGAGCCTGGGACAGACGCTTGACCGGGCCGCGCTGGTCGCGCAACTCCCAGTTCCGGTTGTCGATCGTGCCGACCGTGCCAGTGCGCATGATGCGCTTCAATTCGAAGCCCTCATAGCCCGTGATCTCTGCAACGGCCCCCTCAAGGGCGACCTGGACTTCCGCCAGCGCCGGAATGGGCACCCAGACGGGCAGATCGTCGTCCAGGACATGGTCTTCGCGCATATAGGCATGTGCCAGGACGTAATCGCCCAGGCGCTGGCTATTGCGCAGGCCCGCGCAATGGCCGAGCATCAGCCAGGCATGCGGGCGAAGCACTGCCACGTGGTCGGTGATCGTCTTGGCGTTGGACGGACCGACTCCAATGTTGATCATGGTGATGCCGGCATGCCCCTTCTTTTTCAGATGGTAGGCAGGCATCTGTGGCAGGCGTGCAAGCGTAACGTCGGTCTCGGGCTGACTGGAGCCGGCATGCGTGATGATGTTGCCGGGCTCGACGAAGGCCGTATAGCCATCGCCCCCTTCTGCCATCAGCTTGCGTGCCCAAGTGCAGAACTCGTCGATGTAGAACTGGTAGTTCGTAAACAGCACGAAATTCTGGAAGTGCTGGGCGCCGGTCGCGGTGTAGTGGGCAAGCCGCGCAAGCGAATAGTCGATGCGCTGCGCCGTAAAGGCAGCAAGCGGCGAAGGTTCGCCCGGCGGCGGAATGTATTCGCCGTTGGCGATTTCGTCGTCCGTCGTGTTCAGGTCCGGTGTGTCGAACAGATCGCGCATCGGAATGTCCATGAATGCCGCGGCGGATGCCTCGACGTGCGCGCCCTCTCCGAAAGCAAAATGCAGGGGAATTGGCGTTGCCGATTCAGAGACGATGACGGGCACGTTGTGATTTTTCATCAGCAGGCCTAGCTGCTGCTTCAGATAGTGCCGGAAGAGTTGCGGTCGCGTGATCGTCGTCGTGTAGATTCCGGGCGCGGTGACGTGGCCGTAGGACAGTCGGGTATCGATGTGGCCGTAACTGGTCGTCTCGATGCTGACCTGCGGATAAAAGGCGCGATAGCGCGATGTTATCGGCGCGCCTTTGGCGAGCTTGGCGAAGCTTTCGATCAGGAAGGTGGTGTTGCGCTCGTAGAGTTCCGTCAGCACGTCGACAGCCTTGACCGGGTCGTCGAAGGTTTGCGGAACGAAAGGAGAGGGGGACGAAATGTCGAGAGGGGAAGAGATTCGTTTGCTCATGCGCCATTATAGAGTGTTGTTTTTAACAAGCAAACGACGCGGCAGAGGGGATTGCGCAGTTTTTGGGGGTGGCGACTACCGCCGTGGGTCGGATCAGCGGCTTGTTCGGCAGAATGGACTGCTGGCGTCGAAGCATGTGTAATTGGCTCCGAAGTGGGACTGCGCGCCGCCGCCTGCATTGCGGCTGACAGCAGCCGAGAAGCTGACGGCGAAGACTGCCGCAAACAGTGTGATGATGGTGAAACGTCTTGCCAAAATGAGCATATCCATGACTTTGCCTCGGTATCGCCTTAGCGTTGAGACAGTTTTGCCACGTTGTCGCTGAACCAGTGCTGAGATCACGGTTCATCAGGCGTTCAGGAAGCCGGGCGGCTTGAAGCACGGCGGGCGCTGCTTATCTCCTTAGTCCCGCAAAGGAGATTTTCATGACGGCACCGATTGAGCTTTACTATTGGCCGACGCCAAATGGCTGGAAGATCAGCATCATGCTCGAGGAACTCGGCGTTCCCTACGAGGTCAAGTACATCAATATCGGCCGGGGCGAACAATTCGCGCCGGAATTCCTGAAAATCGCTCCGAACAACCGAATGCCCGCGATCATCGATCCGGATGGTCCCGGCGGTGAACCGATCTCCGTGTTCGAATCGGGCGCCATTCTGCAGTATCTCGGCCGCAAATTCGGGAAGTTCTATTCGGCGGAGGAGCGCACACGCATCCAGATCGAGGAGTGGCTTTTCTGGCAGGTGGGTGGATTGGGTCCGATGGCTGGCCAGGCGCATCACTTCCGCGGCTATGCGCCGGAGAAGATCGAGTACGGCATCAATCGCTATACCAACGAAGTAAACCGCCTATACGGCGTGATGAACAAGCGGTTGGTGGAGCGCGAATATCTCGCCGGCGACTATTCGATCGCCGACATGGCCTGCATTGGCTGGGTGATTCCGTACGAGAAGCAAGGACAGGACCTCAACGAGTTTCCCAACCTGAAGCGCTGGTTCGAGACGATGATGGCGCGTCCGGCCGTGATCCGTGGCACGGCGATTGGCAAGGAAGAGCGTGAACGCAGCAACCTTGCCGAGGACAAGGAAGCACAGAAAATCCTCTTCAATCAGCGCGCCCGCTGACACCTAACATAGAAAGCGCCCGGCCAGTTTTTCCGGGCGCTTCCTTTCGAGACTCGTCCTCTACAGGCGCGTCCAGGTCTGCGATTTGCAAAGCACGTTGAGGACGCAGCCCTTCATTTTCAACGAGTTTCCGAGAACGTTGCCCGATCCGCTGTAGGTCTTGTCGTTGGCCGGATCCGTGATCTGGCCGGTATAGGTGACGCCGCTTCCTGCGAGCGTTCCAACCTTCTTGCCGGCATACTTGCCTGTCTTCAGCACGATGCAGTAGCTGCCGCCGCAGGATGCAATATGGGCCGTATCGCCCGCTGCCGTCTTCCAGTTGCCGACGATCGGTTCGTCTGCAGAGGCTGCTCCGGCGGCAAGCATCAATGCGCTGGCGAGAATAAGTGTGCGGATCATTCGTTCCTCCCTAATGTCCCGGCGGGAAAATATATGACGCGAACGTAAACGTAAATGTGTTTTTGCGGCCCACGACAACCGTTTTTCATGAGCCAGAAGCGCCGAAATCTTCCGTTTCAGCTACTTGATGCTGATTTCGTGGTGAACAGAAGGTTAATTTTCAGATCTGAATATTCCGTAAAATTGTGTCGAAAATCCTTAATCAGCAGGGATTGCGATGTTTAACAAAAATCCAATTTTACCAAGCGTTTGCACTTTGTTTGTTTCAAATTAATCATGCATTTTAGGCGTTTTTTGAAGGCGCGTTGGCATAGTGGAGCCATCAAACGAGCGGGGTAAACCCGCCGAACCGAAGGGTACTAAAGCCGCGATAGACGGCAGGGCCCCGAAGGTAAAACAGGGTAAGTCGACAACAGGCTAAACAGGGACAAAACCGATGGCACGCTTTGAAATGCATAATGCTGAAATGGCCACCATGGGTGGCGAGAACAACGCCGACATCTTCTGCGAAATGGGTCTGATGTATGCGACTGGCCGCGGCTGCGCCGTGGATCTGGTCGCCGCTCATAAGTGGTTGAACATCGCGGCGATAAAAGGCAACGACCGCGCCGCCGAGCTTCGCGCTGATGTCGCCGCAAGCATGGACAAAATGCAGATCGTAGAGGCGCTACGGGCTGCTCGCGAATGGATGACGATCCACTAAGGACCGTTTCCCCGCCAACGCGGGGCCAATAACAACCATAAAAGAGGGGCTGGCAGGTTCTGGAGAAGGCCTATGCCATGAACAGCAACCGCGACCGGCAGGAACAAGGCCGGCGCGGTTCTTTGTGTTAGCCCAGCGTCTTGAGCACCTGCGGCAGCGCTTCCTCGAAAAACGCCATGTCAGCATCCGGTCCGACGCTGACGCGGATGCAGCGGTTGAGCGGAGCGACACCCGGCATACGAATGAAGACACCGTGTTGCATCAAGCCATCGACGATGGCACGAGCATAAGTTCCGTCCCGTCCGGTGTCGATCGCGACGAAGTTCGTTGCAGAGGCAAGCGGAAGTAGATTGTTGGCCCTGGCAATACCGGCGATCCGGTCGCGCGCGCGGTGAATATTTGCCACCACCTCGGCGAGATAGGCATGATCCTTAAGCGCCGCCAGCGCTGCGACCGTCGCCAGCCGGTTCATCCCGAAATGATTGCGGATCTTGTCGAACGCGCGGGCTGTGCCGGGTGTCGAAATGACGTAGCCAACCCTCGCGCCGGCCAAGCCATAGGCTTTCGAGAAGGTGCGTGTGCGTACGATGTTGGGCAGATCAATGAGCGCGCCGATCGCGGGCAGAGATCCGGCCGGTCCGGTTTCGCTGTAGGCCTCGTCGAGGATCAGCATCGTGGTTTCCGGCAGCGCGCGGGCAAAGGCGACGATACTTTCGGCATCCCACCAGCTTCCCATCGGATTATCAGGATTGGCGAAATAGACCAGTGGCGCGTTCTCGCGCTTAACGGCTTCCAGGAGGCCGTTGAGATCCTCGCGATCGTTGGCATATGGCGCAGTGACGAGCCGTCCGCCGAAGCCTGCAACGTGGAAATTGAACGTCGGATAGCCACCGAGCGATGTCACGACAGGTGCCCCCGGCTCGATCACGAGCCGAACGATCTGGCCGAGCAGTTCGTCGATGCCGCCGCCGATCGCGATGGATTCGATTCCGACACCGAGATGGTTGGCAAGGGCCTCTCTGAGAACGTAATTTTCCGGGTCGTTGTACTTCCAGATCTCGCCAGCCTGCTCGCGCATCGCGGCGAGCACGGACGGGGCGGGGCCGAAGCCATTCTCGTTGGCGCCGATGCGCGCCTTAACGGAAAGGCCGCGCTGACGCTCGATCGCTTCTGGGCCGACAAAAGGAACAGTGGAGGGGAGGGCGCTAGCAAGCGGCGTGAAGCGCGAGAAGGCGGACATGCTGGAGCGATTTCCTGAATGCTGTGAAAAATCGAACCGACAATAGGCCGTGCTGCCGCCAAGGCAAGAAACATTATTCCCCGGGGTGGGCGATTTACATACGCACGGATCCGCGAGCTTCGAGAGCTTCTACATTGCCGGCCATGAAATCGGCGCGCACGACTCGACGCAGGACTTCGGGATCGATTGTGTTGATGAACCGCACGCCAATACGTTCATTATTGCGATAGACCTCGGCGCAACCAATCCGGTAGGCAAGGCCAAGAATATTGAGGTAGTAGTGCTTTGGCAGGCCTGCGGTCGATGACACGACAAACGTGGCGCCACCGCGTGAGATATCGACGATCTCGGCACTGCGGATGGAAATGCCGGTCAGGCAGGGTCGAACCGCGACGATCCGGGCTGGGCGCCTTACGTTGAATTGTTCCCAGCGCGTCTCGTAAACCGCAGATTTCACGGTCGCAAGGTGTGTGGCGCGAAGCATCGACATCCCGCGTGTCTCCCTTGAACCAAGGTGATCCCGGTCCTCTTCGATTGGAGCCTCACACGAATGCTTTGCGCAATTGTCAAAGAAGAAAATACAATTTTAGTGAAGCAGCTTTTTTCCGCCTGCTTGCGCGCCCTAACCGAATATTCGAGCAGTCAATAATCCAGCCGCCGCGGACAGCGCGGTGAGAAACGTGCCCCGCAGATCCATGATAGTCATCGCCACAGGCCAGTTTCTCAGGGTAGCATGATTGGTGAGGCCGTAAGTTTCGCAGGCGGCCGCGCCGAGAACGGCGCCAGCTATATAGCGTCCAGAACCAGTAGGCTGATGAAAGAGCCCCCGTAGGCGAGCGCTGCAATCTTCATCTAATTGATTCCTTCTGACTTTATTGCCTTTGCGCACCGAATCGCAATTGGTGCGCCAAGCACCGCAATTGTCGCGAAATGTCATCGAACTCTTTGTCGGCTGGCACGTTTGCCTAATTGTCGGCGGCGCGCCCGACGCTCCAAAATTGCAGAGCGAGGAAATCAAAATGATTGATGTCAGAGTTCCGTCAAAATCGTGGGTGGTCGTTTGCGATGGTGCCAAGGCCTTGATCCTGCAAAATGCAGGTGATGTGGCATATATGAACCTGAAGGTTGAGGAGACCTTGTCCCAGCCGAATGAGCCGGATCGGGAAATTGGCACTGACAAACCCGGTCGAACGCATGCCGCAGATGGCTCGAGCGGCAGTGCCGTGCAGCAAACAGATTGGCATGAGCAGGCCGAAACGGAGTTTCTGAAGCGGGTTGCCGCGAAGATGGACCTGCTTGTGCGCGAAAAGCAGGCGCGTCGCATCGTTCTAGTCGCGCCACCAAGGGCACTCGGCACGCTGCGCGACAATCTCACTCCAGACGTTCAGGCTGCAATTTCGGCTGAAGTCCCAAAAGATTACATCAATTTGCCCGTCGACCAGATTGAACGACATCTGGTGGCCTAGTCAGACTTCAAGCGGTGGATGTGGATACGGACCTCGCCGTTCGTATCCGCTTCTCAGCTCTCGAAATTCAGCCGCAGGACATGATGCAGGAACTCCGGGTTGATCAGCATGTTGAAGCTGATTGTCACCAGTTCTCCCTCGCGCTTGACCACCGTCGAACCGATCTCGTCGTGTATGCCGAGGATCTCGAGGAAGAAGTGGTTCGGCACCTCGAGGTTCGGGCTGACTTCCAGCACCGCGCCGGCAAGCGTGATCGTGCGGATCAGGCAGCGGACCTGCGTTCCCGTGCTGAGGTGATGTCCGACGAATATGATCTTGCCGGGACGGTCGAGCGAAAATTCCCGGTAAGCCTGCTCGGGCTGCGGGTGCTCTGTGTCGAGGTGCATCTGAAAGGCCATGGTAGCCTCCGCTTGTTGTACGCTTCGAGATTAGCGCAAGATTGCTGACAACTTCTGAATAATCTCCCTACAATGCGAAGCTTATGCCTGTCTGGAGAGGGAAATGGCTCATTATTGGGCATCCGGATTGGTCCGGCTTGACACGCCGCCGCCCTTCAAGCATATCGGGCGTGGCTCGAGGCGCCGGCCGCTCGCGGACGACAAGTCCACGGTGAAGTCCCCGATATCATTCAGTCACAGCCATTGGTGCATGCTGACTGCAGGCAATGCGAGCTCCCTTGTAACGGTCGAAATGGCATGCCTTCCGAAAGGCTGAATCCGTGACCACCGCATATCCGACAATTGAAGAACTGAAGTCGCAAGCCAAGCGCCTTCGCCAGGCGATGGAAGCACGCGGCACAGCGATTTCACACAGTGCCGCGCTCGAACTCGTTGCCCAGCAGCATGGCGTTCGCGACTGGAACACGCTTTCCGCACTCGCGACGCGGCCGAACGAGGAGCCGATCGCCGCGATCTGCGTTGGCTCCTTGGTGCGCGGCCGCTACCTGAGCCAGCCGTTCACCGGCAAGATCCTGGCGCTTTCGGCGCACGGCGGCGGGCGTCACAAGATCACCATCCACTTCGACGAACCGGTGGACGTCGTGACCTTCGAGAGCTTTTCCGCCTTCCGTCAGCGCATCAATGCGCAGATCGACGGCAATGGCGTATCGCCGCGGAAGACGTCGAACGGTGTCCCGCATCTCGTGCTCGACATCTAGCGAGGCACTTAGTCCTTGCCGTGCACGGTGCTTGCGGCTGCGGCGGCTGAGGCCTCCTTCAGGGCCTCAGCACATTCCTGACAGCAAACCTTGACGGTCTTGCCTCGGCTCCAGTGATAAAAAGAGAGCAGGGCGGCAACGAGCCGTGATCGGGCCGTCTCCGGCGTGCGGCGAGCGTGGGCACGAAGAATAGTGATTGAGCCGTGCATGGTAGTCCTCCATCGGTTCGATTTCGATGGAGGCAGTGAACCATCTGCGCGGCTTGCCGGCTGTCAGATTATTTAGCGATCGTACGCCGCCTTATTTCAGCAGCCATTCGTGCTCCGGCTGGTTGTGGAACTTCCACACCCGCTTCGGGCCGGCCATGACGTTGAGATAATAGAGATCATAGCCATGGATGGTGGCGCAGGGGTGGTAGCCCTTCGGCACCAGCGTCACGTCGCCGTTTTCTACAGCCATCGCTTCGTCGAGCGAGCGATCGTCGGTGTAGACGCGTTGGAAGGCGAAGCCCTGCGGCGGGTTCATGCGGTGGTAATAGGTCTCCTCCAGCAGACTCTCGTTCGGCACATTGTCCTGGTCGTGTTTGTGAGAGGGGTAAGAGGACGTGTTGCCGTTTGGCGTGATGACCTCGACCACCAGCAGCGAATGGGCGGAGTTGTCATCCTCGGGCATGATGTTGGTCACGAGACGCACATTAGAGCCCTTGCCGCGCTGGAATTGCGGGTGCACGCCGGGCGGGATGAGCTTTGCCTTGTAGGCGCCGCCACCGGGCGCCGAGCAAACGGCAAGCTCCATGTTCGTTTCGGCCGTCACCGACCAACTGGAGCCGGCCGGCACATAGAGCGAATGCGGCGCACCCTCGAACGGGCTCATGCGCCCGCCGACCGAGCCGAAATCCTCTCCTGCGGCCGTGGCCTTGCCCTTGCCGGCCACCCAGACGAGGCAGACTTCGCGGTCGCCGGCTTCGCCGGAGACGGTCTCGCCGGGCTTAAGGCGATGCAGGTCGAAGCCGACATAGGTCCATCCGGCGGTTTCCGGCGTGACATGGGTGACGCGGCCGTGGTCACCCTTGGGTTTTACGAGAAGGTTCGGCATGAACTGATTTCCTTCATTCGATCTCAATGATCTTAGGCAGAACGCTATCCCTTGGGGAAGCCTTCCGTTTCGACGGTGTAGCCCGCCGCGGTCATCACGCGCATCAGTTCGGCATGGCCGATCTCAGCCATCTTTTGGGGCGGAGCCTTGCGCGGATCCTGCTCGGCCTCGACGACAAACCAGCCCTCATAACCGTAGTTGGCCAGTCGCTGGACGATCGCGCCGAAATCGAGCGAGCCGTCGCCCGGTACGGTGAAGGCGCCGAGCGCCACCGCATCGAGGAAGGACTGCCTACTGCGGTCGAGTCCATCGACGACGGCCTTGCGGATATCCTTGACGTGCACGTGGTTGATACGGGCGTGGTGATTGTCGATGGCGCGCAGCACGTCACCGCCGGCAAAGGCCAGATGCCCGGCATCGAGCAGCAGCGGAATGCCTTCGCCCGAATTGCGCATGAAGGCGTCGAGTTCCGGCTCGGTCTCGACCACGGCCGCCATATGATGGTGATAGGAAAGCGGCATGCCCTGTTCGGCACACCACTCGCCGAATTCGGTGAGGCGACGGCCGTACACCTTCATCTCGTCGTCGGAGAGGCGCGGCTTGGTCGCGAGCGGCTTGGAGCGGTCGCCCTGGATCGAACGACCGACCTCGCCATAAACAATGCAGGGCGCGTTGACGGCCTTGAACAGCTCGATCATCGGCGCGATGCGGTCTTTGTTGGCAGCAAGATCCTCGTCGACCAGCGTGCCGGAGAACCAGCCGCCGCAAAGCGTCACGTCGGCGGCGCGCAGGATGGGCAGCATCTCGGCCGGATTGTTGGGGAAGCGGCGGCCCTGTTCCATACCGGTAAAGCCCGCAGAGCGCGATTGGCGCAGGCATTCCTCCAGGGACACATCGTCGCTGAGTTCAGGAAGATCGTCGTTCCACCAGGCGATCGGCGACATGCCAAGTTTGGCCTTCATCAATAGTCTCCTCAAGGCATTGTTGGAAGAGCGGTCCCGCTATTCCGGAAAGTGAAATCAATCGATTAGCCGATGCGCTGGGCGGCGCGCGCCTTGACGTAAGCTGCGTGCGCCTTGTTGACCTGCTCGCGCGGGCTGACTTCGGGAACGGCAACGTCCCACCAGTAGCCGCCGGCTTCCGTCGTAATCAGCGGGTCAGTGTCGATCACGAAGACCGAGGTGCGATCGTTCTTCTTCGAGTCGGCGATTGCCTTCTCGAGCTCTGCGATCGACGCAACCTTGACCGCAACGGCACCCATGCTCTCGGCATGCGCCCGGAAATCGATCTCAGGCATCACTTCGTAATGCGCGTCCTTCAGCAGATTGTTGAAGTTTGCACCGCCGGTTGCCATCTGCAGCCGGTTGATGCAGCCATAGCCGCGGTTGTCGAGCAAGACGATGTTGAGCTTCAGGCCGAGCATGACCGACGTCGCGAGCTCCGAGTTCAGCATCATGTAGGACCCGTCCCCGACCAGGACGAAAACTTCCTTTTCGGGATGCGCCATCTTGGCACCCAGGCCGCCGGCAATCTCGTAGCCCATGCAGGAGAAGCCGTATTCCATATGGTAGCTGCCGGGTGCGGTGGCCGGCCAGAGCTTATGCATCTCGCCCGGCAGACCGCCAGCAGCGCATAGGCCGATTGCCTTTTCGATGTCGATCGAACGGGTGACGGCGCCAATCACCTGGGCGTCGGAGGGCAGGGCGGCATTGGTGCTGGCCATCGCCTTGGCGGCGGCGTCCACCCAGACTTTCTTTTCCCGTTCGGCCTTCTCCGCCAGCGCGGCCGGTGCCTTCCAGCCGGCGAGCCCGCTCGAGACGGCCTTCAGTCCTTCGCGGGCATCGGCCACCAGCGTCTGGCCGTCGTGCTTCGCGGCATCGTAGGTAGCAATGTTCAAGCCGAGAACCTTCAGCTTCTCGTTCTGGAAGAGTGCCCAGGAACCCGTCGTGAAGTCCTGGCAGCGGGTGCCGACGGCGATGATCAGGTCCGTTTCGCCTGCAATCGCATTGGCCGCTGATGTGCCGGTAACGCCGACCGAGCCAAGCGCCAGCGGGTGCCGCTCGTCGATCGCCGACTTGCCGGCCTGCGTGACAACGACGGGAATCCGGTGTTCCTCGGCAAAAGCCGTTAGTTCCTTGGTGGCCTGTGAATAGAGCACGCCGCCGCCAGCGATGATAACCGGCTTCTCGGATTTTCTGATGAGGGCGATGGCGTTCGCCAGTTCATCGACATCCGGACGCGGACGGCGCTGGGTCCAGACGCGCTCCTCGAAGAAGCTCTCCGGATAGTCGAACGCTTCCGCCTGCACGTCCTGGCACAACGACAGTGTGACCGGGCCGCAATCATATGGATCGGTCAGAACCTGCATGGCACGCTTCAGCGCCGAGATGATCTGTTCCGGCCGCGTGATCCGATCGAAATAGCGCGAAACCGAACGGAAGGCATCGTTCGCCGAAACCGTGCCGTCGCCGAAATCCTCGATCTGCTGCAGCACCGGATCCGGCGCGCGGTTGGCAAAGACGTCGCCTGGCAGGAAGAGGACCGGGATGCGGTTGACGTGGGCGACACCAGCAGCCGTCACCATGTTGAGTGCGCCGGGACCGATGGAGGTCGTGCAGGCCATGAAGCGTTGGCGGAAATTCGCCTTTGCATAGGCGATGGCCGCATGCGCCATGCCCTGTTCGTTATGGGCACGATAGGTCGGCAGTTCGCCGCGCACTTGGTAAAGCGCCTCGCCGATGCCGGCTACGTTGCCATGCCCGAAGATCGCCCAGACGCCGCCGAAGATCGGGACCTTCTTGCCGTCGACGATCGTCATCTGCTTCTTGAGAAAATGCGTAACGGCCTGGGCCATCGTCAATCGTACAGTCTTGCCCATGGGGCACCTCCCAAATGCTCTAATTAATGTAGGCCGCGCGTTTTCAACCAGGCCTCGGTCAATTGGCGGAAGCGGCCAGCCATGTCGGCGATCGCTTCCTCGTCATTCATCTTGCCGGAAAGCCAGGCGCGAGCTGCTTCGGCAAAAATCGTGCGTCCCACGGCAAAGCCCTTCACGGAAGGAGCCGCCAGCGTCGCCTCAAAGCCTTTCACCAGCTCATCGGCAGGGGCTTCAAGGCCGAGCAGCACGATCCCGCGGCACCATGGGTCGTTCTTGGCGATCACTGCGTCTATTTTCTTCCAGGCGGCCGTCGAAGCCTGCGGCTCCAGCTTCCACCAGTCGGGCTTGATGCCAAGCGCATATAGCTCTTCCATCGCGGTCGAAACCGTATCGTCCGTCAGCGGCCCGTTCTTGCTCGCGATGATCTCGACGAGCAGTTCGCGGCCGACCTTGCGGGCGGCTTCAAAGAGCGTGCGCAGCTTCTCCTGCTGCTCGGTCTTCAGCGCTGCCTGATCATCCGGATGGTAGAAGCAGAGGCACTTGATGCAATGATCGAGCGGCCATTCGACAAGTTGTGAGCCAATGTCCTGGCTGAACTCGAATCGCAGTGGCTTGGACCCCGGCAGTTCCACCGGACGACCAATCCACGCAAAGTTCTTGGTTGCCGCATCGAAGAAGGCGTCGCGCCCGAAGCGCTCATCGATCAGCATGCCGTAGCCGTTGCGGCCATCTGCAACACGGGCGGCGGCTTCCACCGCAAGACGCTTGAAGGCGACGATCTTCTTGTAGTCGACACCGAGTTCGTCGCAGACGCTGGTGAGTTGCGAGCGGTGATCGATCGCGAGTGCCATGAGAAGCGGAATATCACCCTTGCGCGTCGAAGCCCAATGGATGTGGTTGATCGCTTCGTCCTTGCGCAAGGCGCGATGCTTGCTGCCGTATTTCAGGAAGAAGTCAAGCTCGGCCCAGGTCGGGTACTCCGGCGAGCAGAGCAGACGGGAGACGGCGAAAGCGCCGCACGCGTTGGCCCAGGTCGCACAAGTCTTCAGTGGCTCATTCTTCAGCCAGCCGCGCAAGAGGCCGGACATAAAGGCGTCGCCGGCGCCCAGCACGTTGAACACCTCGATGGGGAAACCTTCGCCGACAATGCCGTCTTCCAGATTGTCGCTGATCGGACCGTCATAGACGATGCAGCCCATGGCGCCACGCTTGAGAACGATGGTTGCCGGCGACAGGCGGCGGATTTCCTTGAGTGCGCCGAGCACGTCATCCGCCCCGGAGGCAATCAGGATTTCCTCTTCGGTTCCGACGATCAAATCGCAGTCGGGAAGCGTTTCCTTCATCTTAGACGAGACGCGGTCAGACTTCACGTAGCGCTCGAAACCCTCGGCGTGACCGGCAAGGCCCCAGAGATTCGGCCGATAGTCGATATCGAAGATCACCTTGCGGCCATTGGCCTTGGCGATACGGATTGCCTTGCGTTGCGCGGCCTCCGTGTTCGGTCGCGAGAAATGTGTGCCCGACACCAGCACCGCACGCGACGATTTGATGAAGTTCTCATCTATATCGCCTTCATCGAGCGCCATGTCGGCGCAGTCGGAGCGATAAAAGATCATCGGGGACACGCCTTCGGCCTCCACGGCAAGAAGCACCAGCGCCGTCAGGCGTTCCCTATCGGTCTTGATGCCTTTCGTCTCGACGCCTTCGCGTGCGGACTGCTCGATGATAAAGCGGCCCATCTGCTCGTGGCCAACGCGGGTGATTAGGCCGGACTTGAGTCCGAGGCGCGCGGTTCCGATGGCGATATTGGCGGGGCAGCCGCCGACAGACTTGGCAAAGGAGCCGATGTCTTCGAGCCGCGAGCCGATCTGCTGCCCATAGAGGTCGACCGAGGAGCGGCCGATGGTGATCACGTCAAGCGATGGCTCCGGCTGCGAGCCCGGGTTCGGTTGTGCCATGATGTCCTCCCGCTAGATTTTAGCTACGCCTTGGTGCGTGCCGATTGCAGGCAATGAAACATTGGTTCCGTATTGTTGTCAATTCGGAATGTTTATTCCATTTTTCATTTCACCGATTTTGGGTGAGTTCTTTTCCGCCGCCGCTCGGCAATGGCGACTGGCAGGGCCATCGTCAGTGCCATAGAGGCAGAGAGCGAGCGAAAACCGGCAAAGTCCGCCTCCGCCACCTCGAACCAGCAGGTGGCGCGGGCAGCCAGCGGCGAAAACGCCGAATCGGTGATGGCGACGACAGGCACGCCGCGATCGGCCAGCGCTTCCGCCTGGCTCAGGCTATCGGCGGCATAGGGCGAGAAGCTTGCGGCGATTGCCGCATCGTTCTGCGTCGCGAATTGCACCATCTCCGGATCGACGCCATTTGGCGAAGCGACGATCTGGTGCCGGATATTCAGCTTCGAGAAGGCATAGGTCATATGCGCTGTCAACGGATAGGAACGCCGCTTGGCGATCAGATAGATCGTCTCGGCAGCCGCGAGAATATCGACAGCCTTGGTAAAGGTGTCCGTCTGTACTGTGGCTGCCAGCCGGTTGACCGATTGGCTTGCGGCCGAAATGAAGCCGGAAAGCAGGCTGGCATCTTCGTCCTCGCCGCTTGCCTGCTCCAGCGTCACAAGCCGCTCTTCATATGTCAGGGTGCGGTCGCGCAGGCGCTCGCGAAAGATACTCTGCAGGTCCGAGAAGCCCTCATAACCCAAATGGTGCGCAAGGCGTACGAGCGTCGACGGCTGCACGTCGGATGCCGCCGCGATGCTTGCCGTCGTGCCGAACGCAATTTCGTCAGGATTGCCGAGAGCAAAGGCTGCGACCTGCGCAAGTCGCTTCGGCATGGTTGCTTTCCGTTCGATGATGATGCTGCGTAGGCTCTCGAAGTCGCGCGGAACCCTGGCGGTCGTTTTGCTGTCACTGTCCATGCGTGCGGTCCGTTGAACGAAATAAACATTCCATATCGAAGACCATAAATGATTTTCGCCCGCGAGCCCAATTGTTTTTATTGCATTGAAATCCAAGCGTTTTGAACAGTTTTGGCGCCCGTTGCGGCAAAAGTATGCGGGAAGGGACGCTTGTCAAAATGATCTAAATATTCCAAAAATTCGACTGGCATCTGGAGGAGATACGATGAAATCACTGGGAATCGGCCTGATCGGCACCGGCTATATGGGCAAATGCCATGCGCTCGCATGGAATGCGGTAAAGACCGTCTTCGGCGACGTAGAGAGTCCACGCTTGGTTCACCTCGCCGAAGCCAATGCCGAGCTTGCTGGGAAGCGCGCCTCCGAATTTGGTTTCGAAAAGGCGACCGCCGATTGGCACACGCTGATCGCCGATCCCGAAGTCGACGTCGTTTCCGTCACCACGCCGAACCAGTTCCACGCGGAGATGGCGATTGCCGCGCTCGAAGCCGGCAAGCATGTCTGGTGCGAGAAGCCGATGGCGCCGGCCTATGCCGATGCCGAACGCATGCTGAAGACGGCAAGGGCCTCGGGCAAGGTCGCCGTTCTCGGCTACAACTACATCCAGAATCCGGTGATGCGGCATATCAAGGCGCTGATCGAGGAAGGGGCGATCGGCGCCGTCAATCACATCCGCGTCGAGATGGACGAGGACTTCATGGCTGATCCCGATGTCTTCTTCTATTGGAAGAGCGAACTTTCGGCCGGTTATGGCGCGCTGGATGATTTCGCCGTACACCCGCTGTCTCTACTTTGGTATCTGTTCGGTCACGTGGAGGCTGTCATCACCGATATGGTGAAGCCCTACGATAGCCGGCCAGTGAAGGAAGGTGGTCGCCGCGATGTCGAAAATCACGACGCGGCCAATGTCTTGATGCGCTTCGGCGGAGGTATCTCCGCTGTCTTGATGGCGAACCGCGCCGCTTGGGGGCGAAAGGGTCGAATCGCTTTGCAGATATTCGGCTCGATGGGCTCGATTACCTACGATCAAGAGCGCATGAACGAATTCGAGCTCTATCAGGCGCAGGGCCGCGGCTCCGAACAGGGCTTCCGCAAGATACTGGCCGGCCCAGCTCACCAACCCTATGATCGCTTTATTCCGGCGCCAGGCCACGGGCTTGGCTTCAACGACCTGAAAATCATAGAATGCCGCGAATTGATCCGCGCAATTTCCGGTGAGCCGTCGTCGATCGTGACATTCGAAGACGGTCTTAGGATAGAGAAGTCCGTTCACGCCATGGCACAGTCATTCCACGAGCGCCGCTGGATCGAGATCGACTGAGGTCGATCAGCTACCGGTTGACGGCGCTGGGGGCAGGGGCTAGGCCTTTGCTGGAACGCGCGAATTGATGCTGGGAGTGGGAACGTGACGGACAGATTGGTGATCATCGGCGCCGGGCAGGCGGGTTTTGCACTGGCCGCGAAACTGCGCGCATTGAAGGATACGCGTCCGATCACCATCGTCGGCGCTGAGGACGTGCTGCCCTACCAACGTCCGCCGCTGACCAAGAAATATCTGCTTGGCGAGATGGCGTTCGATCGCCTGCTATTCCGCCCTGAACACTGGTATCCGGACAATGATGTCGAGATTCTGCTTGCCACATGGGCCGAGCAGATTAAGCCGGACAGCAAGCAGGTCCTGCTGCAGGACGGTTCCGTCCTCGACTACGATACCTTGGCACTGACCACCGGTTCCTCGCCGCGCAGTCTGCCGGCGACCATCGGCGGAGATCTCGAGGGCGTGTATGTCGCACGCGACAAGCGCGACGCCGACTGTTTGGCGGACGAAATGCGCCCGGGACGCCGCGTCCTTATTATAGGCGGCGGCTACATCGGCCTCGAAGCCGCAGCCGTTGCCCGCCATCGCGGCTTGGAGGTGACGGTGATCGAGATGGCCGACCGAATCCTTCAGCGCGTCGCCGCCAAGGAAACCGCCGACATCATGCGGGTGATTCACGAAGCGCATGACGTCGTCATTCGCGAAAAAACCGGCTTGAAGCGTCTTCTGGGCAAGGACGGCCATGTCGTCGGCGCCGAGCTTTCCGACGGTTCGGTCATCGATATCGATTTCGCCATCGTGGGGATTGGCGTCGCGCCGAACGACCAGCTTGCCAAGGATGCGGGAATCGAGGTCGGAAACGGCATCATCGTCGATGAATTCGGGCGAACCTCCGACCCATCGATCTTTGCGGCCGGCGATTGCACGTCGCTTCCCTGGCAGGATGGCCGCATCCGCCTGGAGTCAGTGCAGAACGCCGTCGATCAGGCAGAAGCCGTGGCAGCGGTGATCGCCGGCGGCAACGCGCCTTACGATCCCAAGCCGTGGTTCTGGTCGGACCAGTATGATGTGAAATTGCAGATCGCCGGCTTCAACCTCGGCTATGACGAGACATTGCTTCGTCCGGGTTCGCGCGAAGGTGCTCATTCGATCTGGTATTTCAAGGACGGCGTGCTCATTGCCGTAGATGCGATCAACGATGCGAAAGCCTACGTGACGGGCAAGAAACTGCTAGAATCGGGGATCAACCCTGACAAGGCGATCCTTGCCGACGCATGCGCCGATCTCAAGCAGTTGCTGAGCTGAGGCCGCTCGCTACCGCATCAGGTGAAAAAGCCGAAAAAGCGCTTGCGTCACCTGGCGAATGACTCTATCAGGCTCCCACCGGAGAGGTGGCCGAGTGGTCGAAGGCGCTCCCCTGCTAAGGGAGTATACGTCAAAAGCGTATCGAGGGTTCGAATCCCTTCCTCTCCGCCATCGCAATCTGTGTCCATACCGAAGACATAGGTAACAGAGCGTACCTAAGACATGGATGACAACCTCGTGCCGAACGGGTTGTCGATGGTTT
>NZ_AKKA01000127.1 GCF_000282035.1 Rhizobium sp. CF122
CACCGGCTGCCATTGGCTGCGGCTCGTCAGTCCCCATCTGGATGAGCCGCAACGCCTCGCCATGCATTTCTGGGAAGTCGTCATGGCGCTCTATACCAAGATTGACATGCCGGCGCTGCCCTCGCCGGAGGTTCTCGACCAATGGCGGACTGTGCCGGTGCCGCCGGATGAGATTATTGCCGCCGCTGCCGTCGCCTCAAATGACGAACACGACCATTCGCTGGTGTTTTCGGCATTCGAGGAGTTTCGCGATACCGGCGATCCGCTCTACAAAGTCGTCGCCGCGCGTCGCATGGGGCTGATTGATTTCGATGCGGATGCCCTTCAGGGGCAGGTCACGAGCTGAGCGTCGGGCATATTCGCGCCCTGAGGACAGATGACGGGCCGGCGCCTCAGGCAGCGCCGCCGTCGAAGCAATATTCCGGCTGGAAATGGATCTTGTCGTAGCCGTCGAGCGATCGGTAGAAATGCTCGATATCGGCCTTGAAAAGGCCGCGGCAGATGCCGGCAACGAGTTTCGGCACGCCAGATTTCAGTCCGGTGATGCCGTTGCACACAGGCCCAAGGCTCGGGACCGCCGCATTGTTGAAGACATGGATGTTGGCGAGCATCGGCAAAGAGCCAGGCGTCTTCTCGAGGAATTCGAAAGCTGGGCCGAGATAGGGATAGGCCAGGAGATCGCGGTCATCCTCCCCCTCATTCGGGACGAAGCGGTCCGCCCATGTCGCAACCGAACCGATCAGGTTGGAAAGCTCCGGCCGGCATGAAAGATCGACGCGATAGCCCGTACCGAGCAGGAGGTGATCGAACCGAAAATCGCCAGCCGCGGTTCCTATACAAATTTTCTCGCCCTCCATGGTGACCGACCGCATATAGGCGCCCGTCACCAGCCGGCACGCCTCGTGTGCCATGGCGCGGTTGAACATCTCGTTGGTCGGCGGTGTCTTGAAGGCGAACATCCGCCGGGTAAATCTGTAGCGGCTGTGATCATCGAGATCGGCGAAATGGTTGAGAAAGCCGGGGAAATTCGACCAATCAAGCAGTTCCGTGCGAGGCAGGACTTTCGAGCGCGCCAGAACCGTCACGGATTCAGCGCCAGCCTCGAGGGCGGCGACCGCCCAGTCGAAGCTGGATGCGGCCGCACCGAGCACGCCGATCCGTTTGCCGATAAAGAAGCCGGCATCGATCTTGTCACCGCTATGGGTCCAGTGCTGACGTGGAAGGTTTTCACGGATTGCGTCCGGCACGTTCAGACTGCCCGCTCCTTCGAGGCCGGTGGCCAGGACGACCTTGCGGCAGGAAAGCTCCCTTAGCACTCCTTCTCGTTCCACAAGGAGGCGCAGATGCCCTTCATCGGGCTCGATCCGGATCAGTTTTGTGTCGTTGCAAACATTCAGTGCAAGGACCGATCTGAACCAGCCGAGATATGCCATCCAGTCGATCCGATCGATCTTGTTCAGCGTCTCCCAATGTTGCGACCCATATGTGGTCTCGTGCCAGGCCCGATAGGTCAATGACGGAATTCCGAGATCCGGCCCGGTGAGGGTCTTGGGTGAACGCAATGTGCGCATGCGCGCCGTTGTGATCCAGGGTCCTTCGCGGCCCTCCGGTGCAGCATCGATGAGGAGTACGCGCTGGACGCCCTGCCGCTTCAGCCCGAAGGCAACCGACAGGCCAGAGAGACCTGCTCCCACGATGACGACATCTGATATCGCCTCGCCGGATGTGCGGCGTCGTTCCGGCACCCACTCGCGCAGGCCGACTTCTATCGTTGCGAGGTCGCGCGCAACCTGCGCTTCAAGTGCGGCGACGACCGCGGCACTGTATGCGGGGCGGTGTGAGGCTGAAACATCCATTGGCGATGGCTGCATGGCGACATTTCTCCGGGAAACGACACCAAGGTATCGAGAGAGGGAAAGTTGTAAAGTGTTTGATTGTGTTGTTTTCATTTTTTTCGCACACGCACTCTTCTTCGCAACACAAACGGCGGCTCCCTTCTGAGAACGAAACGGGGGAATATATATAGGGAAAATATCCCTGCAAAAACAATAGGATGAAAAATTAGACGCGACTGCCTTAAAATAAATCAGATCGCGGCTACGCATTGATCATCCTGCAAAAGGATTAATCAGAGAGATAGACTTCGGTATGTTTTTTGTGATGGATGTGAATTTTTGTTTGACTTGAGTGCGGTCGTAGCTAACCTGCCTTCATCCGGTTCAAAAACAAAAGGGGTTGGCGATCCATGATGAAACTATCCTCACCATGCGTGACCATTAAAGCAGGCAGGCTGGCGGTATCGGTGCTCGCGCTCATGGCTTCTGCTGCCTATGCCGAGGCGAAGTCGCTCGATGGCGTAACGCTGACGATCGCCTCCATGAACGACGGCTTCGCGAACGTCCTTCAGGCGCTCGCCCCCGCCTTCAAGGAGGAGACGGGCGCGGACGTCAAGGTCGAGATTATGGACTATGGCACCCTGCTGACCAAGACGACCGCCGACTTCATTGGCGACACCAAGGGCTACGACCTCGTCACCATGGACATCGTTTGGGCCGGCGCCTATGCGGAGAACCAATATACGGTTGACCTGACCGACAGGGTAAAACGCGATGCGGCGGAACTCGATCTCGACGACATCTATCCGGTGATCCTTGAATCACTCGGGCAATATGACGGCAAATATGTTGCCTATCCGCTTGCGGCCTATGCCAACGTTCTGGCCTATCGCAAGGACTTGTTGGAAGCAGCCGGCCTGAAGCCGCCGGCGAACATGGAAGAACTTGTCCAGGACGCCCTGAAACTCAATGATCCGTCCAAGAAGCAGTATGGCTTTGTCGCCAATGGCCAGAAGGGGCCTGCGGTCGCGCAGGACTGGATGCAGTATAACAATCAGCTTGGCGGCTCCATTCTCAGCAAGGATGGCCAACCGGCGCTGAACTCCGAAGCCAATATCAAGAGCCTCGAGGTTTACAAGCAGCTCATCACGGAGGCCGCGCCTCCCGGTGCAATCGAATACGACTGGGGCGGTCGCGAAGAAAGTTTCCGTCAGGGGCTCGCAGCCTTCATGCAGACATGGTCCGTCGGTGCGACGTCCTATTCCGATCCGAAGGTCTCCAACGTGGTCGGCAAGGTTGGTATTTCGGTCGCTCCGGTCGCAACGGGCATGACGCCGCAATACGGCGTCGGCGGCTGGGGCCTGTCGATCAATGCCGACATCGACGCCTCCAAGCAGGACGCGGCCTGGACCTTCATCAAGTGGATCAGCAGCAAGAAGGTCCACAAGGAATTCAACATGCTCGGGGCAGGTGGCTTCATCCGCAAGAGCGAGCTCGACGACCCCGATCTCAACGCGAAATTCGACTTCCTGCCGGTTCTCAAGGAAACTTATGAGCACGGCAATGGCGAATTCCGCCCGCGCATTCCCCAGTATCCGGAAATCCAGGATCTGCTTGGGACGGCTGTGAACTCGGCGCTCTCTGGCTCGGTTACGCCGAAGGATGCGCTGGACAAAGCCCAGGCGGCAGCCGAAAAACTGTTCTGACAGACTTTGACGCCCGCCATCCGAGGAAGGGTGGCGGGCCGACCTTCAATGCAACCTGAGTAAAGTTGCGAGCTATATGACAGGCGCTGGCTGTTCCCGCGACAGCTTGCCGAATTTAGAGTGGAGCGTTGGATCTGTGCGCTACAGCTTCTCAGACCGCCGCAGGTTTTTCCTGTTCTTCATGGCAGCGCCGGCCGTCATATATGTCGCAGCTGTAGGGTTGTGGCCCCTTGGACAAGGCATCTGGTACAGCTTCTATAAATACCATCTTCTGCGTCCGGCCCGCACCCAGTTCGTTGGCCTCCAGAACTACTTCGACATCTTCTCGGATCCGTCGGCCCGCAAGGCCATTCTCAATACGTTTCAGTTCACGATCTTCAGCGTCGGGTTGCAGCTGGTTTTCGGCTTCTGCCTTGCACTGCTCCTGTGGCGCGACAGTCGCTTCAATCGCATCGTCCTTGCCTTCCTGCTCATTCCCGCCACGATCACCCCGCTGGTGGTTGGCCTGATCTTCAAGGCGCTGCTCGGCGCGGACTACGGTATGATCGGCTACTTCCTGTTTGAGGCCGGGATCGGGCCGCGTAGCGGCCTACTGACGGACGGCAGCACGGCGCTCTGGGTGCTCATCCTCATCGATTGCTGGGAATGGACGCCCCTGATGGCGCTGATCCTGCTCGCAGGATTGAAGGCGCTGCCGGCAGATGTGCTGGAGGCGGGACTGGTCGATGGCGCAACGGCCTGGCAGCGCTTTCAGATGCTTATCCTGCCGTTGATGCTGCCATCGGTCTTCCTGGCGCTCACGCTGAGAAGCATGGACGCCTTCCGCGTGTTCGATTCTGTCTTCGTCACGACCGGGGGCGGGCCCGACGACGCCACGAACACGTTGATGATGCTCGGCGTCAAGGAAGGGCTGCAATTCTTCAATGTCGGCTATGCGTCGGCGGTCGGCAACGTCACACTGCTGTTTATCGCGCTGATGGCGACCGGGCTGATGCTGGTGGTGCGCCGCGCCGATGTACGGATCAATGGGAAGTAGTGCGATGGCCATGGTTTCCAAACGACGCATCTTTCTTGAGCGGACTACCATTCTCACCATTACCGTGCTCTTCCTGCTGCCGGTATGCTGGCTGATTTCCACGGCCTACAAGCCCTCGAACCAGATCTTCTCCGTGCCGCCGCGGTTGTTCTTCGAGCCAACGCTCGACCAGTTCCGCAAGGCCTTTGCGGCTTTCGATGTGTTCTCGCTGGTGCGCTCGTCACTTGTCATCAGCGTCGGTACGACGCTCCTGTCGCTGCTGCTCGGCACTCCCGCGGGCTATGCTCTGGCAAGATCCAAATCCCGGTATGCCGCGGGCTTTGCCTATTTCTTTCTGGCGATCCGCATGATCCCGGCAATCGCCGCCCTGATCCCCTTCTATCTGCTCATGCGGGACATCGGCCTGCTCGGAAGCTGGTGGGCGGTCATCGTTTTCAACACCATGCTCAACTGCGCCTTCGTGACCTGGATGATGTTCTCATACTTCAAGTCGCTGCCCCCAGACATGGAAGAGGCGGCACTAACCGATGGCTGCACGCAGATGGGTGCCTTCCTCAAGGTCGCCGTGCCGACCACCCGTTCAGGCATGATCGCCTGCGCTCTGTTCTGCATGATGTTTTCCTGGAACGACTTCCTTCATCCCATGTTCCTCACGACACTCGATTCCAAGCCGATATCGGTCGCATTGCTGACCGCCTACGGTACCAAGGACATCACCTGGGGCACGCTCGGCGCGCTCGCCCACTTCTCAACAATTCCGATTGTCCTGATGGCGCTGTTCATGAATCGCTACTTCGTTCAGGGCGCAACGAACGGCGTACAGTAGGACCCAGATCCATGGCCCAGATTTCGTTTCAGAACGTCTCCAAGACCTATGCTGGCGGCAAGTCCGCCGCGCTGACGGACTTTAACCTCTCGATCAACGACGGCGAATTCATGGTGCTTGTCGGTCCGTCGGGCTGCGGCAAGACCACGGCGCTGCGCATGATCGCGGGCCTCGAGGAGATCACTGGCGGCACGCTCCGCATCAACGATACCGTCGCCAACGATCTTGCCCCGCGCGAGCGCAATATCGCCATGGTGTTCCAGTCCTACGCGCTCTATCCGCATCTGACCGTCGGGGAAAACATCGCATTCGGACTGAAGGTTCGCGGCGCCAAGCCCGAGGAGGTGGCGGCGAAGGTTCGCGAAACGGCTGCGCTGCTCGAGCTGACGGAATTCCTCGACCGGAAGCCGGCGCGCCTTTCTGGTGGCCAGCGCCAGCGCGTCGCCATGGGACGGGCGTTGGTTCGCTCGCCCAACGCCTTCCTCATGGACGAACCGCTTTCGAACCTCGATGCTCGACTGCGTGGCCAGATGCGGACAGAGATTTCGAGGCTGCAGCTCATCCGGGCGGTCACCACGGTCTACGTGACGCACGACCAGGTGGAGGCGATGACGATGGGTCATCGCGTAGCCGTGATGAACAAGGGAACACTGCAGCAGCTCGATGCCCCTCGCAGGCTCTACGATAATCCGGTGAACATGTTCGTTGCGAGCTTCATAGGCTCGCCGCCGATCAATTTCATGGAGGCGACCCTCGTCGGTCACGATGGCGCGCCGGCCCTGCAGATCGGTCCCTTCCTGCTCCCGCTTCCGGCCTCGGCGGAGCGGCTGGCCCGGCGCATTGGCGGGAAGGTTGTCGCCGGCATCCGCCCCGAAGCCTTCAAAGTAAGGACGGGCTCGACGGGACCAGGAACCCTCTCTGCCAGGGTGCTGTTCGTTGAGGATCTGGGAGCCGACCTGCTGCTGCATCTGGATTCGGGCGAGATCGCCATGGGCCATGCCGACATGATCGAGGACGAGCGCGATGTGATGAAGTCGTCGCCGAAGCTGAAGGCCATGATCGACGGCAGCCATCGCATCAGCCGCGACGAGAGCGTGTCCTTCGCCATCGATCCGGCGTCGATCCTCGTTTTTGATGCGCAAACGGGAGTAACCTTATGACGAGTCCGACAACCGGCGGCTTCTGGCCGCTCGGCGGTCCCGTCTACAGGGCGGAGATCGCACTCATCATCATCGACATGCAGGTGGATTTCTGCGCCCCCGGCGGCTGGATCGACCAACTCGGCGAGGATGTCTCCAACACCCGCTCCGTCATCGCGCCGATCCGCGAAGCCCTCGAGGCTGCCCGGGCGGCGAAGATCACCGTTATTCACACCCGAGAGGGACACCGACCCGATCTTTTGGACCTGCATGCCAACAAGCAATGGCGCACCCGCGTCCACGGGCTCGGCATCGGCGACCAGGGCAAGACCGGCCGTATCCTCGTGCATGGCGAACCGGGCTGGCAGATCATTCCCGAACTAAGCCCCGTCGAGGGAGAACTGTTGATCGACAAGCCGGGCAAGTCGTCATTCCACCGCACGGGACTGGCGGACGAACTAAAAGAGCGCGGCATCTCTCGCCTTGTCGTCACCGGTGTCACCTCGGATTGCTGCGTGCAATCCACCATGCGCGACGGTTTCGAATGCGGCATCGAGTGCGTGCTTCTCGAAGACTGCACGGCGGCGGTCGAGACCCCCAATCACGAGGCGACCATCGAAATCCTGAAGGCTTTCGGCGGGCGCTGGGGCGGCGTCTCCGACCGGGCTGCGTTCAAGGCCATGCTGGAGATGCTCGATGGCTGAGCGCGACATGAAATGCTTCGGCGCCATCGCCGCCAATCCCTATTCCTGGCCCTTTGACGGGATCTGGTCGGCGAGCGACACGGCGCTTCTGCTCCTCGGCTTCCAGAACGGCAACATCGCCGCGCTGTCGGCCGGGCCGGAGCTCGAAGCCGCCATGGAACTGCTCGAAGGGGCCAAGAAAGCCGGCCTTACCGTCGTTGCCGCCCGCCGTGGCGCAGACCCGTCCGAAAGCGCGATGGCGGCTCGTCGCCGTCTTCTCGGCGACCATGTTCCCGTAAGACATTCTGCCGAATGGGTGCTGAGCGACAGGCTGGAGCTGCCCGGTGACGCAATCCTCGTCGATCATGGTGGCGACAACGCATTCTTCCGCACGGGGCTCGAGGATGAGCTGCGCCACCGCGGCGTGCGGAACCTGCTCGTGACCGGTCTCCCGACCGAAGGCATCGTTCACGCCAGTCAGCGCGCGGCCAACGACATGGGTTTCGAGTGCCTGGCGGTGGCGGATGCCTGCAAGGGCACCTCGCCCCTGCGCCACAGCGCGCAATTGCGTATCACAACTTTCGGCCACGGCCTTTTCGGCACGGTTGCCGCCACCGCCGACGTCCTGGCGGCACTAACGACACTTCAGGGGTAGCATCATGTCAGAATTCATTTGGTCCGACGCCACAGGCAGTCTCGATCTCACCACGCTCGGCAAGGCTTATGCTACCGGTGAACTGACGCCGACCCGCGTCGTCAACGTCATCTACGACCGCATAGAAGCGCGCGGCGACGACCACGTCTGGACCTATCTCGTGCAGCGCGCAACCGCGCTCAAGGCCGCAGCCGAACTGGAAGCCGCCGGCCATGATGGACGACCGCTCTGGGGAATTCCCTTCTCGGTGAAGGACTGCAACGATATCGTCGGCCTGCCGACGACGAACGCGCTCAAGGAAGCCGCCTATGTCGCCCAGTCCTCCGGCCAGGCGCTCGACCGCCTTTTCGAGGCCGGCGCGCTTCTGATCGGCAAGACCAATATGGACCAGTTCGGCATCGGTCTGGTGGGCATGCGCACACCCTATGGCGCCTGCTCCTCTGTCTTCGACGAGCGTTACATTTCCGGGGGGTCGAGCTCGGGCTCGGCCGTTTCCGTGGCCGCCGGGCTTTCGAGCTTTTCCATCGCCAACGATGCCGCCGGCTCGGGACGCGTGCCGGCAGGCTTCAACAACATCGTGGGCATCAAGCCGACACCCGGCCTGGTCAGCAATGCCTGCGTTTCCGGCGGCGGCTGCGTAAAGACCATCGAAACGCTTTCCGTGTTCTCGCTGACGGTCGAGGACGGCATGAGCGTGCTGAAGCTGATGGCGGGCTATGACCCGTCCTATCCCTTCTCGAAGCCTGAAGCCGACGAGGTGCAGCTCACTCCCGTCGCGCCGCCGCCGCGCTTCCGTTTCGGCGTGCCGGCCGGCGATGCGCTCCGTTTCTTCGGTGACGCCGAAGCCGAGCGCCTGTTCGGCGAAGCTGTCGAACGGCTGATCGCCATGGGCGGCGAGAAGGTCGAGGTGGATTTCACCCCCTTCGAGGAGACGCAACGCATTCTCTACGACGGTCCCTGGATTTCCGAACGCGCGCTCAGCCTCGACAGCGTGTTGGAGAAGTATCGCGATGCGATCCATCCGGTAACGCGGCAAATCCTCTCGAAATCCGGCAATTTCAACGCCACCGACACCTTCGCGGCAATCCATCGCATCGCCGAACTCAAGCGCGACACGCGCGCCGTATGGAAGGACATCGCCGTTCTAATGGTACCCACGACGCCGACGATCTACACAAAGGAGGACATCGCCGCGAACCCGATCGAGCTGAACAGCAAGCTTGGCATCTATACGAACTTCGTCAACCTCATGGGGCTTTGCGGCGTTGCCGTTCCCAACGGCTTCCGCAAGGATGGCCTGCCGCTCGGCGTCACGTTCCTGGCCCCGGGTTTCGAGGAGGCGCGCGCCGCCGGAATAGCCGCCGCCTTCCACAAGGCAACGGGCCTCAAGCTGGCCAAGTTCGACAACCCCTATCCGGAAGTTGCCGAACAGCCGCTGCCGGAAGGCTATCGGGAGATCGCCGTGGTCGGCGCCCATCTTTCCGGCATGCCGCTCAACCACGAACTTGTCGAACGCGGCGGCTTCTTCCGTCGGTCCACCGCCACGAGCGGCGATTACAGGCTCTACGCGCTTACCGGCAGCGGTCCGGCCAGGCCCGGCCTGATCCGTGCCGAAGGCGGCGCGCCTATCGCCGTCGAGATTTGGGCCGTGCCGCTTGCGGGGTTTGGCGATTTCATCGGCCGTATTCCCGCCCCGCTCGGGGTCGGCAAGCTGACGCTTGACGACGGCTCGCAGGTGACCGGCTTCCTGTGCGAAAGTGCAGCCATAGCGAACCAGCCGGATATCACCCATTTTGGCGGCTGGCGTGCCTATCGCGCTCAGAGCGCCTGAAAAACGATCTGGCGGCCTGCTCGCCGGGTCCGTAATGATGCGAACTCGGATTCACCGCGCGTCGAGCTGCGATGAGGCACATGAGAAGGGGAAAAAGGCTTTGACAGGCACCGTTTTCACCAATGCCCGCCTGGTTGATGGTCGTCTCGTCGACATCGCCGTCGATAGTGGGCGCGTTGCCGCCATCGAACCCGCCGGCGCGGCCATTGCCTCCAGCGCCTCGGTGGACATCGCCGGCGCGCTGCTCGTCCCCGGCTTTGTCGAGGGGCATATTCACCTCGACACGAGCTTCTACGGCGACAAGTGGATTCCTCATCGTCCCTGCACGAACGGTTTCGACGTGCATGAGCGCGTGACCTTCCAGGCGGAAAACATGGCGAATGCCGCGCCGATGGCGGAGCGCGCCCGCAGCCAACTCGACCTCTGCATCGCCAACGGCACGCTCCAGATGCGTAGCCACGTCATGGTCGACCGATCCGTCGGCCTGAAGCCGCTGGAAATCATCCTCAGCGTGCGGGAGGAATATCGCGACATCATCGACATTCAGCTCGTCGCCTTTCCGCAGAGCGGTATCTTGAAGAGCCCCGGGACGCCGGCCTTGCTCGACGAGGCCATTGGCCTTGGCGCGGATCTCGTCGGTGGACTGGATCCGGCGAGCTTCGACCGCGACGTCACCGGGCATCTGAACGTCGTCTTCGGCGTCGCCGAAAAGCACGGCGTCGACGTCGACATCCATCTTCACGACGCCGCCACGCTCGGCGCCTTCACCATCGAGGAAATCTGCACGCGCACCGAGGCGCTCGGCATGCAGGGCCATGTGGCGGTCAGCCACGCCTACGGACTCGGCGATCTCGCGCCGGACGCCGCTCGCAAGATTGCCGCTCTGATCGCCCGAAGTGGCGTTGCGATCATGACCAATGCCCCCGGCGCCAACAATTTTCCGCCTGTTGCTCTGCTGCGTAGCGAAGGCGTGACCGTATTCAGCGGCAGCGATAACATTCGCGATTCCTGGTGGCCCTATGGCGACGGCGACATGCTGCGGCGTGCCGAGATCATCGGCTACCGGTCCGGCTTCTATACCGACGCAGAGCTGGCCGCCGCCTTCGATATCGTCACCGCCGCCGGCGCGAAGGCGCTCCGCCTTGAGGGTTACGGCATCGAAGTGGGTGCCAGGGCTGACTTCACCACACTCGATGCGGAGCATGTGCCGCAGGCCGTCGTCGGTGTGCCGAAGAACCGTCGCGTCTACAAGGCCGGACGGTTGGTCGCCGAAAACGGCAAGGTTCTGCGTTGATGGAGTCCCCCACCCGCGACACGGAAACGACCGGCGCCAGAAGCCGGAACGGCATGGTCGTGACGCCGCACTGGCAGGCCAGCGACGCGGGCGCGGCTATCCTCAGGCGCGGCGGCAATGCCATTGAGGCGGTGATTGCGGCCGGCGCCGCCCTTTCCGTGCTCTACCCACATTTCTGCGGCCTCGGCGGCGATGCGGTCTGGATGGTCTGCGATGCATCGGGAAAGATATCCTGCCTGCTCGGCATCGGCCAGGCGGCGGCAGGGGCCGGGGCGGCGGGCATCCGCGAAATTCCGCTACGCGGGCCGGGTTCGATGCTGACCACGGCCTGTCTGGTCGATAGCTGGCAAAAGCTCCTCGATCTCTCGTCCGGCCGGTGGGGCGGCAGCGAAGCGCTGAGCCGGCTGCTCGAGCCCGCTATCATCCTTGCGCGGGATGGTCACGCCGTCAGCCCGTCGCAACGCTTCTGGTTCGAATTTCGCGCCGAGGAGCGGGCGACCTGGCCGGGCTTTGCCCCGCTCTTCGTCGGAGACGGCGTCCAGCGCCAGCCTGAGCTTGCCCGCACGCTGGAAACCATCGCCCGCGAGGGCGCAAGGACGTTCTACGAGGGCGAACTTGCGGCGCGTATCGCCCGCGGATTGGCCGATGTAGGCTCGCCCCTTTGCGCATCCGACCTCGTTGCGACCGAAGCCCGTTTCGCCGATCCCGTAAGTCTTCTCTATCGAGACGTCACACTCTTTGCCCCCCCGCCACCCACGCAGGGCATCACCACGCTCGGCATCATGGGGATCCTCGCCCACCATGCGATATCCGACGAAGGCCCGGCAAGCGCCGGCCATTACCACTATCTCGTCGAGGCGGTGAAGCAGGCCTTCCTCGACCGCCAGAGGATCGGCGATCCCGACTATTGTAATCCCGCACCGATGGCGGCCATGCTCGACGCCGCGCGGCTGGCCGCAAAGGCCGCCGCGATCAGCCGCGGAAAGGCGATGAACTGGCCACATGCCTACCAGCAAGGCGATACCGCCTTTCTTGCCGCCGTCGATGCCGAGGGGCGCTGTGCCTGCGTTCTTCAGAGCATCTATTTCGATTGGGGAAGCGGTGTCGTCGTCGGCGATACCGGCCTCTTGTGGCAGAACCGCGGAGCTGCCTTCAGCCTTGATTCGCGAAGCCCCAACCGGCTGGCACCCGGAAAACGTCCCTTCTACACGCTCAATCCCGGCCTGGCACTGAAGGATGGGCGACCGCATCTCGTCTATGGAACCCAAGGCGCCGACGGCCAACCGCAGACGCTCGCCTTGCTGCTTAGCCTGCTGATCGACCATGGGCTCGATCCGGCCGCGGCACTTGCGTGCCCGCGCTTCTTGCTGGGCAAGACCTTCTCCGACAGCCGCGACACGCTGAAACTGGAGGAAAATGCAGGGCAGGACGTGTTTGCTGCCCTCAACGCCCTGGGACACACGATCTCGCCTATCGGCGCGCTCAATCCGCTGGGTGGCCAAGCCGGGGTGATCCGCATCGACGACGACGGCACGGTGCGAGGCGCGCACGATCCGCGCAGCGATGGCGGGGCCGTGGCTCTCTGAAGGAAACCAGCAACATGCTGTTCGATCTGGTCATACGGAACGCACGAACGGAACAGGGGCAGGAGACTGTGGACATCGCCATTAAGGATGGCGTAATCGCCGCCATGGAGCCCGCCTTCCGCTGCGAAGCCGTCATGGAGGCCGACGCCCGCGGTGCCTTTGCGTTCAGCGGCTTCGCCGAGAGCCATATCCATCTCGACAAGGCCGGCATTCTCGGCCGCTGTTTAATCTGCGAGGGTACGCTGGCTGAGGCAGTGCGTGAGACGGCCCGCGCCAAGAAGGGCTTCGAGGTCGAGGACGTTTATGCCCGCGCCGCGCGCGTCGTCGAGAAGGCGATCATCCATGGCACAACGCTGATGCGGACCTTCGTGGAGATTGATCCGCGCGCCGGCTTCCGTTCGTTCGAGGCCATTCGGAAGGTGAAGGCGGACTATGCCTTCGCCATCGACATAGAGATCTGCGCCTTCGCACAGGAGGGGCTGACACGGGAGCCCGAGACCTTCGCCATGCTGGACAGAGCGCTATCGGAAGGAGCCGATCTCGTGGGCGGCTGCCCCTACACCGACCCGGATCCGCGCCGGCATGTCGAGTTGATCTTCGAGCTGGCAAGAAAGCACGACGTGGCCGTCGACTTTCACCTGGATTTCGACCTGGATCCCGAAAATACCAATCTTCCCGCCGTCGTAACCGAGACGGAGCGGCATGGCTGGGGCGGCAGAGTGTCGATCGGCCATGTCACCAACCTCTCGGCCATGCCGGCGGAAATGGTGGAAGGGATTGCCCGCCGCCTTGGCGGTGCCGGCATTGCGCTGACGGTGTTGCCCGCGACAGATCTCTTTCTCAACGGGCGCGGCTTCGAGGCATTGGTCCCGCGCGGGATTGCACCTGCACATCTTCTCGCCGGACGTGGCGTCGTAACCTCGATTGCGACGAACAACGTCCTCAATCCGTTCACGCCCTATGGCGACGCGTCGTTGATACGCATGGCGAACCTCTATGCCAATGTAGCCCAGCTTTCGCGCGAAGAGGATATGCGGCTGGTCTTTTCCATGGTGTCCGATTCCGCCGCGCTGCTGATGGGCAAGACCCATGGCCTTTCGGTGGGGGCAGAGGCAACCATCGTACTTCTCGATTGCGCCGGTGGGGCCGAAGCCGTGCGCGAAATCGCGCGGGTCATCGGAGGATGGAAGAACGGAAGGCAAAGCTTCTGGAACAGTCTTCCGATCATCTTCGGGCTTTCGTGAGAGGACGACAGCGACGGCGGGAAGAGGCGATGGCCGGCTCTGTTGCAAAAATTCCGGTTGGTTAGAGAGGTCCTGTGTTCGGGGCCGTCACGCGGCCTTGATAGCGGTCGTAAGGCGCCGATCGGGCCGACTGCATCCCAACGGGACCGCAGCTTAAGCGCAGGACGGCGAAGGCCGAGCTTGTTGCCTCGCGAGGAATGCGGCGAAGCCGCAGGGGAAGAAGGTCGGGGGAGCCGTTGCAGGATCAGGACAGATTGGCGTCAGACCCGCCTGAAGAGAGGTCGTATGGGGCGGCTTCCGCACACCGGTCTCGCGGGAACGATGCGGGGCAACGATCTTCCAACCATGAGCAGGCACTGATGGCGCGTCAGAGTTCGCCTTCTGAACCTCCGGTCTTGATCCGCGCCCTGCACCTATCAAGCTCATATCCGCTCGCCGTTCCAACGGCGCCACCACAATCCCGCCTGCGGCGGCTAAGGACGATCGAGGCGAAGCCGCTCTCCCAGACATGCCTCATCGGGCCAGCGGAAGGAGCGCCGATGACAACCAGTTAGGTGACGTGACAATGGCGCCCGTGCGACCAGCCTCTTGCCGGCTTGTGCCTGGCCACTCCACAGATAGTGGAGACCGAGGACTTGTCCCGCCTCAAACACGGACGTCGTCAAGCAATTGATCGAGGCGGCTCATCAGTTCATCATGGAGCTCGTCAGGTGCGTCGTCCAAGCCGTCGGCCACCGTGTGTACGACGAAGCAGCCTGCGATATTGTTCTGCGGTGAGAATGATGAGCTTTTCCCTGTCGCGCTTGGTAAGCGTGACAGGCTCTACCCGCGCGGTCTCGAGAATTTCGCCCGACGCTCTGTTCATTTCTGAAAGGGAAAACTGCGCAATTATGAGGATCCACCACCAGACTCCTCCTGGCGAATTCCCATGCCTCGTTGCTGTCCTCGGTTCGAATGACCCGAGTGAGGGTGCGTTCTCGGCCGCGGCCGAAGAGTGTCTTCTCACGCATGGCGAGGATCGTCATCCGTTTGAGATTCTGATACTTTTTCTTTCGCCGATCGATCCGATCCTCAGGTCTGTTCTTCTGCTTCAGGTGTCCGCCAGCATACTTGCCGTCGATGTGGATCTCGCCTTCGGTTTGCTGTCAGTAACGAGGGATTTGCCCGCCCTGTGCGGCATTTTCATTTCAAGAGACCCGATCTCAACGCCGCATTTGCGCAATTCAGCAATTGCCACCAACGGCTGATTGGAGATCAACGCTTGGGACCGAAGCCGTCTGCGTCATGATCGTTATCATCGCTCATGCTTTCCGTTGCCCGTGACGGCCCAGAAATGCTGTGGTCATTTCGACCATCGTGCAAACGCAGTGTTTGAGCCGGCCTCCTAACGTTCAAGATTCTGTCAAGTTCGGCTGTACGGGATCTGGATAGCTGAACCTTTTCAGCGAACTGTGGCCAGCGACTGATCGCCGTTCGAACCTGCTCTATGACTTCCTTTGCGTCGTGATCGGAGATCGAAGCCCCTCTGGAGACCGTCAATAGGTGAGACATCCCAGGGTCTCTGCCTTCACCGGCGATAGCCGCGCTATGCTCCCCACCCGGTCCGGAGGAAAAAGTAAGATCATAGGCCGGTGCCAGCGACCACCGGCCACTACCGTTCATAAGAAATGCGTGGTTCTTCACATGGTCGTCACGGTTCTTGGCATAGACATTGAATACCATGTTTCGAAACATTTTCAGGACATCCGCGCTGTCACGGGTCATCATGAGCGTAAGCTTGTGAAGCTGTTCGTAGTTCAGCGATGCCTCGCGATGGTTAGCGTTCAATAGTCCACTGGCAGTGTGCATGTGGACCCGTCCAACAGGGATTCTGTCAAAACGTTTTGTCGCGAAAAGCCGCTTTCCCTTGCGGGTATCGAAGAGCCGAGTCTCGGCCATCTCTACCCCTGCGGCTGCCGCCATAAGCGCGTAAGCCTTCTCTTCCGCACCGATCTCAGCCGGATCAGAAGTACTAGGAGCTTTCACCATCCATCGTTCAAATCCCGGTTCCAACGACTGACCGTAGTCCAGAACACAGGTATTCTCGACCTTGTTGAAACCTATCATTATCTTTGGCCGTGCGCCCGCGGAGCCACCTTGGGCGCCCTGTAGGCTATCGATATCGGCAACATCCATGTCCGCCTGTACCAAATCTACTTGATCAGCAAACCAATCGAGATCAGTGGCTTCGGTTGGTTGTTTCTGGTTGTCTGGCAAATCAGGAATGTATGTTAGCGCCCCCATCCCCGTTCTGCCGACAGCCGAAAGGCGATCCAATGGGGTGAGTCGGGTGTAGTCGATGCCAGCTCGCTGGAGGCGGCGGTCCAACAACAGCCGGCCCCAACCATCAGGTAGGCTGTCGTTAAATAGGCCATGGAGACCGTCAAAGGGGTCGCGTGCTGCCGCAATCAATCCTGGAGCGGTCTTCATATGGAAGGGCGAAATCAACAGGGGCGCAGCGAGAAATTCTGCCGCGTACTCGAAGTATGCCCTGCGTTCCTTACCACTCCATGCGAGGGTGCCGAGTTTCTTCTCGTGCCCTTCGAGATCCAGATAAACGCTCATTCGCTGAACTGGTCTGAACTTCATTTTCTACGCACCCGCTGCTTAAGAGGACGATCAACGACATCATCAATTGTCCGCGGTGGCCGAATTGGAAACAAGTGCTCGAACTCGACCTCGGCTTCAAGGATAAAGGCAATTTTTACAAGACTTTCGAGGGAGATTTTCCCAGATTCTTCAAAGAGCCTAAGTGATCCGTAGGAGACGTCCGATCTTGTGGCCAGCTCCCTTTGGGTCAGACCCTGCTCGATCCGCCGACGCTTCATTCTTTCCGATAAGCCTTTGATGACATCCGAAGGAGAAGACATATTAAATGCGAACATATTAGCACCTATGTAGAAAAATCTGTGACAAATGCTAATATAATGGCATTTAACGTGCTTTGCAATATTGGCGGCGTGGGCTGGCATTTCCGATCGCATCGGTTACCGCGGTTGCCGCAAGCACGCGTTCGTTGCGAAATGGACCCAAGGCCTTCTGGATATCGAGAAGCGCGGAGCGGGCTGCGCGTTCGTTCAGGGAGATAAAGGCGTTGAAGCTGTCGATGGTGAAGCGGGAGAGATCGCCTTCGTTCTCCTTGATCAGCTTCATCATGGATTGCAGGTCGACGCCTGTATTGAAGAAGGCATTGACCTCGCCAAGATTGCGACGATTGCGATAATGCCGGCTCTCAAGCACATAGCTGATCACCCCT
>NZ_AKKA01000128.1 GCF_000282035.1 Rhizobium sp. CF122
CCCTCGATATAGCCGTAGCCGGTTGCGGGTTCGGTTGGCTGGATGCCGAAGGTCACGAGCTTGCCTTGGGCGGCTGTGGCTGCTGCGATGCGGACACAGTCGAAATAGGTGTCGTCGGCGACGATCTCATAGTCGGAGCCGAGCACGTGCATGATCGTGTCTTCGTTAAAGCGCTTGCTCACAAGGGTCGCAGCCGCAGCGACGGCGGCGGCGGTGTTGCGGGCAACCGGTTCGAGCAAGATGGCGGCGAGGCCGATGTCCAGTTCACGCGCCTGCTCGGCGACGAGAAAGCGAAACTCTTCGTTCGTAAGAACGACGGGCGCCTCGTAAAGCGCTGGATCGGACACGCGCAGCAACGTCTCCTGGAAAAGTGTCTTGTCGCCGATGAACTGTATGAATTGCTTCGGAGCTGCAGCGCGAGACAGCGGCCAGAGGCGAGTACCCTTGCCGCCAGCCATAATCACGGGAACGATCTTCTGTGTCATTTGGAGTGTCCTTGAATATTTGCTTGCTTCGCCAATCAATTCGCCTGCGCCCACCAGCGGATTCGCTCCAGACCAGCGCGCAGCAACCCCTGGGCGGCGCCTTCACTTTCCGCCTCGGCGTAGCAGCGCATTTCGGGGGCATTGCCGGAGGGGCGGAAATGAATGATGCGTCGGTCCGTCAGTGTGACGCGAAGCCCGTCAATGTCGCTGACGCTGCCGACCTCGCCGATCGGCTGCAGAAACGCAGCGAGATTGGTGGGGCCGGCGCGAAGAAAGGCCATCAACCGGCCACTGGTCTCGACCGGAAAATTCTCAAGCCGGTCGGCCGCGGCAAGCGGCAGATGGAAGGACGCGGCGAGGATCGAAAGCGGCTGCCGTTTCAACGCTGCAAGAGAAAGCGTCGCCAGGATCGGCACGAAGCAATCGCGCGTCGGCAGGGCGCGCAGCACGTGGCCGTTGACCTCGAAGTCGCTCGCGCTCAGCACGCCTCCGTTTGCCTCGAAACCGGCGACATGGGTCTGACCGGCCGCGCGTGCTTCCTGCATCCCCGATATGACAAAGGGAGAGCCGACACGGGTGCGAACGACGCTGAAGCGACCAGCAGCTTCTATGCCGGAATTCGAAGTCACGGGCGTCACGACCGATGTGGCGCCGAGAAAGTTTGCGGCGATCAGCCCGAGGAGATCGCCACGCAGCGGCGTGCCAGTCTCGTCTGCCACCAACGGGCGATCGCCATCACCATCCGCAGAAACGACCGCGTCGAGGCGATGCTGCCTTGCGACATCCTTGAGCTTGGCAATCGTCTCTTTTGAAACGGCTTCGGTGTCGACCGGTATGAATGTTTCGGAGCGGCCAAACGGCACGACTGTTGCGCCGAAATGCTCCAAGAGTTCCACCAGCAGGTCACGGGCAACCGTGCTGTGCTGGTAGACACCGACTTTGAGGCCCGTAAGGGCACCCGTGGGGAGAATATTGGCATTCCGATCGCGGAAAGCCGCGAGGCATTCGGCAGACCGATCCTGTGGTTTGGTGCCGCGGGGCTCAAACGCAAAACTGGCGCGATCGAGTTTTGTGGCCTCGCCCGTGATCGCCGCCTCGTCCGCCTTGTCGATCTCACCGTCTGGCCGATAGAACTTTATGCCGTTGCGATCGGCTGGAATGTGCGAGCCCGTTACCATCAGGCAAGCGGCCTTTTGCTGCAGGCCATAGAGCGCCAGCGCTGGCGTTGGGACGCTACCGCAGTCGTAAACGTCGAAGCCGAGGCCGGCCAAAGCATCGGTGCAGTTTACCGCGATTTCAGGGCTGGAATCCCTGAAGTCCTGGCCGATCAGCAGAGCATCGCCGTGGCGCGCCATTCCACTGTCGAGCAGATAGCGACCGAAGGCGGTGGCATAGAGCGCCGAAGCTTGCCCCTTGAGGTCGACAGACAGGCCGCGAAGCCCACTCGTTCCGAATTTCATC
>NZ_AKKA01000129.1 GCF_000282035.1 Rhizobium sp. CF122
GCGCAGCGTGTCTTGTGCATCGGGAGACGGCGGCTGCGACGACGGGTGTGGTGATGCACCTTCAGCGGTGTTCATGCTGATGAGGAGACATCGATCATTCACGTCGTTCTCTGCTGACGGCGCGAAAGTCCCCCATACGGCCTCTCTCTTGGGCTGGTCTGGCACCGGTCCGGCCTTGGCCAGCAACGGCTCCGCCGACCTTCTTCCCCTGACCGCAAGCGGTCATTCCTCGCGAGCCAACAAGCTCGGCTGCCGCCGTCCTTCGCTAACGCTGCGGTCCTGCGGATGCATTCCGTCCAATCCGTCGCCTGTCGACCGCCATCGAGGCCGCATCGGGCGGCTTCGAACAACCTCAGGAGATACGACAATGGCTCAGATCGGCACCTTCACCCGCGACGAAACCGGCGCATACGCAGGCACCATCAAGACCCTAACCCTCAACGTCAAGGCCACCATCAAGCCCTGCGACCGCGACAACGACCGCGCACCCGACTTCCGCGTCACAGCAACGGGTGTCGAGTTCGGAGCAGGCTGGAGCCGGACCGCCCGCGAAACGGGCGCCGAATACCTCTCGCTCAAGCTCGACGATCCGTCCTTCACGGCCCCGGTCTACGCATCCCTCGTCCAGGGTGACAAGGGCGAGCACAAGCTCATCTGGTCACGCTGACCAGCACCACGGCGCTCCGCTCAAAGCGGGGCGC
>NZ_AKKA01000130.1 GCF_000282035.1 Rhizobium sp. CF122
GCGCCGGTCTGGCCAAGGGCGGAAAGATCGATGCGGTCGCCGACGGCAAAGTCGAGGATCTCGTCATGGCCGGAGCCGTCGTTCTGCAGGCTGGCGACGGACTGGAAGACGAAGATGTCGGAGCCTTCGCCACCGACGAGCACGTTGATCCTGGCCGAGGCGACGATGAGGTCGTCGCCGCCGCCGCCGCTGGCATCCTCGACATCGACAAGCTCGTCCGCGCCGATCTCCGCACCGGAGGCCTCGCCGCGCTCGATATCGATGACGACGCCGAGCACGGTTGCCGAGGCGTCGTAGCAGTCGCTGCCGCTGCCGCCCTCCATCCGGTCGTTGCCGTCGTCGCCGCCATTGGGGCTGCCATTGCTGTCGCTGCGGGCCAGCACGATGAAGACGTCGTCGCCGCTGCCACCGTCGAGGTAGTCGTTGCCGTCGCCGCCGATCAGGTGGTCGTCGCCGCTGCGTCCGGCCACCTGATCGTCACCACCCCCGCCATACAGGATGTCGGTGCCGCTACCACCGGAGCAGCGGTCGTCACCGGAGCCGCCATGGATGGTCTCGAAGCCGGCAATGGTATCGCGGCCGATCTCCTCGCCCTCGGCATAGCCGGCCTCGATGTCGGCAATCACCACCTTGATCAGGGCCGACAGGTCGAGCGTGTCATAGCCGGCGCCGCCGTCATAGACGTCGTTGCCGTCATTGCCGCTGCCGCTACCGCTGCTGTCGTCGCCGCTGCTGCCGCTGC